>JAZJZW010000038.1:0-31166 GCA_040389425.1 Bacteroidota bacterium | reverse complement strand
GTTTACAAGTAGATCGTCTTCGTGCTAAATTAGAGAAAAACTTAGGTTCAATCGCTGATATGTCTAGACTTCCAGCTGCATTGTTCGTAGTAGATATTAAAGCTGAGCACATCGCAATAAAAGAAGCTCAAAAATTAAACATTCCAGTTTTCGCAATGGTTGATACTAACTCTGATCCACGTGAAGTAGATTACGTTATCCCAGCCAATGATGATGCTTCTAAATCAATCGATAAAATTTTATCTTTAGTAACTGCTGCAGTTATCGAAGGACTTTCTGAAAGAGGTTCTGATAAAGAAACTGCTGAAGGAACTCCTGTAGCTGAAGAAGCTCCAGTAGCAACTGAAGCTGCTGCTCCAGCAACTGAAGAATAAATCAAATTTAAATTCCAAATTTTAAATTCCAAATTCCTAAATCAGATTTTTAACCATCTGATAACGTTGGAATTTGGGATTTGAAGATTGGAATTTTTACTTTTAACATTTAAACACAATATCTATGTCAACTATAACTATAACGGCTGCGGACGTAAATAAATTAAGACAAACTACAGGTGCCGGAATGATGGACTGTAAAAAAGCTTTAGTTGAAGCTGAAGGAGATTTCAATAAAGCTATTGAAAACCTTAGAAAAAAAGGGCAAAAAGTTGCTGATAACCGTTCTGACCGTGAGTCTACTGAAGGAGCTGCTGTTTCTTTTATTAATGCTGACAAAACTAAAGGAGCTATCATTACTTTAAACTGCGAAACTGATTTCGTAGGTAAGAATGAAACTTTCGTTGCTTTAGCTAAAGAATTAGTTGAAAAAGCAATTAACTTTTCTTCTAAAGAAGAATTCTTAGCTTCAGATTTCAACGGAATTACTGTTGCTGAAAAATTAATTGAGCAAACTGGTGTTATTGGTGAAAAAATCGAAATCGGTGGTTTTGAAATCGTAGAAGGTGCTTTCGTTGGATCTTATGTTCACGTTAACAAAATTGCTGCATTAACTGCTATTTCTGCTCCAATTGCTAACGCTGACGTTTTAACTAAAGACATCTCCATGCAAGTTGCTTCTATGGGTGCTGATACATTATCTTACAAAGATTTTGATCCAGCTTTCGTTGCTTCTGAACTTGATGCTCGTATTGCAATAATCGAAAAAGAAAATGAAGAAGCAAAACGTTTAGGAAAAACTTTAAAAAATGTTCCTAAATATATTTCTTTCTCTCAATTAACTGAAGACGTTTTAAAACAAGCTGAAGAAGATGCTAAAGCTGAATTAAAAGCTGAAGGTAAACCAGAACAAATTTGGGATAAAATTATTCCAGGTAAAGTACAACGTTTCATCTCTGACAATACTACTTTAGATCAAGAGAAAGCATTATTAGACCAAAACTTCATCAAAGATGACAGTAAAAAAGTTGGTGATCATGTTAAAGGATTCAACGTTGAAATCACAGCTTTCAAAAGAGTTACTTTAGGTTAATCAATAACCCAAACATTTATATATAAAATCCATCTCATGTTAAATGAGATGGATTTTCTTTTTTATGTCTTTTCAAAATAATAGTCTAAATTTGGTTTCAAATTATTTTCTATGTTCCAATCCAAAAAAGACACCGTATATGTAATTCTTGCCGGAATATTTATTACAAATGCCGTTGTAGCCGAATTAATAGGCGGAAAACTCATTTACATTGGTCCTTATTTAATGAGTATCGGAATTCTCCCCTGGCCCATTGTATTTATAAGCACCGATTTAATCAATGAGTACTTTGGTCAAAAAGGCGTTAAAAAACTCTCTATAATTACCGCCTGTTTAATTGCTTATTGTTTTGTATTACTTTATTTTGCTTTAAAAATACCCGCCGTAAAAGGCAACGAACTCGTTACTGACACACAATTTCATGCTGTTTTTGGACAAAGCATGTGGATTATCGTCGGCAGCATTACCGCATTCATGGTTTCCCAACTTATAGATGTTAGTATTTTTCATTATTTCAAAAATAAAACAGGCGAAAAAATGATTTGGCTGCGCAGCACGGGATCTACCGTAATCTCACAATTATTTGATAGCTTTATCGTCCTTGGAATTGCCTTTTGGATGACAGGAAAAATCACTACCGAACAATATATAGCCTCTGCTTTTACAGGTTATTTTGTAAAATTGATTATTGCTATTTTACTGACTCCTTTAATTTATTTAGGACATTCCATAATCGAAAAATACATTCATACTAAATAATCATGGAAAACAAAACACGTTGTGCCTGGTGCGAAAAAGACGATTTATACCGAAAATACCATGACGAAGAATGGGGAATCCCTGTTTATGACGATGCTACTTTATTTGAATTTCTTACCCTAGAAACTTTTCAGGCAGGATTGAGTTGGTATACTGTTTTAGCAAAAAGAGAACATTTTAGAAAAGCTTTCGACAATTTCGATTATAAAAAAATTACTAACTATACCGAAGATAAAATCCAGGAATTACTACTCAATCCGGGAATTATTCGAAACAAATTAAAAGTGCGCGCAACCATTTCTAATGCTGTAGCTTTTATAAAAGTGCAGGAAGAATTTGGTAGTTTTTCAAAATACATTTGGGATTTTGTAGATGGAAAACCCATAGACAACAACCTAAAATTCTTAAAAGACATTCCTGCCACCACTCCTCTTTCGGACGATATCAGTAAAGATTTAAAAAAACGTGGATTCAAGTTCGTAGGCTCAACGGTAGTCTATGCACACATGCAGGCCACTGGAATGGTCAATGATCACATAGAAAGTTGTTGGACAAGGAATCAGTAAGCAGTTTTAAGTCTCAGTATACAGTCTCAGTATTCAGTTGCAATAGTTTACATAAAATCTAAATTTGTGATTTTTCAAACTGAATACTAAAAACTGTGACTGAATACTAAAATTTTCATTACATTTGTCGCACACTTTAGGGGTGTCTGCTTCCGAGACTTCGGAACTAGGCTGAGACTTTACCCTCGAACCTGATCTAGTTCATACTAGCGTAGGAAAAAGTAAGATGACTTCCATAGTCCCATTTTTTGGGCGCTTTGTAGCCATTCCTAAAGTATAATTTACACTAAAATTGTAACGGAATGGAACTAAAAATCAACAATCAAATCAAACAATTTCAAGCAGATGTTTTACACATCCAAGCCTTGCTTGACATTGAAATTCCCCAAAAACAAAACGGTATTGCTGTAGCCATAAACAGCGTTGTAATTCCTAGATCTAATTGGAATTCGCACATCCTTCAAGAAACAGACGACATTTTAATTATATCTGCTACTCAAGGCGGTTAAACATTTTAAAAATCCAAAAATTAAATTCCAAATTCCAATTTATATCCTTGGAATAACAAATCAACTATAAGAAACTGGATGTTACACAAAACTCATAACATATAACTCATAACTTCAAAAAAATGAACAACGAACAAGAAATCTCTAGAACCCCTTTTCCTAATTCGACCAAAGTATATATCGATGGTGAAATCCACCCGATAAAAGTAGCTATGCGTGAAATTCGCTTATCTGACACTAAACTTTCTAAAGGTGGTGTAGAAAAAAATCCTCCAGTAACAGTTTATGATACTTCAGGTCCTTACACCGACCCAAATATCGAAATCGATGTTAGAAAAGGTTTGCCACGTCTACGTGAGCAATGGATTATAGACCGTAACGACGTAGAAGAATTAACTGAAATATCTTCTGAATACGGAAAAGAACGACTAGGTGACGAAAAATTAAATGACCTACGTTTTGAATATTTACACAAACCGATGCGTGCTAAAAAAGGAGCAAATGTTTCTCAATTGCATTACGCTAAAAAAGGAATTATCACTCCTGAAATGGAATATATTGCCATTCGTGAAAACCAACGTATCGAGCAATTAGAAACGGCTCAAAAAGCAATGCAATGCCAACACGCAGGACATAGTTTTGGTGCAAATACACCAAAATCTAAAATCACACCTGAATTTGTTAGAAGCGAAATTGCTGCTGGTCGTGCTATTATCCCTAACAACATCAACCACCCTGAAAGTGAGCCGATGATTGTAGGTCGTAATTTCCTGGTAAAAATCAATGCTAATATTGGAAACAGCGCCGTTACTTCATCTATCGAAGAAGAAGTAGAAAAAGCAGTTTGGGCTTGCCGTTGGGGAGCTGATACAATCATGGATTTATCTACTGGAAAAAACATTCACGAAACTAGAGAATGGATTATCCGTAATTCGCCTGTACCAATTGGAACGGTGCCAATCTACCAAGCTTTAGAAAAAGTAAACGGAATTGCTGAGGATTTAACTTGGGAAGTTTTCCGTGATACTTTAATCGAACAAGCTGAACAAGGAGTTTCATATTTTACAATTCACGCTGGAGTTTTATTGCGTTACATCCATTTAACTGCTAATCGTGTTACAGGAATTGTATCTCGTGGTGGTTCAATTATGGCAAAATGGTGTTTATTTCACCACAAAGAAAACTTCTTATACACGCATTTTGAAGAAATTTGCGAAATCATGAAACAATACGATGTAGCTTTCTCTCTTGGAGATGGTTTACGTCCGGGTTCTATTGCCGATGCTAATGATGCGGCTCAATTTGCCGAATTAGAAACTTTAGGAAAACTGACAAAAGTAGCTTGGAAACACGATGTACAAGTTTTCATCGAAGGGCCAGGTCACGTGCCAATGCACATGATTAAAGAAAACATGGACAAGCAATTAGAACATTGTTCTGAAGCTCCATTTTACACTCTTGGACCATTAACAACTGATATTGCACCAGGTTATGACCACATCACTTCTGCTATTGGAGCTGCTATGATTGGATGGTACGGTTGTGCGATGTTATGTTATGTTACTCCAAAGGAACACCTTGGTTTACCAAATAAAAAAGACGTAAAAGACGGTGTTATTACTTATAAGATTTCGGCTCACGCTGCCGATTTAGCCAAAGGACATCCGGGAGCTCAATACCGTGACAATGCCTTGAGTAAAGCACGTTTTGAATTCCGTTGGGAAGACCAATTCAATTTAGCTTTAGACCCAGATACAGCTCGTGAATTTCATGACGAAACTTTACCTGCTGATGGAGCTAAAGTAGCACATTTCTGTTCTATGTGTGGACCAAAATTCTGCTCAATGAAAATATCACAAGAAATTCGTGATGTAGAAGAAGCTAAAAAAGGAATGCAAGAGAAATCAGAAGAGTTTATAGAGCAAGGAAAAGAGATTTATAGCTAAAAAGAACTAAGATCGAAGTATTAAGTATCCAGACTTTTAAAATTAAATTTCTTAATACTTAATACTCAAATCTTAATACTACTAAACATGATAATCATATCCAATCCAACTGCGATAGCAAACGAAATTGACATTATCCATTCTCTCTTTGAAGAGGGTTTGGAGTTATTTCATATTCGGAAACCTGATTTTTCAGAAGCAAAAATGAAAGCTTTTATTTTGGCAATTGGATTGGATTATAACGACAAACTGGTTTTACACAGTCATCATCATTTAGCAGAAGATTTTGGAATAACTCGTCTTCATTTATCTGAAAGAAAAAGAAAAGATATCAGTACCAAAAAGCTATACGAATACAATGAAAGAAGGATTCGTCTATCAACATCGACACATTCTATTGAAGATTTTAATCATTTAAGGCTCTTTTTTCAATATGCGTTTTTAAGTCCTGTTTATCCCAGTATTTCTAAAGAAAACTATCATCCGAAAGTAGATTTATTTTCAGAAATTAAAAAAAGAACCAATTTCAACACCCAATTAGTCGCTTTGGGCGGAATCGAATTTGGGAATATAAAAAAAATAGTAGAGTCAGGTTTTGACCAAGTTGCTTTATTAGGAACGATTTGGAACAGCAATAACCCAATAGAAAATTTTAAATCATGCCAACAAATCGTCCTTTCGCTTTAACTATTGCGGGCTTTGATCCTACAGCTGGAGCGGGTGTTTTGGCTGATATTAAAACATTCGAACAACATCGGGTGCATGGTTTTGCCATCAATACCGGCAACACCATTCAAACCGAAAGCGAGTTTTTCGAAATGCAATGGACTAATCTTGATTTTGTTTTGCGAAGTATCGAAGTCTTATTCGAAAAATATCCTATAAAAGCAGTAAAAATTGGAATTGTTCCTTCATTGGAATACCTAAAAGAAATTGTTTTTGCTGTAAAAAGGCTTTCGCCAAAAACAAAAATAGTTTGGGACACAGTTTTAAAATCAACTACTGAATTTGGTTTTTTAACGATTCAAAAACAAACGGATTTAATCGAAATCCTAAAGCAAATTGATCTGATAACGCCTAATTATAATGAAATCCTGCAATTGTCTTCGAATGAAAAAGATGCCGATGCAATTGCCAAAACACTTTCGGAACATTGTGATGTTTTGCTAAAAGGCGGTCACCGCTCTGAGGAAATTGGCATTGATTATTTATATAAAAAAAATAAAATTCTGAGGCTTTCGCCAAAAGAGACTTTGCTTTTTGGCAAACATGGTTCTGGTTGCGTTTTATCTTCGGCTATTGCAGCCAATATTGCTTTAGAACAAGATATAAAAATGGCTTGTTCCAATGCTAAAAATTATATTGAACACTTTTTATTGTCAAACCCATCACAATTAGGAAATCACTATGTCTAGTCGTTTACAATACATATCACAAGGAAATACAGTTGAGGAACAATTGTATAATATCCACCAGGCTTTGGATCACGGTTGCGACTGGATTCAAATGCGTTTCAAAAATGCTACTTCAGAAGACACTTTTACTTTGGCGGAAGCCGTAAAAACTCTGTGCCAAGAATACCTAGCCACCTTTATTATCAACGACAATGTAGCCTTAGCCAAAGCAATTGATGCCGATGGAGTACATTTAGGCTTAACGGATATGGGAATCGCCAAAGCCCGAGAAATTTTAGGAAACGACAAAATAATTGGTGGTACGGCTAATACTTTCGAAAACATTCAAAATCACGCCAAAAATGGTTGCGATTATATTGGTTTAGGACCATTTCGATTCACCAAAACCAAAGAAAATCTAAGTCCGATTTTGGGACTCGAAGGTTTTGCTGAGTTGATGAAAAAAATGCACGACAATCAAATTAACACACCCATCTATGCCATTGGAGGAATTCAAACTGAAGACGTAGAAGCCATTATTAAAACTGGAATTCACGGTATTGCTGTGTCAGGTTTAATTACCGAAAGCGACAGCAAAGCGAAACTCATTAGCCAACTTAACGAAAAATTATATGGATACAACATTGTTTAACATAGGAGACAAAAGTTTCGAATCCCGCTTGTTTTTAGGAACAGGAAAATTTGGTTCGAATAATCAGATGGAAGAAGCTATTTTGGCTTCAGGAAGCGAATTGGTAACCGTAGCCTTAAAACGCGTTGATTTAGAAACCGATACTGATGCTATTTTATCACATTTAAAGCATCCAAGAATCAATTTATTGCCTAATACTTCGGGAGCAAGAAATGCTAAAGAAGCTGTTTTTGCGGCGCAATTAGCCAGAGAAGCATTAGAAACCAATTGGCTAAAATTGGAAATCCATCCTGATCCAAAATACCTAATGCCCGATGCTATCGAAACCTTGAAAGCTACTGAAAAGTTAGCCAAATTAGGTTTTATTGTATTGCCTTATATCCACGCTGATCCTGTTTTGTGCAAACGATTGGAAGATGCAGGAACAGCAGCAGTGATGCCCTTGGGCTCACCAATTGGGAGTAACAAAGGTTTAAAAACCATCGATTTTTTAGAAATCATTATCGAACAAAGTAAAGTTCCCGTGATTATTGATGCTGGAATTGGTGCTCCATCAGATGCTGCAAAAGCAATGGAATTAGGTGCTGATGCTGTTCTAGTAAACACAGCTATTGCCGTGGCAGGAAATCCAAAATTAATGGCAGAAGCTTTTAAAGAAGCCGTAATTGCTGGCAGAAAAGCTTATGAAGCCAAACTAGGACAACAATACAAGCATGCTGTAGCTTCTAGCCCGTTGACGGCATTTTTATACGAGTAGTTTTTTTCACGCAGATTTTGGAGATTAAGCAGATTCTAAAATAACAGTTAATTTATTTATAGAAACCATCCAGTCAGCGTGAGAAAATTCATTAATTTTAGTTACTACTAACTAAAATTAATGAATTATGACCGAAAATGAAATATCATATAAAATACGAGGCTCAATTTTTAAAGTTTACAATACTTTAGGTCCTGGTTTATTGGAATCTGTATATGAAAGTGCCCTTTATTATCAACTAAAAAAAGATGGATTAAAGGTTTCTAAACAAATTGAAATACCTGTGAAATATGATGATATCTTATTAGATATTTCATTTAAATTGGATTTAATAGTAGAAGACAAAGTCATAATTGAATTGAAATCTGTTGAAGAATTAAAATCAGTTAATTTTAAACAGCTAACAACCTATTTAAAATTAACCGATAAAAAACTTGGTTTATTAGTCAATTTTAATTGTGTAAATATTCTAGACAATATTAATCGAATAGTAAATAAAATTTAATCTGCATTATCTGCGAAATCTGCGTGAAAAACAAAACAATGAATACATTTAAATCCGTTTTTGAGCAATACAATTGGGACGAAATTAAAACCAAAATATACCAAACCTCTACTAGAGATGTTGAAGCAAGTTTGGCTAAAGCAAAAAGAAATCTGGATGATTTTTTAACGCTAATTTCTCCTGCGGCACTGCCGTATTTGGAACAAATGGCACAGGAATGTCATGAATTGACAAAAAAACGCTTTGGAAAAACCATCCAAATGTATGCGCCTTTGTATTTAAGCAACGAATGTCAAAACATTTGTACCTATTGTGGTTTTAGTTTAGACAACAAAATCAAGCGCAAGACCTTATTGGATTCGGAAATAAAACTGGAAGTGGAAGCCTTGAAAAAACTAGGTTTCGACCATGTTTTATTAGTAACTGGCGAAGCTAATTATACGGTAAACATCAATTACTTCCTGAACGCGATTGAGCAAATAAAGAATGATTTTTCGATTATTTCTGTCGAAGTTCAACCGCTTTCTCAGGAAGAATATGAGCAACTACACGAAGCGGGAGTTTATTCGGTTTTGGTGTATCAGGAAACCTATCACAAAGAAGTTTATAAACAATACCATACGAAAGGAAAGAAATCTAATTTTGATTTCAGATTAGAAACGCCTGACAGAATTGGGAAAGCTGGAATTCATAAAATAGGCCTGGGTGTTTTATTAGGTTTGGAAGATTGGCGTACCGATAGTTTTTTCAACGCCTTGCATTTGGATTATTTGCAAAAAACGTATTGGCAAACTAAATATGCGGTTTCTTTTCCGAGATTACGTCCTGCCGAAGGCATCATCGAGGCTAATTTTATCATGGATGACAAAGATTTGACTCAGCTTATTTGTGCTTACCGTTTATGGAATGAAGATGTAGAGATTTCGATTTCAACTCGTGAGAATGAAAAATTCAGAAATAATATTATTCCAATTGGGACAACCAGTATGAGTGCAGGTTCTAAAACAAATCCAGGTGGTTATGTAGTAGACCCACAATCTTTGGAGCAATTTGAAATTAGTGATGAACGCTCAGTAGCAGAAATTGCAAACATCATTATTCAAAAAGGATACGAACCCGTTTGGAAAGATTGGGATAGAAGCTATAAATGATTTTAGATAGTTCTCGACTCCGCTCGAACTGACAATTTTCAAATCTTTATCTTTTAACAAAAAGCTCCACTAATTACTATTCACTTTTCACTAATTACTAAAATGAGTGTAATACAAGATTTTTTACGATACAATAGACAAGTTATTTTACCTGAGATTGGCGATGAAGGACAAGCCAAATTAAAAAACGCCAAAGTTCTCGTTATTGGAGCTGGCGGTTTAGGCTGCCCTATTTTGCAATACATCGCTACGGCTGGCGTGGGAACTATTGGAATCGTAGATTTTGACAAAATAGAAATTCACAATTTGCACCGTCAGATTTTATATACCGAAGACCAAATAGGATTATCCAAAGCAACTACAGCCAAAGCAACTATTGAAAAATTAAATCCGCTAATTTCAGTTTTCGCTTTCGAAGAAAAACTAACTGCTGAGAATGCTGCAACAATTATTGACGATTTTGATATTGTAGTAGATGGTTCGGATAATTTTAGTACCCGTTATTTAGTCAATGATACTTGCGTGGCTTTAGGAAAATCGTTGGTTTATGGAAGCATTTTAGGTTTTGAAGGACAGCTAGCGGTTTTTAACCATCAGGGAAGTAAAAATTTGCGTGATTTATTTCCTGAACCACCAAATCCTAAAGATGTACCTAATTGTAGTTTTAATGGCGTTTTAGGCACTTTACCAGGAATGATTGGAACTATGATGGCGCATGAAACGTTGAAACTGATTATTGGCTTACCGAGTTTGAAGAATGAATTGGTTTTGTATAAAACTTTGGATTGGAGTTTTATGAAACTAACTTTCTAATTTTTTGGGAACACAGATTGGAGAAATTTTAGAAATCTAAATAATCTAATCTTAAAACTGAATTTGATTATTATTTGTTTTTCTATTTTGCTCCTACGGAGCTCCCAACTGGCTCGGTATTTCTTTATTTCTATAAACATTCCGCCACTCTGTGGCTCAATTCAACATAAATTACAAGACGATTTAAGCTCCATAGGAGCACAATGTTTATAGAACATAAGTAGTTTTTGAATCGGAGCTCCATCGGAGCGAACTGTTTATTATAATCAGGCTCAGCTTTGAAATAAATCCTTGAAATTTACACGGATTTTTGCCCCAGATGGTAGCGGAAAGCCCGGACTGAAAAAAACTATTTTTTCCAGAAAGAAAAGAGCGACCGACAGGAAGCTCCTTTTATGGCTTTAGAAAAAAAGTTTTTTGAAGGAGGACTTGTAGCGAACAGCTGGATAAGGCTCTAAACTTTATTTTTTAGAATCGCCATAAATTCTTTTCTATCAATCTCTCTACAGCCTAAACTTTCCAGATGAGAATTATAAACCTGACAATCGAGAAGTTTATAATTCTCATTTTTTAGTTTTTCTACCAACGCAATAAAAGCCACTTTGGAAGCATTAGAAACCAGTGAAAACATACTTTCGCCACAAAAAATGTGACCTAAATCTACGCCGTACAAACCGCCAACTAAGACATCATCTTGCCAAACCTCAACTGATTTAGCGATGCCTAATTCATGGAGCTTACAATAGGCCTCAATCATATCATCGGTAATCCAGGTGCCGTTTTGACCTTCTCTTTTTACATTTTGACAATAGGAAATAACATCTCTAAAATTTTGATTGAAGCTTACTTCAAAAATATTTCGGTTCAGGATATTTCGCATGCTTTTAGACACAATCAATTCGTCTAAAAACAACACCATTCTAGGATTTGGCGACCACCAAGTGATGGGTTCGCCATCTTCAAACCAAGGAAAAATCCCACTATGATACGCCAGTTGCAAACGCTCAGGCGACAAATCGCCACCCAATGCCACAATTCCTGACGAATGTGTTAGGTGAACGGGAGGAAAAAATATTTCTTTGGACAAATACTGCATGCCTAAATTTCAAAAATCAATAACAATTATAAATTAAAACTCCAATAAAAAAGAAATTCCAAATTCCAATTAGATACTTTATTAATTGGAATTTGGAATTTAAAAATTTTGAAATTTAACTTTTAGAAAGGTAAATCGTCTGGTTCGTCTTCGTTTAAATTTGTAGCTGGTGCAAATGCTGGTGCAGCTGGCATTGGCGCAGAACCTGAAGCTTCAGCAGCCATTTTTTCAATTCTCCAACCTTGGATACTATTAAAATATCTAGTTTCTCCTTGTGGATTAACCCATTCTCTACCTCTTAAATTGATAGAAACTTTTACTGCTTCGCCAATTGCGTAATTGTTTAACAAATCGCATTTGTCTTGCGTAAACTCAACCAATATATGTTGAGGATATTGCTCCTCAGTAGTAACAACTAATTCTCTTTTTCTAAATGATGCACTAACTTGTTGCTCTGGATTAACAACTTTAATTTTCCCTGTAACTTCCATCTTCGTTATTTTAATTGTTATATAATTATTGTTTTTTTTTAGTATTTCTTTAACCGAAATACATCCTTTTCATTTGAGTTTTTTATAGCTTTCCAACTAATTTATTCAAAATCAACTGAAAGCAAAACTCATTACAGAAAAACTTTGCTTTACAAATATAGTAACTTCTTTTATCTGATAATAATGTTTATTTTACAATTTCGTTTTAATTTTTTAATTCCTTGCTGAACAAGCCTGTTTGCTTATATATCAGTTAAAGCCAAAGTTAGAAAAGTTAAAAAAAACTAAAATAATCCCATATATATTTCGTTATATTTATAGTTCTAAATATGGCTTATGCAATTTTCTGACAAAAGAAATACAGGAAGATGGATTCTTATTTTCGCTTCTTTTTTTATCATTTCCCTGATACTTTGGAATACCTATACTTTTTTTCAGATATTTAAAAACGAAGAGCGTCTGAAGATGAACCTTTTGGCGAAAGCCCAAAAAACACTTATCAATGCTGATGAGAATACTGATGTGGAACTTCCGCTTCAAATTTTCAACAACAACACCTCCATCCCAGTTATTCTTACCGAAAACGACAGCATCATCAATACTATTAATATTGACGAAGCTATTGTAAAAGACAAGGAAAAAGCGATGCATTTTTTATCGAATTTAAAAAAAGAAAACGACCCTATAATTATTGAATATGCACCTAATAAATTCCAAAAATGGTATTATGGCAACTCGGCTTTACTGAACAAATTAAAATATTATCCTATTGCCTTATTGCTGATTATAGTCTTGTTTTCGGGCTTAATTTATTATTTCTATCGCAGTACCAAAATTGCGACTCAAAACAAACTTTGGGCAGGAATGGCAAAAGAAACGGCACATCAAATAGGCACGCCACTTTCGTCATTAATTGGCTGGGTAGAAATATTAAAAACCGAGAATATAGACGAAAGCACCACTCTAGAAATAGAAAAAGACATTAATCGATTGCAAACCATTACCGATCGTTTTTCGAAAATTGGCTCGGAACCTATTTTAGAAAAAAGCAATATTATTGAAGAAACACTACAAACTTACAACTACCTTCAATCTCGATTTTCGAAACAAGTGGAGTTTTCTTTTGAAAGCCCAAAAGCAGAAATTTACACTATGTTGAATCCTACTTTGCATAGTTGGACTATAGAAAACTTGATAAAAAACGCCATTGACGCCATGAAAGGCAAGGGGAAAATTGGGGTTTTAATTGAAGATGACGGACTTTATGTAAGAATAAATGTTACTGATACTGGAAGTGGAATTCCTAAAAACCAATTCAAAACCATTTTCGAACCCGGATTTACAACTAAAAAAAGAGGTTGGGGACTCGGACTTTCTTTAACCAAACGAATTGTAAAAGAATATCACAAAGGAAATATTAAAGTTTTACAATCTGAAATTGGAAAAGGCACTACCATGCAGGTAAAGTACAATAAAATTTAATTGTTATTTACCACCTTTGGCTTTTGCAACACCTTATAAAACATGTTTTTTCTAAGCAAATTTGGTTTCGCCAAATATGAATTTACAAATTGCAAATGTTCTTCAGTTATCTCCAAAGTTTTAGAAATTGCTTTTTTCAGATTGTCAACTCCCATTTTATTTTCAGCTCCAACAGTTTTTTCAAATTCAGAAATAGCAACTTGGCATTGAGCTAATTTAGCTCTAGGTTCTTCTATTTTTTTTCTAATTTCCGCATCAGCAACCAAAGGTTGAAATTGCTTATTTCGATAATGAAGAAAATCATTAAACTCTTTATTTGCCTGATTGAATTGATTTATAATTTCGCTGAATTTATTCCCTTTTGCCCTTTGATCTTCATTTCTCCAAGCTGTTTTTGCTTGTACAAAAGCTTGTGCAACATGTTGATTCTTCATTCCACCTTTCTCAATTCGTTGCGATATTTCTAACAACTGCTCTACTTTTGGCAAACTTTCGTATCTCGCTATTTCTTTTTCAAAATCAAAATTTTCCTTTACACCATCATACACTCCGTCCATAAATTCCTGATTCGTTAAAGGATGATTAAGAAACTGCCATAAATAATCAAATGGCATGTGGCTATTTATCATCATTTCGGGCTCAACTTTAAAATTATCATTGTCAATCTTTCGAGAAAAAACACCATTAATAACATAACCAGAACCCCAAGTTGGGTCAAACAAATACCATTTATTATCAATTCTAGCGGCATTCCATGCGTGAGACAAATTATCAATTCTTACCTTATTCCATTTGGTGTATCCACTTATCACCATAGACTTTATACCAACCGCATTGGCTAATTGATTAAATATACTGGCATAATCAAAACAGTTTCCCTTTTGAGCAATAAAGGCTCTTGAAATCCGGTCTTGCAGACTTTCATCAAATTTAACTTCAAACATATTATCAGCATCATAACTAATGGTATTGGCTGTCCAATAAAAAACAGCACGAATTCTATCAGGTTCTGTTTGAAAATTATTTTTAATATAATTGCTAATGCTATCCATAGACTGAGCATAACTAGCTGGCATTTTATCCATCTTAGCATCAATCAAATTGTAATTCTTTTGGATTTTTTGTTTTTTTTGTGCCAAAACCAAAAAGGAACAAAAACAAGCAAGCAACAAAAAAGTATGTCTCATAGCAGCATAAAAAAATGTTTATTGTAGAACATCAAATATATAAAATAAGATTAATTCTACAGGATTTCAAAATTAAATAAAAGAAATTTAGTTTAACGGCACTCCAAATCAAGATACTTTTGAGAACATTGTTTTCCTGATAAGTTTAGATTTACTCAAATAATCCTTCACAAATAAAGCATGTTCATCTGCTTGAACTAAAGCCTGTGCGATTGTCTTTTTCATCGAAATTACATTTGCCGTGTTTTCACTTCCTACCGTTCCAAGATTAAAAATATCGTTTTGACATTTTATCAATTTCTCTCTTGGAGTTTGGATCATTTTACTAATCTTTTCATCCGAAAAAGTGGGTTTGAATTTTTTATTTCGATACATTATAAAATCATTTAATAATAGCACTGCTTCATTGAGTTCATCTACAATAGTATTTAATTTCTGAATATTTGTATTTTGCATTAAAACATTCCACTGTTGCTTTTTAATGTTATAATACTCCAAAATCATAGCATTTTTCAAACCGTTTTTTTCTATTCGTCCAGCCGACTCAAACAGTTGATCATTTTCTGATATACTATCGTAAAGAAGAATCTCTTTCTCAAAATCGAAATATTTTTTGGTTTTATCCAATTGAGTATTTCCACCATAAAATTCCGCATTTGTAATAGGATAATTCAAGAATTGCCACAAATAATCAAATGGCATATGCGAGGCAATTATTTTAGAAGGCTCCACTTTAAAATAAGCATTATTTAACTTCTTGACAAACTTCCCATTGGTTAAACCTCCAGCTCCCCAAGTAGGATCAAACACAAACCATTTGTTTTCAATTTTAGCCGCACACCAAGCGTGAGCTAATTTATCAATCTTTCCATTCTGTTTTGTATAACCTTGAATTATTCGACATTTAATTCCCATTTTATTTGAAATATCATTAAAAATTTCAGCATAATGAATACAAACTCCTTTCTTAGATTTTAATGTATTATCTATTTTTTCCTGAACAGTTTCAAACTGATTTGGCACAGATATATTTTTCACATCATAACTGATGTTAGTAGCTGTCCAATAGAAAACCGCACGGATTTTTTCTTCATCCGTTTTAAAATTATCATTTATAAATTTTGCAATTCCAGTTGTTGAATGAGTTAATTCAACAGGGATTTTGGCAATCTTATTATCAATATCAGTATACTCGGTTTTAGTTTGAGCGACACTTAAAACAGATAAAAACAAGAATATAAAAGGAACAAATTTTCTCATTTTGGTTCAATTTTTTATATAAAAAAACACGAAAAAATTCGTGTTTTTATTTTTTATGAAATTTAATAGATTACAAATTCGCTCTAATTTCCTGAGCTAAGTTTTCAAATTCTTCTTTGCTCAAAGCTACTTTTTTCTGAAAACGAATATCGTCCATTGTATTCAATGGAATCAAATGAACATGAGCATGCGGAACTTCAATACCAATTACAGAAACCGCAATTCTATTACATGGAATCGTCTTTTCTAAGGCAATGGCAATCTTTCTTGAAAACTGCATTAGTCCAAGATAATGTGCTTCGTCCATATCAAAAAGCTTATCGACTTCTACTTTTGGAATACATAATGTATGTCCTTTTGCATTAGGGTTGATATCTAAAAAAGCAAAATAATTATCATCCTCAGCAATTTTATAACATGGGATTTCTCCGTTTACTATTTTGGTGAATATTGAGCTCACAATGCAGATTTTTTAGTTTAAAACTATTCTCTTGTAATTTCTAAAACTTCAAATTTCAAAACACCATTAGGCACTGTAATTTCGGCAACTTCTCCTATTGATTTTCCTAGCAATCCTTTCCCAATTGGTGAGGTAACAGATATTTTTCCTGTTTTCAAATCGGCTTCACTTTCGGCAACTAAGGTATATTTCATTTCCATACCATTAGCTTGATTTTTGATTTTCACAATAGACAATACCAAAACCTTTGATAAATCAAGATTCGACTCATCAATCAATCGAGCATTAGCATGAACTTCTTCCAACTTGGCGATTTTCATTTCTAACATTCCTTGCGCTTCTTTAGCGGCATCGTATTCTGCATTCTCAGATAAATCTCCTTTATCTCTTGCTTCAGCTATATCTTGGGATGCTTTTGGACGCATCACCGCTTTTAAATAATCTAACTCTTCTCTTAATTTTTTAAGTCCTTCGGCTGTGTAATAAGATACTGTACTCATAACTTCATCATTTTATAAAATAGAAAAAATCCCAGTCGGAACGGGATTTCTTTCCACAAAGATACTATATTTTTTTGTCTATAATTATATGTTAATCCTTAATGTTTCAAATATAAATAAATTAAATTTGTTTAACCAATTCTTTTAATTTATTTTAAAAATGAAAAAAATCAGCTTAATTCTTCTTGTTAGCATTCTGCTTTTTAGCTGTAGTGATAATTTTAATAATAAGAACCCTTATTTAGCTGATTATACTTTCAGTACTACCATCGACACAAATTTACCTAGCTATTCCAATCTTAAATTTGTGAGCAACGCTGTTTATATTTCTACACCAGGTGTAGGTGTGAGAGGAATTTATGTATTTAATACTGGAAGTGGCTACAATGCCTTTGATGCTGCTTGCCCTAATCAAGCACTAAGTAGTTGTTCTACCATGACGTTGAACGGAATTAACTTAGTTTGTCCTTGCGACAAGGAAGAATACAGCTTATTCTCTGGTCAAGGAACTTTAAAATATCCCTTAAAACAATATCGTGTGGAAGTGAATGGAAATATAATTCGTGTATACAATTAAAAAGCAAAAAAGCCTGAAAACACAAAGTCTTCAGGCTTTCTAAATATAAGTCACAAATTATTAAAACTTCAGTGTTAAACCTACTAAGTAATTAACACCTGCTTGTGGAAAATAATACACATATCCTCCTCCATAATCAGCTCCGTCCGAAATATAATGTCTATTAGCAATATTATTTGCTAAGGCGCTTATAGTAATTGATTGGAAAACTTCTTTTGGAAAAATAGTATAGCTCGCATTAAAATCATTCACAAAGTAATCTTTTAATTTCCCTTGCCCATCATCAATATTATTCATGTACTGACTCCCTACAAATTTAGACAACAGATTCAATTGTAAATTAGCTATAGGAGAAAACAACAAGCTATTAGCCGCAACTAACTTTGGAGAAAAAGCAATATTAGTGTTACCCAAATTAGTTACAGTTCCATCTCCGTTATCTAATACAAAATCTACGTTTTTATTATCACTCAACGTGAAATTAGGTCTAATTGCCCATTTTTTATCCAATTGAAATTTAGCATCTACTTCTAATCCTAAACGGTAACTTTTACCAACATTAGTACGAATAGGACTTCCTACATTATCCAACTCTCCTGTTAAAACCAACTGATCTTTGTATTTCATAAAATAACCGTTGATGTTGATTTGCGTTTTTGGAGCAACAAATCGCCAGCCTAATTCAAAATCATCCATACTTTCTGGCTTCACACTTCCTCCTTCATAATCAGTACGATTAGGTTCTCTATTAGCTCTGGCATAAGACACATAAATGGCATTTTTATTATTTACCGCAAAATTAAAACCTCCTTTAGGATTAAAGAAATTAAAATTATCATTCACTAAACCAGTTTCAGGACTATCGGCTTTGTAATGTACGCTTCTAAGCTGCATATCAGCAAAAACACTCACCACAGAACCCAATTGGTAATTTACTTTAGCAAAAACATTCACATCGTTTTTAGTTGCCTTATTAAAGTCCTTAATATCTCCAGCCTGACTATTTGAAGGATATTGCAGCCATAAAAGTTCTGTAAAATGATTTCCTTCATATCTATTAGCCCCACCTCCAAAAATTACATTTAGTTTTTCATCTTTATAATTTGCAGAAAATGTAGTTCCATAAAAATCATTGTCTAACCATTTTCTTCTAGTATAATCAGTAGATGTTATTGTTTCTCCATTTACAACTATCGGATTCAAACCTAAGAACGAAAATTTAGAATCATCATAACCATAAATATTAGTATATTTCCAATCATCTACATATTCCTCATAGTAGCCTTTTCCTTTAGTATAATGAAAAGCTAAATTGGTATTCCAACGACTTGAAATCTTTTCGTTCCAATGCAATTGATAATGATTCTGATTGTAATTATCTACTTGCCCGTTATAAAAACCTTCAAAGTTCCCTACATTATCAAATTTTTCCCCAACAGAATTATACGTTCTATTAGATGCTAAAGTAGCAGCATCAACTCCGTTCCATGATTGATAAGTTCTCTCTACCCCTCCAAAAACCAAAGCTTTTATCAAAGTTGTTTTCCCTACATAAGTTCCTTGCAAGAAATAAGATTTCAAATCAGAACTCGCTCTATCAACATAACCATCTGATTTTAAAATCGACATGCGTCCTGCTAACTCAAAATGATTATTCATCAAACCAGTACTAAATTTTACAGTATGTTTATGGGTATTAAAACTTCCGAAAGAATTAGAAATTTCTCCGCTGCTTTTTTTCGAATAAGCATCAGTCAACAAGTTCAAACTCGCACCAAAAGCACCTGCTCCGTTAGTCGAAGTTCCTACACCGCGTTGTAACTGCATACTCTCTAGCGAAGAAGCAAAATCTGGCATATTTACCCAGTAGGTTCCATGACTTTCAGAATCATTATACGGAATTCCGTTTAAAGTAACATTCACACGAGTCGCATCACTACCACGAACTCTGATTCCAGCATAACCAATTCCGTTTCCAGCATAAGATGTAGTAACCACTGATGGCATATAGTTCATCAAAGCAGGAATATCTTGTCCTAAATTACGAGGAGCGATTTCTTTTTTATCCAAATTAGAAAAACTCACTGGGGTTTTTGTCGTTGCACGAATAGCCGAAACCAATACCTCATCCAATTGATTGACATTTGTAGTGTCTTTAACTTGAGCATTGGTGAGAAAAGAAAATAGAGAAAAGAAGGCAACAGTGATTAGTGAACAGTGATTAGTGAATAGCATCGGGCGACTAGCCTCTGTATTTCGTAATGGTGTAAAATTATTCATCCGTAAATGTTTTTACGAATAAAAGGGGGAATTATTCTTTTTTTTAATTTAATAAATAGATTTTTCAACTAACAAATTAATAGTTTAGCTATTAATTCATCGTGTTTTCCCTTAGCAACATTACTCGCTCAGGTTCGTTGGGTATGATCTCAGCTCGTTATTTAGAGCACCCCTTTGAGATAGTGCAAAGGTAATCTTAAAAAACAAATTCCAAAAGTTAAATTCCAAATTCCAAAAAACTCAGTTTATTGGAATTTGGAATTTAACTTTTGGGATTTAATCTAAATTAGGTCTTCGTCTTGATTTCTTAATTTCGGATAAATTCTTCTTATCCTTAATTCGTTTCTTAATAACCGATTTAGGTATTTTAGTTGCTTTTCTTACTTTAGGAACATATAAACCTTTTTTTATTAGCTCCAAAAAACGTTTGATTACTATTTCCTTATTCTTCAGTTGACTTCGGTCTTCATCACAATTCAGAATCAAAATCAAATCGGCAGTTAGCCTTGAAGAAAGATTTGTTTCTAACAATAGTTTTTGTTCTTCTGATAAAGCTTGAGAATTTCTCAAATCGAAAGACAACACTACTTTTGACGAAACCTTATTTACGTTTTGCCCTCCTGCACCGCTGCTTCTTACAGCTTTAAACTGCAACTCCGATATGATTTTCTGAATCTCCATCTTTTTAAGACTGATGTGCTTCTTTTAATAAATCATTAACCGTTTTCACTGGATTGAAGGTAATCAAAGGCACTTCTACAAAAACAGTTAACCAATTTGCCATTGAGCCATTCCACAAACCTGGCAATTCATACCCTTTTATATCTTTTCCTAAATGATTTTTCTCTACTATAAATCCGCTGTTCTCATCCACAAACTGATGCAAATCAAACTTTTCGTTTTTATAATTTTTAGTAGCACAAACTAAATCCACAGGATTAAAATGAGTAGCATTAGCCATAATTTTAGCCTGCTTTTTATTATTCAAATCTACTTGTGAAGATTCTACAATTTGCAATGAAACACCTTTTTGATGACATTTTACCCAAAACGGACCACCTCCAGGTTCCCCTTCATTTATTACCATTCCGCATATTCTAATTGGACGGTTTAAAATATCTCTCAATACTTTTATTTTGTTCTCAAAAGTGTATAAATCAAAATCAGGATTGATATCCATATTCAATTTTTCTTTCAAGAATTTTTTAATTTCCTCTATTTGATTATCTTCAACGCTATAGAGATCCATTAAATTCAAACAAGCAAAAATATGCTGTTGCAATTCTAACAAAATTCCCGCTAATGCTTTTTTATAAAGCGCTATTGTTTCATTATTATGCAGAATAACATTGTCAATATTTTTGATAAAAATAATATCAGCGTCTAGTTGATTTAAATTCCCTATTAACGCACCATGACCTCCAGGTCTGAAAAGCAATTTTCCATCCTCAGTTCTAAAAGCCTTATCATTCATATTCACCGCTATGGTATCAGTGCTTTTATCCTGATAAGAATAACTCACCTCAATACTAGTTTGTGTTTCCTTTTCTACCTTATCCTTAACATTCTTTATAATTTCTTCAAACTGCTCTTGATGCGCTTCAGAAACTGTAAAATGCAAATAAGATTTATTGTTTGTACTCGAATAATATCCACATTCGTATAAATGTTCTTCTATTGGCGTTGCGATAGTAGTGGCGTATTTATGGAAAGGTAAAATTCCTTTTGGTTTAGAGGCAAAGTCAAAATACTCCGAATCCAACATGAATTTTATAAAATAATAATTTTTATAATCACGAGACAACGCATCAAAATTGCTAAACTCCTCTTTTAGTTTTTTATAAATAATATCAAAAAAAGGCAACTTATCCATCCCAATAATAAAAAGGGATAGTTTACTTTCTTTTTTTCTATTGATATAAGCATTAATGGTTTCTTTTTCGATATTAAAATCATTCAAAAAAGCCGTTAGAAATTTAAACATTCTACTAGCGGCTCCTGAGGCAGGCACAAACTTTAATAATTTTAAGTTCGATTTATGTTCATCAAAAAAGCGGGCTTTCTCAACAAAATCTTCATCTGTTAATTTTACAATTCCATTTCCAACAGAAGCTGGCTCTACCAATTCCATCTTGGCAATTCCTTTTTTAAAAGTCGCAAGTTCTTTTTGGATGTTTTCTAATGAAACTCCATGTTGCTTGATTTGCTCAAAATCTTGTTCTGATAATCCCATTCTTTTAATTTTATTTAAATCATCAATTAACTTAGATTTTTCTAAAACTGAAACTTCCATCTCACTCATATAATCGCAATAAGATTATTAAATTAATCTTTTAAAATATTATTCTAAAACAGCTGTTTCACCAGACTGCATTTGTTGATTATTCAAAATCCCTTTCCATTCTAAATAACCATATACTGCAAGAACAGTAAAAATTAAATATTGCAAAGATGTAAATGTATAACCCTTAAAAAAGTACAAAGGTATTGAAATGAAATCTCCTACAATCCAAAAAATCCAATTTTCGATTTTTCGTTTAGCCATCAACCACATTCCTACAAAAAAGATTGCCGTTAAAAGAGTATCAACATAGTTATACCAATTTATAAATTTATCAAAATACTGATACACCAAAAACACAAATATCAAAGTTAAAACAAAGATAACCACAGCTATTTTACGTTCCTTTTTACTCACCACAGCAACAGGAAACTCCTCTACATCACCTTTTTTTCTTGTCCAATGATACCAACCATAAATACTCATTACAAAATAATAGCCATTTATCATCGAATCTCCTAATAGCTCCCATTTCCAAAGCAAATAAGCATAAATAAAAGTACTCACTAATCCTGTTGGAAAAACCCAGATATTATCTTTTTTGGCATACCACACGCTAGCTAATCCAAAAAAAACACCCATTAATTCCAACACAATTTCTAAAGTGGGATAATTTGCATATTGGGCGAAGAAAAAATCTATCATTCTTATTTTGTTTGAACATTAAAAAAATTAGCGTCTTTTTCAAAAGCCGTTCCTATCACTACCAAATCAGCTCCTGATTGATATGCCATTTGGATTCCCTGCAAATCTACAATTCCACCTCCTACAATCAACGGAATTTGAATATTCTGAGCAACACACCAAATCGTCTCTAAAGGAACCGCTTGCTGAGCACCACTTCCCGCTTCAAGATAAATTAATTTATTTCCTAACATTTCTCCTGCTTGGGCTGTCGCCAAAACTAACTCGATATTCTTTCTATCCAAAGGCTTGGTTTTACTCACCCTTTCAACAGCCGTTTCACTTCCGCTTTCAATCAAAATGTAGCCCGTAGACAGAATTTCTAGATTGGTTTGTTTCAAAATTGGCGCTGCTTTTACCTGATGACCTATTAAATAATCGGGATTTCGTCCTGATAATAAAGATAAAAACAAAATCGCATCGGCATGATTCGAAATTTGCGAAGGATGCCCCGGAAAAAGCACTAATGGCAAAACACAGTCTTGTTTAATTCTAATAATTAAATCATCCAAAATACTACTTTCCACAAGGCTTCCGCCAATGAAAATATGAGTAGCCAAAGATTCATTTATTTTTAAAATCAAGTTGTCTAAATCTTTCCAAACTATTTTATCGGGATCCAGAAGAATAGCCAATAGCTTCCTCTTTTCAGCTTTAGCCGTCTTTATTTCCTGATAGATTGTTGCTTTTTCCATGAGAGCGTAAAAGTAAAAAGTTTTTTAAACTCCAAAGACAAATTCGAAACAATTATATTTGTTAGCACTTTATATTTATTTGATTATGATTGCTATTTCTTTGCTTGAAAAACATGGCGCTATTATAAAAAACTACAAAAATGGAGATACTATTTTTGAAGAAGGAACTCAGCCCACGCATTATTACCAAATTATTTCGGGCGAAGTAAAAATGAATAATTACAATGATGAAGGCAAAGAATTCATCCAAGGCATTTTTTATAAAAACCAATGTTTTGGAGAACCTCCGTTGTTTATTGACCAGGATTATCCTGCCAATGCCGTAGCGGTAACAGACTCAGAATTGATTGTAATTACGAAAGATAAATTTCTAGAATTACTGAAAAACAATTCCGACATCAGTCTAGAAATCATCAAAAACCTATCGCAACGACTGTATTACAAATCGGTTATGGCAGCCGAAATTTCTTCTCAAGATCCTGAACATCGGGTATTGCGATTAATAGATTATTCGATAGCGCAATTGAATTTTAAAAAAGAAGAAGCTGGTTTTTTAATTAAGCTAACCCGACAACAAATAGGAGATCTAACAGGTTTAAGAGTCGAAACCGTTATTCGCGCCATAAAATCATTAGAGAAAAAAGGCGATTTAAAAATAATAAACAGAAAAGTATACCGATAAAAAAGTTACTGCTTCATGATTTAAGTCATAAAATGGAGCTGTAGTGTGGTTGTAAATTTGTGGTATTAAAACAAATCATTATGACACTTTACAACAACACTTTCGCAAAATTCGATCAAAATTTCATTGGTTCAGCAACATTAAGCATTCTAGTACAAAGCTGTCTTGGCGGTACAGCAGCCATGAGCGTATTAGCCAATGGAACTTCATTAACGCAGATGATCCAGCTAGCCACTATTGTTTTTATTTGTATTATTGCCAATACTTCAATCTTAGCTCAAATGACGCATAAATTTATTTTCAATACGATAATTCTAAGTATGCTATCAAGTATCTTTTTTATCGTGATAAATAACCTATAAATGAAAAAAGACATCGAAAACAGAGCAGATATTGCAATTTTAATTCACAGTTTTTATGATAAGATAAGAGCCGATGAAGAAATCGGCTTGTATTTTAATGAGCTTATCAAAGACTGGGATTCTCATTTAGAAAAACTGACTGACTTTTGGGAAATGAATCTCTTTGGAGGTAAAATTTACAAAGGCAATCCGCTGGAAGCCCATGTAAAAGTAGACCAGCATTTTGGAGGTAAAGTTAGTCCGAATGAATTTGGAATCTGGCTGAATTATTGGTTCGAAACTTTGAACGAACTTTTTGAAGGAGAAAATGTAGAAATCCTAAAACGAAGAGCCCGAAAAATGGGGACTTTTTTATACATGAGTATGTTTAACAGTAGAAGTTAGCTCGGTTTTATTTAAACACATAAGTCATATAAGTTTTTTTTCTCTAAGATTTTTTAAACATATAAGAAATACAAGAACATATAAGTTTTGCGTCCTGAACTCATAACCTATAATTCATAACTTAAACCTTTATCTCTTCCTCTAGAGCATAGACTAGAGTAAAATCCTCAAATTCTTCAAAATAAATTTCGAATTCCTTTTGAACGCCATCAAAATGGAGACTTGCTGTGGTTTGCGTTTGATTTAAATCGAATGTATCAACTGTGATATGATCTTTAAAACTAATTCCTTTTTCGTTTCTTATTTTAAAAATCGCCTCTTTTACGCCCCAAATCACCGTTAGTTTTTTGATGTATTCGGATGTTTTTTCGGAATCTAAAAATTGGTATTCAGCATCACAGAATTTATCGGCAATGCGGATAATTTTCTCTCGTTGTAATTCGATATCGATTCCTACTATTTCATCGCTGATGATTATAGCTGCAAAATTGTGAGAATGAGTAATCGAAATGTGTTTTCCGTTGTTTAAATAAGGTTTACCAAACTCATCATAATACAAATCAAGATCATTACAAGCCGCCTCCTGAAGTAGTTTACGTACACTCAGGAAACCTCGCTGGTGCATTTGTGATTTCATTCCGTCAAGGCGTTCTTTAGTATTAACGTTAAGAACGACCTCATTTAAAAGATCTTCATAAGATTCGGTTATTTTCCAAACCAAAATTTTGGTAGCAGCGTTGAAATGAATGATTTTAAATAATGGCATGATAGTCCTCTGATTTCTAGCCCCGATAGCAGTGAAAATCCTTTTTATCTCGTTCTTAAAACGAGATAAAAAGATTGTAACGAATAGCGGGAAATAGCTTCTAATAAATTTATTTCCTTAAAATTCAAAAGATTACGGAATTAAACAAATCATAAATATTCCCGAAATACTTTTAAAATAGTAAGTTATTATGTAAATTTGCAAAAAATTTTACAATTACAAATATACTATAAATGAGTACAACGACTACGCCTTATGTGGCTTTCAAAGTAAAAGACATTTCTCTTGCGGCTTGGGGAAGAAAAGAAATTGAATTGGCTGAGGCTGAAATGCCAGGTTTAATGGCACTTCGTGCTGAATATAAAGACGAACAACCTCTTGCTGGTGCTCGTATTGCTGGATGTTTACACATGACTATTCAAACTGCAGTTTTAATCGAGACTTTGATTGCTCTTGGTGCTGAAGTGACTTGGTCTTCTTGTAACATTTTCTCTACTCAGGATCAGGCTGCTGCTGCTATTGCTGCTGCTGGAATTTCAGTTTATGCTTGGAAAGGTCTTGACGAAGAGTCTTTTGACTGGTGTATTGAGCAAACTTTATTCTTTGGTGAAGATAGAAAACCATTGAATATGATCCTTGATGATGGTGGAGATTTAACTAATATGGTTATTGACCGTTTCCCAGAATTGGTTCCTGGAATCAAAGGTTTATCTGAAGAAACTACAACTGGTGTTCACAGACTTTACGAAAGAGTAAAAGCGGGAACTTTACCAATGCCTGCAATCAACATTAACGACTCGGTTACTAAATCTAAATTTGATAACAAATACGGTTGTAAAGAATCTGCTGTAGATGCTGTTCGTCGTGCAACTGACTTAATGTTAGCTGGAAAAAGAGTTATCGTTTGTGGATACGGAGATGTTGGAAAAGGAACTGCTGCTTCTTTTAGAGGTGCTGGATCTATTGTAACTGTTACTGAAATTGACCCAATTTGTGCTTTACAAGCTGCAATGGACGGTTATGAAGTTAAAAAATTAAATACTGTAATTGCTAATGCTGATATTATCATTACAACCACAGGAAATAAAGATATCGTTCTTGGAAGTCATTTCGAGCAAATGAAAGACAAAACTGTTGTTTGTAACATCGGTCACTTTGATAACGAAATTGATATGGCTTGGTTGAACAAAAACCACGGTGCATCTAAAATCGAAATCAAACCACAAGTTGACAAATATACTATCGCTGGAAATGACATCATCATTCTTGCTGAAGGTCGTTTGGTAAACCTTGGTTGTGCTACAGGTCACCCAAGTTTTGTAATGAGTAACTCATTTACAAACCAAACTTTGGCTCAAATCGAATTGTGGAAAAACAGTGCTGCTTACAACAATGACGTTTATATGTTACCAAAACATTTAGATGAAAAAGTTGCTGCTTTGCACTTAGCTAAATTAGGAGTTGAATTAGAAGTTTTACGTGACGATCAAGCTGCTTACATCGGTGTTGAAGTTGCTGGACCATACAAACCAGAATATTACAGATACTAGTTCTTAGTAATTAGTCCTTAGTAAATAGTTAAAACCCTCGCAGAAATGTGAGGGTTTTTTGTTGAAAATAATCTCATTAATTCTACTCTAAACAACAATAAATATAAATTTTACACTTCCCAATTAAACCTTTCCTTTTATTTAACATCTTATGTTAAGTTTAACCAAATTATTATGAGTAAATATTTATCATTTCTGTTCTTACTGGCTTCTTCCTTTTATGCTTCAGCACAAACCAGCTATACTTTAAAAGGAAAAGTACTTAACATTAACAACCAACTTCCTTTAGAATCGGCTACGGTTTATCTTACCACAGTGAAAGATTCCACTGTATTGGAATATACCTTAACTGACAAAAATGGAGATTTCAATTTTGCGGTTAAAAAAAATGACAAACCTGTTTTTTTGAAAGTTACCTATATGGGATTTGAAACTTTTGCTGAAGAACAAAAAGAAGTTACCGCTAATAAAGATTTCAACAACATCTATCTTGCTGAATCATTAAATACTCTTAAAGAAGTTACTGTAAAAGGTGAAGACCCTCCTATCAGAATTAAAAACGATACTATCGAATTTAAAGCTTCTTTATTCAAAGTTCGCCCGGATTCTAATGTAGAAACATTATTAAAAACACTACCCGGTTTTGAGGTAGACAGTGATGGTAAAATTACAGTAAACGGTAAAGAAGTAACTCAAGTTTTAGTTAACGGAAAACCTTTCTTTGACCGAGATGGTGCTATGGCATTGAAAAATCTTCCTGCCGAAATTATCAACAAGGTTCAGGTTTCTGATTTTAAAACAAAAAAAGAAGAATATTCTAAAGACCAAGCTGCTTCTGACAATTCAAGTATAAATTTGACTATTGATGACGACAAGAACAAAGGTTATTTTGGAAAATTCCTAGGCGGATATGGAACTGACGATCATTATGAGTCGAGCTTCATCTTGAATTTCTTTAACAACAATAGAAAAATAAGCATTTTAGGTTCTTCTAACAACATCAATGCACCTGGCTTCTCCATGGATGAAGTTTTTGACAATATGGGTGGTGGTAGAAACAACAGAGGCGGAACGATAAGTAGAGGTCAAGCCAGCGGAATTACTACATCTAATTTATTAGGGTTTAACTATTCTGACGAAGTGTTTAAAGGCTTTCAAGTAAATGCTAACTACAATTTTTCAGACACTTCAACTGAAAACTTTAACAAATCACACTCACTTAATTTCCGACCAACGGGAGATTTTACTACTGATTCTCAGTCAAAATCGAAAAGCGGAAACACAAGCAATAAAGCAAACGTAGAATTAGAATACAAAATATCTCCTACTATGCGTTTATTTGTGGCTCCAAAATTCAATACTTCTAAATCAGACAGTAATTCGGAATCCGAAAGTGCTTCTAACTCATTAGACGGAACACCAATAAATGATTCCAATTCGAAATCGATAAGCAACAGCGAATCAAACAATTTTAGCAACTCGATTAACTTCAACAAATCATTTGAGAAAAAATCTCGAAATTTTAGTGTTGTATTAAACAATAGTAACAGCAATTCAAATTCGAATGGATTTGTTAATTCAGAAACAAATTACTACCAAACTGCAACCAACGAAATTAGAAATCAAAATAATAAAAGTAAAGGGATTAGCGATTCTTATTCTGCAGAAATTGAATATACCGAACCTATAACTGATTCTATTCGATTCAAAGTTGGTATGGAATACAATTCCCAAAATTCCATCAACGACACTAAATCGTATAATTTCAACAATACAGATCAAGCTTATACTGATTTAAATGACCTACAATCAAATTACATTACTTCTAAGCAAAACAGTATTGCTCCAAAGGCGGGAATTAGATTTGAAAAAAACAAATTCACATTTGATTTCAATTCTACAACATCTATCATACAATATGATAACCATTCAACATATTTAGGCGCAGCAACCGATTTAAACAAAAAATATGTTCTGCCTTATGGAAGTGCGCAAATTAGATACAAAATGGATCGTTCTAAGTTTATTACTGCTAGATACAACTACAGCCTTTCATTACCATCAGCATCTGAATTGCTTCCAATAGAAAATGTATCTAATCCTTTAAATACAATTACAGGAAATCCTGACTTAAAAGCAACAGAATCACATAGTGCTAACATCAATTATAGAAATTTTGACTTCCGTACCCGTTCTGGCTACAACCTTTATATAAATAGCAATTTTTATAATAATGACGTAATTTCTTCTTCGGTTTATGATGCCGACAGAAAAAGAACAACTTCTTACGAGAATGTTTCTGGGACTTATTCATTCTCAGGAGGAGGAAGTTGGAACAAATCGATTAAAAAAGAATCTAATTTATTGCGTTACGGTCTGGCTTTAAATGCTAATTATTCATTCACTAAAGGATTTACCGATGGTGTTTTATATGGTGCTAAATCTAAAGGAATATCTCCTAGAATTTATATGAATTATGATTTTGGAGAATTTTTCACCATAGCTCCTTCTTATAATTTCTCTTACAGCGAGACTAATTATGACATCAGTTCACTTAAATCAAGATCAAATGTGGTACATAGAATAAATCTGCAAACCACAAGTTATTGGCCTACAAAATGGACTTGGGGCAATGATTTTGGATATACCTACAATTCTAACAATACAGCTTACTACTTATGGAATACTAGTTTATCTTACACTTTCTTAAACAAAACATTTGTAGCTAAAGTAAAAGTATACGATATTTTAAACCAAAATATAAGTAGTACTAGAAGTATTTCGACTACCTCAGTTAGTGATAACGAAAACACCGTTTTAAAACGCTACGCTATGTTTTCTTTGACTTATAAAATCCAAAACTTTGCTGGAATGAAAAAACCTCCAGGAAGAAACAACAGGAACATGGAAGGAATGGATAGAGGCGAACGTCCTGAAGGCTTTGGTGGTGGTAATGGTGGCGGAGGCTCCAGAATGGATTAATCAACACCGAATTATTAATTCAACTATAGACAGCAAATCCCCTTACTTTTTATTAAGTAAGGGGATTTGTTATTTTATGAAAGGCTTTCAACGCTAAATGAATTCCATTTGTTTTAACCAATAAGCAATAAAACTAAAAAGGCTTTAGCCAAATCCATCTTGATTTAGCTAAAGTTTTACATTCTCCATCAAATTCCGTTGGTTGAAACCAACGGCTATTCAAAAAAAACTTAACAACCGAACCAAAACAGCAAATTTGACGAATCTAAAATCTTTGCCAATCAGTCAAATCTGTTTTACCTTCCTGTATCAGACAGGCCTGTATTCCATTTACTAACAAAAAAACAAGCACAAAAAAACCCGTTTCGTTTTAAAAACGAAACGGGTTTGAAATAAATTGAGAAAATCAATTAAGCTTCTACTTCGAATGGAAGGATTGAAACATATGATTTGTTATCTCTTTTCTTTTGGAACTTAACAACTCCATCTACTCTTGCGTGTAGTGTGTGATCTTTACTGATGTAAACATTTTCACCTGGATTGTGTTTTGAACCTCTTTGTCTTACGATGATGTTCCCTGCGATAGCAGCTTGTCCTCCAAAAATCTTAACACCTAAACGTTTTGATTCTGATTCTCTACCATTCTTAGAACTACCGACACCTTTCTTGTGAGCCATGATGTTTTAGTTTTAATATTGTTATTATTCTTGAGTATCTTCTTTTTTAGCTTTAGCTACCTTTTTCTTTGGAGCTTCAACTTCTTCTGTAGTTGCTTCAACTGCTGCTTTTTTAGAAGCCGCTTTTTTAGCACCTGCTGCAGTAATACCTTCAATTACAATTTGAGTAAGATATTGTCTGTGACCATTTC
>JAZJZW010000037.1:0-19443 GCA_040389425.1 Bacteroidota bacterium | reverse complement strand
AATGAACTTCTTAAATTAAGATTTTAAAAATTCAAAAAAATGAAAAATTGGGGCAGTTAAAATTGAGTTTGGTTATTTATTTTTTAATTAGATTTTTCATATTTTGGACAAATGCATTGAATTTAGGTAATTTGTTATTTGGTTTTTACCTAAAGGAGATCATTATGAACCTGGTACTTAGTACCAGGTTTTTTTATTTTTTACTTATCCTTTCTAAATTTAAAATCTCCTTATCAAAATCAGAAAGATATTCCCTGTCTTGGATAATTCTAAACTTGTCAAATTCCATTTCAGTTTTAATTTTAGCTTCTAGATGAGAAATTTTACCTTTTTCATTTAATATAGGATAATTAGAGAGTTGTAGAAAATTATTTAAGAAGACTGACCAATCTTCCATTTTCATTATTATCTGTCTTTTTGCATAATTTTCGGCTAAATCAAGATATGCCGAAACAATTCTGTTTAATTCTTGAAGATGTGCATTATTTAAATAATTTTTAGCAATGCTCACATCGCTCTTTTGGATTTTTCCATCTGGGGCATCTTTCCAAGTTGATAATCCCATATATATTTTAGTTGCATCGGCTTCTGTGTAAATAATTTCAGCAGCAGTTTTTCCTGTTATTGCCCAATGCAATTTGTTTTGTACTGTCGCAAAGAAAGTTTTTGTTGTTGAATTGTCTTTTTCATAATCTGCAGAAAGAGAATAGATGTCGGTTATTTTTTGATAAAAGCGTCTTTCAGATGCACGAATTTCTCTAATTCGTTCTAATAATTCATCGAAATAATCTTTTCCAAAAGGTTTTCCATTTTTTAACATTTCATCATTTAAGACAAAACCTTTTAAGATAAATTCTTTGAGGGTTTTAGTTGCCCAAATTCTAAATTGAGTAGCTTGCTTAGAATTTACTCTGTAGCCAACAGCTATGATAGCATCAAGGTTATAAAAATCAATTTCTCTGCTTACTTCTCTTTTTCCTTCAATTTGAACTATCCGGATTTTCCGGTTAGTTGATTTTTTTTCTAATTCAATGGAATTAAAAATATTTTGAAGATGTTCATTTATAGTTCTTGTATCTACTTCAAACAGTTTTCCCATAGCTTTTTGCGAAAGCCAAAAATTTTCATCTAAAAAAGTGACTTCAACATTGATGTTGGTTTCTGATGTTTGATATAGTAAAATAGGAGCTTGCATATTGTATTTTTCTTTCGCTGGAATAATTTCAATGACAATTAATAAGAAACTAAAAAGTTACATGATAAAATTTAGAATTTAAAATAGAAATGTTATTTTAGTATTTTTTGCTAATATAGCTAATTTGAATAAATCATTTTTCGGAATTATTTTTTAGCTATTTTTGAAACCCAATTATTGCATTAAAACTTCATGAAGAAATCAGCCTTTTTTGTACTAACATTCTTAATTTTCACTTCTTGTTTAGCACAAACAAAATACGGAAATCCAGAAGTTGACCCAATACAAATCCAAAAAGACTACAGCAGTTGGTGGGCGTATCAGAGTAAAAACATAATGCTTTCCAGAGATTTTGTTGCACTAGATACACTCTCGAAAGAAATGCCAAAAGAGACTTTTTTAGATCAATTAGCAAATAGTAATTATATCCCCATTCGATTACAATCGGATGATGTTGTTTATTATTATAAATTATTCAAAATTCAACTTAATTCCGATACAAGTATAAAAGCAACTATTAACCAAGAAGCCTTTGATGCGTATAAGAACTTCAAAACGGAAAGCACTCCATTCCCTAAATTCTCTTTTAAGGATTTAAATGGAAATCTGGTTTCTAATGAAACTATGAAAGGAAAGATTATAGTGATAAAATGTTGGTATATTCATTGTGCTGCATGTATTAAAGAATTTCCAGATGTAAATAAATTGGTAGAGAAATATAAAGACCGAAAAGACATACTTTTTGTAAGTTTTGCAGAAGATACTCCCGAACAATTAAAAGTATTTTTGGCTAGAAAACCATTATCATATTCCGTTATTCCAGATATGAAAATCTATATGAATGAAACGTTGCAGTTAAATGCATTTCCGACACATTTCATTATCAATAAAGAAGGATTAATTGCTAAAGTTTTAAATAATTATAAAAGTTTAGAAGTGGCTTTGGAGAAAGAAAATAAGTTATAATTAAATCTTTTTAAATGCTAAGATTGTGTTCCCTTTATGGACAATTGGAATTAGCTACTATTTGTAATCCATTTAATCAGAGACAAAACATTTTTAGCGATTTTCATATTAAAAAAACTTAGCGACCTAGTTTCTTTGCACCTCTGAACCTTTTTCACTACTTTTGCACAAAATTAATTAAATAGGACATTCATGTTAACAGTCAATAATTTATCGGTACAATTTGGCAAACGAATTTTGTTTGACGAAGTAAATACAACTTTCACTCACGGAAACATTTACGGAGTTATCGGAGCCAATGGTGCTGGAAAATCAACTTTTCTTAAAATAATTTCAGGTGAAATGGATCCTACTTCAGGACATATCCATTTAGAGCCAGGAAAACGTATGTCGGTTTTAAACCAAAACCACAATATGTTTGATGAGCATACAGTTCTTGAAACCGTAATTATGGGTAACAAGGTATTGTACGCTGTTAAGAAAGAAATGGATGAACTTTATTTAGACTATAACGATAAAAATGCTGATAGAATAGGGGAGTTGCAAGTTCAGTTTGAAGAAATGAACGGATGGAACGCCGATTCTGATGCTGCTTCGATGTTGTCTAACTTAGGTATTGCCGAAGAGCACCATTATACATTAATGGGAGATCTTGAGGGAAAAATTAAAGTTCGTGTTCTTTTGGCACAAGCCTTATTTGGTAATCCAGATTTACTTATTATGGATGAGCCTACCAACGATTTGGATTTCGAAACAATCGCTTGGTTAGAAACTTTCCTTGCAAATTATGAAAATACAGTAATTGTAGTATCGCATGACCGTCACTTTTTAGATTCGGTTTGTACACATATTTCAGATATCGATTTTAGTAAAATCAACCATTATTCAGGTAACTATACGTTTTGGTATGAGTCTAGTCAATTAGCGGCTAAACAACGTGCACAACAAAATAAGAAAGCCGAAGAGAAGAAACAAGAATTAGAAGAATTTATTCGTCGTTTTAGCGCTAACGTTGCCAAGTCTAAACAAGCAACTTCTCGTAAAAAAATGATTAGTAAGCTTAATATTTCAGAGATAAAACCATCAAGCCGTCGTTATCCAGCGATTATTTTTGATCAGGATCGTGAAGCGGGAGATCAAATTTTGAATGTTGAAAATTTAAGTGCTTCAATTGATGGAGACGTTTTGTTTAAAGGTGTTGATTTGAATATGGCAAAAGGAGATAAGATTGTTTTGTTCTCTAAAGATTCACGTGCAACTACAGCTTTTTACGAAATATTAAATAACAATCAAAAAGCCGATGAAGGTACTTTTGATTGGGGAATCACAACAAATCAAGCTTATTTACCAGCAGAGAATCATTCTTTCTTTGAAAATGATTTGAGTTTAGTAGATTGGTTACGCCAATATGCAAAAACAGAAGAAGAACGTGATGAGGTTTTTATTAGAGGATTTTTAGGGAAAATGATTTTCTCAGGAGAAGAAGCTTTAAAAACAAGTAGAGTTTTGTCTGGAGGAGAAAAAGTACGTTGTATGTTATCTCGAATGATGATGGAAAGAGCCAATGTATTAATGTTAGATGAGCCAACAAATCACTTAGACTTGGAGTCGATTACTGCATTTAATAACTCATTAAAAAACTTTAAAGGTTCTGTGATTTTTACAACACATGATCATGAGTTTGCCCAAACTGTAGGTAATAGAGTAGTAGAGCTTACGCCAAATGGAGTTATCGACCGTTACATGACATTTGATGAATATCTTGACGATGAAAAAGTACAAGAATTAAGAGTTAAAATGTATTCTTAATACTTAAAACATATTTTTAAAAATCCCAATCGGCTCGCCGATTGGGATTTTTTTTATTCTATTATTTCTTACCAAATATTTTAATAATCAGGTAAATTATTAAAACAATTACAATAATTACGGCAAAAGCACCGACACCCATTCCTGCTTTAAAAATGCCTTCTACAACCTCACAACTGGTAAGAGATAATGATATAACTAAAGCGATTAGTATTGTATATAATTTAGTTTTCATGATTTTTAGTTTTTAAATTAATTAAAAATGACAATCATTATTGTCTTATTGTGAAATTAATAAATACTAGAAAAAGAGTGTTATATAATTCCTGTAAAATGTTTTATTATTTGATTTTTAATTTTATGAAAAATAGTTGATAATAATTGAAAAGCAGGTGGTTAGAGTGTGTTATAATTGAGGATTTCGATTGTAGATTTTAGTGAAATAAAATTATATTTGAGCTAAAATATTATAAATTAATCCTTAAAATATTATGTCAGAAAATGCTTTTAGTTTAAAATCTCCTCGTATAGAAGTCATAGATGCATTACGTGGTTTAGCCATCATGGCAATTATGTTACTCCATAATTTAGAACACTTCGATTTTTATTATTTGCCCGAATATTTACCTGAGCCAATCAAGGTATTAGACAAGATAATTTGGGATACATTGTTCTTTCTTTTTGCTGGAAAATCATATGCAATCTTTTCACTTCTTTTTGGTTTTAGTTTTTTTATTCAATATGACAATCAACGTAAAAAAGGAAACGATTTTAGATGGAGATATGTTTGGCGACTTGCTATATTATTTGTTTTTGGATTAGTAAATACACTCTTTTTCTCAGGAGATATATTAATGATGTATGCCGTTTTAGGATTAATATTAATTCCGGTTTGTAATTTAAACACCAAATATGTATTAGTAATAGCAACTTTCTTATTAATGCTTCCTATGGAATGGTTTAATTTTTTTAATATTCTTTTTAATCCCGATTATGTACTTCCTGTTAATAGATCAAATGCTTATTATGGAGATATGCATACCTATTTAAGCGGAAATTCATTTGTGGAACACACAGTGGGTAATTTATCAATAGGAAGATGGGCTTCGGTATTTTGGTCGTGGGAAAACGGAAGATTTTTTCAGGCACCAGCATTATTTATGTTTGGGATGATAGCAGGAAGAAAACAACTTTTTGTTATTTCGGAAGCTAGTATTGCATTTTGGAAAAAGGCATTGCTATTTGCAATTATATTATTTATTCCGCTGTTTGCATTCAAAACGTATTTGCCAGTACTTATTGCAAACAAAGACATGGTAAATAGTTTATTGATTATTTTTACTTCTTGGTCTAATGTTACTTTTATGGTTGCTTTGGTAAGTGCATTTGTGTTGTTGTATCAAAAAGAAGCTATAAATAAAGTTTTGATAAAATTAATTCCTTTCGGGAAAATGAGTCTTACAAGTTATTTCTCTCAATCTATTTTAGGATCATTTATTTATTATCGCTATGGTTTAGGATTATACCAATATACAGGCGCAACCTTTGGTTTAATAATAGGTATTATTTTGTTTTTACTCCAATTAGGATTCTGTACATGGTGGCTTAAAACACATAAACAAGGACCATTAGAAACACTGTGGCATAAACTGACTTGGATTTCTTTTGGAAAAGAGAAAAAGGCAGTTGTAGCTTAGTATTTTGTATTAGAAAATAGAAAATAGAAAATAGAAAATAGAAAATAGAGAATAGAGAATAGAACGCGGATGACGCGGATTTACTAAAGTAAAGAAGCTGATGAAATCTGTTTTTATCCGCGTTTTTGCCTCAGCGAATCCGTGTTATCCGCGTTCCCTTTTTTAAGTATTCTGTATGTAATTAACTTTAAAATAAGGAGAAATAAAAATAAAAGAAGGGTAATGTTGACTTAAAAGTATTTGCATTTTGGTAGAATACTTTTGTTTCGTCTAACAACGAAAAAACAACTCATGAAAAAACTCTACTTCCTATTATTCCTTTTCGGAATAGGTTTAGCTACTCAAGCGCAAAAACTATTTCCTTATTTACAAAACGCAACTCCCACCTCTGTTTATGTTAACTGGAAAACAGATAGTAATCCGGAAACTATTGTAGAATACGGAACAACTGAAGCTAATCTTAATGTTACAGTTACTGGTAATACCAATGTCTTTACTGATTCGGGTTATCCAGGGAATTATTTTTACCACAGTGCGAAACTGATTAACCTTTCGCCAAACACAAAATATTATTACAGAATAAAAACTGGAGCCGATGTCTCAACGGTTTATTCATTTAAAACATTGCCTAATCCAGGACAAGCAGCTACTGCCGATGGACATATTCGCTTTTTGATTATGGGAGATAATCAGTTAAAAGCAGTACCTCGTTATGATTCATTAGTATTAGCAGCAAAAAGAAAAATAAAGCAAAAATGGGGATCTACTTTATCTCCTGAAGATAATATTTCGATGACATTTATGGTGGGAGATCAAGTTGACGTAGGAACTTTAGATCATTACGAAAACGTACACTTCAAAAAGAATAGAGGATTATCTGGTAATATTCCGATTCAGACCACAGTGGGAAACCATGAAACGTACGGAACACTTGGAATGAATTCGTATTATGACCATTTTTATATTAGTGAGCTTTCTTATAAAGGGATTTCATCAGGAACAGAGAATTATTATGCTCAACAAGCGGGTAATGTTTTATTTATCAGTTTAAGTTCAGAGCATACAGGAGCCACACAGCTAACTTGGTTGCAACAGGTTCTCGCTGCTGCAAATACAGATAATACTGTAGAGTGGATTTTTTCACTTAGCCACAGACCGTATCAAGCCGAGCAATATGTTGGAGATATCTCTACATGGGTTCGTAATACAGCCGTTCCTTTATTGGTAACATCTCCAAAATATTCTATGCATATTGGAGCGCACCACCATTTGTATCATAGAGGACAATTAAAAAACACACCTACATATAACATCATTTCAGGAGGAACAGCTTGGGATCAATATTGGGGATCATCTACCGAACAAGATTTTGAAGATGTGCAGAAAACAATATGTAATTGGATTTACCAAATTGTAGACATCGATGTTACTAACGGAAAAATGGATATCGAAAGTTATTCTATTGGAAGCGTTGATAAATGGAAAAACAACCAGTTAATGGATGAATTCCATCGATATAAAAACAAAGTAGCGCCAGTAAAGCCTGCAATTACAAATACCTTTGCTGCAAATGTTACTTTGCCATTAACAGTTTCAGGTTCGTCATATAGTACAACAACGAATGAGTTATTAAATACAAGTCAGTTTTTAATTTCGCAAACACCATCATTCGATATAATAAAAAAAGAAGTATATCGCGATTTCGAAAATTTATATGGAAAGTATAAAACGCAAAAAGATTCAACAGTTGATATCAATCTGGGTGTAGATATTACCAAGATGGATTTAGCTTCGAACTCGCTTCCTAATGGTAAGTATTATGTGAAATTAAGATACAGAGATCGCAATCTGGAATGGTCGCCTTGGAGCGATACTCAGGCATTTACTGTTACAGGAAGTAATAATGTGAATACAGAGATTGTTACTGATGCTTTGACTTATTCGCAAAGTACACCTATTAAAGTTGATTTTACCGATGCACCAGCGAGTACAAAAACTTGGATAGGATTGTATAAAGAAGGACAAACACCGGGATCATCGACACCATCGCTAACTTGGCAATATACTAATGGTAGTCCAAGCGGATTTATTAATTTTCCTAACGGATTGGCTAATAAAGGACGTTATTATGCTGTGATATTCTCTAATGGAGGATATACAGAAATTGCTCCACGAAAATATTTTTATGTTGGGCCAGTTCCTGTATTAACTACAGATAATACCGAATATTCTGTAGGAACACCAATAGTTGTTAATTATACTAATGGACCACAATTAGCAAAAGATTGGATTGGTATATATAGAATGGGAGTAAATCCAGGATCTGGTGTTACGTCAACAAGTTGGCAATATGTTACCACAGTTGCAGATACTAAATCATTTAACAACTTACCAAAAGGATATTATTACGCCGAATATTATTTACAGGATAGTTTTAATGCTATCGGAAATAAAGTATTCTTTAAAGTTGGAGCTGTGGTTACCGAATTATGGATTAATAAACCTGTATATGATCTTGGCGAACAAATTACAGCTTCATGGACAGATGCTCCCGGAATTGTAAAAGATTGGTTGGGAATTTATCATGAAGGCGATAATCCTAACGAAAAACCATTGGTGAGTTATACTTATTTTGAAGGACTTTCAGAAGGAACTAAAGCTATTGCTACCACAGATTTACCTACCGAAAAAGGAAATTACTTTTTGGTAATGTTTACCAATGATTCTTATAACGAAGTATCAAACAGAGTTTCTTTTGAAGTAATCGATAGTTCTCTAGGCAACGATGAGTTTAAAATTGATAATGGATTAAAAGTATATCCAAATCCTACTAGTAGTAATGCGGAAACTTTTATTCAGTCGGAATATCCTATTGATGAAATTGAGATTTATAATATGGAAGGAAAATTATTGTATGCTACAAAAAATGTAAACAACAATAAATTCTCTCTAATAAACCAAGATTTACCAAAAGGAGTTTATATCCTAAAAATACATTCTCGTAAATTGTTTACGGCTAAATTAATTGTGAAATAGTAAAACAAGAATATTTAAATAGCAAAGAGGCTGTTCGAAAAGTAATTTTTGGACAGCCTCTTTTTTTTATATTAGTTTTAGAAAACATGAAGGAGATTTGCTCCAGCGGAGCATCATATTTATAGCTAATTTATAGGTTTTTCGGTAAAGCTACAGCGTAGCGATATTTCGGTTTTTCTTTCAGATTGGTAAATATGTCACCCCGATGGGGTTTTGTAAAATGGCTCGATTAATTTCTATAAATATGGCATCTCTCTGGGATTAGTATTTGTAATCGATGATGATAGAATTTAATATTTACACTATTTCAATAAGCTGAATATAATTTCCACAAGTATCATTTAGAATAGCAATTGTTACATTTCCCATTTCTGTAGGATTTATTTTAAATTCAATATCTAGCTTGATGAGTCTATCGTATTCTTCCTGAAGATTATCAACATTAAATTGTGTATACGGAATGCCAGCTTCAAAAAGAGCACTTTGATACGTTTTAGCAGGTTCAAAATGATTGGGTGATGGCTCGAGTAAAACTTCAACTCCATTTTGGTCGTCTTTAGAAACAACAGTTAACCATCTGTTACCTCCGCCTAATGGTACGTCATGTTTTTTTATAAATCCCAATTTTTCGGTATAAAATTGTAATGCCTTTTCTTGATCTTGAACAGGGATTCCTATGACTTTTACTTTCATTGTTTTGTAGTTTTAAGTTAACTAGTGCAATTTCGGGAATTTGTTCTAAATGATATTAATCAAAGTTGATATACTTTGCAGGCACAGAAAGAATTCCACATTATCAGGTATAATAAGTAATTGTCTTTTTGTGAATAAAAGCCCCAGCAGAGCATTATATTTATAGTAAATATGCAGGTTCTTGATGTGAAGATACAACGTAGCATTTTTTTTTCTTGAGATTAATATTTCACCCCGATGGGGTTTTAAAACGGTTTTATGAAATTTTATAAATATTAACGTCCCTCTTGTACTAATGTTATGTAATCGATGAATGGGGTAGTATGTAACAGTGATTGGTCTCAAACTCTACTTCTAAACCTCCCAAATTACTTCCTAAATCAAAAAAAAATATTTCCCTCCCCAACACCCCAACAAATAAAATCTGATTTTGTATATTTGCCCAACCAAACACTACACTTTACTATGAGTCAAAAAGTATTACTTAATTCAAAAGAAGTTACTATCATATTACATCGTTTGGCCTGTCAATTGATAGAAAAGCATCTTGATTTTTCAGACACGATTTTGGTAGGAATTCAACCCAGAGGTGTTTACTTGGCAGAGCGACTGAAAGAATTATTAGAAAAAGAATATAATACACCCGAGATTACATTGGGCTATTTGGATATTACTTTTTTTAGAGATGATTTCCGAAGAACAGATAAACCATTAGAAGCTAATAAAACCCAAATCAATTTTATTGTAGAAGATAAAAAAGTCATTTTTATAGATGATGTTTTATTCACAGGACGAAGTATCCGATCAGCATTAACTGCTATTCAATCTTTTGGACGACCTGCAGAAATTGAATTATTGGTGTTAATCGACAGGCGTTTTAGCCGACATTTACCAATACAACCTGATTATCGTGGCAGACAAGTAGATGCTATTAATAACGAAAAAGTGATTGTGAGTTGGAAAGAAAATGACGGTGAAGATGTTGTTTATTTGATAACTAGTTAAACAAACAGATTCATTAAAATCACCCATTCAAAAATAATAATCGTAAAAGAAAATGAAAGAATTAAGCGTAAATCACTTGTTAGGAATTAAATATATCAATGAAGATGATATTAACCTAATTTTTGAAACTGCCGATCATTTTAAGGAAGTTATTAATCGACCAATTAAAAAAGTTCCTACTTTAAGAGATATTACGATTGCCAATATATTTTTTGAAAACAGTACAAGAACAAAGCTTTCATTCGAATTAGCCCAAAAAAGATTATCAGCCGATGTTATTAGTTTTTCGGCAGCACAATCATCAGTTAAAAAAGGAGAAACACTTATCGATACAGTAAATAACATCCTTTCGATGAAAGTAGATATGGTTGTTATGCGTCATGCCAATCCAGGAGCTGCTTATTTTTTATCGAAGAATGTAAAGGCTAGCATAGTAAATGCAGGTGATGGAGCACACGAACACCCAACTCAAGCCTTATTAGATAGCTACTCAATAAGAGAAAGACTAGGAGATGTAGCTGGAAAGAAAGTAGTTATAGTAGGTGATATTCTGCATTCAAGAGTCGCGTTGTCTAATATTTATGCTTTGCAAATGCAAGGTGCTGAAGTAAAAGTTTGTGGCCCAAAAACATTAATTCCAAGATATATTGAATCATTAGGAGTTACTGTAGAGCCTAATTTGCGTAAAGCATTAGAATGGTGTGATGTTGCCAATATGTTACGCGTTCAGAACGAAAGAATGGATGTTAACTTTTTTCCTTCTACAAGAGAATATTCACAACAATACGGAGTGGATAAGACATTATTAGATTCTTTGAATAAAGAAATTGTAATCATGCATCCCGGGCCAATAAACAGGGGGGTAGAGATAACATCTGAAGTAGCCGACTCAGAACATTCGGTTATTTTAAATCAAGTCGAAAATGGAGTAGCCGTGCGTATGGCGGTTATTTATCTTTTGGCTTCAAAAATCCAATAAATTCCAAAAAGAAACTACCTTCGTTGTTCCAAAGAGGTATTTAGGGATTAATGAATGTAAAGCAAGAGAAAAAATGAAAGTAGATCAAAAAGGACATACAACAATAATTAAAGATACTCAGGGAGATTTTACTTCTTTTCTGGAGAAAATAACACAGCAGTTTAAAACCTTCGGAAATCATAATATTATTATCGACTTGTTGGCTCATAAAGATTTAACCATAAACGATATCAAATTATTATTACCACTTTCTAAACAACAGAAAAAAGCTAAAAAATCTTTTGCCATTGTTGTTTCTGATATAGATTATAATGCCGTTCCAAGCGCCTTAGTTGTTGTTCCTTCGGTTTTAGAGGCACATGATATTATTGAAATGGATGAAATAGAAAGAGATTTAGGATTCTAAATTTGGGTTAATTGTTTATTTGTTTAACTGTTTAGTCGATTTATTTTGATGTTTTATTCATAAACGATTTACCCAATAAACAAATAAAGATAAAATTGAAACTAACAATATTAGGCTGTTATGCCGCAACTCCAAGAACTTTTACCAATCCAACTTCGCAGGTATTAGAAATTAAAAACAGATTGTTTCTTATTGATTGTGGAGAAGGAACTCAGGTCCAATTGCGTAAAAACAAGGTGAAATTTTCTAAGATAAATCACGTTTTTATTTCGCATTTACATGGAGACCATTTCTTTGGACTCATCGGATTAATATCTACATTTAGCCTTTTAGGACGTACTACTGATTTACATATTCATGGTCCAAAAGGAATTAAAGAAATCATATTACTGCAACTTAAATTATCGAGTTCATGGACAAACTATGGTTTGTACTTTCATGAATTAGAGTCAGATCAAAGTGAAGTTGTTTTTGAAGATCAAAAAGTAATTGTAACTACAATACCCCTAAAACATCGAGTTTATACGAATGGCTTTTTGTTTCAGGAGAAAAAAGACCCACGTAAACTAGATGTAGATGCCGTTCAGCATTATAATATAGACACTTGTTATTATCAGAAAATTAAAAACGGAGGAGATATAAAGCTGGATGATGGTACTATTATCGCCAACGAAAAACTATCATTTGACCCTTTGCCTCCTAAGAGTTATGCATTTTGCTCAGATACAGTATATCATGAAGCCGTAATTCCAATTATAAATAATGTAGATGTATTGTATCACGAAAGCACTTTCTTGCAATCGGAAGAAGCTCTGGCTCTAAAAACATTACATTCAACAGCCAAAGAAGCGGCTACTATTGCTTTAAAAGCCAACGCTAAAAATTTGGTTCTGGGACATTATTCAACCAGATATGAAAGCATTGAATTGTTTAAAGAAGAAGCCGAAACAATCTTTCCAAATGTATTATTAGGTGATGATGGAAAGAGTTTTGAATTTTAGCATTGTTTAATGTGAGAAGGTAGATGTAAAATGAGAGAATGAGGAAATGTAAAAATAGGATAATGAAGGTATTGTAAATTAATATAGTATATAATCTATATATCATATAAATTTGATAATCTAAAATGATCCAGCTAGTCTAATAATCTAACTAATCTAAGTAGTCTAAAAGGTCTAACTATCTAAGATGTCTAGTAATCTAAGAAATCAAATAATTTGTATAAGTTACTGGATGTAATTAATTTTAACACATAGGAACATAGATTCTGGGCTCTCCAAAAGACGTTTCACTTATTTAAAAGGCACAGAGTCTAGCTATGTGAAAGGAATGTATTTCTTTTGTATTCTTTTTTTTTAGCATAAAATCTATGTTCCTATGTGTTAAAGAAAAAATTATGGATCAAATCCTTAAAGTTAATATAGTATATAATCTATATACTATTTTTATAATCTAAAAGGTCTGGTAATCTAAGAAAGTCTAAGATGTCTAATAATCTAAGTAGTCTAAAAGATCTAACAATCTAACTAATCTAAAAAAAAATGAACGATTTAAGTAATTATAGAAAATCCTACGAGAAAAGTGAATTACTGGAAACTACTATTCCAGAAGATCCAATTAACCTTTTTAACAGATGGTTTCATGAAGTAGAAGACTTTGGAGGTATTGATGAGGTAAATGCAATGACAGTTTCTACAATAGGATTGGATGGTTTTCCTAAATCAAGGGTGGTTTTACTAAAGAAATTCTCTGAAGAAGGATTTATTTTCTACACTAATTACAATTCTGAAAAGGGAAAAGCAATACAAAATAATCCACATATTTGTTTGTCTTTTTTTTGGCCAAATTCAGAGCGTCAGGTAATTATAAAAGGTATTGCTACAAAAACACCAGAGGCTGTCTCTGATGGTTATTTTGATTCAAGACCTGATGGCAGTAAGCTTGGAGCAATTGTATCTCATCAAAGTGAAGTTATTCCATCAAGAACATTTCTAGAAGAGAACCTAAAGGAACTAGAGAAAGAATTTGAAGGGAAGGCTATTCCAAGGCCTAAACATTGGGGAGGGTTTCTTGTTACTCCAGTTGAGGTAGAATTTTGGCAGGGAAGACCTAATCGCTTGCATGATAGAATTAGGTATACCGTTCAAGATGATTATTTATGGAAAATTGAACGTCTTTCGTCTTAAATGTAGGAAAATTACATTTTTAAGTTAATTTATGATGTAGTTCATCGGTTTTTTTTGGTATTTCAACGATAAAATATGTAGATTTAACTAATAATAAGAAACAAATTTTATAAAAATACCATTTTAAAGAGTTTGCCCCACAATCTACTTTAAACTTAAACTACTGATATTATGAGACTAAAAATTCATATTCTATCGCTTATGGTAATAGTGTTTACCATGAATTCTTGTGCATCTGATTCGGTTGATTCCGTTTCAGACCATGAATTAAGTGTTTCTTCAGAAGTTATTACTAACTATACCTATAATCAGTCGGAGCTTGAGACAATGAAATTGATTAATGATTATAGAGTTAGTATTGGATTAAATGAATTAAAGGCAATAAATCATATCTCTTTTAAATCAGAGGAGCATAATATTTATATGATTGCTAATAAAGTAGTTAATCATGATGATTTTGTTGCTCGTTCAGAAAATATTATTAAAGTTTTAGGTGCGAAAAAAGTTGCCGAGAATGTAGCTTATAATTATAATACGCCAGAAGCTGTATTAAAAGCTTGGCTTGCAAGTGATGGACATAAGCATAATATCGAAGGCGATTATACGCATTTTGGTTTAGCAATAAAACTAGATCCTGAAAATGGAAGAAAATATTATACTAATATTTTTGCAAAAATATAATTTGAATCTATTTTTTTAGATATAAAAAAATAGATATAGAAGAACCCTTTTTATGTTACTGGTTTATTTAAGTTGAGGTTATAGCCGTTATTTTGTAAATAGCGGCTATTTAATTTGTAGTGTAAAAGCTGTCTTTTTAGACAGCTTTTTTTATGTTCGAAATTTGGATTGGGAAAAAATAATTTACCGCAGAGAACGCAAAGGCTTTCACAAAGGTTTGCAAAGTTCAATCTACAGCTTTGTGCGCTTTTCATTTTTTCTTTGTGTACCTTACGTTTAAATCTGGCGAGACTCAAAATTTTGCGTTTAAATAGAATCAGGATAGTATCTAAAAATAAAAAACCAGTGAGGTTAATCTCACTGGTTTAGGAATTAATATAAAACTAGGAATTTATTTAATTATCATAATTCGGTAATAATAAATTCGCTTCTTCTGTTCATTTGATGTTCAGCTTCGGTACATTTTACCCCATCAGAACACCCGTTTACAAGTTGAGTTTCACCATAACCTTTACCCGTTAATCTGCTTGGAGAAACGCCATTTTGGATTAGCCACTTTATAGTTGATTTTGCTCTTCTGTCAGATAAAGCTTCATTGTATTTATGAGTTTGACGGCTATCTGTATGCGAACGAATGTCTAATTTCATAGTTGGATGTTCTTTTAAAACATCTAAAATTTTCTCTAAGTCTAGAGCAGCTTCTCTACGAATGTTTGACTTATCTAAATCAAAGTAAATCATTTTTATACCAAAACATTTGCCTAGGTCATCACCAATTGTTACTACGCATTCTGATTTTTCAAGTGCAATAGATAACTTGGTTTTTCCATTTTCTTTTAAGATAGTAACGTTTTGTTCCTTTGTCGTATATTTCTCTTTTTCGGCTCTTAGGTTATATGTTAGACCACATTCAACAGGAAAAGTATAATTTCCATTTTGATCAGAATAGTCTGTGTTTACTATATTAAAGTTATTGTCATATAAGGTCAGTTTAGTGTTAGGCAAAACTTCTCCTGTTGCCAAATCGGTTATGGTTCCATATAATTCCTGAACACAAGCCAATTTTCTTGTTTCTAAAAACTTATAGATATCGTCAGATCCCTGACCACCTTCTTTGTTTGATGTAAAGAATCCTCTACGAGATTTGGTATCAATTACATAAGCAAAATCATCTTGAGGTGAATTGATATCTGCCCCCACGTTTTGGATATTACTGACTCCTTTATCGCTTAGTTTTCCAACAAAAACATCTAATCCTCCAAGTCCAGGATGTCCATCAGAAGCAAAATAAATTTCGTTTTCGTCAGTTATAAAAGGGAATGTTTCTTTTCCTTCTGTGTTTATTCCAGGTCCTAAATTTTCTGGAGAACTAAATCCTCCATTGTTATTAATTGTTACTTTGTATATATCAGATTGCCCATATGTTCCTGGCATATCTGATGCAAAATAGAGTGTTTTTTCATCAGGACTTAGTGCTGGATGTCCAGTGCTGTAATTATTACTATTAAAAGGCACTTCCATTATATTAGTCCATTGGTCATTTTCGAGTGTAGCTTTGTATATTTTTATTAAAGTAATTTTGTTTTCATTTTTTCCTTTTTTACCATCAATGTAATTATTTCTTGTAAAATAAACGGTCTTTCCATCTTTTGTGAAAACAGGAGTTGATTCATGAAACTTAGAATTTATTTTTGATTTAAATTTTTTCGGAGCATTTGGGTTAAATTCCTGATCAACATCTGACTGGTAAAGATTTGTGAAATATTCCCCTGTCCATTTGTGTTTGCGTTGTCCTAAACTACCTGTATCTCTTGCCGAAGCAAATACAATTTTGTTTAGATAAAAAGCAGTCCCATAATCAGAGTATTTACTATTAATTCCTGCATCTTCAATTTTATAGCGTCCTGAATTAGCTTTAATCTGGTCTAGATAGTTTTTATCGCTTTGATAAAGTTTACCTCTTGTATCTTTTTTTGATTTTTGATTAAATAAATCAAGCATCTGATTGGCTTTGGTAAGATCTCCTGTAGATTTTAATGATTGTGCATATCGATAATAATATTCAGGTTCAACTTCGGTATTCATTGCAAACAATTCGGCATACCATTTTGAAGCTTTTTCAAATTCGGAATTGAAATAATAAGAGTTGCCTAGTTTTTTGAACATATCTTCTGATTTGTATCCTTTATCGGCTACACGTTCATAGGTCTTAATAGCGTCTATATAGGCATAGTTGTCGTATTTCTTGTCTCCAGAAGTAATCTTGCCTTGTTGTGAATAACTGTTTAATGAAAAAACACTTATTATTGTTATGTAGAGGATTGTAAATTTTTTCATAATAAATATTTTTAGAAGAAACGTGGGGTTGTCATTTTGCCGTTGTTTTTGAATATTTCATAGCGCAAGAATATTTCATGCGAGCCAGAATTATAGTTGTTTAAGTTAGTAGTTTCACGATCATAGCCATATCCTATATATAGTCCATCGCTAACTTGAAACCCAACCATAGCACTTAATGCAGCGCTCCATCGGTAGGCAACACCAACTACAAACTTGTTAATGAACATAAAATTGGCCGAAACATCAACTTGTAATGGGGCTCCCTCTACTATTTTGGTAAGTACAGCAGGTTTAAATTTGATATCTTCATATTTATCTAAATCAAATACATAACCAGCCATAACATAATAATTGATTTTATCTTTATAAATGGCATAATCATTATCGTTATAGCGATTGGTTTCGATAAAGTTTGGTACCGATAAACCTATGTATGCTTTATCAGAGTGATAATAAACCCCAGCTCCAATATTTGGTCTAAAGACACTATTGAAATTCTGAAATTGAGGATCCCCTTGATCAGCTGGATTTAATTTATTGATATCTAGATTGAATAAATTACCAGTGGCTTTAATACCAAAGGACAGTTTATAATTTACAGATGTTTGTATTGTATAAGAAAGGTCTACAGATAGATCATTCTCATTAGTTGGGCCAATTTTGTCATTGACTAATGATACTCCTAAACCTAAATTACTGTTGTTAATTGGTGTATTTACCGAAAAACTACTTGTCTCAGGGGCACCATCAAGTCCAACCCATTGAGTACGGTATAAACCAAAAATACTTAGAGCTCCTCGCGACCCGGCATAAGCAGGGTTGATATTTATGGTGTTGTACATGTATTGTGTAAATTGTGCATCTTGTTGAGCGTAACTTACTATAGCTGTAAACATCAAAACGAAAGAAAATAATTTTGTTCTCATAGTAGATATTTATTATTTTATTATTGCAATTGTTTTCTTGTTTATGATAAAAATGGGTCAATACATTTGTATATCAAAATTACAGATTTTTTTTTCTAAAACGCCCTTACTGGTAATGTAATCGTTGTATTACCAGTAAGTTGTGTTTTTTTTTGTTTATCTTGTTAGATATAAATATCCGTCTTTTTTATTGGTTTGAGTTGCATCATTTCCATCAACAGAAGTGTAAGTTAGAATGTAAAAATACGTTCCTGTTGGTAGTCCAGATGACTCACTTATAGTTGTTCTTCCTCTTGAAAATCCTTCAAAAGCATTTGTTGCGTTATTATAGTTTCTAGTTTCAAATACAAGTATTCCCCAACGGTTGTATATTTCTACAGTATTATCAGGATAACAGGTTGTATTATCTATATTGTCGATAACAAATTTATCATTGAAGTTATCCCCATTTGGGGAGAATGCATTATGAACTAATATGCTTCCACATCCTAGTACTTTACATTCATCATTAACAGTAAGGTTTACGAATAAACTTCTCGGGCAAATTTCATCTTGTATTTGATACTCGAATAAGTAAGTACCAACAGGAAGCCCGTATGTGGTAACAGTACTACCTTGTAAAGCATTGGTATTATCAGTATCTATCCATGTACCTACAGTAGTTGTGTTTCTTGGCAGTGGAACAAATAAATCAACAGTTGAGTCATCAGCATTACAAGCCTGATCCGGGAAGACCACTCTTGGTTGTATAACTTCACGTTTAATTGTTATTGTTTGTACCAATATTGTTTTATTACCAGCACAATCTGTTAAGGTATATGTTCTTGTTAGGATATACGGAACGCCTGCACAACTAGTACCTCCATTATTAGAATCGCTTACTGTTATGTTAACAGTTTCGCTACAGTTATCAGCAGCGTCTGTTATAGCATTCGGATTCGCTACAGGAATATCTGATATGTTCACTAGGTTTGTAATATCAGCTGGAGCAGTTCCTGTAGGAGGAGTAGTGTCTTTTACTGTAATTATTTGAGTAAACGAAACTGTATTACCAGAACAATCACTAGCTGTCCATTTGCGAGTTAATATATAGTTTGTATTACATTCGTTTTCAATATTACTTTTTGTTTCTGTGTAAACTACAGGCACATCAACATTACAATTATCAGATGCAGTTATATTAGCAGCTAGAGGAACATTATCACATGATACAAGCATATCAGTAGGAAGCTCTACATTAAATATTGGTTTAGTCGTATCTTCAATAGTAATCACTTGGGTGAAAGTATCCGAAACATTACCACAATTATCAGTAACCGTCCAAGTGTTAGTGTATGTTCCAGAGTTACCACAAGATTCAGAAGCAACAAACTGTCCGCTTACTTTTGTAATGTTTGCTACATCAGTATCACAATTATCAGTTGCTGTTGGGAAAGTTGCTTGCGCAGTTGCCAATCCCGTAGCATCACTACATTGTAATGTGATATTTAAATCAGTTGCATTAGTTGACCAAGTTGGTTTAGT
>JAZJZW010000036.1:0-19325 GCA_040389425.1 Bacteroidota bacterium | reverse complement strand
CATTTATTAACTCACAAGCTTTTTTTGACTTTTATTTTTTAATAATTATCGTTTGGCTTATCAGTATGTCTTAGAACGTTTGTCGCTGTTGCGGGTGCAAAAGTACCACGTTTATTCCTTTAAACAATAGCTTTTACAAACTATTTCTAAACTATTTTTTAATCCGCTGGAAACATGAACTTTGCAGGATGAAGTTTTTCAGTCTTGTTATCAGGTTTTATGCTTTTGGCGCTGTTTTCAATGATTTTGGTGGTTCAAGACTGTTATCAAATGGTTATTTTTTATTTCTAAACTCCTATCTAGCCCCGATAGAAACGAAAATCCTTATTGTTTTTCCTTTAAAAACAATAAGATTGCAGTGGATAGCGGGAAATAGCTTCAAAAAAAAAAAAAAAAAAAGAGACTAAAACAGTAGTATAACACTATTTTAGTCTCTTTATATAATTATGTAGATACTTTACTAATCGAATCGGATTGCTTTTACCGGAGTGATTTTAGTAATAATATAGGACGGAATCAATAAAACCAGAAAGCAAATTGCAATTGTCAACAGGTTTAACAATATAATGTAAACTACATTTATATATACTGGTGCCTGGTTTACATAGTAATTCTCCGGATTGAGCTGAACGATGCCGAAATACTTTTGGATTAACAGAATTGAAATCCCAATTAGATTCCCCCAAAACAAACCTCGGAATATTAGATAAGACGCATTATATAGGAAGGTTTTTCGGATTGACCAATTACTTGCTCCTATTGCTTTTAAGATTCCAATCATTTGGGTACGCTCCAAAATTAAAACTAAGAGCGCTACTACCATATTTATAGTTGCCACCAATATCATAACAATAAGTATGACTACGATATTAAAATCGAATAATTGTAACCATTCGAATATATAACTGTATTTTTCTACTATAGTTTGCGAATCCAGAGTTGAACCGGTATGCTCATACACTTTTTCTCCTATAGTATTGATATTATCAAAATCATTGACAAAAACTTCAAATGCACCCACCTGATCTGGTTTCCACTTATTAATTCGCTGAATATGTCTAATATCTCCCAATACATAAGTCGCATCAAATTCCTGAAAACCAGAATTGAAAATCCCAACAATTTTAAACCTTCTTATATTAGGTAATTTATTTTGCCCTTCTTTCATGAAGAAGGTATTAAACTCATCGCCTACTTTCAATTTTAGTCTATTGGCTAAAAACTGAGAAATTAAAACTTCGGAATTCAAATTTGCAGCTAAATTAGGCAGTTTACCCGAAACCAAATATTCCTTTATATTATCCCATTTATAATCGGTCCCAACTCCTTTAAAAACTATTCCCTCAAAAGCATCAGCTGTTCTTATAATTCCCGCCTTACTAGCTACAGCTTGAATATGATCTACTTCGGGTACCATACTAAACTTGGGATAGAACTTTTGATTTTTAGAAACAGGAACTAAAGTAGCATCCGATTGATTATTATCGAAATTTGCAATAATAATATGTCCGTTGAAAGCGGATATCTTTTCTCTAATCTTTTGTTGGAGTCCAATTCCTGTTGCCACAGACACAATCATCATAATCATGCCGATAGCAATAGCCGAAATTGCAATTTTTATAATAGGTGCAGATATACTACTTTTATTATCTTTAGCAGTAATGAGTCTTTTGGCGATGAAATATTCTAAATTCAACTGATATGTTTTCAAAATTGGTCTTCAAAAATACAGTTTTATTCTTGCTTTTACTAATGGTTTCTTCTAGCTGTTCAGGAAAAAACAAAGAAGAACAGAAAAAGAATAAAGAAAAAAGAGGAAAGAAAACAGACGTTACTTTTCTAAAAACAAGTGACGGAATTCAAACTGGCGCAGATAATTACGCAGCTTACCTTCCTTTATTAAAAGATAAGAAAGTTGGAATTGTTACCAACCAAACAGGAATCTTATCCAATAAAACACATCTTGTCGATTTTTTGCTTTCGAAAAAGATCAATATTCAAAGCATTTTTGCTCCAGAACATGGTTTTAGAGGAACTGCCGATGCTGGCGAACAAATCCAAGACGACAAAGATTCTAAAACTGGACTTGCTATTGTTTCACTTTACGGCGAGAATAAAAAACCAAAAGCTACACAACTTGCGGGAATCGATGTTATGGTTTTTGACATTCAAGATGTTGGTGCCCGATTTTATACTTATATATCAACGCTACATTATATAATGGAAGCTTGCGCCGAAAATAAGATTCCGTTAATTATTCTGGATCGTCCCAATCCAAATGGAAGTATTGTTGACGGACCAATTCTAGAAAAAGAATACAGCAGTTTTGTAGGCATGCACCCAATTCCCATTTTACACGGAATGACTATTGGCGAATATGGTCAAATGATAAACGGTGAAAAATGGCTAAAAAACGGAATCAAATGTAAATTGACAGTAATTCCTTGTTTGAATTACAACCGAAATAGCAATTACAACTTACCAATAAAGCCATCTCCTAATTTACCCAATGATCAAGCGATCAATTTATATGCGAGTTTGTGTTTTTTTGAAGGCACCAATGTGAGCGTAGGTCGCGGAACAGACAAACAATTCCAAATTTACGGTTCGCCTTATTTAGCTAAAAGTAATTTTAGTTTTATTCCGAAACCCAATTTAGGAGCACAAGATCCAGTTTATAATGGAGTAGAATGTTTTGGCGAAGATTTATCGGCTGTAGCCAAAGTAAAACAGCTGGAATTGAAATGGCTGATAAAAGCATATCGAGAGACCACAGATAAATCAAAGTTTTTTAATCCGTTTTTTACAAAATTAGCGGGAACTAAAAAACTACAACAGCAAATTGAAAGTGGAATTACAGAAAACGAAATTAGAAACAGTTGGCAAAACGGATTAATCAACTTTAAGAAAACAAGAAGCAAGTACCTTATTTACCAATAAAACATTTTTACAACGGCAACTTCTTCTTCATTTCTTCGACAATATTATATGCCGCAGGACAAATTGGAATGTTCTTTAATGTAATATCCGAGATTTGTTGAAACTTCTTTCTATCAGTATGCGGAAATTCACGACAGGCTTTTGGACGCACATCATAAATAAAACAAGTATTATCAGTATCCAGAAAAGAACAAGGCACATTTTGCAACACATAATCTTTATCTTCATCAATTCGTAAATACTGATCGATAAATTGCTGTGGTTTTTGTCGCAAATGTTTTGAAATTCGCTCAATATCTGCCGAAGTAAATAATGGCCCCGTAGTTTTACAACAATTAGCACATTCTAAACAATCCGTTTTTTTAAATTCGGCATCATGCAAATCTTGCATTACATAATCTAAATTCTTTGGCGTTTTCTTTTTAAGCTTATCGAAATACTTTTTGTTTTCAACTTGCTTATCTTTGGCTAGTTTTCGGAGTTCGTTTAAATTTGGTTTCAAGTTTAATGTTTAAAATTGAATTGCAAAAGTAAACAACTTCTATAATAATAACTAAAAACCCGAGGAGAGATTGCTTCGTCCCTCGCAATGACTATGAAAGACCTATTTGGCAAAGCCATTCTTGACTATCAAACGAATAATTCTCCTGAAGATTTAATTACCGAAACCACTATTTCTGAAGAAGATGAAATGAGTGTTGCTTATTTATTTCGAAATTTCGAAGCAATGCCAAGTATCGAACGAAAAGCTTTACAATTAGCCAAAGGAAAAACTTTAGACGTAGGTTGCGGCGCAGGTACTCATAGTTTGTATTTACAAAACGAAAGAAATTTAGACACAACAGCAATTGACATTTCGCCTAATGCTATTGAAACTTGCCAACTTCGAGGAATCGAAAAAGCTTTTGTTCAAGATATTTTGACTTTGGAAAACGAAAAATTCGACAGCATCTTATTATTGATGAATGGAACAGGGATTTTTGGAACTCTAAAAAACACTCCAAAATTTCTTCAAAAACTGAAATCATTATTAAATCCAGGAGGACAAATCCTGATTGACAGTTCGGACATTATCTATATGTTTGATGAAGATGAAGAAGGCGCTTATGAAATTCCTGCAAATGGCTATTATGGAGAATTAGAATTTACGGTTAGCTACAAAGGAGAAAAAGAAGATTCGTTCCCTTGGCTTTATCTTGATTATAACACTTTGCAAAATGCAGCAAATGACAACGGACTGCAATGTGAATTAATTCTAGAAGGAGAACATTATGATTATCTAGCTAAACTTTCGATATAAAACATTTCATTAAGATAAACTAGAACATGGAAAACATTGAATTAGAAAAATTAAAATATCCAATAGGGAAATTCTCAGCGCCAGAAATTTATTCGAAAGAATATCTTTCAGCAAAAATTGAAGAAATAAATAGTTTTCCTGATCGATTAAAAATAGAAACGATTAATTTAACTGACGAACAACTTGATACTCCTTATCGAAAAAAAAGTTGGACTATTCGTCAAGTAATTCATCATTGTGCCGAAAGTCACATGAACTGTTATATCAGAATAAAATGGGCTTTAACAGAAAACAATCCCGTAATAAAAGCATACAACGAAGTTTTGTGGTCTGAATTAAATGACAATACAACAATGCCTATCGCAGCTTCTTTGACATTATTAGAAGGATTGCATTATCGACTGGCATACTTAATGAATAGTTTAAGCGAATTAGATTTAGAAAAATCATTTATTCATCCTGAAAATAATTCTGAAATCAAAATCAAACAAATGATTGGAACTTATGCCTGGCATGGAAATCATCATTTGGCTCATATTACAGAATTAAAGAAAAGAAAGAATTGGTAAAACCTTTTTTGCTTTAAATAAAAAATCCCAAACAGTTAAAACATGTTCGGGATTTTTTATTTAAGGAATATTCAAATATTTATGTGTCTGCAATGAAACTCTCCATTTAGGATTACTCATTACATAATCTACTATTAGCGGAGTCATTTCTTCTTTTTTACTCCATTCTGGTTGTAAAAATAAAATGGCATTATTATTTACCAACTCTGCTTGTTCTTCGGCAAAAATAAAGTCATGTTTATTATGAATGATTACTTTTAATTCATGGGCAGCTGCATAAACTGTTTCCGTTGGTAATTTATTTTTCTTTGGCGAAAGACAAATCCAATCCCAAGTTCCTGATAACGGATAAGCTCCAGAAGTTTCTATATGCACTTTCAATTTTTTCTCTTTCAATCTTGAAGTCAAGAGAGTCATATCCCAACTCAAAGGTTCACCACCAGTAATCACAACTGTATCAGCATATTTATTCGCATTTTCAACTATTTGATTGATACTTGTAGGAGGATGCAATTCGGCATTCCAGCTTTCTTTAACATCACACCAATGACAACCTACATCACACCCACCAATTCTAATAAAATAAGCTGCTGTTCCAGTATGAAATCCTTCTCCTTGAATAGTATAAAATTCTTCCATTAAAGGCAACATCGCACCTTTGTTCACTTCTAATTGAATTTCTTTTGATAGCATTTTTATAATTTAGGCTGCAAAGATAACTAATTTGCAAAAGAGATTGTTCAATTATAGCAATTGCTTAACAAAACCGCATAAAAAAAGCCAGTATTTCTACTGGCTTTATCTTTTTTACAAATCAATTATTGAAGTGATTTCAATGATTGAAGTGAATATTTGTTTGTTGGATCAATCGCTAAAGTTTTATTAAAAGTTTCAATAGCTTTAGCCTTATCAAAATTAGCATATCCTGCTGCCATTGTGTTGTAAGACTCTATTAACTTAGTTCTAACCGTTGGTTTAGCTAACTCTTCAGCACCTTTAGCAGTAACATGATCAATATACTCTTGATAATATTTAATCATCGCTTTATCATCTTCTAACAAACTGTTAGTTCTAGCACGAGAAAGATAAGCATCTACAGTTTCTGGCGAAGCTTCTAAAACATTTCCATAAGCAATATCCGCTTTTTTCAATGCTTCCATATTTCTTTCAGCTACTGGTTTTCCAGCATTTGAGAAATAAATTGAATTTCCTAAATAGAAGTTATCAATTAAAAAAGACTTGCTTTCTTTATAAGATGTTGCAAGCTCTAAAATAGCAGCAGCTTCTTTATACATTTTTTTCTCATAGAATTTTTTACCTACATCACCTAAACCATCTGCAACAGAAGGCTCAAGCTCCACTCCTTTTTTGATTAAGGCTATACCTTCAGCATACAAAGTTGGATCAACAGCAGTTTCATCAGCATTTGTTCCTTTTTTAATTTTAGCTTGACCCAAATACAAATAATCTAAAGAAATCACTTTATTAGCAGGGTCTTTAATAAAATCTCCTAAAGAACTAATAGCACCATCATAATTACCATTTTCGAAAGCAGCATAACCTAAATATCTAAAGATTCTTGGATTTACCTTATCCAATTCTTTCATTTTGTTAGCTTCGATCTCTAAAGCTTTGTAATCTTTAGCTAAAATCAAGAAATCAGCATGACGCATACGAGAAGCCAATGAATAATCAGTAAGACTCATGTATTTTTCATAATAAGTCAAAGCTTGTTTAATGTATTGATCATAACGACCTGGTACATTAGCTGCCCAATAGTAATAAGTTTGAGCTAGTTCTCTATAAACTGGACCATAATTAGGATTTAAAGCAATTACTTCATTGTAAGCTGCAACAGCTTCTTGATACGCTTTAGCTCCTTTTAACAATACACCTAATTGCATTTTCGCTCTAATCAAAGTATTGTCAGCTTGAAAGGCATTACGATAAGAAACAAAAGCTTCATTTTGATTTTTATCACCATAAAAAGCATCTCCTAAAGCTAAAAGAACTTGAGGTTCAGCTGGATTTTTCTCTTTAGCGATTTGTAAAACTGCAACAGCCGCTTTATAATCAGGGTGAGAATTATCCATATAAGCATTAGCTATATAAATATACTCTTCAAAATCTTTTTTACGCACATCAGCTTTTACTAAATCAAACTTAGCTTTTGCAGCTGCAGCATCATTATTTTCTAAATCAATCTGACCTAATCCAATATTATTGAAACGAGCATTATTTTTAGCTTTCAACCCTTCATTATAAGTAATCTTAGCCGAATCAATAACGCTTTGATTCAAATATATATTTCCTAAAAGAAAGAAAGCCTTACCTTCAGATGGATCTGATTTTATTATTGATTTTAAAGACGTCTTTGCTTTCTGAAATTGTTCTGCATCTATTTGTTTCTTCACCGCATTAATATCTTGTGCTTGTAAAGAAGCAGCTGAAGCTAAAAATGCAACACTTAAAAATTTAAATTTGTTCATTGTAACTTTATTTAATTTATTCATTTTCATCATTCTTTACTCATTAATTAATTTGACTTGTTTAAAATTAGAATCTTTCTACCAGGTATCGTTGTTGGTAACATTCCTGATTTCAATATGACTCTTTGTCCTATTTCCCCAGCTAAAAACGAAGCAAACCCCATTCCTAAACCTGAGTAACCTTGACAATTGATAATAAACAAATCGCGTGCCAAAGGATAAGTTCCTTCTGCAAGATTATTTTGAGTAGGCGCAAAATAAGAATTTTTATTTAATCCCTGTACACTTAAGACGTTAATATTAGTTAAATAATCTTTAATATTTGCTGTTGGCTGCAACAACCAATTCACCCCTATTATACCAATCATTCCATCATTTTCGGCAACAAACTTAACAACCTCTTCATTTGATTTAAAAGAATACACTCCTTTTTGAGGGACATCTTTCACTCCAGCAAGATTAGTAAAATAACGTACCGTACTTGAATTTGGATTATCAAAAACAAGACCTTTAATCTTTGTTTGCCCCACACCTTTCATAAACGACACAACATCTTTCATTGCTATTAAAGTGTCTGAATCTTTTTTATTCGAAATCAAAGCAATAGCATCGGTCGCAAATTTAGTTGTCTTAGGCTTGATTTTAGCTTTCTCAAAAAAACCAACTTCATCAGTAGTTAATTCTCTTGATAAAACAACTACTCCAGTAGTATCCTTTAGAAGAGATTGTATCAATTCTTTTTCTGATTTAGCTTCAAGTGTAATTTTAGCGTCATAAGAACTTTCAAAAACTGCAATCTGATCTTCAATTAATGGTTTAACAGTCTCATCAACTAAAATAGTTATTTTCCCTTTTAAGATTGTTTCTTTATCCTTTTTAGAATCGGACTGTTTACAGGAAACAAAAACACCAACTAAAAAAAAGAAAAACACAAACGAAAACAACAGTATTTTTTTCATAACTATTCTTTATTATCATTAATAATTCTCACACAACGAATGATAGCATACACTATCAAAAGTACTCCGAAAGCAATTCGGTAATTCATTGGCATATTCATTGGGAAATTCTTCATAAAGAGAACAATTAAACCTAAAACAAGATACACCATAAAAAACAATATGCCTATAACGAGAAGAAATCGCTCTTTAAGCGATTTCTTCTGAATATTTGTAATAAGTTTTTTCAACATTATTCTGCGCTTTGAATAGAAATTGGCAAAGAATAAAGTACCCTAACTGGTTTTCCATTTTGAATACCTGGATTCCATTTTGGACATTTCTGTAATACTCTTATTGCTTCTTTTCCTGTACCGTAACCAATATCTCTTAATACTTTAATATCGGTTAACGAACCATCTTTTTCAACAACAAAAGTAACATATACTTTTCCTTTCAAACCTTCTTCTTCTGGTGTACGGTAGTTTTTACCCACAAAACCATAAAACTTATCCATACCACCTGGAAACTCAGGTTTTACTTCGATACCAGCAGTACTATAAACTTGATCATCAGCCTCCTCAACAACTTGACTTGTCTTAGGACCATTTCCTGCAGGTGCAACAGTTAATACTGCATCTGGATCTCCTTTTATAGTTTCGGCACCCGTTTTCTTGTCTTTAAGATCCACAATCTTAGGTGGTTCTTCAACAACTTCATCAGCTTTAGCAACAACCGGTTTCACAAACTTAACCTGGTCAACTGCTGGTGGTGGTGGTGGTGGTGGTGGAGCGAATTTTTTAGGCTCATCCAGTTTCTTAGGTGGTAATTTTACATTTGTAAGCTTAACCTCTTTTATACTATTATCTTCATCTTCTCCTCCCTTAGGAATCAAGCTGATAATAAGAGGAGCGCTAACTGCCAAACTAAAAAAGAAAGCACCAAGAAGAAGAGCTTTAGTCGTAGTTTTTCGGTTAGATTTTCTCAACTCGTAAGCTCCATAAAGCTTGTTACGACCTTCGAAAACAATCTCGACCCATTGATTTTTTAATATATCTAATTTCATTTTTCTTAATTATTAGGTTGTTAAGAAAACAAGATTGCTCTTATTTCCCTTCTAACAATTTTTGCTCCTGAGGCAAAAAATCATTAACGATTGTATAAGTAGGAATACTAGAAATTGCCATTTCGTCTAATACATCAACTACATTTTTGTAGTTAGATTTTTTACTAGGCTTAATAATTACAATCATTCCTTGATCAGGTCTACCTTTAGCAGTAGAATATGCCAATACATCTTTTTTCCTTTTCAACAATTCTTTACGTATACCATCTTTACCATAAGGAAGATCTTTAGGTCCCGCAATAGGTTTTTCAATCAATCCCATATAGAAAGTCAACTTATCTTTGTCCCCTAATAATATAGTCATTGTACGATTTTCATCAACCTTAATATCTGGAGTTTTATCCTTCGGATCTTTGTCTGGCAACCCCAAAGGCATTGATTGAGGTTTTGACAACGAAGTAGTAAGCATAAAGAATGTAATAAGCAAAAATGCTAAATCCACCATGGCAGTTAAATCTACCTTAGAATTCTGCTTTTTACTTCTTACTTTGCCTCCTTTACCACCACCACCGTCGCCAGTATTTAATTCAGCCATTTTAGTGTGTTTTTTTTAATTAAAAATCTTTGTTTCTTAATCCAGTTACCAAGCTAAAACTATTGATATTTTGATCTTGTAAAATATCCATTATTTTTTTCATAACTGGGTATTTCTCCTTAGCATCTCCCTTAATGGCGATTTGTAATTCTTGCTTACTACCATTAGCATTATTATACTCATTATTAGCTATACGAGAATTATAAACCCATTCTTTCAATTGATTATCCAAAGAATCCATTGGTACGCCAGGCTGATTTGCTTTCACACGTTCAGAAGCTTTCATATCAAGTATTTGCTTAAGATTTTGAATTGGCACGCCAAAATCAGTCATTAAAGCAAACTTATCCATATCTTCCTGCGAGAATTCCACATTATACTTTTGCCCCATCAATTCAAGTGCTCTCTTACGAACATCTTTCCCTTTCAAATCGAAGAACACTTTATCTTTACCTTTATCATTACCTATTATCAAAGTAGCCAAATCAGAATCTGGCAATTTTGTTTGTATAGTAGACGCTGGAGTATCCACAGGCAATGCCTCAGGAATTTTAGCTGTAGCTGTCAAAATAAAGAAGGTAAGCAAAAGGAACGCAACATCACACATCGCAGTCATATCAGTCGATGTTGACTTTTTTTTCATTTTTATTTTAGCCATTCTTTTTGTTTTTTATTTCGATACAATAATATATCAAAAATGATTATTGTTTCAAACTTCCTCTGAATTTTCTGTAAGTGTTTACGATAGTTGTACCTGCCTCATCAATAGAGTAAGTCAAATCATCGATTTTTGCAGTAAAGAAGTTGTAAGCAACAATAGCTAAGATAGAAGTAGAGATTCCTGTTGCAGTATTAATAAGTGCCTCAGAAATACCTGTTGCAAGAGCAGCTTGGTCAGGAGTACCTGCAGAAGCTAACGCACCAAACGCTTTAATCATACCAGATACAGTTCCTAATAATCCTCCAAGTGTACCTAAAGACACTAAAGAAGAAATAATAGTCATGTTTTTCTCTAACATTGGCATTTCAAGAGAAGTAATCTCTTCAATTTCTTTATGAATAGTTTCAGAAGCTTCTTCACTAGTGAAACCTTCTTTTTTAACATCTTGATATTTCACTAATGCTGATTTAATTGCATTTGCAACTGAACCTTGTTGTTTATCACAAGCAGCAATAGCTTCTTCGATATGTCCACCTTTGATACTTGATTGAACATTTGCCATAAAAGTATCTAAATTACCTTTTCCAGCAGCTTTAGAAATCACGAAGAATCTCTCGATAGAAAATACAATAACCATTAATAACATTCCTAATAAAACTGGTACTATAAATCCTCCTTTGTAAACCTGACCTAAAGTATTAATTGGGTGTCCTGTTTCTGGATTACCTCCTTCAAAGTTAGCTGGTGATCCCATGATGAATTTCCAAATAACAATTCCTACCGCCACACATAATAAAATGATGATACCTGAAATCATTCCTCCTCCTTTTGAATTGCTTTCTTTTTTAACGTTTGCCATTTTTTTTTAAATTTTAATAGTTTTAAATAATTTATTTTCTAGTTATAATTAACTTGTAGTCCCGCAAATTTATAGGTTTAGTTCAAATAAAAAAATTTTTTTTCATTATATTCAAATTAATCTATTGTAAATTGAAGTTTAGAAAATATAAACTTTGTTTTATTATCAATATCACCACAAAAATTCAAAGATATCAACAAAATAATTTATTATTTTGTAGTTTTATGCAACAATATTTCAACATCTGAATTCTTTATACAAAAAACATTTTTTTTTTACATTTAACAAAAAAAAAGGCTTAAAATTACACTAAACACTAAATATACAGCATTAAAAAGCATTAACAATAGAACAATACAACCTTAAAAAGTCTACAATTTTATGAATAACAAAGAAAATTTCATCAAAGACATCAATGAAGGATATCAATCAAAAGGAGAAAGTATCCTACTTGGAGGAGCTATTTTAGACGGAGAAGCACTTAACAATGCCGCTGTAAAAATCCCTTTAAAGACATTAAATAGACATGGATTAATCGCTGGAGCCACTGGAACAGGAAAAACCAAGACCATACAAGTGTTATCTGAACAATTATCATCGTTTGGCATCCCCGTTTTAATGATGGATATTAAAGGTGATTTTAGCGGCATAGCCAAAGAAGGAGAAGAAAAAGACTTTATTACCGAAAGACATGCTAAAATCAACATCCCATATCAAACTGCAAGTTTTCCAGTAGAACTATTAAGTCTATCCGAACAAAGTGGTGTTCGCTTACGCGCAACTGTATCTGAATTTGGCCCAGTCCTATTTTCCCGAATACTTGATTTAAATGATACACAAGCGGGAGTTGTTGCTATCATATTCAAATATTGTGATGATAATAAGATGCCTTTGCTGGATTTAAAAGATTTCAAAAAGGTTATTAATTACATTACCGAAGAAGGTAAAGAAGAAATCACCGAGAGTTATGGTAAGATATCGACGTCTACAACAGGAATCATCCTGAGAAAAATTATTGAATTAGAACAACAAGGTGGTGAAATATTCTTTGGCGAAATGTCTTTTGACATTGAGGATTTAATGCGAATTGATGAAAACGGAAAAGGATATGTAAATATTCTTCGTTTAACAGACATTCAAGACAAACCTAAATTATTCTCAACTTTCATGTTGAGTTTATTAGCCGAAATCTACCAACAAATGCCTGAAAAAGGAGATGCAGATCAGCCTGAATTAATCATCTTCATTGACGAAGCACACTTAATTTTCAAAGAAGCCAGCAAAGTGCTTTTGGAACAAATTGAAACCATTGTAAAATTAATTCGTTCAAAGGGAATTGGCATCTACTTTATTACTCAAAATCCTATGGACGTTCCAAGCGGAATTTTGGCACAATTAGGTTTGAAAATCCAACATGCCCTGCGAGCATTTACTGCCAATGATAGACAGGCTATCAAACAAACAGCAGACAATTATCCGAGTTCTGATTACTATAACACCAGCGAATTATTAACAAGTCTCGGAATTGGGGAAGCTCTGGTAACTGCCTTGAGCGAAAAAGGGACTCCAACCCCACTCGCAGCAACTATGCTTCGGGCACCAATGAGTAGAATGGATATTTTAACCGAAAGCGAAATTCAGGAAATCAATAGCAAATCTAAATTGGTAAAAAAATATAGTGAAAACATTGATCGCGAAAGTGCTTATGAAATGTTGAACAAAAAAATTACAGTCATGGAAGAAGAAACTGCTCAAAAAGAAGAAGACCAAAACGAAGCAAAACAAAGTAAAACTTCTAATAACGGACCGAGCACTACGGAAGTTGTTGGGAAATCAGTTTTAAAAGTACTGACTAGTGCTACTTTTATTCGAGGGGCTTTTGGAATACTATCTAAATTTCTGAAAAAATAAAAACAATATCAAAAGTCAATTGCAATACCAAAAATCAATTTTGATATTGCAATTGACTTTGTAATTAATTCTGCAATAATTCAATAATTTTGCTTTCTACAGCAGTACTATTCCAATTTTCTTCGATGTTATCCATTTTCAAAACTTCTTCCATAATAGTGTTTTGAAAATCACCAATAGCCAAAGCTTCTACATATGGCCTATCACTAAAAGTAACTCTACTATATAAAGGTATCCATTTGTCAGGATGTTTTTCAGAAAACCATTTCTCAATTTTCTTTTGCAATAAAAATTTATCATCCGCAGTTTTAGAACTCATTTCCATGAAATTTCGGTATGAAAGTTCGGCAATAGCATCAGCATTAGGCTTACGAGACTTTTGATATTCAGAGAAAATGGCTTCCCAATCTTCACCATGTTCTAAAATCATCTCATAAAGCACTGTTATATCTTCAAAACCTGCATTCATTCCTTGTCCATAAAAAGGAACAATAGCATGACAAGCATCTCCTATCAAAGCTACTTTATCAGTATAAGTCCAGGGAAAACATTTCATTGTAACCAAAGTACTAGTAGGATTTTTGAAAAAATCTTCGGCTAGATTCGGTATTACATCAATAGAATCAGGGAAATTTTTCTCAAAAAAAGCTTCTACTTCTTTTCTATCAGTCAATGAATCAAATGAATTTTCGCCTTCAAAAGGCATGAACAAAGTACAAGTAAAGCTACCATCCAAATTTGGCAAAGCAATCAGCATATACTCACCACGAGGCCAAATATGAAACGAATATTTATCTAATTTATGTGAACCATCAGCATTAGCAGGAATATTCAGTTCTTTATATCCAATATTCAAAAATTCTTGAGAATAGTTAAACATATTCTGGCGCTGCATACGGTGACGAATTCTTGAAAAAGCACCATCAGCTCCAAAAACCATATCATAGTTTCGTTCTTCCCATTCTCCCCTTTCGCTTTCTCCAATATGCAATGTGGCTGTTGCCAAAGTAATATCCCAAATTTTTTGGTCAAAGAAAAATTCAGCTCCTGCTTCTTCGGCAAGGTCAATCATTTTTCGATTCAAAGTTCCTCTAGAAATAGAATAGATAGATTCTCCTTCTTGTCCGTAATTTTGAAACTTAAGATTATCTACAAGATGAATTGCACGCTTCTCCATTGGAATAGCAATTTCTCGCACTGCATCCCCAACACCTACTCCATCCAATGCTTTCCAACCACGATTTGACATCGCCAAATTAATCGAACGTCCTGAGAATTGGATTTTTCTAATATCTGGACTTCTGTCATAAATATGAACCGTATGTCCAGCTTTTCTTAAGTAAATAGCCAATAACGAACCTACTAAACCTGAACCTACTACCGCTATCTTTTTGGGAGTTTGCATTGATGTTTTATAAAAAGTTAAGCAAAATTACTGATTTATTATTTGAACAGCATTCCAAAACCTCAGTTTTTACTTGTTTTAGACATATTTTTTGTTGCATAACTACAATTTATAAGTTCTTTTAAATATTATTTTTAAACAATTAAAACTTTGAACAACTTAAAAAAATAAAAGTATTATACCGCCCTGAAAGCCCACATGACATTTATCAGTTTTTATGCAAATGTATTTTACAAACTTTGCACAAATTATAACGATTGTATTGCCATGAAAAAAACAACAAACCTCTTACACAGCTTTCATATTCCAGTTATGGGATTGGCTTACACTATTGACACGCCAATTCGTGTGGCTCAATATGGAATCTCTTCGGTGATTTCGATTGCAGATGATGAACTGATAGAAAAAATGAATGCTTTTTACCATCAAAAATTTAATCTACCCTATCAAGAAATATCTCAAAAAGTAACCGACTACAGAGCCAAACGTATTACATCTTACTTGAATTTAGTTGACAAAATAGTAAAAGAAAAGTTTGAAAATTTCAAAACGGAATTGACAGAAAGCAAAGAAGCATTAGAAAACTACATTGCCCTTTTACCCAATAAATCGGAAATCAAAAAAGGACTCGAAAACTTTATTGAAGAAGGTTTTCATTGGAAAGAAAACATCAAAAACTATATCGAAAAACATTTATCAGCAGGTGCAATAGATGTCAATATCATGACAAAGTTAGACAAAGACAATTTCGATAAAAACGAAAAGCTGTCAATTATTTATAACGATGCACATGCAGCTCTTAGAGGTTTTGCTAACAGCAACGTTAATTCGTCAGTTGTTCTTTCGGCAGGAATGAATCCAAGATTGTATAGTTATTTTGAAAACTTCGCTGACTTTTATCCTGATGAAAACAACCAACTAAAAAAGAAAATTACACTAAAAGTTAGCGACTTTCGTTCAGCAATGATTCAAGGTAATTTTTTAGCCAAAAAAGGATTATGGGTTTCAGAATATCGTATTGAATCGGGATTAAATTGTGGCGGACACGCTTTTGCAACTGACGGACTTTTATTAGGTCCAATTTTGGAAGAATTCAAACAAAAGGAAGAACAACTCATTCAATCAGCCCATGATTTAATGATAAAAGCATTGGAACAAAAAGGTAAATCAGCTCCTAAATTTCCATTAGATTTAAAAATTACGGTTCAAGGCGGGGTAGGAACTGCCGAAGAACATGAATTCTTACTGAATTATTACCAAGTAGATTCAGTTGGCTGGGGTTCTCCATTTTTATTAGTTCCAGAAGCTACTTCGGTTGACCAAGCTACTCGTAATTTATTGATAAATGCCAAAGAAGACGACTTATATTTAAGTCACATCTCTCCTTTGGGAGTTCCTTTCAACACCTTAAGAGGTACTACTAATGAAAAAATAAAACAAAAACGCATTCAAGAAAACAAAGCAGGAAGTTCTTGTCCAAAAAAATTCTTAGCTCTAAACAAAGACGCCGAAGGCAAAGGAATATGTACTGCTTCTAAAAAGTATCAAGATTACAAATTAGAAGAATTAGAAAAAAGCAGAAATACTATTTCGGATGAAAAGTACCAAAAAGAAAAACAGTCTATTATTGAAAAATCATGTCTATGTGTTGGCTTAGCCAATGCTTCTTATCTAGAAAACAATATCAAAATAAAAGGTCAGGATCAAGGAGTGGTTATTTGCCCTGGACCTAACATTGCTTATTTTGACCAAGAAGTTTCACTTGCAAAAATGGTTCAACACATTTACGGAAATGCGGTGGTTTTAAGAAATAACAACCGACCAAATCTATTTGTTAAAGAATTGAAAATGTATATTGATTATTTAAAAAATGACATTCAAGGTATTGTTGACGAAATCAATCTCGCAAAAATCAAGAAACTAGATTTATTTAAAAATAATCTTTTAGAAGGAATCGAGTATTATCAAAATTTATTTGTAACAATTCCTAATTTTAAAAACATAAAAAAAGAAGTCCTAAGTCAATTTGAATTTTACAAAAACGAATTAAAAGCAATTGAAATACCCAAATTAGAAATAGCTTAATCTAAAAAAACAGCCACGAATTCACGAATACAATAATTTTCAAAATCTTAGCAATTACACCAATTTATAAATAAAAGTAAATTTGTGTTCGTTTGCTTTATTATCAATGATTTGTATTCATTCGTGAATTCGTGGCTAAAAAAATCATTTATTTTTCTAAAATTCCTCTTTTTAATATCTGACCAAACTCATACATATCTTCAAAAGAACAATAAAGCGGAACTGGCGCTAGACGAATTACATTAGGCTCTCTCCAATCGGTAATTACGCCATTCTTCATTAAATAATCAAATAGACTTCGTCCTTCTCCATGAAGAAACACAGATAATTGACAACCTCTTTCCGAAGGATTAGAAGGCGTAATAATTTCGAAACTACTACTAACCTCCTTATCAATTTCGCCAAGAATAAATTCTAAATAAGCGGTGATTTTATCTCTCTTTTCAATCAAAGCATCCATTCCTATTTCGGCAAACATTTCTACCGAAGCCAAATAAGGAGCTAAAGACAAAACGGGTAAATTACTAATTTGCCAACCATCAGCTCCTTGAATTGGGTCGAAAGTAGGTTCCATTTTAAAACGACGTTCTTTATTATGTCCCCACCAACCTGCAAATCTTGGTAAATCAGGATTATTATGATGTTTCTCATGCACAAAACAACCCGAAGCGTTTCCAGGACCTGAATTCATGTATTTATAACTGCACCAAGCCGCAAAATCTACATTCCAATCATGTAATTCTAATTTGATATTCCCTGCAGCATGCGCTAAATCCCAACCTACATAAGCTCCCACTTCGTGTCCAGCAGCAGTAATGGTTTTCATATCGAAAACTTGTCCTGTATAATAATTCACTCCACCTATTAAAACTAAAGCCAACTCATCGCCCACTTCTTTAATTTTGGCTAAAACATCTTCGGTGCGAATGTTGTGTTCTCCATCTCTGCGTTTGATTTCCACAATTGCATCAGCAGGATTTAGTCCATGAAAATTGACTTGACTTTGAAACATATACTGATCTGAAGGAAAAGCTTTTTCTTCGCAAATAATCTTAAATCTCGTTTTTGTAGGTCGGTAAAAAGAAACCATCAACAAATGAAGATTTACCGTAAGTGTGTTCATCACGGTAACTTCCAGTGGCTTTGCGCCTACAATTTCACTCAATGGATTTGCAAAACGCTCTTGATAATCCCACCAAGGTTTCTCGGCATAAAAATGCCCTTCAACACCTAGATTAGCCCAATCATTCATGATTTCGTCCACATAAGCTTTGGTTCGTTTAGGTTGTAAACCAAGCGAATTTCCAGTAAAATAGATCACGTTTTTATCATTCACTTTTGGGAAGTAAAATTCGTCTCTGTATTTATTTAAACGGTCTTGTGAATCGAGTTTTTGGGCGAAAGCTCTAGTATTTTCAAAAATCATAGTGTGGTTTGCATTTTGTTTTGTAAAAGTAACCAAAAAAGAAAAAACTAAATCATAAAGAATTCTTTGAAAACATTATTGTCTAAAAAAAAAATCATGTTTAATTTACAGTTCGCTCCGACGGAGCTCAAAAAATCACTACAACTTACTTACTACAAACATTTCGCTCCATACGGAGCTGAAATTAGTCTAATCGGGACAAAATATTAACCGCAAATTATACTAATTTCTAAAGATTAATCATGTTGTAGTTTTGCATGAGGGATAGTAGTGGAAATCCTTTATATTTTTTCTTTAAAAATATAAAGATTGCAACGAATAGCCCGACCTTGCTAAAAAAGCATAAGGAACGGTTGCTTTTTTAGCAAGGTCATGCCAAAAAAAAACTCGCCTCGTTTTAGAACGAGACGAGATTTTTTAGTGAATTAACCCTTTGTAGTGATTAGATGATTAACATCGCGTCACCGTAAGAATAGAATTTATATTTTTCTTTGATGGCTTCTTCGTAAGCTTTTTTCATCAAATCATGTCCACAAAACGCTGAAATCATCATCAATAAAGTTGATTTTGGCGTGTGGAAATTAGTAATCATACAGTTAGCCACACTAAAATCATGTGGAGGAAAGATAAACTTATTAGTCCATCCTTCGAAAGGATTCAAGGTGTTTTGCGAAGAAACTGAACTTTCAATAGCACGCATAGAAGTAGTTCCTACAGCACAAATACGTTTTCTTTTTGTTTTAGCTTCGTTAACAATATCACAAGCTTCCTGAGAAATTTTTAATTCCTCAGAATCCATTTTATGTTTAGACAAATCTTCAACCTCAACTGGATTGAAAGTTCCTAAACCTACGTGAAGTGTAACCTCGGCAAAATTAACTCCTTTAATTTCTAAACGTTTCAATAAATGTTTAGAGAAATGCAATCCAGCAGTTGGTGCTGCTACAGCTCCTTCTTCTTTAGCATAAATAGTTTGGTAACGCTCCGCATCTTCTGGAGTAACCTCTCTATTGATATATTTAGGAATTGGAGTTTCTCCAAGTTCTGTTAATTTATTTCTGAATTCTTCGTAAGAACCATC
>JAZJZW010000035.1:4821-10278 GCA_040389425.1 Bacteroidota bacterium | reverse complement strand
GATTTCTAATCCCCAGTCTCCGATAGGACCTAACTTTGGTGTTAATCCGAAAAGTGGAATAAAATAATCCGTTTCGATAGTACGCGTTGCTCCGTTTTCTTCGATAACAAGTGACTCAATATGCTCTGCACCATTGATTCCGATAACTTCTGCTGGTGTAATTAATCTAATTTTCCCTGCTGTTTTTAACTCTTGTACTTTTTCTACTGAATCTAAAGCACCTCTAAATTCGTTTCTACGGTGAATTAAAGTTACTTCTGAAGCTACATTTGCAAGGAATATACTCCAGTCTAAAGCTGAATCTCCTCCTCCTGCAATTACAACTCTTTTATCTCTGAATTTTTCTGGATTCTTGATGAAGTATTTTACTCCTTTATTTTCATAAAACTCAATATCTTCAATAAGTGGTTTACGTGGCTCAAAGCTTCCTAAACCTCCTGCAATAGCAATAACTGGCGCATGAAATCTAGTTCCTTTATTTGAGGTCACAATAAAACTTCCATCTTCTTGTTTCTCGATTGTTTCAGCACGCTCTCCTAATGTATAACCTGGCTCAAATTGTTTAATTTGCTCTTGTAGATTATCAATTAAATCACCTGCTAATACTTCTGGAAATCCAGGGATATCATAGATAGGTTTCTTTGGATATAATTCTGAAAGTTGTCCTCCAGCTTGCGGTAAAGCATCTAGGATATGGCATTTTAATTTTAACAATCCTGCCTCGAAAACGGCAAATAAACCAGTTGGACCAGCTCCTATTATAAGTATGTCTGTTTTAATCATTACGATGTTGTTTATAATCATTCTTAATAATGCAAAGAAACGAATAATTTATTCTAATGCCAATGATTTTTATCATTGATTTCTTTGCGGAATTTTTTACTCTTTATTTTTCAATGAAGCGGTAATTTCGTTCATTTTTTTAACCTTATCTTCAAAGTTACCTTTTAGTGTTTTCCTGTATTCATTGAGGTTTTCAACCATTTTATTGATATCTTCAGGAATAACTTCTTCAAAAAATTCTCGAAGTCTTTTTGCTGTTGTTGGTGACTTACCATTTGTAGAAATAGCAATTTTAACATTCCCTTTAGTTACAATTCCACCCAAATAGTAGTCACATAATTCGGGAGTGTCGGCAATATTACAAATCAGATATCTTTCTTGTGATAAATCGTATATCTTTTTATTTATCAATAAATCATCAGTACAAGCAATAACCATATGCCGTTTTTTCAACATCTTTTTCTTGAACTTTGCTTTTGTTAAGGTCAAATTATACTTTTCAGCCAAGATTTCAATTTCTGGCAAAAAAGTAGTTGCAACAACCTCAACATTAGCATTGGGACTAGATTTTAACAAAAAGGAAAGTTTCTCTAATCCTACATTTCCGCCACCAACAATAAGTACATTGAGCTTATGTAGTTTTAAAAAAATAGGATACAATTCGTTTCTTTCCATTACAATCGTATTTGACTTGATACAAATTCCTCGTAAAACCCTTTTAATTTGGTACTTTCTCTAACTACTTCTCCAATGATAATGATCGCTGGTGAACCTAATTTATTTTCTGCTGCAATTTCCTGAATTGTATTTATTGTTCCAATTCCGACTTTCTCATCTGGAGTTGTTCCGTTTTGAATAATCGCAATTGGAGTTTCTCCTTTCGATTCTTTTTGAAACAAAGCAACTATCTGTGCTAGCTTACTCATTCCCATTAAAATAACAACTGTAGCAGAAGATTGAGCTGCAAGTGCAACATCCGAAGATAATTTTCTATCTGAAGTTGTTCCTGTAATAGCCCAAAAACTCTCCGAAACGCCTCTTTTGGTTATCGAAATTCCTAAATTAGCGGGAACTGCAATGACCGATGATATTCCAGGCACCACAAATGTAGGTATTCCGAAACTCTCCACATATTCTATTTCTTCGCTTCCACGACCAAATACAAAAGGATCTCCACCTTTTAAACGCACCACATTTCCATAAGTCAATGCATTATCGACTATTAATTGGTTAATCTGATCCTGAGTATAGGTATGATTTGCTATTCGCTTACCAACAAAAATCCGAATTGCATTTTTAGGTGCATATTCTAAAATTTCTTCATTTGCCAAAGCATCATACAAAACCACATTTGCTTCAGCAAGTGCTTTTACACCTTTTAAAGTCATCAAATCAGGATCACCAGGACCTGCTCCGACTAAAGTTACTTTGGGTTTTACTGTATTAAGCATTAGCTAAATCTTTGGCTCTATATTTTTCGATTGTATCAAAAAATGAAATCCCTTCTTGGATATATTGTTTTGCAAACGCTTCTGAAGGTTCCACTTTATTGATCTGATAAACTAATTCTCTGAATGTTGTTGTCAATTCAATTTTAGAAGTTGTAACAAAAACAGTATCAAACAAATCAACAATTCCTGCGTGATTATTTGTTTTCTCATTTTCTGAAAGTAACAATGCTTTAGCACCATTTACAAATCCTGCGTAAGCATGGTAAATAGCATCTGACCATTTGTTTTCGTCGAATGACTCTTGTGCGAAAGTTAATTTATCTTTTGCTTCTAATAATAAAGTAGCTACTAAATCAATAACAACTCCAGCACATTCTCCTACTCCAACAGCTTTTACATAGTTGTCGGCATTACCCCAATCCACAAAATCAGCTTCGGTTAAATTGGTTACATCTGCGAAAGGTTTTAATATTTCATAAAAATATTTCTCTCCTTTTGCATCGTAATAATTAAGGAATTTTTCACCATTTGCATTTGCATCAAAATCATTTAAGATGGTACGTAAAGCATCTGGTCCTCTTCGGCTTGGAATTTTAATTACTTTATCAGCAAAACGTCCTGAACCATTTCCTAATCTTCCTCCTCCTAACAAAACCTGCAACGCTGGCGCTACTAATTTGCCTGAGTTAATTGACATTCCCTGAAATCCAATTGCAGACATATTGTGCTGTCCACAAGCATTCATACAACCACTAATTTTTATTTCGATTTCATGGTTATTTCTATATTGAGGATATTCGGCATTTAGAACTTTCTCTAATTCTTCGGCAATTCCTGTACTACTTGCAATACCAAGGTTACAAGTATCTGTACCAGGACATGCAGTAATATCAGCAGTTGAATTATATCCTAAATTAACGAAACCTAATTTTTCTAATTCTTGATAAAAGAAAGGCAGATTCTCTTCTTTTACGTGACGAATTACAATATTTTGACGTAATGAAAAACGCAATTCATTTGCTGCATAATTTTTAATTAAATCGGCTAATATTCTAGCCTTATCTGTATAAAAATCCCCTAACAGCACTTTTATTCCAATAGCAAAATAACCTTCTTGCTTTTGAGCAATTACGTTTGATTTTTTCCAAGCTTCATAAGCTGCTGTATCTTCAATAGTAACCGATGGAACGGTTAATAATGGTTCTGGAATTGGTGCATCAAAAGCTGTTGTATCTATTTCGTATGTTTCAAAAGCAATTGCTTTTTTCTCTTGTTCAACCAAATCAAGGAAAGTATCTCTTCCTATCTCTTTGATTAAAAATTTCATACGCGCTTTCATTCTTTTGGCGCGTTCTCCGTATCTGTCAAAAATACGAATCACACCTTCTGCAGTTGGAATAATCTGGTTAGCAGGTACAAATTCCGAAAGTAATTCGGCATGCGCAGGTTGCGAACCTAATCCTCCTCCTAACATGATTTTAAATCCACGAACACCATCTACAATTTTTGGAATAAATCCTAAATCGTGCAAATAGCTCAATGCAGTATCTTCATCTGATGATGAGAACGAAATTTTAAATTTACGTCCCATTTCCTGACAAATAGGGTTTCTCAATAAGTATTGGAACAAACCATGTGCGTATGGCGAAACATCAAATGGTTCGTTTACATCTACACCAGCTAATTCGCTTGCCGTAATATTACGAACGGTGTTTCCACAAGCTTCACGCAAGGTAACATCATCTTTGGCTAGATTAGCCCAAAGTTCTGGAGTTCTGTCTAAACTTACATAGTGAATCTGAATGTCCTGACGTGTTGTAATATGTAAACGTCCTGTAGAATATTCATCAGAAACTTTAGTAATACGTACTAATTGCTCGCTGGTAACTTTACCAAATGGCAATTTAATACGAATCATTTGAACGCCTTCCTGACGTTGTCCGTAAATTCCTCGTGCTAGACGAAGACTACGAAAACGTTCATCATCAATTTTTCCTCCTCGGAATAAATGAATCTTTTTTTCTAAATCGATAATTTCTTTCTGAACTATCGGATTTTCTATTTCTGTTCTAAAACTTTCCATTTCTTTTTTCGCTTTAGGCTTTAAGCAATATGCTATAAACTTTCTTTAAACTTTGTTCTTTTTTGTGGATGATAAGCTTTAAGCTTCTCCAAACACCTTATATATTTCTTGCTTAAAGCTTACAGCCTAAAGCGTATTGCAGGAAATTATCGAATGAATCCTACTCCTGCAGTTGTATTGGTTGCGGTATCAATCAGGATAAAAGCTCCGTTTGATTTATTGTCGTTATAGGCATCAAAATATAAAGGCTTACTCAATTTAATGCTTACTTCACCTATTTCGTTTATTGCTAATTGAGTTGCTGGTGTTGTACCTGAATAATCGGTTGCGATTGTATTCTTAATACTTTCTACTTTTGCCAAAACTCTGTTTGTATTATGCTGAACGATATATTTTGTTCCAGGAACTAATTTTTTAGAATCCATCCAACAAACTGTTGTTGTGATGTCTTTTTCTATTTTAGGAAGTTCCGTAGATTTTACAATCATATCTCCCCTGGTAACATTGATATCATTTTCTAATTCAATTGTGATAGATGAACCTGCAATTGCTTCATCATATTGTTTATCAAAAAAATGAATATTCTTTACTTTAGATTCTGTTAATGAAGGTAAAACGGTTACGGCATCTCCTACTTTAATTGAGTTCCCATATAATTTACCAGCATAACCTCTAAAATCATGGTACTCTTCAGTCTTTGGACGAATTACTGTTTGAACTGGAAATCGTGCTTCTCCTTTTTCAAAAACATCTGTTGGCTCTAAAGCTTCTAAATGTTCCAAAACAGTTTGTCCCTCATACCATTTCATATTTTCCGATTTATCAACTACGTTTCCTCCGTTGATTGCACTTAATGGAATATAACTTACGTTTTGTTCTTTGAAAGTACTTTTAGCATTTAATGCCTGAAAATCAGCTTTTATTTTATTAAAAACTTCTTCTGAATAATCGACTAAGTCCATTTTGTTAATTGCAACAATCACCTCTTTTACTCTCAATAAATTATTGATAAAAAAGTGACGGTACGTTTGCTCGATTACTCCTTTACGAGCATCAATCAAAATGATTGAAACTTGCGAAGTCGAAGCACCAGTAACCATGTTACGTGTATACTCTACGTGACCTGGTGTATCGGCAATG
>JAZJZW010000035.1:4031-4811 GCA_040389425.1 Bacteroidota bacterium | reverse complement strand
TAACTTTTCTTAGCTGTCGAAAAATATATATGCGCTACATCAATAGTGATTCCTTGTTCTCTTTCTGCTACTAATCCGTCAGTTGCTAATGAAAAATCTAAGTAATCGTATCCTTTTAATTTACTGCTTTTTTCTATTGCTTCTATTTTATCTGTAGTCAATGACTTGGTATCATACAATAATCTTCCAATTAAAGTACTCTTTCCGTCATCTACACTTCCTGCTGTTGCTATTTTTAAAACTTCCATTCTATATTTTTTGTTTCAGGTTTAAAGTTTCAAGTTTTCCTAGAAACCTATAATCTGTATGTTTTTTCGATTCTTACTTTTTACTTTTTACAAATATTAAAAGTATCCTTGTTGTTTTCTTTTCTCCATTGCTGCCTCAGAACGTTTGTCATCAATTCTGGCTCCTCTTTCAGATATTGTAGATGTTCTGATTTCTCCAACTACTTCTTGAATTGTTGCTGCATACGAATCAACTGCTGCTGTACAAGTCATATCTCCAACAGTTCTGAAACGGACAATTCTTTCTTCAATTTGTTCATCTTCTTCCTGATATACAAATTCTGAGTGCGACCATATTAATCCGTCTCTCAAGAAAACTTTACGTTTATGTGAAAAATAAATTGATGGAATTTCAATTTTTTCTTGTTCAATATAACTCCAAACATCAAGCTCAGTCCAGTTTGAAATTGGAAAAACACGTACATTTTGTCCATTTTCAATTTTTCCGTTCAGAATATCAAATAACTCTGGGCGTTGATTTTTCTCATCCCAC
>JAZJZW010000035.1:0-4021 GCA_040389425.1 Bacteroidota bacterium | reverse complement strand
ATACGCTCTTTTGCTCTTGCTTTTTCTTCATCTCTACGCGCTCCACCAATACAAGCATCAAACTTAAATTCTTCAATAGCATCTAAAAGTGTAGTGGTCTGTAAGCTATTTCTACTAGAATATTTCCCAGTTTCTTCTACAACTTTCCCTTCGTCTATAGCATCCTGAACATTTCTTACGATTAATTCTAATCCTAACTCAGCAACTAATTTATCTCTAAATTCTATTGTTTCAGGAAAATTATGTCCTGTATCAACATGCAATAATGGGAAAGGTATTTTTGCAGGAAAGAATGCTTTTTGTGCTAAACGCACTAAAGTGATCGAATCTTTACCTCCTGAAAAAAGTAAAACCGGTTTATCAAACTGAGAAATTACTTCTCTAAAAATGTATATCGCTTCGCTTTCTAAAGCATTTGTTTTTAATACTGAACTCATTGTTTTTTGTTTCAAAGTTTGAAGTTTAAAGTTTCAGGTATAACAACCTCATCTAAAAACTTTTAACCATTATTATTTTTTATTCTATTCTCTTTATTACCTCTCTGCTCCATTCTCTTGCTTCCCTATTCTTTCTTAGCGCTATGCAAACCACATTCTTTATGGCTCGATTCCCAATACCACCTTCCTGCTCTTATATCTTCTTCTGGCAAAATTGCTCTTGTACATGGTGCACAACCTATACTTACAAACCCTTTTTTATGTAATGCGTTTTGAGGTACGCTATGCTCTTGTAGATAATCCTCAACTTCTTGTAATGACCATTTTAATAACGGATTGAATTTTATGATTTCAAAATTGGCATCGTATTCAAACAATTGTAAATCGTTTCTATTCTCAGATTGTTCTGCTCTTAAACCTGTTATCCAAACTGCATTTCCTGCCAAAGCTTTTCTTAATGGAACTACTTTACGAATAAAGCAGCATTCCTTTCTATTCTCAACCGATTCATAAAAGCTATTCGGGCCTTTTTGTTTTAATAAATTCTCTACCGCTGTTGCTTCTGGAAAATAAACTTCAATCTGTTTTTTATACTTTTTTAATGTTCTATGAAAAACATCGTATGTTTCCTGAAATAATCTACCTGTATCTAATGTAAAAATGGTAATGTCAATATTATTTCTAGCAATATAATCGGTAATAACCTGGTCTTCCTGACCAAATGAAGTCGAAAAAACTACTTTCTCTTTGTGTTCATTAGCCAAAAAATTCAATGTTTCTTCAAGAGAAAAATCTTTTGTTTTAGCTAATAACGATGTAATAACTGTTGCACTCATATTCTTATTTTTTTCTAAACAATCCTTACAATAATTTAGATAATGTTTTTAAACTCAAAAGGATAATTAATATTCCTACTGCCACCATCATTGGTTTTCTTTTGATCTTGTTTACTAAAAAAGCAGCAAGAGGAGCGGCGATTACACCTCCCAAAATCAAACCTATAATAACTTGCCATCCATGGATTCCTCCAAAAAGCATAAATGTTACGCCACTTGCAAATGAAACTGCAAACTCAGCAGCATTTACTGATCCAATTGTATAACGAGGATTTCTGCCTCTTCCTAACAATGTAGAAGTTACAATTGGTCCCCAACCTCCTCCTCCAACAGAATCCATAAATCCGCCAAAGGTTGCCAATATCCCAAGACGCTTAGTTTTCTTTTTGATTATATTTTTATTTAATGCTTTTCTGATAATTATTATTGCCAATACAATCATATAAACTGCGATGAATGGTTTTATAACATCACCATCGATTACATCTGACAATAAATAAGCTCCTGTAATTGATCCTAAAACTCCTGGAATCAATAAATTCTTAACCAATTTTTTATTAATATTCCCAAACTTATGGTGTGATATCGCCGATGCCCCTGTAGTAAACATTTCAGCTACGTGAACACCACCACTACTAACTACTGGAGAAACTCCATAAGCTAATAAAAAAGAAGTCGATGTCGCTCCATAACCCATTCCTAATGTTCCATCTACTAATTGAGCAAAAACTCCAATTAAGAAAAATACTAAAAACTCTTGATCAAATCCATCTATGAAACCTTGCCATGAAAAATCAGCATGATGATTATAAATTAACACTGAAACTAAACCCAACAATAAGGTCGCAGGAATTATAACCCATAATTGTTTCGAAAACGATCCACCTGATTTTATTGTTATAGTATTTAATTCCAATTCTTTTTCCATCTTCTAGGTATACATTTTTATTTTAAAATCTATTACCCTATCGGCTTAGTAGATTACAATGCAAAATTACTACTTATTTCTAAATATCAAAATAAATTTTAATTTATTTAAATCCCTAATTGTCTTTAAGTTACATCGTAATACGCTTTAAAGAATTTTAAGAATCATCATTGTATATTATAAATAATGTTTTGTTATCTAATTGTGATATTTTCCTTAAAGTCTACCATATCTATAGGATTATCGTGAAATTGTTATTATTTTTACCCAAATTTTATTTATGGATTTCCAAATAGGTCTTGTAATTGCAGGTTTAGTCGTTGGTTTTATAGTGGGATTAACAGGTGTAGGAGGCGGTTCCTTAATGACTCCTATTTTATTATATTTTGGTATCCCTCCAACAACCGCAGTTGGTACCGACTTACTATACGCAGCTTTTACTAAAATGGGAGGCGTATTTGTACATCATAAAAAAGGCAATATAAATTGGTCAATTACAGGTTGGCTCACTCTGGGCAGTGTCCCTGCAGCTTTACTAACTTTATGGATATTAAATAGCATTAAAACAGATATTACTACTATAAATTCGGTGATAAAATATAGCTTAGGATGGGCATTACTTTTTACATCTGTAGCTATTTTATTCAAAAAAAAACTATTAGTATTTTCTCAAAAACATGCCGGAGATAAATTTCATAGCGAAAGTAAAACACAGAACTTACTAACTGTTGCAATTGGCGTATTACTAGGAGCAACCGTAACATTAACATCAATAGGAGCTGGAGCCTTGGGTACCGTTACTTTATTTTTCCTCTACCCACTTTTACCAACACCACGTTTGGTAGGTACTGAAATTGCTCATGCTGTACCTTTAACTCTTGTTGCTGGAATAGGACATGCTTCAATGGGAAATTTAGATTTAACTTTATTAGCTCAGTTATTAATGGGGTCTCTTCCAGGAATCTTTATGGGAAGTATGTTAAGCGGAAAAGTACCAGATTCTTTACTTAGAAATGCTATTGCAGTAATGCTTTTTTTAGCTGGATATAAATTGATTTTCTAGACTAAACAAAAGATTAAAAACACAAAAAAGACCATTTCGGACATAATGAAATGGTCTTTTTTATTATAATATATAGAACAGGATTAACTAAAACGCAATATCTGCAAGTGAGTTATTCTCTAAAACTTTCAAAGTATTATCTCTCACTTCTGTCATTAAACGCCTTGCTGCACAAGTAGTTTCATCGTCGCAATCATCACATTTTTCATAAAAATTATGACTTGCACATGGTAACAATGCAATAGGCCCTTCGAGAATACGGTATACTTTTGCCATACTGATATCTTTTGGATCTTTTATCAAATAATAGCCTCCACCTTTTCCTTTTTTAGCTCCAAGAAAACCAGAGTTTCTAAGTAGCAACAAAATACTTTCCAGAAATTTAATCGAAATATGCTCGCTTTTAGCAATTTCAGCAATTTGTACAGGCTCGTTATTTTCTCGCCTGGCCAAATATGTTAAAGCCTTAATTCCGTATTTTGTTTTCTTTGAAAGCATTTTTTATTTTAGATTTTAGAATGTAAATTTTAGATTTCTGCTAAAATGGACTACATATTTTTCTACAACAAAAATATACTTTTTGAGTGAACAATTACAAAAGAATAAAAAATGATGATTAACGATTCTTTTTCTGATGAAATATATCAAATAAAAAATCGTCAATCACCATTCAAAATCATTTAAGAAAGCGCTTGCTCTAAATCGGCAATTACATCTTTTACAGTTTCTAAACCAACAGATACACGCACTAATCCTT
>JAZJZW010000034.1:0-13467 GCA_040389425.1 Bacteroidota bacterium | reverse complement strand
CCAGAAGCGATTGCTTTATATCAAAAACAAGAATATGTTATAATTCCAAATTATCCACCTTATGATGTGATGGATAATAGTGTATGCATGAAAAAAAAGCTATAACCAAATGAATAAAATACCACAAACAGTACAACAAAAAGTAGGACAGTTTTTTTTTCCTGCAGTTTTTATAAACGATACCGAAGAAAATATTCAGGAAACCGAACGTTTAATTCGAGAATATAATATTGGCGGACTTACGTTCTTTCATAGCCGTGCAAGTGCGGCCACAAATTACGAAGGCAATAAAAAAATCGTCTTCAATGATGATAGTTACAAACAGTTAAAAGAGCGTATCGAACGATTCCAGAAATGTGCGACAACTCCACTTTTAATTAGTATCGATGCAGAATGGGGATTAGCAATGCGTGTTGAAAAAACACCACAATATCCTTATGCAATTACACTTGGCGCTTTACCAGAAAGTGAATCACATTTGGTTTACGAAGTAGGAAAGCAAATAGGTTTGGATTTAAAATCGGCTGGAATTCAATATAACCTCGCGCCATTGGCAGATGTTAATAATAATCCTAATAATCCAGTTATAGGTTACCGTTCTTTTGGAGAAGATAAAGAAAAGGTAGCGCATTTTGCATTAGAATATTTAAGAGGAATGTCGGATGTAGGTGTTTTAGGTTGTTTGAAACATTTTCCGGGACACGGAAATACCAATGTCGATTCGCATTTAGGATTACCCGTTTTAAAAGAAACTTTAGAAGAATTATTAGAAAACGAATTATACCCATTTATAAAAGGTATCGAAGGTGATGTCGATTCGATTATGATTGGCCATTTGGCAGTTCCAGCTTTAAATTCAGGAAAAGATACTTCAGCTACCTTATCAAAACCAATTATTCAAACATTGTTGCGTGAGCAATTAGGTTATGATGGTTTAGTTATTTCGGACGCCTTAAATATGCATAGCGTATCTAAATTATATGATGTAAAAGGGCAATTAGAGTGGGAAGCATTTAATGCAGGAAATGATGTATTGTGTTTTGCTGAAAATGTACCAGAAGGAATTCAGGCGATTATTGAAAAAGCTTCACCAGAACGTATCGAGGAAAGTTTTAATAGAATATGGAAATGCAAAGAAAAAGCTGGAATTCTTAATGAAGCAACAATAGGTTCAGGAGTTTTAGACTTTGAGAGAACAGCGTTATTAAATGAAAAAATTGCTCAAAAGAGTATCACCAAACTAATTGATAACTCCAATTCTGAAATTATTTTTGAAGCGCATAAAAATAATACTCTTGCAAAATTAAGTTTGTATAAAAGTATAGATAATGATTTCTTCAAAACATTAAACTCACATTTGTCTAGTCCAGAGTTTGCAGTTAATGGAGGAGATATTACTGCTTCTTCTGTTGAAAAAGACTTAGAAAGGTTTGATACAATCATCATTTCCTTATTTGTACCAAAAGCAAAACCACTTAATAAATTTGATATCGAAGAATCGGTTTTAGAATTATTAGGCAAATTGTTAACGTCAAAAAAATGTATTCTTTATGTTTTTGGTAACCCTTACGTTTTGCCAATTATTCCAAATGGAAAACAAGCTTTAGGGCTTGTAGAGGTGTATCAGGATTTTGTAGAATTTCAAAAAAATGCAGCAATTCAAATTATTGAAAATAAAAACTGTGTCGGAGAATTACCTGTAAATATTGACTTACAATAAGTTACGGGTTTTAAAAAGTTCTATATAGGTAAAGGTTATTGATCGATAAGTTTTTATAATCACATCCTATTGCTTCTAGGTTGATTTATGCACTATTTTTGCACCAAATAAATAATTAACTTAAAAAGCGAAAGATATGTCTTTAGTAGGAAAAAAATTCCCAAGTATTGCAGTAGATGCTATCTCAGAAATGGGAGACAATTTGAAAATCAATATTTTTGAAGAAGCAGTAAACAATAATAAAAAAGTACTTTTGTTTTGGTATCCAAAAGATTTTACTTTTGTATGTCCAACAGAATTACATGCTTTTCAAGCTGCATTACCAGAATTTGAAAAAAGAAATACAATTGTAATAGGAGCTTCATGTGATACAAACGAAGTACACTTTGCTTGGTTAAACACTCCAAAAAACAATGGTGGAATCGAAGGAGTAACTTACCCAATCTTAGCTGATACAAACCGTAACTTATCTAACATTTTAGGAATTTTAGATATTGATTCTACAGAGTACAGCGAAGAAACAGATTCAGTTATCATCGAAGGTTCTAATGTAACTTACAGAGCGACTTACCTAATTGATGAAACTGGAAAAATTTTCCACGAAAGTGTAAACGATATGCCATTAGGTCGTAACGTAAACGAATACTTACGTATGGTTGATGCTTACACACATATCCAAGAAAAAGGAGAAGTTTGTCCTGCAAACTGGGAAGCTGGAAAAGAAGCAATGAGCGCAGACAGATTAAGTACAGCTGAGTATTTAAGCGCAAACTAATTTTTTTTTAAGGTTCTAAGGTTCAGAGTTGCAAAGTCTCTAAGATTTAAACTCGAACACAATAGAATCTTAATAAATTACAATCTCTAAATAAAAAGTCACAAGGTTCTAAGGTCTAAAACTTAGTATCTTAGAACCTTTGCGACTTAGAACCTTTAAAAAACAAAAGATATGTTAATCGAATTAAATGAAGATACTTTAGCAGATTTAGTTGCTAAAAATGAGAAAGTTGTCGTACAATATTCAGCTTCATGGTGTGGAAATTGTCGTATAATGAAGCCGAAATTCAAAAAACTTGCGACAGAAAAAGAAGATTTGACTTTTGTTTTAGTTGATGCTGAAAATTCACCAGAATCAAGAAAATTAGCAAATGTTACTAATTTACCAACATTTGCCACTTTCGTAAATGGTAAACTGGTTAATGAGACACAAACTAATAAACAAGAAGTTTTAATCGAGTTAGTAAACGAAATTGCTTAAATAAGATGGGTTAGACTGGCTTATACTTTTAGACCTCTGCTAAAGTTGTCTAAAATTTTCAAGAAAGTCTAAAAGGTCTAAGAATGTCTAAAAATCTAAGAAGTCTAAAATATGAAATTACCAGTAATAAAACAATTAACGCAGTTTATAGAAGAAAATGATCAAGATTACATCATTGAAACTATTGAGGTTTTGGAAGCAATGACCGAAATTCCATCTTTAAAAGATGAAGAATTAGATGTAATTGGTGAATTAATTTCTAATATGTACGGTGCATTAGAAGTACATAAAATGGTAGTTCAAGGAACTGATAAAAAAGAAGCTTTAAATACGTTTATGAAACGTGTTTTGGGGTCAATCGATAAATAGTTGATTTAGCTTAAATAGTTAGAAAAACAATGGTTATCTAAAAACGCATTCTTTACGGGGTGCGTTTTTTTTATGGATATAACTAAGCTTTGGGCGAGCCACCATTAAAAAAAGGGGCAAATCATGCAAATCTATATGCGCCCCTTTCCTTAAGGCTGTCGGGCTGTTTGCGCTACTTCGGTAGCCAGCGTCCATCCCTCTCGCGGGGAAAAAGAGAAGAAAGAGAAGAAAGAGAATAGAGAAAAGAGAATAGAGAATAGAGGAAAGAGAATAGAGGAAAGAGAATAGAGGAAAGAGAATAGGCTACATCTAGAATTGAGGATATACGGTTAAATAAAATTAGTAATGATATCGTAACTGTAGAGGCGCACCGCAGTGCGTCTCCACAATCATAATCTACAAAGCTTCGGTGCAACCTTTGTCAAAGTTCAAAACCAAGGCTGTAAGGAACTTTAGTTTTACACAAAATAATCCCAAACTTGTCATTTCGAGGGACGAGACTCGAGCGAAAGCGAACAGACGAAGTAAATCTCCGCAAGAAACTAACTTCCGGTTTTTTTCTTAAATTATCGAGCTACTAGTGAAGATTTCTCGTCCCTCGAAATGACAAAAATGTGCACACCAACTTTAAACTTGAGTTTTTATCGAAGTTCCTTTCACGCTTGGTTCAAAACTTTGACAAAGGTATCTTCACGCAAAGAGAAAAAACTTTGAAAAAAATGTCCCTTTGTATAGACAAACTCACGATAGGAAACAATCCTTAAACCGATAACAAATTCTTTTAGATTCAAATTTTAATCATTACTTTTGAACCTCACAAAAAAAACGAACATCATGGCTTCAATAACATTAGGAGGAAATCCAATTCATACTTCAGGCGAATTACCAAAAGTAGGTTCTCAACTTGCTGATTTTAAATTAGTACAAAACGATTTATCGGTTGCTTCATTAAGTAATTTTGCAGGTAAAAAATTAGTTTTAAATATCTTTCCAAGTATCGATACAGGAACTTGTGCAACTTCAGTTAGAAAGTTTAACGAAAATGCAAGTAATCTTGAGAATACTACAGTTTTATGTATTTCTAGAGATTTACCTTTTGCTCAAAAACGTTTTTGTGGTGCTGAGGGATTAGAAAATGTAGTTAATTTGTCAGATTTTCAAGCAGGAGCTTTTGGAAAAGCAAATGGATTAGAAATCATTGACGGTCCTTTAACAGGATTGCATTCAAGAGTAATTATTGTTGTTGACGAAAACGGTAAAGTTACCCATACAGAACAAGTTGCTGAAATTGCAAACGAACCGAATTACGAAGCAGCACTTGCTGCGCTATAAATTCTAGCAATGGAGTTTCAAAAGGATAATACTTTTTTAAAAGGAAGATTAAAAAGCGTTACTTATGCTTATAAAGGTGCATTAAAGTTAATAAGCACCGAGCATAGCGTAATGGTACAATTTTCGTTAGGAGTTATAATGACTATTGCAGGTTTTTATTTCCAAATAACAAGTACCGAATGGCTTTTCCAAATTTTAGCAATAGGACTAGTATTAAGTGTGGAAGGATTAAATACGGCTGTAGAAAAAGTAGCCGATTTTATTCATCCAAATTATCATGAAAGAATTGGTTTTATCAAAGATATTGCTGCGGGCGCAGTATTTTTTGCTGCAATGACCGCAATAGCAATCGGATTAACAATATATATACCATATATTAAAAATATATAAGCGATTAGCACCCAAAATAAGAATGGCAAAAACAACAAAAAAAGAAACGGTAGACAATAAAAATAAATCAAAATCTGGGACTATTACGTCTTGGAAAATGACCAAGCAACATAATATTGTCTTGGGATGCCTTTTGGTACTATTTTCAGTTGCATTATTAGTTGCTTTTATTTCCTTTTATATCTACGGACAAACAGATCAGAGTGCTTTATCAGCACTTACAGATCGAAGCGAACCTGTGCAAAATTGGATTGGTAAATTTGGAGCTTATCTATCAGATTTATTAGTCTATCAAGGATTTGGTTTAGCAGCATTTATATTTGTTCGACTGTTTTTCTTAACAGGAATGTTTTTGATATTAGAGCTTTCAACAAAAAAGCTGAAAAATATCTGGTTTTGGGATCTGTTTGTAATAATAATAATATCGGTCTTATTTGGCTTTTTTGCCACATCGGCTCCTGAATTGGGAGGAACGATAGGGTATGAGTTAAACTTGTTTTTACAAGATTATATTGGCAAAACAGGAACTTTATTGAGTTTACTTTTTGGGTTGATTATTTATTTGATTTTTAAAATGAAATTATCTCCAGAAAAGATTCAGTCATTCTTTGATAATACAAAAAGAGAAATTCGCTCTGATTTAAATGCAGCATCTTCTTTAAATAAAGAGAAAGGGGCTTATAATTTAGAGGAATTTGCAATTAAAGAGAATGAAGATTTAGATGATATTCATTTAAAGACATCAGATTCTCAGTTTGAAATTAATAAAGAGGCACTTAAGCCAACTATTGCTCATTCATCTGAAATTAATTTAGATCCGCCTTTAAAGCCAATAAAAATGGATATTGCTCCTGTGTCAAAAGAAGTAGTGCCACAGACAGAGTCTTTTGTAATAGAGCAAGCCCCAGAAGAAGATATAATCGAAGAAAATTTGGCTTCACGACTTGTTGCCGATTTTGGATTGTTTGATCCTACTTTGGATTTGTCTAATTATAAGTTTCCTACAATCGACTTATTAAAAGAGTATTCTACTGGTGGAATTACAATTAATCAGGAGGAATTAGAAGAGAATAAAAATAAAATTGTAGATACACTTCGAAATTATAAAATCGAAATTGCACAAATTAAAGCTACGGTAGGTCCATCGGTAACACTGTATGAGATTGTGCCAGAAGCAGGTATTCGTATTTCGAAAATTAAAAGCCTTGAAGATGATATTGCTTTGTCATTATCAGCATTAGGGATTCGTATTATTGCACCAATTCCAGGAAAAGGAACTATCGGTATTGAGGTTCCAAATAAGAATCCAACGATGGTTTCGATGAAAAGTGTTATCGGATCAGCGAAGTTTCAAGAAGCCGAAATGGAATTGCCAATTGCTTTGGGTAAAACAATTTCGAATGAAACATTTGTTGTCGATTTAGCAAAAATGCCTCACTTATTGATGGCAGGAGCTACGGGACAAGGAAAGTCGGTAGGATTAAATGCAGTTTTAACTTCTTTATTGTACAAGAAACATCCAGCCGAAGTGAAATTTGTTTTGGTGGATCCTAAAAAAGTAGAGTTAACATTATTTAATAAAATAGAAAGACATTATCTGGCTAAACTTCCAGATATTGATGATGCTATTATTACTGATAATGCAAAAGTTGTAAATACATTAAATTCACTTTGTGTTGAAATGGACAATCGTTATTCTTTATTAAAAGATGCGATGGTTCGAAATATAAAAGAATACAATGATAAATTTAAAGGAAGAGAATTAAATCCTGAAGCAGGACACCGATTTTTACCTTATATTATTTTGGTGGTCGATGAGTTTGCCGATTTAATTATGACTGCAGGAAAAGAAGTGGAAGTTCCTATTGCTCGTTTGGCACAACTAGCGCGTGCAATTGGTATACATTTAATTATTGCAACTCAAAGACCTTCGGTAAACGTAATTACAGGTTTAATAAAAGCGAATTTCCCTGCGAGAATTGCTTTTAGAGTTACCTCAAAAATAGATTCACGTACTATTTTAGATACACAAGGAGCAGATCAATTAATTGGACGTGGAGATTTACTGTATTCAAACGGTAATGACGTCGTTCGTGTGCAATGTGCATTTATTGATACGCCAGAAGTAGAGAAAATTACTGATTTTATAGGTTCGCAAAAAGCATATGCAACAGCTTATTTGCTTCCAGAGGTTGTTGGTGAAGAAAGTGGCATTAATCTTGATGTGGATATTTCTGAAAGAGATACTTTATTTAGAGAGGCTGCTGAGATAATTGTTAATGCGCAACAAGGTTCGGCTTCGTTATTACAAAGAAAATTAAAACTTGGCTACAACCGTGCTGGTCGATTGATAGATCAATTAGAAGCAGCAGGGATTGTTGGTCCTTTTGAAGGTAGTAAGGCTAGAAGTGTAAATATTTTAGATTTAAGTTCTCTTGATCAATTTTTTAACAATGAACAAAATTAATTAAATCATGAAATCAACAATTCTAAACTTCAAAAAAAGCAATGTAAATAACCTGACTAAAAAGGTTTTTCAAATTGTTTTTTTATTCCTTATTACTTTTTCTGCTCAGGCTCAAGATAAAAAAGCCAAAGAATTATTGGATCAAGTTACAGCAAAGGTAAAAAGCTATGATAATATTGTAATTGATTTTAAATACAGTCTGAATAATAGTAAAGAGAATATTAATCAGGATAGTAAAGGAAATGTTACCATAAAAGGAAATCAGTTTGTGTTAAATTTTATGGGAGTTACAAAGATTTTTGATGGTCAAAAAACATATACAATCGTTCCAGAAGATGAAGAAATTACTATTTCTAAAGTCAATGAGAAAGATGATAATGCGATTACGCCTTCAAAAATGTTGACTTTCTTTAACTCGGGTTATAAATATACAATGGATATTGTTCAGAATGTAAAAGGAAGAAAAATCCAGTACATTAAATTAATACCAACAAGTGCTAAGGATCAGCGCAAAGAAATCCTTTTAGGGATTGATGTGCAAACAAAGCATATTTATAATTTAATTGAAATGGGAAAGAACGGAACAAAAACTACATTAACCGTTAATTCTTTTAAAACCAATCAGCCATTATCAAAAAATCAGTTTACCTTTGTGCAAAGTAAATATCCAAATTACTATATCAATAAACTAGATTAATTACGGGTTGAAAATATTAGACAAATACTTATTAAAGACTTTCCTTCTTACATTTGCTACGGTATTTGTAATTCTATTTTTTATATTCATTCTTCAAACCGTTTGGCTATTTATAGCTGAATTGGCGGGTAAAGATTTGGATTTAATTTTAGTTGTTAAATTTTTATTGTTTTCGATGCCTCGAATTATTCCGTTGGTATTGCCATTATCTGTTTTATTGGCTTCGATTATGACTTTTGGGAATTTAGCCGAAAACTATGAATTTGCAGCAATGAAAGCATCAGGGATTTCGCTACAGCGAGCCATGAGAGGTTTATTTGTGTTCATATGTTTTTTGAGTATAGTAGCGTTTCTTTTTGCGAATAATGTTATTCCTTACGCTGAATATAAGTTTATAAACTTCAGGAAAAGTATTGCACAAGCTAAGCCTGCAATGGCAATTGCTGAAGGGCAATTTAGTGATGTGGGTTTTTATAATATTAAAGTAAATAAAAAATCAGGTACAAACGGAAACCATCTTACAGGGGTTACTATTCATGAAAAGGCAAATAATAGCGGTGAAAATAAAACGGTTATTAAATCTAAAACTGGTGAATTAATAAGTAATGATAAATCTAGTATTCTTCAGTTAGTGCTTAATGATGGCTATTATTACCAAGATGTAACACCAAAGAAATACGAAGATAGAAGTAAAATGCCTTTCATAAAGGGAGCATTTAAAAAACAAATTATTAACATAGATTTATCTGAACTAAACAAAGTAGAGGATAATCAAGATGTTGGTAATACAAACGGAATGCTAAATGCTAGCGAATTACGTTATACTTTAGATTCGTTGACTAAAAATCTAAATACTGAAATTCTTTCTTTTTCAGAAAACATAAATCAAAAAGTAGGAATTGCAAAAGGACTGCCAACTGTTAAACTTGATAAAAAGAAAAAACCATTGCCAAATGATCTTTTATCGCTTTATACTAATGAAAAAAAGGTAGAAATACTTAAAGTAGCAAATAGCAATCTTACAAGTACAATGTATTCTATTGATGCTACAAAAAATGAATTAAAAGAAAAACAGCGAAATATTAATCGACACCTAATGGCGCTTTACGAGAAATACGTAATTGCTTTTGCTTGTTTTTTAATGTTTTTTATTGGCGCACCACTTGGCGCAATTATTAGAAAAGGTGGACTTGGATTGCCAATAGTTTTTGCAGTTTTGATATTTATTACATTCCACTTTATCAATACCTTCGGAAAAAGAATTTCACAAGAAGACGGGTTGACTCCTTTTATGGGGGCATGGATGTCTACTTTTATACTTACGCCATTAGCTGTCTTATTAACGTATCGCGCTACAAACGATATTGGGTTAATAAGCATGGATGCTATTTTGACGCCATTAAATAAGTTATTTAAAAAATTCTCTGAGAGGTTTATTCCTTCTCAAAACAAAACCTAACTATGTCAACAAATAAAATACAACTTAATACTATTGAAGAGGCTATTGAAGCTATTCGTCAAGGTGAAGTAATTATTGTAGTAGATGATGAAGATCGTGAAAATGAAGGTGATTTTCTTGCTGCTGCTGAAAAAGTAACTCCAGAAATGATTAATTTCATGGCAACACATGGACGTGGATTAATTTGTGCGCCATTAACAGAAAGTCGTTGTAAGGAGTTGGATTTAAAACCGATGGTTACTAATAATACCGATCATATGGAAACTGCTTTTACAGTTTCGATTGATTTAAAAGGAAATGGAGTTACTACTGGGATTTCTGCTTCTGATAGATCACAAACTGTATTGGCATTGACAGATCCAAATACAAAACCTCATGAGTTAGCAAGGCCAGGTCATATTTTTCCATTGGTTGCAAAACAGGGTGGAGTATTAAGAAGAACAGGGCATACAGAAGCGGCTATAGATTTTGCAAGATTGGCTGGATTTAAACCAGCAGGTGTAATTTGTGAGATTTTAAATGAAGATGGAACAATGTCTCGTTTGCCACAACTTGTAGAAGTTGCAAAGAGATTTAACCTGAAGTTGGTTTCTATTGAAGATTTAGTTGCTTATAGAATGCAACATGATAGTTTAATTGTTAAAAAAGAAGATTTTGACATAGAAACTCGTTTCGGAACTTTCCGTTTAAGAGCGTATGAGCAAACTACGAATAAACAAATTCATATTGCATTAACAAAAGGAAATTGGAGCTTAGGAGAATCAATCCTTACGAGAATTAATTCTTCGCAGGTAAATAATGATTTATTAGGTACATTGACGAATAATCCTGAGCAACAATTAGATGATATGTTTAAGGTGATTAATGAGAACGGAAAAGGAGCAGTATTGTTTATTAATCAAGATATGCAAGCTGTAAATTTACTGAGCCGAATTACAGAACTTAAGGTATTACAATCTCAGGGAGTGATGAAAGCGCCAAAAGTAATCATTGATAGTAAAGATTATGGTATTGGAGCGCAGATTTTGCATGATATTGATATTTCTAAAATCCGATTAGTGTCTAATACAGAACAAACAAAACGTGTTGGTATGATAGGTTACGGACTTGAAATAACAGAATACGTAAGCTACTAAGTAATATGGAAACATTTGAAGAAAGAGTTATAAAATCTGAAACACGTATTTTTAAAGCAGTTTTTCCGAGTACGACCAATCATTATGATACTTTATTTGGAGGAACAGCACTTCATCTTATGGATGAAGTTGCGTTTATATGTGCTACTAGATTTAGCCGAAAAAAAGTAGTGACGATATCTACAGGGCAAATTGATTTTAAAAAAGCAATTCCTGCAGGAACTTTAATCGAATTAGTAGCCAAAGTTATTAGTGTTGGAAGAACGAGTTGTAAAATACACGTAGATATTTTTATGGAACAAATGTATTCAGAACTTCGTGAAACGGTAGTTTCAGGGACTTTTTCGTTTGTTGCAGTTGACGAAAACAAGAAGCCAGTGGCGATTTTGGATAATCCAGAATAATAAAAATGATTTTTTTGTTCTCGTAAATACTGATAATTAGATACTTGAAAAACGAGTAAATAATAATGAAAAAAAAGCCTTAAAAAAGTTTTTATAATCGAAAAAGCGTCCTATATTTGCACTCGCAATCAGATAACGAAAGCGACATACTGGAGAAATGGCAGAGCGGTCGAATGCGGCAGTCTTGAAAACTGTTGACTGTCACAGGTCCGGGGGTTCGAATCCCTCTTTCTCCGCCAGTAGAAGTTTCAAATGAAACTTTAAAAATCAAAAGCCTTTAAACACTAGTGTTTAAAGGCTTTTTCGTTTTCACACACTTTTCAAAAAGCACATGTTTTATCAAAAAGTAGTCACCAAATGAGTACCCACTTTTTTTTGGGTCACTTTTTACAAAATTGGTGACCAAAATAAAAAGAATTCCCCGGGAATTCCCTGGTATCAATGGGCTCTCTTAAAATTTTTAATTCAATTTGATTATTAATTTTAAAACTAGATAACATGTTAAAAACAATTTTCTTGCTAAAATCCGAGAGGGTTAACCGAGACGGAGAATCCTCTATTATTCTAAGACTTTCCTATAAAAACAAAAGGATTACAATCGCCTCGGGAAAATTCATCTCGAAAGAAAGATGGATTCAGACAAACCATCTGAAAAATACACTGAAGGCAGAAAAAGAAAAGGTAATCAAAAGTTCTCTTGATCTCATGCAGCTGAATGCCGAAAAGAAGTTTACAGAACTTTTCCGAATTGATCCTGACGTTGATCTGGAATTGCTAAAAGCTGAACTTACAGGAAAAGTCAAAATCGGCCAGCCTCAAGGTCCGACCATAATTGAGATTATGGATACATACAACATACTCTTCTCCAAAAGAGTAAATACTGGAGAGCGGGCACCCGCTTCACTGCAGAAGTATAAAAGAGCAAAAGATTTACTTTTGGATTTCATCAATAGTAACTATAAAAAGGAAGATATGCCTGCATCTGAGCTATCAAGATCGTTTGTCTTTAAACTGGAACAGTTCCTTAAGTATGAGAGCAGTTTTAAAGAGCAGACAGGCATCAAAAACAATTCGGTGGTAAAATATATGAAAATGTATAAAACTGCATGCAATTACGCCATTAAGATGGATTTGATCATAAAAAACCCATTCAATATTTATGACGGCAGACTCAGCGTAAAAGATGCCGTTTTCCTGACACAGCAGGAACTGAATACAATCGAGAATAAAATATTCTCAACGCCCCGTCTGGAAAAGGTCAAGGATATATTTCTTTTCAGCTGCTATACAGGATATGCACCTGTCGATGCCTTGGAACTAACAGAGAGAAACCTATCCGAAGATTCGACCGGAAATTTATGGATCATGACCAGCAGAGCCAAAACTGCCATTAGAGCTAATGTCCCAGTACTGCCAACTGTTGAAAATATTATCTCGAAATACAAAAACCAACAGAAAGGTCTTATCCCGAAAATATCCAATCAGAAAATGAATGCCTATCTTAAGGAGATTGCAGATGTCTGCGGCATAAACAAACATCTTACTTGGTATGTTGCCAGACATACATTTGCGACCACTGTAACCTTAGGAAACGGAGTAAGGCTCGAAAACGTTTCAGCAATGATGGGACACACCAATACCAAGCAGACACAGCATTACGCAAAAGTTTTAGATATGAATATAATGGAAGATATGGAGAAATTGAAATCTAAATTTAAGTGATATTTTCTTTAGAAAAGGGGTCTTGAATTTTAAACCTCTTTTAAAACTTTGATCAAATTTAAACGACTATTAGTTGGACATATTAATAAACTGAAACGAACCTAAAAAACATTTCAAATTGTGTCCGCACTGCAGACACAATTGGCATGGACAAAAAAGTTATATTCCTTTTAGTTTATTTTACTGAATAAAGATTATCCAAATCTCTCAACACTGTTGAGAGATATCATCTAGACAGAGACTTTCTGTTTGTAGGTGAAGAATATAAGTTTCAGCTCGGAAACAATGACCTTTATATTCAACAGCAATTTACAAATTATCTATTTTTTCAAAACATTTGTAATTGCGTCCGCAGTGCGGACGCAATTACAAAAATAACCAAAATTTCCAAATCACATCTAAAGTTGAAATATTCCTGAATTTACAAAGTGTTTAATAAAATGTTGAATAGAAATCCTACCATCATTTTAATTTTCAGCAAGTTAAACTCATCAAATAAACTTTTTTTTTTAAACT
>JAZJZW010000033.1:0-56367 GCA_040389425.1 Bacteroidota bacterium | reverse complement strand
AATTCGTGTTTATGGTGATGTTCCTGCTGTTTGGCAACCACTAGAAGAATTAGATCCAAATGATCCTAATACATTTTATCCTAAACGTGCTTCACGTGATGTAATTTACGACCATATTGTATCAGATCTTCAATCAGCTGTTCAAGTTATTCCTTGGTTCTCAGAAAGTGGTTATCCTACTTATGAGCGTTTTACAAAACAAGGAACTTATGCATTACTAGCTCGTGTAGCTCTTTATGCAGGAGGATATTCTTTACGTTGGAACTTAGAAACTAACGACCCAGCTACTTTGTTGATGTCACGTCGTCCTGATACTGCTCGTGCAGATGAACTTTACAAAATTGCTAATGATGCTTGTCAAGCCGTTATTTCAAGAAATGAAAATAGCTTAGTTCAAGCTCAAGGAGGAAAAAGTGGATTTGAATATTTATGGTATAATTTCTGTCAACGTAATTTTTCTGCTACCAAAACAGAAATGCTTTGGGAAGTGGCCAATTTAGGTGCAAATACAAACTCTAATTTTGGTATATATGCACAACCAGGAACTAGAGGAGGTGTATATGGTTCGACTAAAGCTTTGCAATTCTTGTTGCCAACTTATTATTTATCATTTGATCCAAAAGATACTCGCCGAGATGTTTCTTGTACATCTTATAGTGTTTATTTCCTTGCTGCAGGTGCAGCAACAGATACTTGGGTGGATGTAGGTACTACTTATTCTTGTATTATGTCAGGTAAATTTCGTATTCCTTGGTGTGTTGCGCCACAAGCTGCGGCATCTCGTAACCTTAATATTCCAGTTTTACGTTATCCTGATGTATTATTAATGTATGCTGAGACTCAAAATTATCTTAATAATGGTCCAACACAAGCAGCTAAAGATGCTTTACAAAAAGTAAGAGATCGTGCAGGTATCGGTTTCAAAACGATTCCATCAGATAAAAAAACATTTGAAGATGCTATTGTTCAGGAGCGTAAATGGGAATTTGCAGGTGAATTCAACTTGCGTACTGACTTGATTCGTATGAATCGTTTAGCAACTGAATTAGCCACTGCAAAACAAGACATGAAAGATCTTTCGGATCGCAAAAATAAATATGCGAGTACTCCAGTTTATCGTTTGTATAAATTCCAAAAAGATGCACAAAAAGTTGGTGATCCATTCTTGGCAGTTTCTTATATTGATTTAACAGATCCTGCTGAAATTGCTGCAATTAAAACGGTTCCAACTCTAGCAGCTCAATATCCAGCATTTTTAACCACAACAGCTAATATTGCACAAGCTCACGGTTTTACTGTGGCAACTGGAGACAAATGGTATCCAACAAATATGTTTGAAGCTTATACCAGTACTTATAATGGGAACTCACGTAAAACTGTTGGATTCGTGGCTGGTTTTAATACGCTACAAATTGGAGTGATCATTTATCAAAAACCTACGGGTTCAGCTGAAAATGGAGGAACATATCCAAACTGGATTCAGGCTGCTGACGGTACTGATGGTTTGTATTATGGTTTTCAAGAAAACCGTTCAGAATTGCTTCCTTTTGCTAATAAATCTGCAGGGCATCCTCTGATTGACAATCCTAACTTAACTCAACACCCAGGATATCAATAAAAAATAAATCAATTATTAATAAAAACAAAGATTCTCAGAGCAATATGAAAATTGTTCTGAGAATCTTTTTCATTTTATACAATCGTAATTATCTAAAAAGAAACTGTATCTTTTTTGAAGTAGCATATAAATTACCCAAAATTCAAATCCCTTAGGCTTTATTCTAATCTTAAGTGTATAAATTACTTTTGTATTTGTAATTTTACAAACCTTATAAATCAGAACATCTTTGTCCGAAACAAAAATATAATGAAATACAATTCTAGCACCTTATTTACTTTATCTTCAAAAAAATATTTTTTGAGCTTTATATTTAGCCTTCTGATAACTTTAAGCTCTATGGCTGCTATTGGAAAATGGACGAGTAAAGTGACTGGTGGAACTATTGAATACAATGCAACCGAATCTAAAACCCCCATTAAAGATTATGCTGGAAATTATGTAACGGTTGTGTATTTAAAAAATCTTGCTCTAAAAAAGATTGGTAGAAATAGCAATAAGAAAGATGTAAACTGGTTACTTAGTCAAGGTTATCGTGTTATAGAACTTGATTACGCTAAAAACTCAAATGCCAAAGCACTAAAAATAAACCAAGACATCATAGCTATTAACGATTCAATAGCTGCAGGAAGCTTTTGCGGTTATAAAAATTGCTCACTATACAAATCTTATGTATTGTTTGAAGGTTATCGCATTGCACGTGATGTTAGCTATTTTATCGATAATCCCAAAGTCTACAACACCCCAGAACAGTATATTGTAGGCGACTCATTACACATGGATATTATTTATCCCGCTAATGCAAAAGTAAAAGTTCCTACAATTCTTTCTTTTTCTTACAGTAATAGTTATGCAAATTACGATCAGGCAAAAGGCAAACTCACTGACATTTACAAAGACCAAAGACTAAATCTTGCCTATTCTTTTGCAGGTTTTAATGATTCTTTTCTTGAAGGCTCTCCTGCAAATGGTATGGCTTGGGCAATTGCCGATCATCCTAAATATTGTCCCTGGGGAAAAGGAAAACCTGAGAACGGCGTTAATGACACTTATAAATCGTATCAGACAAATCCAGATGCAGCGCAAAAAGTAAAATCGGCTATCCGTACTTTAAGAGTTTTTGCAAATCAAATGGCACTTTCGGATAAAATAGGTGTTTTTGGATTTTCAAGAGGTTCAACAGCAGGTTCAATGGCTATTGGAGATAAAAAAGTAGCTGCTTTAGAAAATGCAGGTTTTAACATCGGTATTTCCGATGAAGTTCAGGCAGCTGCTCTGGGGCCAGGTGTTTTTGATTACACTCTTATATATAATACACTTAATGATGGAGATCAAAATCTGGAATCAAGATGTCCTTGGGCTTGGGGTTCATTAGACGAAAACCGCGAACTATGGAAAACTATGGGATCTTCTTCTCTTGTTGAAACCTCAACTACTGCTCCTACTCTATTCTTTTACAATACTGATGATGATCATTATTACCAAGAGCAAATTGCAAATCTTAAACGCAAATTAGACAATCTAGCAGTTCCAACGGCAACTCTTATCAATTATGGAAAAGGGCATGCTATTCCTCAAACCGATGCTAGCTTAAACAATCTTTATAGTTTCTTTAAAAAATATCTCAATCCTCCAAAAGTCAATAAATAAAAGATTGTGGATTCTTAGCAATTACAAATTGCTTTTATAAATCCAGGGAAGACTTAATTATTCATTAACAAAATAGCTACAGGTTTACCATCAACTAGACATACCGTTTCAATGTATTAATAAACCCCTAAAAATCATTTTTTCTTAAATAAAACAATCAATACACTGACAAACAAATAATTAAAAACAAAAACCAAATACCAATAGCAACTTTTTCACAACAAAACAAATCCTTTTAAAAAAAATACATAACAATTTACAAATTATTTGTTAATTATTATTTTTATTTATTCCAAATAACACTTTGTAGAATCAAATTCTGTTCTTATTTTTGCGGTGTTATTTTAAATGAATCCAAATAAATAAAAATGAAAAGATTTTTACTACTCACAATAGCAATATTATTTTCTCTATCAACTCAAGCGCAAGAAATGGCTTTTGCCTCAGAAAATAATAATTCAAAAGAAATCAATCCAATTCCTGCTGATACAGTAAAAACAAAAAAAGGGGAAGCTCTTAAAGAAATTGTAGTTACTGGAAACAAACAACAAAAACCAGTTTCTGTTTCTAGATCAGGTATAAAAGCAATGGATCTCCCACAAAGCGCACAAGTAATTGATGGCGAAATCATAGAACAACAACAAGCTATTCGTTTAAGCGAAGTTATTAAAAATGCCAATGGTGTTTATGTAGGTTCGGCTCGTGGAGGTGCTCAAGAATCATTTTTCTCTAGAGGATACGATATGTCAACTAATAATATGTTCAAAAACGGATTCCGTTATAATGCAGGTTCAATTCCAGAAGTTTCTGGTTTAGAAAAAGTAGAATTCTTAAAAGGAGGTTCCGCTTTATTATACGGAAACGTTGCTCCGGGAGGAATTTTAAATTTGGTTACCAAAACACCAAAATTTACTAAAGGAGGAGAAATCTCAATGCAAGCAGGAAGTTATGATTTCTACAAACCATCTATTGATTTCTATGGCCCTTTAAATAAATATATCGCTTACCGTTTTACAGGTTCATACGAAAACTCAAAAAGTTTCAGAGATTTTGTAAAAAACGATCGTATCTATATCAATCCTTCGTTTTTATTTAACATCTCTGAAAAAACTCAAATTACTGTACAAGGAGATTATTTAAGCGCTGATTGGACTCCAGATTTCGGAACTGGAATTGTCAATAATACTAAAACTATTTTAGACATCCCTCGCAACACTTATTTTGGAGCACTTTGGTCAACTGGAAATACAAAATCTGCTAGTGCGTCGTTGTTATTCAACCATGACTTCAACAAAAACTGGAAATTAAGCTTCAATTCTTCTTTTCAATCTTACAGAAGAACTCAAAAATCTACCTCACAGTTAAGCACTGTTGCTGCTAATGGCGACTGGCTACGAGGTTTAACACAATCTGACGCTGGCGAAAGAATATTTGGAGACCAATTGAGTTTACAAGGTACATTTAACACAGGAAGCATCAAACACCAAATATTTACAGGTGTTGACTTTGAAAATTCTATTGCACCAAGCTACACTTATGCTTTCTATTCTAGTCCTAACTCAACAACTGCGATTACTACGGAAAGCACACCTATTAATTTATTCAATTACGATTACAGCACACAAAGCGAAAATGCACCATTTTCAAAATCTACTCAATTAGCAACTACTAATACAAAACGTTTTGGTACTTATGTACAAGATTTAATTTCGATTACCGATTATATCAAGGTTTTAGGAGGAGTCCGTTGGTCTTGGCAAGAAGCACAAGTTGAAACAACACTTTATTCCAATGGTGCTACCACAACAGGAGCTAAAACTTTAAACAGAGCTTATTCACCAAAAGCTGGATTAGTTATCCAACCTGATAAAGAAACATCTTTGTTCGCCAGTTACTCTAACTCGTTTACACCAAACACAGGAACTACTGTTGACTTAAAACCATTAGATCCTTCGATAATTGACCAATATGAAGTAGGTATCAAAAAAGATTTCTGGAGAGGAGTTTTGAGTACTAATGTAACCCTATATCAAATAACCAACAATAATTATGCACAAACTGCGCAATTTCAAGCTGATGGGGTTACAGCAAACGTAAACACCAGCTTAAAAGAATTGGTAGGAGCAACAAAAGGAAAAGGATTTGAGATTGATATTACCACTAAACCAGTAACAGGATTAAACATCAATGCGGGTTACAGCTTTAATGAAACCAAGGTTTCTAAATCTTCAGGAACAAGTGGAAGTTTGGTTGTTGGCGATATTTTAGCAAGAACTCCTAAGCATACTGCCAATTTGAGCTTTTTTTATAAATTACCTAGCGGAGTATTGAAAGGACTTGCTTTTGGAGCCATTGGAAACTATATTGGTGACCGCACAGGAGGTTGGAATGATGACTACCTATGGACTGAAAAAACACCTGCAACTAATCCAAAAACATATACTGTAACCATTAGAGACCGTGATATTCCTTTAAAAGGATACGCTACAGTTGACGCTTCTGTAGGTTATGAATGGAATAAATTCTCTATCTTATGTAAATTATCAAACATTACAAACGAGTTGAATTACACAGTTCACGAAAACTATAGTGTGAACCCAATTGCACCACGTCAGGTAATGACAAGCATCAAATACAAATTCTAATCATTATTTGATTATTATATGTTTTTCTGAGAAAGAGCTCCTAATTTTTAGGGGCTCTTTCTGTTTTTGAAAACTATTAAAAAATAATTATATTTAAACTGTTTTGAAAACCAACTATTTCCAATTATGAAAAAAATAACCAAAGAAGATATTAGTCAAGAAATATTTGACTTATACGATGATTATGCCCACAACAAAATAGAGAGAAGACAATTTATCGAAAAGCTTTCGGTATTTGCTGTTGGAACACTAACACTACCTTCCTTGTTAAGCTTTATCACTCCCGATTATGTTAATACAACATTGATACAAGCCGATGACCCAAGAATAGAATCAAATTACATTACTTATAATTCTCCAAAAGGAGGAGGAAAAATCAAAGCCTTACTTTCAAAACCGACAAAAACGCACAAAAAACTCCCCGGAGTAATTGTGGTACACGAAAATCGTGGTTTGAATCCCTATATAGAAGATGTGGGACACCGAACTGCAATTGAAGGTTTTATCAGCTTGGCTCCAGATGCTTTAACCCCATTGGGCGGTTATCCTGGAAATGATGATGAAGGTAGAGAAATGCAAAAGAAAAGAGATCGCTACGAAATGTTAGAAGATTTCATTGCTGCTTACTACTATTTAAAAACACATCCTGATTGCAATGGGCATATTGGTGTTGTAGGTTTTTGCTTTGGAGGATGGATTGCTAATCTAATGGCAGTCAAAATTCCAACGCTGAATGCCGCAGTTCCTTTCTATGGAGGACAACCCACAGCCGAAGAAGCTGCTCAAATTAAATCTCCTCTTCTATTGCATTACGCTGGTTTAGATACTAGAGTCAATGAGGGCTGGCCAGCCTTCGAAGCTATTTTAAACAAAAACAAAGTTCCTAACATAGCTTATATTTATCCTAATGTAAATCACGGATTTCACAACAATACCACACCACGCTATGATGAAAAAGCCGCTACTTTAGCTTGGACAAGAACAATTGATTTTTTTAAAGAAAAATTAAAATAAAGCAAAGTAATCAACAGAAACAATGATTTTTACAGATTTGAAATTTTAATTTAACTTTCAAATCATTTAGTAGTACCTTTGCAACTCAAATAATTAAAATGAGATTACACAGAAACTTAGTATATACTACTATCGATTCTCTAAATGCAATATTTAACGAAGGAGAGTACGCAGATAAAGTAGTAGCAAGAGCATTAAAAAAAGACAAGCGTTGGGGAAGTTCTGACAGGAAATTTGTCGCTGAAACTATATACGAAATCGTTCGTTGGAAAAGATTATATTCGGAAATTGCCGAAGTAAGAGAACCTTACGACAGAGATAATATTTGGAGAATGTTTTCGGTTTGGGCAGTTTTAAGAGGCTATCCAATTCCTGATTGGCGTCAACTTGAAGGAACTCCTGAGAGAAAAATCAAAGGACGTTTTGACGAACTTTCAAAAACCAGAGCCATCAAAGAATCTATTCCAGACTGGATGGACGAATTAGGTGTAAAAGAATTAGGCGAAAAACTTTGGGCAAAAGAAATTACAGCTCAAAACCAACCAGCCAAAGTTATCCTTAGAACCAATACACTAAAAACAACTAAAGAAAATCTAAGATCTATTTTAATGGACTTAGATATCGAAACTGAATATCTAAAAGATCAACCAGATGCTTTAGTCTTGAAAGAACGTGCTAACGTGTTTATGACTGATGCATTCAAACAAGGTTTCTTTGAAGTTCAGGATGCTAATTCCCAATTAGTAGCTGCTTTTCTTGATGTAAAACCAGGAATGAGGGTAGTTGATACTTGTGCAGGTGCAGGTGGAAAAACTTTGCATATTGCAGCCTTAATGGAAAACAAAGGGCAATTGATTGCTATGGATTTATACGAAAGTAAATTGAAGCAATTAAAATTAAGAGCTAAACGTGATGGTGCTTTTAATATTGAATACCGTATAATTGATACAACTAAGGTTATCAAAAAACTACATGAAAGAGCTGATCGCGTTTTGATTGATGCTCCTTGTAGCGGTTTAGGTGTTTTGAAAAGAAATCCTGACGCTAAATGGAAATTAAAACCTGAATTTATTGATAATATTAGAAAAGTGCAATCGGAAGTTTTAGAAAGCTATTCTAAAATTGTAAAACCAGGCGGAAAGTTAGTTTATGCAACTTGTTCTATTCTTCCATCAGAAAATCAAGAGCAAGTAGAACGTTTTTTAACTACTGAAATCGGGAAACAATTCACCTTTATAAAAGATCATAAAATCTTAGCTTCTGAATCTGGTTTTGACGGATTTTATATGGCGCTTTTAGAGCGAAAAGCATAAAATCAGTCTTCAGAAAGCAGATTTCAAAAGGCAGTATTAAACATAAAAAAAGCGATTTTCATATTGAAAATCACTTTTTTTATGTCTTTTATTTTAAACTGTAATCTGAATTCTGCTTCCTGAACACTGAATACTGAATACTGACTTAGTCGTTCATAGAAATTAAAAACTCCTCGTTATTTCTAGTTTTTCTAAATCTATCATTAATAAATTCCATTGCTTCAACAGGGTTCATATCAGAAAGGTATTTTCTCATAATCCACATTCTTTGAAGAGTATCTTTATCTAGGAGTAAGTCATCACGACGTGTACTTGAAGATGTCAAATCAATAGCTGGGAATATACGTTTATTAGCAATTTTTCTATCCAATTGCAATTCCATATTACCTGTACCTTTAAACTCTTCAAAAATAACTTCATCCATTTTTGAACCTGTTTCAGTCAAGGCAGTTGCAATAATACTTAATGAACCACCTTTTTCTACATTACGAGCGGCACCAAAGAAACGTTTTGGTTTTTGTAAAGCATTCGCATCTACACCTCCACTTAATACTTTTCCAGAAGCTGGTTGTACCGTATTGTAAGCTCTAGCCAAACGCGTGATAGAGTCTAATAAAATCACTACATCGTGACCGCATTCTACTAAACGTTTTGATTTTTCAAGAACAATATTAGCAATTTTAACGTGCTCTTGCGGTTCTCTATCAAATGTAGAAGCAATAACTTCTCCACGTACAGAACGTTGCATATCCGTTACCTCTTCAGGACGTTCATCAATCAATAAAACAATAAGATAAACTTCAGGATGATTAGCAGCAATGGCATTAGCTATTTCTTTCAACAACATGGTTTTACCTGTTTTTGGCTGGGCTACAATCATTCCACGTTGTCCTTTTCCTATTGGAGAAAATAAATCGATAATTCGAGTTGAAATCGTACTTTCTCTTTCGGCTAATTTGAATTTTTCAGATGGAAAAACAGGTGTTAAATGTTCAAATGAAATTCGGTCTCTAACTACCTGAGGATCGTGTCCGTTGATTTTAAGAACACGAACTAAAGGAAAAAATTTCTCTCCTTCTTTTGGAGGTCTTACCACTCCTTTTACCGTATCACCAGTTTTTAAACCAAACAATCTAATTTGTGAAGTCGATAAATAAATATCATCTGGCGAAGCTAAATAATTATAATCTGATGAACGCAAGAATCCATAACCATCAGGCATCATTTCTAAAACACCTTCACTTTCAATGATTCCATCAAATTCAAAATCAGAATCTCTAAAATTATTCTTCTTGTTTTTATTTTGATTCTGGTTTGGATTTGCGTTTGCGTTTTGGTTCTGGTTTGGATTTTGATTCGGATTCTGCTTATTTTGATTTGGATTTATTTTCTTTTGAGTAGCAGGAGGATTTACCACTTCAGCAGCGGCATCAGCTTGTTTTTCTTCTACAGCAACAGAATTTCCTTCTACAGAAGCAGAGTTTTCCGCTACAACTTCTTTATTTTCCTTATCCTTTTTTAAAGCAATCTTCTTTTCATAAGAAGCTTTATTGAACTTTACTATTTTTACTTTTTCAGTTACAACAGCTTCTTCTTCAACTATCTCACTTTGTTCTTTCGGAGCTTCATTTTGAATTTCTTCAACAGGAAACCCTAATTTTTCCGAACTAATTTCCACTGCCATTTCTTCATTATTAGAAGCAGCAGCAGCTTTAATTTTAGGAGCAGCCTGCTTTTTCTCTGGAGCAATACGAACTCTTTTAGGTTTATCCTCTGCATCAGCTGAGATCGTTTTTTCTTCCACTACAGCGGCTGGCATAGCATTTTGAAAATCCAAAATACTCGTAATTAAAGCATCCTTTTTTACACCGTTGAATTTTATTGTTTTAGCAGCTTTAGCTATTTGTTGAAGCTCAGAAAGCTTCATTTCTTTTAATGCAGAAATATCAAACATGAATGTTCTATGAGTTTAATTAAATTGGGGATTCCTAAAAAAGATAGGTGGTATTTTTTATTTTGAATTCACCGCAGTATGAAGTGCTTACGGTATTGTATTGCAATAATACGAATAAATTTTTATCATACAATAGTATTTTAAAAAAAGAAAATATATTTTTGTAGAACAATATTGAAATAATGATACAACGAATTCAAACAATATATTTACTTATAGCCTTTGTTATTACTGGTATTTTGCCATTTATTTTTCCATTATGGACTTTGAGCGATGGCAAATCGTTTATGTTTATGCAAAGCCAAGTTTATGTAATCTTGTTCGGTTTAAGTACCACACTTTCAGTATTGAGCATTTTATCCTATAAAAAAAGACAAAATCAGTTTGTTATCAACAGATTGAACATAATATTAAATTTGATTTTATTAGGATTGTTTTTATATCGTTCACTAAATGTATCTGGAGAAACGCCTGTCGTTTCTGAGAAAGGTATTGGGATGTTTCTACCTATTATTGCAATCGCAGCTTTAGTTCTTGCTAATAAAGCGATCAAAAAGGATGAGGATCTTGTAAAATCTGTGGACAGATTGAGGTAAACCTATAATTTTTTATTTATTAGTGCGAAGAGAACCCGAATTTTATATTCGGGTTTTTTTGTGCCTTTTTTTTTATACTTTTGAAGTATTAGAAACACCTATGGAAACTCCTATTCGAATTCATTTAGCCGACGATCATAAAGTATTAATTGATGGCATGCGCACTTTATTAAATTCTATTCCTAATTTTCAGGTGGTTGGATTTTCTTTAAAAGGAACAACTCTTTACGAAGAAGTAACTAACAATTCCACTGATATTTTAGTGTTAGATATTAGTATGCCCGAAAAAGATGGCATTGAGGTGCTTAAAGAATTTTCAAAAAAAGGATTTCCCTGCAAAGTGATTGTACTTTCAACTTATGACGATGTAAAAATAATTCAAGAAGTCATGAAATTAGGCGCTTGTGGCTACTTAAGCAAGCAATGTGCAGGCGAAAACATTGTTGAAGCTCTAAAAGTTGTCAACCAAGGCGAGGAATATTTTTGCGATCAAGTGCGTGAGCAAATATTTTCTACTGCAACGAAAAACATTTCGAAATTAAACAAAAGCAATCTTAATCCTGAATACCAATTAACAGCTCGAGAAATAGAAATTATTACTTTAATTGCCTTAGAATTCAGCGGCAAAGAAATTAGTGAGCAATTGTTTATTAGTGTGAATACCGTTGAAACACACCGAAAAAACATCATGAAAAAATTGCAGGCAAAAAATACAATTGGTTTGGTCAAATTTGCCCTAAAAAACAATTTGATTAAATCCTAAATCTAAGTCATTTCAACTTTTCACTATGCCTTACCAACGCATTTATAGATTGCTATTAGTACTATTTATAGCTACTACAAACTTTCTATTTTCTCAAACGAAAAGTCCAACATTAGAAGAAACCAGAGCAATAGCCCAAGAGGCCACAAAGTTAATGAGAGCTGAGAAATATGAAAAATCACTTGTTTTCTCTCGCCAAGCCTTAAGCAATGCCATACTATTAAAAGACGACAATCAAATTGCAATATGCTACAACATCATAGCCGCCAATTTTGACCAACTAGCCGAATTTGAAAAAGCCTTGTTTTACTACAAAAAAGGAATTATTTACGCCAATAAGACAAAAAATCACCGTCTTAAAAACTGGATCAACAACAACCTGGGTAACATCTATTGTTTTGACAAAAAAAAATATGCCATAGGAATCTATTATTATAAAAAATCACTCCAATACAGCACAAAAATTGCCGATTCTTCAGAAATTGCTTTTACAAAACTCAATATCACCTGGGCTTATTTTGATATTGGTAAATTTGACTTAGGACTTCCCTATTTAAACTACATCAACAAATTCAACAAAAAGCATGGAGATAAAACAACCGAAGTAGCATTGAATATGCTTAACGGCATGTATAATTCTCATATTAACAACACTGAAAAAGCTCGTTTTTATTTCGAAGAGGCCATTAAATTAGGCAAAGATGGACATGAAAAATCGGATTTATCGTTTACTTACCAAGAATATTCTAAATTTTTATACAAAATAAAGGACTTTGAAAAAGCATATCAAAATCTAAATGCCTTCAATAAAATTACCGACGAACTCAATGATGAAGAAAAATTAAAAAAAATCAACCTTGCGAGTATTAACCTAGAAATTGATGAATACAAAAGAGAGATTGACAATATTGAATTAAAATACAAAAACAAACACCAACACTTATTAGAAAAACAATCTAAAAACAGACTCATTAGTATCATTATCATATCTGTATTGCTTTTAATTATAATATTTTCGTACTTGTATTTTCAAAACAGTCAATTAAAACAGAAAAACAACCTCAGAGATATTGAAAGAAAAATTCAAGAAAGCATCATTACCGCTTCTATAAATGGGCAAGAACTGGAACGAAAAAGAATCTCTTCCTTTTTACATGATAATATTAGTGCTTTGCTTTCTTCGGCGGCTTTGCATCTAAGTGTTTTCTCTTCAAAAAACCAAAACAACAGCGAAGAAATAACAAAAACGAAAGCAATTTTAATTCAAACTTCATATAAAATACGTGATTTATCACACCAGCTTTTACCTTCTCTATTAGTTCGTTTTGGATTATTTTATGCTCTAAATGATTTATGCGAGATGAATTCTAACTCCAGTATTCATTTCAATTATTTCAGCAATGTTTCTGAAGAAACGCGCTACAACGAAGATTATGAGCTAAAAATGTATTTTATAATTAGCGAATTATTAAATAACATTATGAAACATAGTGAGGCTAATGAAGCCAAATTAACTTTAAAAGAAATAAAATCCAAACTACATATTCTTGTAGAGGATAATGGGAAAGGATTTGAAATCAAGCACTATCGAACTATTGAAGGTTTTGGTTTAAACCAAATTAAAGCGCGAGTTAATACTATGAATGGGAAGTTTAGAATTAATTCAAAACCTGGCGAAGGAACGGCAATTACAATCACTGTTCCTATTGATTACAAGGCCTAATTAAACTCTTTTTTCGAGCTCTATAATTTCTAAATCTTTGATTTTATCCCCTTCAATTACAAATCGCAACATGGTTCTAACTTGATGAAAACCACTTTTTCCACAAGCACCGGGATTCATGTGTAAAAGATTATTTTTTTTATCAAACATGACTTTTAAAATATGCGAATGTCCACAGATAAATAATTTAGGTGGATTAGCTGTCATTTCGGCCTTGATATTTGGATTGTATTTACCAGGATAACCTCCAATATGTGTAATCCAAACAGAAACTTCTTCGCACATAAACCGATTGTGTAATGGAAATTCTAAACGCGCCTGAGCATCATCGATATTACCGTAAACAGCACGCAAAGGTTTTAGTTTTTTTAACATATCAGTTACTGTCAAATCGCCTATATCTCCAGCATGCCAAACCTCATCAGCTTGATTAACATATTTTAAAATGGCATCGTCAATATGGCTGTGTGTGTCTGAAAGTAAAAGGATTTTTTTCATTTAGTTGAAAGTCATTCAAAAATTAAGCAACAAAGTTATTCTTTTAAGATTGAAGATTACGCTTTTTAGTTTTAGGATTTTTTAAACAACAACTAAGATAAAACTTTGTAAATTTGTCACTATTAATTTTTTCATTGAACACTTTTTTAGCTTTACTGCCTGAAAACTGAACACTGACTACTGAAAACTACTCTTGAGATATTTTATAAAATTAGCCTATAACGGAACACCTTATCATGGTTGGCAAATTCAGCCCAATGCCGCTTCGGTACAGGAAACGCTAAATAAAGCTTTCTCTGTTTTATTGAGTTCCAACATTAATTTGATGGGCGCTGGACGTACTGACACAGGCGTTCATGCTCGTGAAATGTATGCTCATTTTGACTTTGAAGCTTCTTTTGATATTCCAAAATTGATTCACAAACTTAATTCGTATCTTCCAAAGGATATTGTTATTTATGACATTTTCCCCGTTGCCGATGAAGCGCACACTCGCTTTGATGCTACTAAGCGAACTTATGAATATCATATCAACAGTTACAAAGATGTTTTTTCACAAGAGCAAAGTTGGTATTTCCACCAGCCTTTAGATATAGATTTAATGAATGAAGCGGCAAAATTATTATTCAATCATACTGATTTTCAATGTTTCTCTAAGGTAAACACCGATGTAAATACATTTGATTGTACTATTTTTGGAGCACATTGGACACAAGAAAGAAACAAATTGATTTTTACCATTTCGGCAAATCGATTTTTGAGAAATATGGTGCGTTCTATTGTGGGAACTTTGGTAAATATTGGTTTACACAAAATAACCTTAGCCGATTTTAATACAATTATCGAAAGTAAAAGTAGAGATAAAGCTGGTTTTTCAGTCCCAGCACACGGATTATATTTGACTAAGATTGAATATCCTTTTTTAAAGTAATTAGTACCTAGTCCTTAGTGATTAGTGCTTAATAAATAGTCATCAGAAATATTATGAGATACTTTATTAAAATAAGTTTTCTTCTTTTTCTAACTGCTTGTAAAAATCACAATGTAGAAGATAATAAGAAAATACAGGATACCGCTATAAGCCAATTCTCAAAAGCTAACGACAATATTGAGACAAAAGATGAATATAATATTAATGAAAATATCGTTGAAGAATTACTAGGATTTCCTGCTGGCTCAGAAAACATCGACAGGGTAAAACTTCCTGGATTTGAACTGACAAAGAGCTCTAGAATAAATACTCACAACAATAGTGTTACAGATACGATTTACACATATCAAAATAAAGCATCTAATTTTACTTTTTATAAAGCATCTGACAGATACATTTTATGTGATTTTAGTATTAGCGAAAATAATGTCGCACTGCAAAACGAAATAAAAATTGGGATTTCTAAATCGGAAATACTAAAAAAATTAAAGTTAAATATACAACAAACTGATACAATCAAAATAGGAGACTTGGAACAAAACTCAGTTGTAAACCTTATCTTTAAAAACGAAAAATTATCTAGCATTAAGTATAAGGGGTATGTAGATTAATCCCTAGCCCTGATGGCAATGGAAATCCTTGTAAGCCGGTCCCGAGGCTTCGGGAGGCGAACAAGATTGTAATGAACAGCAGGAAATAGCTCCTGAAAAAAACTGAAATTAATTCAGCTTAAAAAAATGAAAGCAAAAGCATTTGACACTCGATTATTCAAACGAATATTACAATATACCAAGCCGTATCAATGGCGTTTTAATGGCGTGATAATTTTTGCCATTTCCTTATCGGTTTTTGCGGCTTTACGCCCGTATTTACTAAAACAAACCGTGGATGGTTACATTCAGACCGAAGATGCCAAAGGACTTTTATTCTACATCAGCCTGATGGGAATTGTGCTTTTATTAGAGGTTTTTTCTCAATTTTACTTTGTGTATTGGGCAAACTGGCTGGGACAAGATATTGTAAAAGACATTCGTATCAAGTTGTTCAAACACATCTTGAGTTTTAGGATGAAATATTTTGATTTGGTTCCTGTGGGGCAGCTTGTAACGCGTTCTGTTTCGGATATTGAATCTATTGCGCGTATTTTCAGCCAGGGTTTATTTATGATTATAAGTGACTTGATGAAAATGGTAGTTGTGCTTCTTTTTATGTTTTACATGAACTGGAAACTGACTTGGATTGTAATTGTTGCTATGCCAATTTTGGTTTTTATTACTCGAATTTTCCAACGCAAAATGCAAGTTGCTTTTGAGGAAGTGCGTACGCAAATTGCCAATATGAACACCTTTGTGCAAGAACGTGTTACGGGAATGAAGATTGTGCAATTGTTTAACAGAGAAGAAATTGAATCGGATAAATTTAAAGATATTAACGAAAAACATCAAAATGCCTGGATAAAAACCATTCTTTATAACTCCATCTTCTTCCCTATTGCCGATATTATTTCGTCTTTAACTCTTGGATTTATTGTATTGTATGGCGGAATTAAAATTCTAAACGGTGACAACTTTACCACTTTTGGTGATTTATTTTCTTATACGATGTTTATTGGAATGTTATTTAACCCTTTGCGTCAAATTGCGGATAAATTCAATGAGATGCAATTGGGGATGATTGCTGCCAATCGTGTTTTTGAGATTATTGATACCCAAGATCAAATTCAGGATACTGGAAAAATTGAAGCGCCTGTTTTTAAAGGAAACATCCATTTTAAAGAAGTTCGTTTTAGCTATATTGAAGATGAAGAAGTGATTAAAGGCATTGATTTAGATGTTAAATCAGGCGAAACGGTGGCTATTGTGGGTTCTACTGGAGCAGGAAAATCGACTATTATCAACTTATTGAATCGTTTTTATGAAATTAAAAGTGGTACCATTTGTATAGATAACGAAAACATAGAAAACTATACTTTGAGTTCGCTTAGAAAACAAATTGCAATAGTACTTCAGGATGTTTTCCTTTTTGCAGATACTATTTACAACAATATTACACTCAATAATCCTGAGATTAGCCGAGAGCAAGTTTATAAAGCCGCAAAAGAAATTGGGGTTCATAATTTCATTATGAGTCTGCCTGATAATTATGATTTTGATGTTAAGGAACGTGGTGTGATGCTGTCTTCAGGACAACGCCAACTGATTGCTTTTTTAAGAGCTTATGTGAGTAATCCGAGTATTCTTATTCTGGACGAAGCGACTTCTTCAATCGACACTTATTCGGAAGAATTGATTCAGCGTGCTACCGAAACCATTACTAAAGGAAGAACGTCTATTGTTATCGCGCATAGACTGGCAACCATTGTAAATGCTGATAAAATTGTGGTGATGGACAAAGGATTAATCGTTGAAGAAGGTACACATCAAGAATTGATAAATAAAGAATCGGGGTACTACAAAAACCTATACGATTCTCAATTTTCAATCGCTGAATAATATACAAATGAGCAATACTACAACCATATTACAGGCAACAAAAATTAGCATTGGCTACACTCATAAAAAAGAACAAAGAGTGGTAGCTGCTGATATTGATTTAAGCTTAAAAAAAGGAAAACTCATTGCTTTAGTTGGTGCTAATGGTATTGGAAAATCAACTTTGTTACGAACTATTACTGGAATACAAAAAACACTTTCTGGAACTGTTTTACTCAACGAAAAAAACATCCATGAGATGAATGCTTTGGCTTTAGCCAAAAATTTAAGCGTGGTGTTAACCGAAAAATTACCGCCGAGTAATCTAACGGTTTTTGAATTGGTAGCTCTAGGTAGACAGCCGTATACCAATTGGATTGGCACACTTACAGATGAAGATACTGAAAAGGTAGAAAACGCTTTAAAACTAACGCAAATTGAGCATTTGACAACTAAAAAGCATTACGAAATAAGCGATGGTCAATTGCAAAAAGTTTTGGTTGCACGAGCACTAGCACAGGATACGCCGTTAATTATTCTAGACGAACCTACTACACACTTGGATTTGTTTCATAAAGTAGCCTTATTCAAACTTCTGAAAAAACTAACACAGGAAACTCAAAAGTGTATTTTGTTTTCTACCCACGATATTGATATGGCAATTCAACTGAGTGATGAAATGATTATTATGACTGCTGAAACTATCATTCAGGACCAACCTTGTAACTTGATTTCAAAAGGGAGTTTTAATACTTTATTTAAAGATGAACATATTGTTTTTGATGCTGATAAAGGTAAGTTTATTATTAGCTAGTTTTTTCTAACCGCAGGGATTACAAAGGTTTTCGCTAAGTTCACTAAGAATATAAATCTTCAAATTTACAAACTGAACCCTGCATTCTAAATTCTGCCTTCTGAATACTGAACACTGCTTACTGAACACCTCCTACTGCAATCTGTCTCTTCGCTTCGCCAATTACAAAAGCAACCGAATTAGCAATGTTGAAACTGCGAATTTTATTAGACATCGGAATAGTTAAATGATTCTCAAAGAAGCTTAAAACTTCCTGACTCAAACCAACGCTTTCTTTTCCAAAAACCAACCAATCACCATCTTGAAATTCAGTTTCTAAATAGGATTTCTCAGCATGAGAACTCATTAAGAAAACTCTGGATTTATCTGGAATTTGAGCAGTCCATTCAGCTACATTTTGATATTCGGTTACATCCAGATGCACCCAATAATCCAAACCAGAGCGTTTTAAATTCTTATCATTAATAACAAACCCAAACGGATGAATCAGGTGCAGACGACTTTCGGTTCCAACACACAAACGTCCAATATTTCCAGTATTATTAGGGATTTCGGGTTCTACTAAAACAATGTTTAACATTCTTATTGATTTGTTTATTCGGTTATTTGATTATTGAAATTTTCAACTTCGATTACTTCTCCAGATTGTAAGTCATTCAAAAGCACATTTCCTATTCGGACACGCACTAAGCGCAACGTAGGAAATCCAACGGCAGCGGTCATTTTTCGCACTTGACGAAACTTACCTTCATTTACGGTAATTGATGCCCAGGAAGTGGGTCCATGACGTTCGTCTCTGATTTTTTTTCCTCTGGCTCCAAAATTAGGATTTTCAGGAATTAATCGAGCTTCACAAGGTTTTGTAATGTATTTGGTTCCATTAAAACCTATTTCGACTCCTTTTTTTATTTCGTCAATAGCGGCCTGAGTAATAACACCATCCACCTGAACATAGTATTCTTTGTCCACTTTCTTGGAGCGAATTTGCTCGCTTACTTTTCCATCGGTAGTAAGTAACAATAAACCTTCGGAATCTTCGTCTAAACGCCCGATAGCCATTGTTCCTTCGGGAAAAGCATATAATTCACCCAATAGTTTCTTTTTTCGCTTCAATTCGTAAATAAATTGACTCAAATAACCATAAGGTTTATGAAGAATGAAATGCTGATGCGACATGATAAAATGTAAAATTTGGGGCAAAAATACACAAATCAAAGCAGTGTTAACACATTTTCAAGCGAATTAAAAAGAGACGTTCAGTCCAAAATTAAAAATCAACTGAAACTGATTGAAATTTTGATTTTGAACTGGCTGGGTGTAATAATTCATCCCTGGCTCAACAAAAACTTTAGTCTTTTTAAACAATTCATATTGTAAAGTGCTACTCAATACCGTTCCAAAAACAACATCATTAACCGCTTTATTCTTCCCTATCGAGTTGTTATCAAGCAAAACTTCATTCGAAATTGCCTTACCCACAAATCCGCCTGTGTTTAAATTAACACGTGCTTTTCCTTTATTCAAAATGGCATAAGAAACCTCCATTGGTATTTCTAAATACTGTACTCTTTGGGACAAATCGCCTTTTTCATAAAATGAATTAGTACTAGCCAAGGTATTATTTTCATTATGATTCTGAGGAATAAATAAATAATTTGGATTAGAAAAAAGTGTTCCTTTTTCTTGTTGTACTCCAAAAGGCGCTTTAGAAATGTTAACCAAATTTTTAGTTGAATTCACATAAGAAACATTAGCCACTTGCTGACCTAATTCAGAAATTTTCACACCAGAACTCACCGCCCATCTACGATTGAGTTTGTAATTAGTTTTTACTCCATAGTTATATCCTTTTTGAGATTCTATGTTATTTCCCAATGTTTTTTGTTTCTTTAAATTCTGCGAATTATTGATTCCTGCAAATACCTGAAGTGACCATTTATCCTGAACTACGGCTATTTTCTCTTTCTTTTCTTGCTCCTTAGCTATTGCTGCCAAAGCATTTTCTTTCAAGTCAGTCTCAGTTAAATTCTCTTTTATTTTAGAATCCTCAATTGGTTTATCTTCCTTTAGCTTCTCTTTCTCAACAAGCTGATTTTGCTGTACAAAAGCTTCTTTTTCTACTTTTTTTGTTTCTACTAATTGCGCTGGATTTTGATTATTATTTGCTAAAACAGCTTTGTTTTTATTTAAAATTGCCGCTACAGCCTCATTTTTAGATTCGGATATTCTATTAGAATTGCTATTAAAAATATTTGTTGTTCTTGTTGTTCTTGTTGCATTTTTTTGATTTTGAACAACAACTGCTTCATTTGAATTTGATAACTTATTATCAACGGTTTTTTCTTCTAATTCTATTTTGCTTTTACTACTATCTTTCGCAATGGTATCGGATGATCTGGATTGATTGACCACTTCATTTTCATGCTCAACAGGAACTCTAATAGTATCCTTATTTGGATTAGAATAGAATGTAGCTAAAAGACCTAAGCCTAAAACTAAACTAGCCGCTATTCCCCACCAAAACGGAGCTATTTTTTTCTTTTTCGGATAGTCCAATTTTTCCTCAATCCCACCCCATAAATCATCTGGAGGGGTTTTAGAAAAATCTTCTAAGGAAGAAAATAGTTTTTCTATATCGTCTTTTTTCATAATCTCTTTTTATTGCATTTGATATTGCAATTCTCTCTTATTTTAAACATCCTTTGAAGCCATTAAAGCCATAATTCTCTTTTGCAAATTACTTTTGGCCCGATTCAAGTTTGATTTAGAAGTTCCTTCGGAAATATTCAACAAACCCGCAATCTCTTTGTGTTTCATTTTTTCAAAAAAATACAGGTTAAAAACCAGTCGATATTGATCAGGCAAATGCTGAATGAATTCTAATAATTTTTCTTGGGGTATTGAAAAAGAATCTATTTCTGTTTCTTCATCGGCTACATCTTCCTGATAAACAGTATCTAAAAAAGGAAAATCACGCTTTCTCTTATTCAAAGTTTCTATCAACTTATTTATAAAAATGCGCTTCAACCAACCTTCAAAACTGCCTTCAAATCGGTATTGACTTATTTTTTGGAAAACAATTACAAATGCTTCCTGAAAAACATCCTTAGCATCCTCTTCATTCTTCATATATTTAACGCACAAACCATACAACACAGGAGCAAACAACTGATAAATCTTCTGTTGCCCTCCTCTGTCATTTTCGATACACTTCTTAATGTAATGGTCTAATGGTTCTTCCAAAAAAATAGTTCTTAATACAGTTTTACTTTAACAAATTTAAACATTCTCATTTATAATTATTTAGCATAGGTTGAAACATAACCATCTACAAAATTATCTTGTAAACTCAAATGCTGATTGTCTATATTCTGAATTACATAAGTCATCTCATCAAAAGTCAATAAATAATGTTCCTTATCATCAAAAATGCTGTTCCCTTTTGTTATTTTATAAGTATAATTTCCTGTTTCCAAACCATTGGTAAAAACACTAACTTTTTTATCAGCATTGAAAACTATTTTTTTATCCACACCAGTACTTTCGGGGGTTACAATGTCTTTTCCGCTAATTCCTCCACTGGATTGTTCCCAATTCCAAGTACCCAAAACAGCAGTCAAATCTTGAGCATTCTTTCCATCATTGGTCAAAGAACAAAAACTAAGAAAAAATGTAAAAACAATCAAAAAAGGAATACAAACTTTTTTCATAATACTGCTGGCTTAATATTACTATAGAGAAACAATCTTAGAAATGGTTGCGTCAAAAAACACAAAAAAAATGCAATTACATTCGAATAAAAAAGATGCAAAATCGGCATTAATCTCTATTTTTGCTTACTTTACTCATAAACTCAAATTATGTCAAATCTGCTTCCTTTTTTATTGTCCTTTATTATTGCACTTGCCATTGGTATTTTTATAGGGAAATTGATTTTTTCTGCACGTTCCCAATCTGAAAAAACAGCTTTAGAAGAAAAACTGATTGCACTAACTTCGCAAACTGATCAGTTGAAAGAGCAATTTTCGAATGACAGAATCAAATTCGAAAAGCAATTAGAAAATAGCAATCTAGAAAAAGAAATGATTCGAAACGAAAAAGACAGTCTGGCAATCCAACTTTCGAAAAAAGAAGTTGATTTTGATAATCTTTGGGAACGCAACAAGGAACAAAAAGACGAAGTGGAGAAATTACAGGAAAAATTCACCAAAGAATTTGAGAATTTAGCCAATAAGATATTAGACGAAAAATCGAATAAATTCACGGAACAGAACAAGGAAAACATGAAAAATATCTTATCACCATTGCAAGATAAGATTCAATTATTCGAAAAGAAAGTCGAAGACACTCACAAAGAAAGTATTGATTATCATGCGGCTTTGCGCCAACAAATTATTGGCTTACGCGAAATGAATATCCAAATGAGCAAAGAAACCCTGAACTTGACTAAAGCCTTAAAAGGCGATAGTAAAATGCAAGGAAACTGGGGCGAATTAGTACTAGAACGCGTTTTAGAAAAATCAGGATTAGAAAAAGGACGTGAATACGAAGTACAACAAAGTTTTACCACCGAAGAAGGAAATCGCGTTTTCCCTGACGTTGTGATTAATCTCCCTGATGGTAAAAAAATGATTGTGGATTCAAAAGTTTCTTTGACTGCTTATGAAAAATACATCAACGAAGACGATGAGGATTCAAAAAACGCCTATTTAAAAGAGCATGTTAGCTCAATTAGACGTCATGTGGAGCAATTAGGTAACAAAAATTATCAGGATTTGTACCAAATTGAAAGCCCTGATTTTGTGTTGCTTTTTATTCCTATCGAGCCCGCTTTTGCCATAGCCTTAAACGAAGATCCCGCATTATACAACAAAGCATTCGAGAAAAACATTGTTATTGTAACTCCAGCAACTTTACTAGCCACTTTGCGTACCATTGACAGTATGTGGACTAACCAAAAGCAACAGGAAAACGCTTTGGAAATTGCACGTCAAGCGGGAGCTCTATATGACAAATTTGAAGGTTTTGTTGGTGATTTAATTAAAATAGGCAAGAAAATTGACGAAACTAAAATAGAATACAGCGGTGCTATGAATAAGCTCGTTGACGGAAGCGGAAACCTGATTACGAGAGTAGAGAAATTGAAAAAAATGGGAGCAAAAGCTAAGAAAGCACTTCCCGAAAGTATTTTAGCACGAGCCCAAAAAGACGACACTAAACTAATAGATTAAATACGCAGCCGTTTTTATTAAACTACTAATTATAAAAATGGCTGTTATTTTTTTAGATAATAAAATCAATTTCTAAAAAAACATTCTTTTTTAGATAAACAGCATTAAAAAAACGTTATTCTACCTATTCTTAGCCCTTATTTTATTAGGATTTTTTACCTTTTTCTTGTAACTTTAAGAGTAAATCTAAAGCTGCCATGAAAAATTTTCTACTCATCTTTTTATTCTTTTTCGGTATTTCCATAGTTGCTCAAGAGAAAAAAATGACAGCTAATGGCAACATTACTTTTGAAGCTTCGGTTCCTTATTATGAAGCTGTTGAAGCTAAAAACAATCAGGTTTTCACCTTATTAAACACTAAAAACGGCGACATTACTTTTATTATTCTAATTAAGGATTTCCATTTTGAAAGAAGTCTTATGGAAGATCATTTTAATGCCAATTACATGGAAAGTAAAAGACACCCCAAAGCCACATTTAAAGGCTCAATCGAGAAGTTTTCCATTAAAAACTTAACAGCTGATCCCAGTGAATATTTAATCAAGGGAAAGATAAATATTCATGGCGTAAATAAAAACATAAAAGTCCTTGCAACGCTTTCTAAAACAGTCAAAAACGCTGTAATAATCCAATCTAATTTTGCCTTAAACACTGACGATTTTAGAATTGACATTCCTTATATTGTTCGTAGTAAAATATCTAAAAATGTCAATGTAACATTGAATAGCGAACTTCAATAATGTTATTTAGGCAAACAGTTCTTTATTGCCGTTTCTAAATCTTTATGCTCAAATTCAAATCCTAATTCTTTTATTTTAGCATTCGATACTTTTCTACCAGTTAAAACTAATTTTGACATTTCGCCTAAAGCTAATTTAATTACAAACGAAGGCACATTAGGCAACCAAAGTCTATAGCCATACAACTTTGCTAAAATTTTAGAAAACGATTTATTGGTAGTAGTATCATTAATCGCAGCATTGTAAGCACCATTAATTTTGGTGTTTTTTATGGCTTCTAAATAGATTTTGCATAAATCATCTATATGAATCCAGGGCATGTATTGCTTCCCTGAACCTAAAGCAGATCCTAGTCTTAACTTAAAAATTGGAATTAATTTAATTAGAAAACCCTCACTCTGCCCTAACACTAAGCCAGTACGGATTTTTACGGTACGAATTCCTAATTTTTCAAATCGGTCAGCAGCGGTTTCCCATTTTTGGCAAGTTTGTCCTAAAAAATCATCGGCTGCGGGCATCTCTTCGGTACAAATGGTTTCTCCATTAACAGCGCCATAAATCCCCACTGCCGAAGCCGAAATAAAAGCTTCTATCTTCTTATTTGCTTTTTCTAATGAATCATAAATCAATTGTGCCGATAGCTCTCTACTGGAGAGTATTTCTTCTTTTCGTTTTTTAGTCCAGCGTTTTTCTCCAATATTAGCTCCAGCCAAATGAATTACATAATCGGCTTTTTTAATTGCTTCTTCTTCGATAAGCTGTTTTTCTACATCCCAGGTGTAATAAAAGATATTCTTAGTATTTTCTTTTTTAGTTCTACTCAAAATGGAAACGCTAAAGCCATTGGCAACCAATAATTGAGTCAAATGTTTGCCTACAAAGCCCGTTCCTCCAGTTATCAAAACATTTTTTCTCATCAAATCATTTTTTGCGGTTTATTCAAATATACGAAGTTATTTTGTTTAACATTAACACATAATAGTTAAACAATTGATTATCTTTATAGTCTAATAAAATTTAAAAAAATATGGCAACTAAGAAAACTAAACTAACAAAAGAATCTGTTGTCTCTATGTATATGGATTATACTTTAGAACACAATGAAAAACCAAAATCAGTGTATCTCTTTTCCAAGTTAAACGAATTTACGGAAGCAGAATTTTATACATTCTTTGGAAACTTAGAAAGTATTGAAAAAGAAATTTACAATTTGTTTTTAGAAAAAACCATTCAATTAATCCATAAAGATCCAAATTATGAATCTTATGATATGAAAAGTAAATTATTGAGTTTTTATTTTACTTTTTTTGAATTGCTCGCCGCTAATAGAAGTTATGTAACGATGAGTTTGAATGAAAATAAAAATCAGTTAAAAAACTTGCTACAACTTTCAGTATTGAGAACAAATTTCAAAAAATTTATTGGTGAAATAACTACAGATGAATTCCGAATTCAGCAAGAGAAATTACAGGATATTCAAGAAAAAGCAATTCAGGAAAGCGCCTGGATTCAGTTTTTATTCACGTTGAAATTCTGGCTTGAGGACGGTTCTGCAAATTTTGAAAGAACCGATATTTATATTGAAAAATCAGTGAAATTAAGTTTCGAATTATTGAACATTGCTCCTATTAATAGTTTAATCGATTTTGGGAAGTTTATTTTCAAAGAAAAAATACAAAAAAATTAATGAAAACAATAGACTATATTCCAACTTCAAAAATTGAACGAGCAACAAAACTGGTACAAACAGGCGCCAAAGTTGGTGTAAATTACCTTAAGTATTACGGCGAGAAAATAGTAAATTCTGATTTAACCCGAGATAAACTCAATGAAGATAACGCCGAAGATATTTATGATGGTTTAAAAAGTTTAAAAGGGAGCGCATTGAAAGTGGCTCAAATGCTAAGCATGGACAAGAATTTCTTGCCTCAGGCTTATGTTGAGAAATTTTCTTTGTCTCAATTTTCAGTTCCCCCTCTTTCGGCTCCATTGGTATTGAAAACTTTCAAAAACAACTTTGGCAAAACACCTTACGAAATTTTTGATGAATTCAATCCTAATTCGGTTAATGCGGCGAGTATTGGTCAAGTACATTTGGCAGTAAAAAACAATAAAAAACTAGCGGTAAAAATTCAATATCCTGGTGTTGCTAATAGTATTTCGTCTGATTTAGCTTTGGTAAAACCTATTGCCATCAGAATGTTCAATTTGCAAGGAAAAGATTCTGATAAATATTTTAAAGAAGTCGAAGACAAACTGATTGAAGAAACCAATTATTTATTGGAATTAAAACAAAGTCAAGAAGTTGTTGATGCTTGCAAGAAAATAGATAATCTTGTTTTTCCTGAATATTATCCTGAATATTCATCAGAGAAAATAATTACGATGGACTGGATGTCTGGTGTACATTTATCAGAATTTAAAAATTCAGATCCAAAAATAGCGAATAAGCTAGGTCAGGCATTATGGGATTTTTATATGTACCAAATTCATATTCTAAAAAAAGTACATGCCGATCCCCATCCTGGAAATTTCCTGATAAGCGACAAAAACGAATTAATTGCACTTGATTTTGGTTGTATGAAAACAATTCCAGATGACTTTTACATTCCGTATTTTGAATTGGTTAACAAAGAAGTAATTGACAATAAAGAGCTATTCGAAGCAAAATTATTTGAATTAGAAATTCTTAGAACCGATGATAGCAAAGAAGAAATAAGCTATTTCACAGCAATGTTTTATGATTTATTGTCTTTGTTTACCAAACCTTTTCAAGGCGAAACCTTTGATTTTTCGGATGAAATTTTCTTTCAAAATATAGCAAAATTAGGAGAACGATTTGCTAATGATACGAATCTAAAAAAAATGAATGGGAATCGTGGATCTAAACATTTTATCTATATCAATAGAACCTTTTTTGGTTTATATAATTTAATGTTTGATTTGAAATCAAAAATTGTAGTGAATGATTATTTAAAATACAGCTGATGAAAAACATTGTAATCATTGGTGGCAGCAAAGGGATAGGGAACGCAATTTTATTACAACAATTAGAACGCAATTTTGTTTACAATATTAGCCGAAATGCTCCTGAAATCTCACATCCTAATCTAAAACATTATAGTTTAGATATATTGCAAGATGAATTACCGGATATAGAAAGCATAGACAGCTTAATTTATTGTCCAGGTTCTATAAATCTAAAACCTATTGGAAATTTAAGTATCAATGACTTTAGAAATGATTTTGAAATCAATGTCATTGGCGCTGTAAAAACCATTCAGCATTATTTATCAGCATTAAAAAAAGGCAATAATCCGTCTATTATACTATTCAGTACTGTTGCTGCAAAGTTAGGAATGCCTTATCATGCTAGTATTGCGACTGCAAAAGCAGCTGTTGAAGGATTAGTAAAATCATTAGGAGCTGAACTGGCTTCAATAGTTAGAATAAATGCCATTGCTCCTACTATTACTGATACTTCTCTTGCTGCAAATATTTTGAGAAATGATCGAATGAAGGAAAACATGATTGAACGTCATCCTATGAAAGGCTATTTAAAACCAACTGAAGTTGCCGAAATGGCGGATTTCTTAATTTCTGAAAAAGCGAAATCTATTTCAGGACAAATTTTTGAAATGGATTATGGAATTGTAACTTTTAAAATATAAAATTTACATCATGAAAATTCTCTTAACTGGTGCTACAGGTTACATTGGCAAACGACTTTTACCCATTTTAGTCGCTCAAGGTCATCATATTGTGTGCTGTGTAAGAGATAAAAACAGATTTTATTGTCCAATAGAATTACAAAGTCAAGTTGAAATCATAGAAATCGATTTTTTAAAAAAGGAAACTTTATTAGAAATTCCTGACTCCATTGATGCTGCTTACTATCTTATTCATTCGATGTCGAGTTCATCTGATAATTATGACGAAATGGAACGTATTTCGGCTGAAAATTTTGTAGAAAGAGTCAATCAAACAAATGCTCAACAAGTAATTTACCTCAGCGGAATTGTTAATGATAAATCGTTATCAAAACATTTATCTTCTAGGAAGCAAGTTGAAGATGTTCTTAATTCAGGGACATTTGGTATTACCACTTTAAGAGCCGGAATTATTGTAGGCTCAGGAAGTGCTTCGTTTGAAATTATACGGGATTTAGTTAATAAACTTCCAGTTATGATTACGCCAAAATGGCTCAATACCAAATGCCAGCCTATTGCCATAACTGATGTCTTAGAGTTTTTATCAAAATCTTTACTGAATCCCGTGACGTACAATCAGAGTTTTGATATTGGTGGACCTGATATTCTTACTTATAAAGAAATGCTTTTGGCTTTCGCCAAAGCAAAAAAATTACGCCGCTGGATTTTTACAATACCCGTAATGACGCCTAAATTATCGTCTTACTGGCTGTATTTTGTGACCTCAACATCTTATAAACTAGCCACCGCTTTAGTAAGCAGTATGAAAGTAGAAGTGATTTGCCGAGACCACAAAATCAATGAATTATTGAACATAAAACCTATGTCCTATGAACAGGCTTTATCCAGAGCATTAATAAAAGTAGATGAAGATAAAGTAGCTTCGAGCTGGAAAGATTCTTTAATTAGCGGACGTTTTAAAAGCAATATTTCAGAATATTTAAAAGTCCCAAAAAAAGATTGTTTTATTGACAGACGTAGAAAAGAAATTATAAATCGTAATTTTACCATTGATCGCATTTGGTCAATTGGTGGCGAAACAGGATGGTATTATGGAAGCTGGCTTTGGAATATCAGAGGTTTTATCGATAGATTATTTGGTGGTGTAGGTTTGCGACGCGGAAGAACAAATAAACATTCCATAAACTCTGGCGATGTATTGGACTTTTGGCGTGTTTTATATGCCGATAAAGAAAAAGGAAAATTAGTGCTTTTTGCCGAAATGAAATTGCCTGGCGAAGCTTGGCTCGAATTCAAAATCATTAATAATATCCTATACCAATCGGCAACATTTAGACCAAGAGGAATTTGGGGAAAATTGTATTGGTATTCAGTGTGGCCGTTTCATGGATTTATTTTTAATGGCATGCTGAATAAATTGATTAAATAAGTTTTTAGGTAAATCATTTCAAAATCCCTGCTTTATAAGTGGCAATTGCACGATCTCTAGCAAAAGCATGATCTACCATAGGCTCGCCATAAGCCAAATCAAATTCTGGAATCCATTGACGAATGTAAATTCCTTTTTCGTCAAACTTTTTCAATTGAATCTCAGGATTAAAAACTCTGAAATAAGGTGCGGCATCACAACCTGTACCTGCTGCCCATTGCCAGTTTCCAACATTGGCAGACAAATCATAATCCAATAATTTCTCGGCAAAATACGCTTCGCCCCATTGCCATTGAATCAATAAATGTTTACACAAAAAACTTGCTACAACCATTCGAACACGATTGTGCATATAACCAGTTTCATTCAATTGTCTCATTCCTGCATCAACCATTGGATAACCAGTAGTTCCAGAACACCAACGCTTAAAATCTTCTTCGTTATTACGCCATTGAATTCCATCGTAAGCTGATTTGAAATTCTGAGTTACAACTTTGGGAAAACTATAGAGAATTTGCATAAAAAACTCTCGCCAAATCAATTCGCTCAAAAAAACAGCATTAGTTTGGGCTGCAAAATTGACCATCTTTCGAATGCTCACCGTTCCAAATCTAAAATGTGGCGATAGATAAGACGTAGCATCTACCGCTGGAAAATCACGGGTTTCCTGATAATTAGAAATATCATTAAGATTGTATGCTTTAACTTTTATTGCACTTTCAATAAAGCCAATTTGTTCCAATGAAGGAAAAACAAAATTGCTTTTGTGAAAATTAGAAAACTCATTGCTATTATCATATTCCTTTAGAGGAGCAATTGTATGAAACTTTTCTAACCATTTATTTTTATAAGGAGTGTAAACGGTATAAGGCAAACCATCCGCTTTTGTGATTTCTTTTTCTTCAAAAATTACCTGGTCTTTAAAAGAATAGGTAATTGTATGATTCTTTTCTAATAATTGACAAATAGCTTCATCTCGTTCCAAAGCAAATGGTTCGTAATCCTTATTGAAAAAGACTTCCTTAACATCAAATTCTTCAATAAGAGATTTCCAAACGTTTTGCGTTTGTCCTTTTTTAATAAATAACGAACTTCCTATTTGTTGTAATTGAGCATTTATTTTCGCCAGAGATTCATATATAAAATTAACTCTTGCATCATCTTTAGGCAAACTTTCTAAAATAGCTTCATCAAAAATAAACAATGGAATTACGGGATATTCCGATTTTAAAGCCTGGAATAATCCAATATTATCTTCGAGTCGTAAATCGCGTCGAAACCAAAAAAAAGAAACAGCGATTTTAGTCATTATTTTGAATTGAAAATTTCATTTACTTTTTTCTCACGGTAATCAAAGATTTCGTTGAGTTTGTTTTTTACTACCAAAGCATTCATAATCCGACCGATAAATCCAAGTGGAATAGCATAATGTACAACGTCAGTCATTTTTACTCCATTTTCGGTTGATTCAAAAAAATGTTTGTGATGCCAAAAAGCATAAGGTCCAAAACGCTGTTCGTCTATAAAATAACTTCCTTCTTTTACTTTAGTAATTTCAGTAAGCCATGATAATTTAATTCCTAAAAGCGGTGTAATTTTATATTGAATAATTTGTCCTTCGTACATGTTTTTATTGTCAAAATCGGTGACTTTAAATCCCATGGTTTGCGGTGTAATTATTTGCAAATTGGCTGGATTAGAAAAAAAAGCCCAACATTCGTCGATGCTGGCGTTGAGATGTTGTTCGCTTTTTTTATAATATACTTTCATCTTATTTTTTTAAGTCTTGTATGGTTTATGATGGATGCGAGCAGCATCTTTTTTATTTTATACTTAGGCAGGTTACCAATGACGTTATTTTTAAAACTTAGTTAGACTGTGTTATTCAAAAACACACCCCTAACCCCTCTCAAGAGGGGAATGAATACGTGTAAAATAAGTTGTTTAAATTTTATAGTATTTAAAAGGAACAAAAAGCATCCCGAAACATTCGCCTTCTTCTTTTCCTAAGTGTTTATGGTGGACTTTATGGGCTTTTCGCAAACCAATAAGATATTTGTTTTTAGTATTCTTGAACCACTTGAATCGCTGATGAATCAGGACATCGTGAATCATGAAATAACAAAAACCATAGATTGTGATTCCGAGACCGATGAAAAACAAATAATTGATTCCGCCTTCAGTTCCGAAATAAAAAAGGGCAATGCTAGGAAGGGCAAAAATGACAAAAAAGATGTCGTTGCGTTCAAAAACATGTTCGTATTTAGGCTGGTGATGATCAGCGTGGAAATACCACATGAGTCCGTGCATTAGGTATTTATGGGTAAGCCAAGTGACGCATTCCATGAAGAGAAAAACACTAATTGTTATTAAGAATGAGATCATTTTTTATTATTTTTTTAAATCCTTATTCAATCAAACGCAACTTATATGTCACAAAAGATTGGGCTAAAAGTGTGGCTTTAGTATAATTAGAAACCCGAATTCTAGCATTTCCTATTTCTTTGCATGGGGTATTTTCCAGCTTATTTAATAGTTTTTTGTAATACACATAAGCCGTATAAACACCAAATTTAGCTTCTATGGGCAGTTTTACAATTCCTTGATAGGCAAGCTTAAAATCTTCTTTTATTTCGTTGATGATGGCTTTTTTAGCTTTTTCATCGAATGAATTCAAATCGACTCCTGGAAAATAATTGCGATTCAAAATTAGATTATCTTCTTTTAAATCTCTCAGGAAATTCACTTTTTGAAAGGCAGAGCCCAATCTCATGGCTTCGGCTTTTAATTCTTCGTATTTATGCTCTTTTCCATTAACAAAAACTTTCAAACACATCAATCCCACCACATCGGCTGAGCCATAGATGTATTCTTCATATTCAGTTTTCGAATTATAATCTAATTTTACTAAATCCATTTTCATGCTCTTCAAAAAAGCCTGAATCAAATCGTCAGAGATATTATATTCTTTAACTGTTTGCTGAAAAGAATTTAAAATAGGATTCAAACTGATCCCTGAACGGTATGCTTTATAGTATTCTTTTTCGAAATCATTTATTAAATTTTCTTTGTCAAAACCATGAAAAGAATCTACAATTTCATCAGCAAAACGCACAAAACCATAGATGCTGTAAATAGCATCCCGAATACTTGGCGAAAGCATATAAACCGCCAATGAAAACGAAGTACTATAGTTTTTTGTTACCAATTTGCTGCACTTAAAAGAAACATCGTCAAATAATTGTTTCATATTTTTTCTTTTAGAAATTGTTTATCAATCAAATTAGAAACTAACTTTCCAGAAATCAAGGCAGGAGGAACTCCTGGACCTGGAACTGTTAGCTGACCCGTAAAATATAAATTACGAACTTTTTGGCTTTTTAGTTTTGGTCTTAAAAAAGCAGTTTGTAATAAGGTATTTGCCATTCCGTATGCATTTCCTTTATAGGAATTGTATTGTTCTACAAAATCGTTCTTGCAAAAGGATTCTTTAAAAATGATATTTTCCCGAACTTTTTGCTGTGTTATAATTTCAAAACGCGTTATAATTTTATCAAAATATTCTTCTCTTAATTCAGCTGTATCGTTGATTCCCGGCGCTAAGGGCACTAAGAAAAATCCTGATTCCATTCCCTCAGGCGCGGCTGTTTTATCCGTTAATGATGGAAAATTAGCATAAAATAAGGGTTCATTTGGCCATTTTGGTTCGTCATAAATATCTTTAGCATGCTGGTAAAAATCTGTGTCAAAAAATAAAGCATGATGCGAAATATTTTCTATTTTTTTATTGAATCCCACATAAAACAATAAAGACGAAGGTGCAAAAACCCGGCTTTCCCAATATTTTTCAGAATAAGTTCGGTGTGCTGCATCCAATAAAGTTTCGGTATGATGGTAATCGGCGCCACTTAAAACCAAATCGGATTCTATTTTTTCGCCATTCACAACAATTGCTCGGGCTACTTTATTTTCGACAATTATCTTTTCAATATTCGAATTTACCAAAAACTGAACGCCTAATTCTCTAGCCAAAGTTTCCATAGCACGAACTACGTCAAACATTCCTGTTTTAGGATGCCAGGTTCCTAGACCAAAATCGGCATAATTCATAAAACTATAAAACGAAGGTGTATCAGAAGGTTTGGCACCAAGAAACAAAACTGGAAATTCCAGAATTTGAATTAATTTTTCATTTTTAAATTTCTGTCGAACATCCCTACTGATATTGCTAAAAAACTGACCAATCTTTTTAGATGTTTCTAGCGTTACTAATTCTAAAGGAGAGACTCCTGGTCTATAAACCAAATCTTTAATAGCGATATCATAATTACTTTTGGCTTCAGCCATAAATTCCAGAAGCAATTTCCCACTTCCTTTTTCGATACTTTCAAAAGTGGAAACTATTTCGTCCAAATTATCCGCAATTGCTATGTATTCATTGACTCCAAAATACACACGATAGGCTGGAGACAGTTTTACAAGCTCATAATAATCTGTTGTTTTCTTTCCAAAATCAGCAAAGAAACGCTCAAAAACATCGGGCATCCAATACCAACTGGGTCCCATGTCAAAAGTAAAACCTTCTTTTTTTAGTTGTCTTGCCCTTCCGCCTATTGTATTGTTTTTTTCGAAAACTAAAACTTCGTGTCCGCTTTTTGCTAAATAACAAGCCGCAGACAAGGCAGAAAAACCAGAACCTATTATTGTAATTTTCTTTTTCATTTGTTTAACAAATATACAAAAATATTAAACAAAATATTAAATCCCATCTGTTAATTCTGGAATTGAATTAAACACAGAAACTTTGCCTAAGAGTATTTCTGAATCAATTAATGAAACTAATCTTCCGGTAAACCATAATTCTGTTTTATCATCTAACAATTCATCAACCATTTCCTGAATGTAATGATTCACCTGATCTCTATCTGGTTTTATAGTCAAATAAGAAACGTACACGATAGTATCAAAATGTTTTTTTAAATCTTTCAAATTTTGGATAGGCATACTCTCTCCTAAGTAAATACTTTTATATCCTTTTAAAAGTATTTCATAATGCAAATACATCAATCCTAATTCATGAATCTCATTCAACGGAAGTGACAATACAAAAACCTTATCTAGCTTAGTAGGTTTTAAAAGCTGAAGTTTCTCAGAATTTAAAATTATTTTTTGACGGACTAAATAGCTTATAAAATGCTCATGTGCAGGTGTAATAGTATCTGTTTGCCATAATACACCTATTTCATCTAATAAAGGAACAAAAACCTGATTAAAGATTTCCTTAAACGTTTTTTCTTCAGCAAGCCAATTGTAAGTATTAAAGAACAATTCCTGATCAAAATTCATCATTGCCATTTTAAAAGCATTGATAGCATGATTTTTAGAGTTTTTAGCAGTAATAATTCCTTCAACAAGCTTAGCAATTTCAGTCTCCTGATAAGAAGCAATTTTTGAGATTTTATACCCATGTTCATGTAAAAAAGTAATATTTAGCAGTTTTTGCAAACTGACTAAATCATACAATCTTATATTGGTATCTGTTCGCATAGGTTCAAGAACCTGGTATCTTTTTTCCCAGATGCGAATTGTATGTGCTTTTATTCCTGAAAGGTTTTCAAGATCTTTTATACTAAAAACGTTTTTTATATTGTTCATACATTATTAAATAACATTAAACGAATATACGTTTTAATATCAAGAATTCAATTAAACAATCAAAACCAACTAGATTACAACCTCTTCATATTGATTCAGCTTATCCAAATCCAGAATAGTTTTAGAATTATCGGCACTTCTTTTATACATTGGCACAAACTTAGCACCGTAAAGTACTTCAGCAAAAGTATAAGAAGTTCTAGTAGCCACCGTATTAGAAAACATATCGTCAAATGTTTTTATATAGACCAAAATCTCTCCAACTGTATTAGCAAAATCCTCTTTGGTAAACTGATACAAAGGACTTTCTTCGGTTATTGGATGTACCAATGTCCAACTCAAGGTTAAGGAATTGATTTTAGCGAGTTCTAAATCTAACGAATAGAATTTATTGACTCTCACACCTGCTTCTTCCACGCTCATTCCTAAGGTCATTTTGGCTTCGGCATCGGTAAAATTGGTGTTTTTAAAAGGAGTCATTCGAATCATCAAGCCTGTTATTTCACCATAAGGAGCAATAACAGCATGGTGTGAAAATTTTAAAAAGGCAGTAGGCTTACTAAATCGACCAAAAAACAAACCTGTGGCAATTGCAAAACTCAACAATCCCATCAAAGCCTCAACAGCAGAAAGCAAACTTGTAAAAAAACCCACTGGACTAATATGACCATAACCCACCGTAGTAAAAGTTTGAGCGCTAAAAAAATAAGCCTGCCCAAATTGTGCCCAATTACTATCAGTCATTGGAATTCCGTTAAGATGTTCAATTCCGATTCCAAAATAAATAGAGGCAAAAACCAAATTGATTCCTACATAAAACGAAAGAATGACTAACATGAATTTCCAGGTTGGCATATCAATCATCGTGTGATACCAACTAATGCGATGCAAATAGTGCATGCCTCGCTTTTCTATATTTGCTGTTCCGTTTTTATTTACAAACCGTCCACCATAACTATTGGTATTAGTTCCAAAACCAGTGTTTTTGTCCGTTTTTGCTTTTAAGTTTATCCTGTCTAACAGCGCCATTTTAATATCAAGTTGGTTACAATGGTAAATTTAGGTAAAACACATTTAAATAAAGAGGCGATATTTTATTTAATCGCAAAGACCGCTGGATTTAATTTTACATATTTCTTCTATACTGACCTCCTACTTCAAACAAAGCAGTGGTAATTTGCCCTAAAGAACAGACTTTAGTTGCTTCCATCAAATATTCAAATAGATTTTCATTGTTAATGGCGGCTTTTTTAATCGCGTCTAATTGTACTTTTACTTTATCTTGATTCAGTTGATGTAAATTGTTCAGCATTTTTATTTGGTATTGCTTTTCTTCTTCTGTTGCACGAATGACTTCCATCGGAATTACTGTTGGAGAACCTTTGGAACTCAAGAACGTATTTACACCGATAATGGGTAATTGCCCCGTATGCTTCATGGTTTCATAATATAAACTTTCTTCTTGGATTTTCGACCTTTGGTACATGGTTTCCATTGCTCCCAAAACACCACCCCGTTCTGAAATCTTGTCGAATTCATCTAAAACAGCTGCTTCTACCTTATCTGTCAATGCTTCGATAATGAAAGCACCCTGAAGTGGATTTTCATTTTTGGTTAAACCCAATTCTTTATTGATAATCAACTGGATTGCCATTGCACGTCGCACTGATTCTTCAGTTGGCGTAGTGATAGCTTCATCGTAGGCATTGGTATGCAATGAATTACAATTATCATAAATTGCAGACAAAGCTTGTAAAGTGGTTCGAATATCATTAAAATCAATTTCCTGAGCGTGTAAGGAACGACCTGAAGTTTGAATATGGTATTTCAACATTTGTGTTCTTTCATTGGCATTGTATTTATTTTTCATGGCTTTCGCCCAAATTCTGCGCGCTACCCGACCAATCACCGCATATTCAGGATCCAATCCATTCGAGAAAAAGAAGGACAAATTGGGTCCAAAATCATTGATATCCATCCCCCTACTCAAATAATATTCCACATAAGTGAATCCGTTTGCCAGAGTGAATGCAAGTTGTGTAATAGGATTGGCTCCAGCCTCGGCAATATGATAACCCGAAATAGAAACTGAATAAAAATTCCTAATATCATTTTTTATAAAATAGTCCTGCACATCTCCCATCAACCGCAAGGCAAATTCAGTAGAGAAAATACAGGTATTTTGAGCTTGGTCTTCTTTCAAAATATCGGCCTGAACTGTTCCGCGTACTTGCGACAAGGTTCTTGCTTTTATCTCATTATACACTTCTACTGGCAAAACAGCATCACCAGTTACCCCAAGAAGCATTAATCCTAATCCGTTATTTCCTTCGGGTAAATCGCCTTGATAACGAGGTCTATCAATGCCTTTTTCGTTAAATATTTTATGTATTTTTTCTTCTACTGCTAACTCCAGCCCTTTTTCTTTAATGTAAATTTCACATTGTTGGTCAATGGCAGCATTCATAAAAAAACCTAACAGCATAGGTGCAGGACCGTTAATGGTCATACTTACAGAAGTCATAGCATTGACCAAATCAAAACCAGAATACAATTTTTTAGCATCGTCTAAACAACAAATAGAAACACCTGCATTCCCGATTTTTCCATAAATATCCAAACGGGAATCTGGATCATTCCCATACAAAGTCACACTATCAAACGCAGTGGATAATCGTTTTGCAGATAATCCCGCACTGACGTAATGAAAACGCCTGTTCGTTCTCTCTGGTCCACCTTCACCTGCAAACATACGCGAAGGGTCTTCACCTTCTCTTTTAAAAGGATATAATCCGGCAGTAAAAGGAAATTCGCCAGGAACATTTTCCTGTAAACACCAATGCAAAATTGCTCCCCAATCCCCGTATTTTGGCAAAGCAATTTTTGGAATTTGAGAATGAGAAAGCGACTCGGTGTGAGTCTCTATTTTTATTTTTTTTCCCCGAACAGTAAAAGTATACTCAGGATTATGGTATTTATTAACTTTTTCATTCCAGCCTAAGATAATTTCCCAATGCTGCGGCTCTAAATCCTTTTTTACTTTCTCAAATTGATTCAGCAAAAGATTGATAAAAATTCGCTCGTCATTATGTTCTACAAACGCAGACGGAAAAACAGAATCATCATCGATTCCCTCTTTGTTGATAAGAGGTACTTTTCCAGAAACACTTTCCAGTGTTTTAAAAATGCCATATAATTTTTGAGCAATCTCTTTCTGGCTTTTCGCTTTTTCATCATAATTTCGAATAGTCTCCGCAATTTCAGACAGATAACGTGTTCTGTGTGGCGGAATCACATAAATCTTCTCGTTTATTTCGGATGTAATTTTGAAATTTGATTTCAAATCGGTATTTGTTTTCTCAACAATTTTATCCATTGTTGCCTTGTACAATCTATTCATTCCTGAATCGTTGAACTGTGATGCAATAGTTCCAAAAACAGGAAGACTATCTAAATCGGCATCCCAAAGATTATGGTTGCGTTGGTATTGTTTTTTAACATCACGCAAAGCATCTAGAGCACCCCGTTTATCAAATTTATTGATGGCTACTAAATCGGCAAAATCAAGCATGTCAATTTTTTCCAGCTGAGTCGCAGCACCAAATTCGGGTGTCATTACATATAAAGAAACATCTGCATAATCTACAATCTCGGTATCAGATTGACCAATTCCTGAAGTCTCTAGAATGATAATATCATATTGAGCCGCTTTTAAGATTTGGATGGCATCGGCAACACATTTTGATAAAGCCCGATTAGACTCTCTTGTTGCCAATGAACGCATATAAACTCTGGGATTATTGATGGCATTCATCCTGATTCGGTCACCTAATAAAGCGCCACCCGTTTTGCGTTTAGAAGGATCTACAGAAATTATTCCTACCGTTTTCTCAGGAAAATCAATCAAAAATCGGCGTACAAATTCGTCAACCAATGAGGATTTCCCAGCTCCTCCTGTTCCAGTAACTCCGAGGACATCCCCCCCCGCCCCCGAAGGGGGAGCTACTGACGACAGTGAAAATACTTTATGAAATTCTTCTGAATTATTTTCGGCAAGCGAAATTAAATGTGCAATAGTGTTGCTATCCTTAGTTTCAAGTAATTTCTGAATCCCTTTTCCTTTGGGAAGCGTTGGTAATGGAATGGCATAATCTGAAAGTTGTACTAAATCATTAATCATACCTTGTAATCCCATGGCTCGACCATCATCGGGAGAATAAATTCGTGTGATTCCATAATCCTGCAATGCAGCAATTTCAGTAGGTAAAATTACGCCTCCTCCTCCGCCAAATATCTTGATATGTCCAGCTCTTTTTTGTTGAAGTAAATCGTATAGATATTTAAAAAACTCATTATGTCCGCCCTGATAAGAAGTGATTGCTATGGCATTGACATCTTCCTGAATAGCAGTATTTACAATTTCCTCGACACTACGGTCATGTCCCAAATGAATTACCTCTACAGCTGTGGCCTGCATAATTCTACGCATGATATTGATTGCGGCATCATGTCCGTCAAACAGGGCCGCAGCAGTTACAATTCTTATTTTATTCTTAGAACTGTAAGCTTTCATTTGTCTCTTTTTTTAATTAATTTCTTTTTTAACATTTCAATTTACGCAAATAATCTCGCTCTAGTCTAAAAAACACTTTAATTTTAAGTGATTGAAATAAAAATCGTAATACTTTTAATCTGGAACTTCTATTTCTCTCCTTATACCATTATTCTCAAAAACGACTTTCGTCCAGAATGATTTGCATATTTTATCTGTTGGATACCAATTACGGTTTTCTCCAGCCAGAATAAAAAGCCCCGTATCGATTCCCAAAACAATAAACTTATTGAGCTTTGGTTGTTTCGAAAATACCGAAAGACCATATTTCGCAAACAACTCATCGTTGAGTTTTTCTACATCTTCTGAAACAAAACCAATTTCGCTTACAGAAAGAATAGAACTACCATCAAATGGTTTACTGCAAACATTATCCAAACAATAACGGGCGATGAATTCTACAATATTTCCATTATTATCATAGAAATAAAAAGACTTTGCGTCCCAATTATAAAAATCGGCTATTTTATCAGGGGGAATGACTTCCAATATTTCCACTTTCTCTTCCACCCAGTAAAATGCTTCCAATAATTTATTGTTCGGAATATCAAAAGCAAAATGATATATCGGTTTTACATTTACAGAAGACCTGAAAGTGAGTGTTGTGGAACCTGCAGCAAATGAAACACTTGATTTATTACTCGATAGGATATTTAAACCCAATTTTTTATGATAAAAAGCTATTGTTTCATCAATGCCATCCGTTAATAATTCAAGCTCTAGTATTTTCATCTTATTTTTTTAAGAATGATGCTTTTTGATATACCGCCATTATCATTTTGAGATTTTTCATCCGTGGGTATTAAGTATTAATTTTGCCTTACGGTTTTCCATTTTTACAGGAATTATATAATGTTTATGTATATTTGGTCAAAATCAATCACACCTAAAGTTATGAAAAAAATTGTTTTATTTTTAATCTTCTTACCCTTATTTAGCTGTGCTGAAATGCAACAGGTTTTAAGCCAAATACCTCAAACTGGAACTACTGGAATGGTTGACATTGCTGGTGGATTGAAAGAAGCTTTGAATAATGGTATCACCAAACAAGTAAGTAAATTGACCGCTACCGATGGTTTTTATAAAAATGAAGCGGTGAAAATTTTATTACCAGACGAATTGAGAAAAGTAGATACTGGATTGAGAAGAGTTGGATTAAGTTCGCTTGCCGATGAAGGTTTAAAAGTCTTAAATCGCGCTGCCGAAGACGCTGTAAAAGAAGCTACACCAATCTTTGTTGATGCGGTAAGAAACATGTCATTTACTGATGCAAAGGGGATTTTGTTAGGAAACGAAAGTTCGGCTACAACTTACTTACAAAACACTACTTCTACCTCTTTATACGGAAAATTCAATCCAGTTATCAAAAACTCTTTTTCTAAAGTAGGTGCCGATAAAGTATGGCAAAACATCATTACTAAATACAACAGCATTCCGTTAGTAAGCAAGGTAAATCCTGACTTAACTGATTATGTTACTAACAAAGCGATGAGCGGTGTTTTTAAAATGGTAGCTGTTGAAGAAAAAAATATCCGTACAAATATTAGCGCCAGAACTTCGCCATTATTGCTAAAAGTTTTTGCTATGCAAGACAAAAAATAAACTGTTTAATCATTTGATTCAAACTGAAGAAACAAGATTTGTTTTATAAAAAAATAAGATTAGTTTTGATTCTTTAAGAAGTCCAATAAAAATTGATTTCAATAAACTTTTGCTAGATCCATTTTTAAAGATTTTGGCAACTTATTGAAAGAATGAAATAATAATAAAATGCAAAAAATAACGATACTTATCCATTGTGAGGATCAAAAAGGGATTATCGCCTCAGTTACTAATTATATAGCAGGAATTGAAGGAAATATTATCTATCTAGACCAGCATGTTGACGCTAACGAGAATGTGTTTTTCATGCGTTTAGAATGTGAATTTAGCACTCAAAATTTTGATATAGAATTAATCAAAAAGGATTTCCAAACGAATCTGGCAGATAAATTCAATATGTCTTGGGAAATTTACACTCAGGAATATAAACCGAGAATGGCCTTATTTATCTCTAAATACGACCATTGCCTGTATGATCTTTTAGGACGATATAGCGCAGGTGAATTACCGCTTGAGATTCCGTTAATTATTAGCAATCACGAAGATTTAAAAGGAGTAGCTGAACGTTTTGGTATTCCTTTTCATTATGTCCCTTTTACTAAAAACATCAAAGAAGAAGGCGAAAAACAACAAATTGCTTTATTAAAAGAATACAATATCAATTTCATTGTTTTGGCTCGATACATGCAAATTATCACACCAAAACTAATTGAATTGTACAAAAACAAAATCATCAACATTCACCATTCGTTTTTACCTGCATTTCCAGGTGCAAAGCCTTATCATTCGGCTTTTGCCAGAGGAGTTAAAATTATTGGCGCTACGAGTCATTATGTAACCGAGGAACTAGACGAAGGACCAATTATTGAACAAGACATCACTAGAGTTTCGCACAGTCATTCTATTGAAGATTTTATTGTAAAAGGGCGTGATTTAGAGCGCAGCGTATTGGCAAGAGCCGTAAAATTACATGCCGAACGTAAAACAATGGTTTACAATAACAAAACCGTTATTTTCTCTTAAATATGTTAAACAGTTGTTTAAAATTTAACGTGGAGCCAACAAAGTAATAACAAAACCTTAACAGCAATATAGACTGTTGTGTTGCATCTTTGCAATGTAATGAACTGGTTATTTATTATATTTGGTTTTGGTTAGTTAAAACAAGTGCTAGTATTTTTAAAGATACTAGCACTTCTTTATTTAAGAACTCCCTTACTTCTATTCCTCTGAGCAATTCTCCAAAAAAAAGTTTTTAAAAATAGCGCTAACTTACCTAAAACCAGCTGTTTTATTAGCTTATTTTAACCCGAATTCCTTTAAACACAGTGTTAAATCAACGTCTAAAATGCTAAACTTAACCTAAAAAACTAGGTTTTTAATGTTATGTTAATGTAACTTTGGGAAAAATTTACTGTTATGAATGGACTTTTGAAAGAGATTAGTGAAATTGAAAAATTACAAGAAGAATTTAAAATTCTTACTGCAATAAAGAAAAAAGAAACTACTGCAACAAAAAAAGAAAAAGAAGAATTGGTATTGGAAGAATGCGAACTATAAGTTTTGCTGTAATTCTTTAAAATATCCCAAAGCTTTTAAGAATCTAGTTCCATACCAAGAAAACATTTCTCCATCTACAAGAATAATCTTTGCTGTAGTTATAAAATCAGCAATTTCTAAAGCATCTTTTTCTTTAAAAGGATAAGGTTCTGACGAAAGAAAAACAAAATCTAAATCGCCTTCTGCGTTTATTGTTTCCAGATTTACTTCAGGATACCTCGATTGGTCTGCAAAAATATTTTCCAAACGGTTTAACTGCAATAATTCGTCAATAAAATTATCCGAAGCAGCTGCCATATAAGGTTTTTTCCAAATAAAATAAGCCACTTTTTTTATAGGTTTAGCTGCGATGAAATTTTTAAAATCGCTCAAGGCAAAAGCTATTTTTTCGTTCCACTTTTGTGCCTCGGCTACACAATCAAAAATATTCCCAAAATCATTTATCAGCTTAAAATTATCTTCGACTGTAAAAATATCAGTTACCCAAACGCTGCATATTTCACGAAGAGTTTCTACAATCTCAAGCGTATTTTCCTCTTTATTACAAATGATAATATCTGGATTTAAGGCTTTAATTTTATCGTAATTTATTTTTTTAGTTCCGCCAACAACTTGCTTTTTAGCTCTTAAATCTTCTAGATGCACGCAGAATTTAGTAATTCCAACAAGCTTAGATTCTAGTCCTAAATCAACCAACAATTCGGTTTGCGAAGGCACTAACGAAATAATACGTTGCGGTACTTTGTTAAAAGTATGCAAGGTTCCTAGAGAGTCAATTAGAGAATAAGGTTTCAATTTATATTTTTGATTTAGGATTTAAGAAATAAAAAAGCTGATTTAAAGAATATAACTGATTTTATCAATCTGCTACAGTCTATTAAATCAGCTTTACAGTGTTCAAAACGAACGTTATTTATTATTTAGATTGCATAATCACTTCCATTTCTCGTTGCATTTTCAAAGCTTCGGCTCTTGCTTTTTCGGCAAAATCAGCTTCTTTAGAAGCATAAATAATTCCTCTTGAAGAATTGATTAGCAATCCTACATTATCATTCATTCCGTATTTACATACTTCTGACAAACTTCCTCCTTGCGCACCAACACCTGGTACTAGTAAGAAACTATCAGGAACAATTTTTCTAATTTCAGTAAAATACTCTGCTTTTGTAGCACCTACCACATACATTAGATTTTCGCTATTTTTCCATGTTTTAGAAGTTTCTAAAACGCGTTTGTATAATTCTTTTCCATCAACATCAAGAGTTTGAAAATCAAAAGCTCCTTCGTTAGACGTTAACGCTAACATGATAGTATGTTTGTCTTCGAAAGCTAAAAAAGGCTCAACAGAATCTTTTCCCATATAAGGTGCAACCGTGATACTGTCAAAGTTTAAATCTTCGAAAAAAGCTTTGGCATACATTGAAGAAGTATTCCCTATATCGCCGCGCTTTGCATCGGCAATGGTAAAGACATTTGGGTAATTTTCGTTGATGTAACTAATTGTTTTTTGCAAAGAAATCCATCCTTTAATACCATAAGCTTCAAAAAAAGCAGTATTAGGTTTATAAGCAACAGCTAAATCATGAGTTGCATCAATTATTGCTTTATTAAATTCAAAAATTGGATCTTCTAATTCTAAAAAATGCGTTGGAATTTTATCTAAATCGACATCTAATCCCACACATAGAAAGGATTTTTTTATCTTGATTTGCTCAATTAGCTGTTGTGTAGTCATCTATTTTTATTTTCAAATCGCAAAGTTACAAAGCCAATTGTAATTAATATCAGAATTGTATAAGTTTCTCCGAAAATTCTATAATAGAATGTGTTTTGATGTAAACTAACTTTGAAATACTGCGAAATTATAAAGCTATTTATTACTTTTACTAAAACCCTAAAATCATCACTTTGAAATTATTTTTAAAAACAGATAGCCTTTTTCTAGCAAAAAAGATTTTAGAAGAAAAATTAGATGGATTTAACATCAAATACAATCTAATTAATACCAATGAAATTCTATTTTTAGAAACTATTGACACGGACACTTATCAAAAAATAACTTCTATTTTAAACGAATATGGATTTGAAATTATCGAAAACCAAAAGAACATTGTAGTACAAAAAATCAAGGAAACGATTATTGAAATGATTTTTAACGATGTAGCACCTGTGGTAAAAAGTTCAGTTTATTTAGCCGAAAAACTGGATTTAAGTTACGGCTATCTTTCAAATTTGTTTTCGGAGGTTACTTATACTTCGATTGAAAATTTTATCATTATTCAAAAAATTGAATACGTAAAAAAACTCATCACCCATCATAGTTTAACCCTAACCGAGATTGCCTTTAAACTCAATTATTCCAGTGTGGCACATTTAAGTTCGCAGTTCAAAAATATAACAGGAATTACGCCTTCGGCATTTCAACGAATCATAAAAAAACGCAACGAAATTGCGAATCAAAATATAAACTAAATCTCAAAAACAATTATGCAAACAGATTTCATCTTAATTACCCTAGCAGATGACGACGAAGACGACAGAATGTTTTTTACAGATGCTTTTGATGAATTAAAAATTAATACAGTGGTCAATACCGTAAACGATGGTGTAGCCTTAATGGATTTCCTTAATGCATCCGAAACTGTTTTGCCCAATATTATTTTCTTGGATTTAAATATGCCTCTAAAATCAGGGATAGAATGTCTCAAAGAAATTAAAGCCGATGGGAAGTTTAAAGATGTTGTAATTGCTATTTACTCGACTTCTTCTTCTGAGGAAGACATTGAAAATACTTTTGTCTTGGGAGCCAATATTTACATTAAAAAGCCCAGTAATTTTGGAAAACTAAAAGAAGTTTTATCTGAAGTGGTTACGCTAAACTGGCAGTATATTACTTCGGGATTAGATAAAGATAATTTTTTATTACGCATGTAAACTATGTTTAAATCTAAGTTATTTGATTCGTTAGGCTTTATTAGAGCCGTATTTTTGGTCGCCTTTTTTATTTTAATTTTTTTAGCCTCTATCACTTACAGACACATAAAAGAATTAGATAAAATAAGCGATTCGATAATGAATACTTATGAAATTTCTATAGAATTAAACCAACTTATTTCATCTATAAAAGATGCCGAAACAGGACATCGAGGCTATGTCATTACCAATGATTCGCTGTATTTAGAGCCTTTTATTAACGCTCGAAAAAACGTTAATATTTCTTTCCAAAACTTAAACACAGCCATCAAAAAAGACTCTATAAAGGAAGAGCGCCTCAAAAGAATCTACGATTTAGTAGACAAACGTTTCTCTTATTTTAAAGACAATTTTTCTAGCAAAAAAGAATTCAACGACGATTTTAGAAATGGAAAGTTAGTCATGGATTCTTTAAGAGATGAAGTTAATAATATGCTCAATATTGAAAACAAATTATTGAGTTCCAAAGACAAACTTTATAAATACAACAACTCCAATACGCCTTTAGTTGTCTTTTCTACTTTCTTAATTTCGATTTTAATTTTAGGTCTTGGTTATTTGCGTGTGATTAAAAACTACAAAGATTTAATAGATCAAAATATTCGATTAAAAATATTTGACGAATCAAGCAAACAAGCCGAAATATTAGGAAAATATGGCAGTTGGTTATTCAATATAGAAGAAAAAACCTTTAGTTATTCCGATAATAAATTCCGATTAATGGGCTGTAAACCAAAATCTTTCAATCCTACTTTCGAAAATCTATTAGACTATATTCATCCTGACGACAAAGAATTATTTACTGATGCTTTTGAACAAATAGAAGAAAAAGAAATCTTGCCACTAATTCATTATCGAATCATTAAAAAAGATACGCTTGAAATTCGTCATTTTAGAACTGCAGCTAAAATTTTCATCGATCGATTGCATAATAAAAATATGATTGGGACTACTCAGGATATTACCGAAGATTATAACAAAACCCAACTGATTGAATTAAGGAATAAAGAATTAGAACAAAACAACAAGGAATTAATGGAATTCAATCATGTAGCCAGTCATGATTTGCAAGAACCTCTTAGAAAAATTCAAACTTTTATCTCTCGAATTGAAGACAAGGAAAAAGAGAATCTATCAGAAACAGCAAAAAACTATTTCGAAAAAATTCAGGAAGCGTCTAATAGAATGCGCGTTTTAATTGATGATTTATTGCAATATTCGAGAACCAGTCGATCCGAAAAAACATTCGAAGACATCGATTTGAACAGCGTGGCTTCAAACGCTATCAGTGAACTTTCGGAAAATATAACCGAGAAAAAAGCAGTAATTAATATTGAAAAACTACATCAGATTCAAGGGATTCAGTTTCAATTAGAACAGTTGTTTATCAATATTATAAGTAATTCTTTAAAATATTCAAAAACCGATGAAGCTCCTATAATTAGCATCACATCTAAAAAAGTAAAAGCGTCAAAAACACCTAAATTAAACGACAATTCGAAAAAAGAATATATCAAAATCACTTTCAAAGACAACGGACTGGGATTTGAACAGGAATATGCCGAAAAAATATTTCTACTTTTTAATAGATTACACGGTAAAAAAGAATATCCCGGAACTGGAGTTGGGCTGGCTATTTGCAAAAAAATTGTCGAAAATCATAAGGGTTATATTTTTGCAAAAGGAAAACCAGATGAAGGAGCTGTTTTTGAAATCTACTTACCTATTTAGCCAATTAGAATTATATAATATTATCAAAAAATCATATAACCAGAAAGAAGTCATTTTATCTAATTTTGCTTAAAACACAACTAATGAACACTATAAAAAGCAATAAACCTTTTTTATTCTTTATACTGTTTTCCCTCTGCTGCTTGATGGTAACATCTTGTGAGAAAAAAATTAAAGAAGATGAAGAAGAAGAAGAGCATACTATTAGCAATTCTAGTAGCACTACTACCAACTCTAAAATAGATGCGCAGATCTTGATTGAAATTGCCGAATCGAATCTTAAAGTTGTTGCTATTTCCCAAAAAGCTCAAGAAGGCAAAATGGAAAACAACACTAGAACGGCATTTAAAAAAGTAGAAAGCGATCATATTGAGCTTAAGAATGAGATTAAAAAAATTGCCAAAAACAATTTCATTATCATTCCCAATACTTTATTTGATACTAACTTATTAAAAAGTTTTATAAGCGAAGCCAATACCTATTTGTATCTTAAAAAAACTGAAAAACTGCTGCTTGCCGAATTAGATCATTATCAAACAATTGCTAAAACTTCGCTAAATAATGATTTGAAAACATTAGCAACTGACAACATTTCCAACATTCAAAAAAACATCGCTAGTATCCAATATGAGCAAAAACAAGAAGAGAAATAACTCAATTAAAAGCATCCCCTTTTTACAATTATAATTTTAAAAACACCTTTTCCGAAGGTGTTTTTTTTGTTTTTAATCCAAGTGGAAATTCTATAAAAGTCTCAAAATATCCTGTAACACATTTAATACAAACATATTGCAACTTTGTGATGTAGCCTAGAAACTACTTAGTACAATAATGTAACATAAAATACAAAGCCATGAAAAACCTATTTTTAGCCGGAATGATTTGCCTCTCATTCATCAGTTATACTAAAGCACAAACACTAAGTCCTTCAGTAGGTATTAAAGGAGGTGTTAACTTTACAAATCTTTACACAGAAGATGTTGACGATAATAATATACTAACTAGTTTCAATGCTGGTCTATATGCTAATTTACCTGTTTCTTCGGCAGTGTCTATCCAACCGGAGATTAACTTTTCTAGAAAAGGATCTGAATTAGTTTATGATAACGCCTTTGCTACAGGAACAACAAGATTAAAGCTGAATTATTTAGAAATGCCTGTCTTGTTAAAACTGAATGTAACCCCAAATTTTAATGTTCATCTTGGTCCTTATGTAGCCTATTTAATTGATGGTAAAGCCACAAATGAAAGCGATAGTGGTTTTAATTTTGAGGATAACATCAATAATGATGATTTAAACAAATGGGATTATGGTTTGTCTGCTGGTGCAGGATTTGATTTTGAATCAACCTCAATAGGTGTACGTTACAATTACGGATTACAAACTATTGGAAAAGAACGAACTTTTGGAGGAAGTACCTATACTTTTCCAGATTCCAAAAACAGTGCTTTGAGTTTATATGTTAGTTTCAAACTTTAAAAAATATTAATCTAAAAAAATAAAATCATGGGAAATATACTCTATCTAGCCGCAGTACTATTAGTTATATTCTGGGCTTTAGGATTCTTTGTGTATAGTGTTGGTGGTTTAATACACATTTTGTTAGTCATTGCAATCATTGCAGTATTAATGCGAATTATTAGTGGAAGACAACTTTAAAATAATTAATTAATCTTTAAATAAAATAAATTATGAGACCAAATAAAATAATATTAGGAGTAATTGGTGGATTAATAACAGGAGCCGCGCTAGGCATCTTATTTGCACCACAAAGTGGAAGAAAAACCAGAAGAAAAATTAAAGACAAATCACAAGAACTCAAAGACCATGTGAAAGAAGACTTTGACAAGTTGATTCAAAAAATAGATCAGAAATATGAATCTGTTTCTCATAATGCCCATGAATTTTTTCACAATGGAAAAGCAAAAATAGAAAACGAAATGGCTAAGAAAAACTAGGCTGTTCTTTCTATACTGTAACTATTTCGTAAAAATAAAAATGTAAAACCCAATACATGATAATTATGAAAAACACAATCAAAAATTTAGCAATCCTGGCTTTACTAATTTTAGGTACAACAAAAGCTATGGCTCAAGACATTCCTAATGATAACTATGATCAAAAATTCAAACTAGGAATTGGTGCGTCAGTGGGGTACCCATTCGAAGACCCTTATAAATTAAATGTAGGTGGAGACGTTAGATTGCAGTATGATTTATCTAAAAGATATTCGCTAACTGCAACTACTGGATTCAGTAATCTTTTTGTAACTGGAGACGATAATGATTTAGGATATATTCCGGCTAAACTAGGTTTTAAAGCCTTTGTTTTGCAAGACAAATTCTATTTAATGGGAGAAGCTGGAGCTGCTTTTGCGGTGACTAATGGTTATGACAAAACTTCGTTACTATTAAGTCCAAGTATTGGATATGCTACAAAATACATTGATATAAGTGTGCGTTACGAATACCTGCCTGACTTTCCTGTATCGAGAAACAATACAGCTGATAAAGGACTTGGACAAGTTGCTTTACGTCTTGCTTACGGATTCAAACTTTAAAACTGTATTAAAAGTTAGTAGTGTTTTAAAAAGCACTACTAGCTTATATTCAAATTAATTAAAATCTTGAAAAAATGAGAAATTTAAGTAAATACCTAGCTATAATCGCCCTTGCCATTATTGCAAGTTCATGTAAAGATGAAAAACAAGAAATGGCCAACAAAAAAGTCGAAGAATTTAAAATCTACGTCGATTCGGTGAGCAACGTTGCAACCGAGAAAACGAGCGAAAATTGGGAAATTATCCAAGCTAAATACGACAAAACAAAAATGGAAGCCGAAGTAGCTATAAAAGAATTAGAAAACAAAACAGACATGCAAGCTACAATTGATAAAACCGATAGTAAATATGAAGAATACAAAGCAAAAGTAATTTCAGAAAAAGAGGCTATTAATAAAGGGACTAATACTCCACGAGATAATTTTAGAAATGCTTTATTTACTGAAAAAATAGGCGATGATATGACTTTTACTTGGGTAAACAAAGACAATATTGCCGATGTTTATTCGAATTTTGTAAATACAGTAAAAAATAACAAAGATTCTTATTCAAGAGAAGATTGGGACGAAATTAAGCTTTTATACGAAGCATTAGATACCCGAAAAAATACTGTTGAAAAAGAAGGATTATCTTCTAAAGACAACACCAAAATTTCTGGTTTAAAAATTAAATTTTCTACTATGTATAGAATAAATCGAATATCCGAAAAATCTAAAGAAAACGTAGAAGCTAAAGAATAAGTCCTCCATTCTATCAATCTATATATACAAAAGCTTCCTCTTTTTAATGAAAAGAGGAAGCTTTTCCTTTTACCATAAAAAAAAATGAGGCTCGAAAGCCTCATTTTATATCTTAAATAAACTGAATTATTTTACTAGAATAATCTCAACTCTACGGTTTTCAGCTCTTCCTGCTACTGTTTTATTAGAAGCAATTGGCTTATCAATACCATAACCTTCTGATGAAAGTCTGTCAGCGCTGATACCTTTTGCAATTAAATAATCTTTTACTGCAGCAGCTCTATCTTTAGATAATTGAAGGTTTTTAGCCTTATTACCTGTGCTATCTGTATGTCCTTCTAATTTAAAGTTAGCATTGCTGTATTCGTTCATTACTTTTACAATCTCTTCTAATTTAGCGTTAGATTCAACTTTAATCGTAGCTTTAGAAGTATCAAACAAAATAGATTTAGAGAAATCATTTAATTTTTTAATTACCTCAGTAGTAACTTCTGGACAACCTTTGTTAGCTAGAGTTCCTTTAACTTTCGGGCATTTATCGTCTTTATCTAAAACACCATCTCCGTCAGTATCCAACCAAGGACAACCAGCATTTTCTTTTGGACCAGCAACTGTAGGACATTTGTCATCTTTATCTAAAATGCCATCTTTATCTTTGTCTTCCCATGGACAACCATTATTAGCTGCAGGACCTGCAACTTCAGGACATTTATCATCTTTATCTAAGATACCATCATTGTCTTTGTCTCCCCAAGGACATCCTTTATTTTCAACAGGACCAGCAACCGTAGGACATTCATCATCTTTATCTAAGATACCGTCCCCATCTTGATCTTTAGCCTTTTTTTGATAAATTGGAATCTTCATTCCTAAGTGAATATCAGCTGCTTTTGAACTCTTAGAAACTGCATTAGAAATAATAGAACTAGATCCAATGAAAAACACTCCTGTTCTTAAACCTAAACCTACTTGAGCTTGTTTGCTATAATCCATGTATGATATTGGAACATAAGCAGAAAACCATTTTGATTCGTAACGAGGTGTTACGCTCACACGATTAGCAATACTATTTTGATTTAATTTAGTTTTACTTACTACTCCAAAATCAGCATTGGCATTCAAATAGAATTTTCTCTGAATATTCCAATCTACATCAGCGTGTAAAGCAGTTGGTAAATACGATCTTACAGCCCCATTTTCTGGTGTTCTTACATAATTATTCTTCAGAAATTCGTCAAAATTATCAGCATTGTCATAATTAGCTTGGGTGATAGTTTTATTTAAGTTATAACTATTACGAACACCTTTATCATATTTCATAGAACCTAAATCGGTAACAGAAAGACCAAAACGCAATTTGTATTTATTTACCTCTTTTAGATCATTGATATCGGCTCTATCAGCAGTATATTCAGGCCTCCATTCGTAAACTAAACCTAAATCAGCACCAAAACCTCTTGATTTTGAATCAATATCTAAATCTGAATTAGCTGCAAAATCCTGGCTTGATCCATAAATAACTGAACCTGAAGTTGTATATGTACTTAATGCAGGATCAATTAAACTTTCATTAAACGCTAAATTAACATCAGTCCCTTGAATATGGTAATTAGCAACTCCTTGTAAATACTTAGCAGTAATACCTCCTTTTAAGAAATGCTGTCCTTTTTGGTATAAAACAGTAGCATAAGAAATACCTAATTCCCCCCAAGAATTACCAACACCATTAAAACTTCCTACTGCGGCAGAAGGAAAACTATTCTTATTATCTTTTGTAACATCATTAATTACTTGTCCATTAACATCAACAACATTAACAAAAGCTCTTGCTCTTGTAAATATTGCTAATGTATGTTTTGGCGCTATGTTAAACATAACCGATGGTCCCATAACATCTGTATTAAAAGCAGCGTTATTAGCATTGCTAAAGCTCTTTTTAGCCTCTAAATCAAAATCGTAACCGTCTTTAAAAACGTCAAAAATCTTTACTCCATACAAATCATTAGTTACAGATGAACTAATAGAAAATAAATTAATATCTGCTTTAAAACGAGAATCAGCTATAGACGCAGGATTATACAAAACACCTTGAACACCAGCATAATTATCAGGAATATATCCTAAATAAGACTGAGCATTTGCCGTGCAAAAACTTGCAAAAGCAAACAACGAAAGAAATACTCTCTTTTTCATACTTAAATAATATTAGTTAATAAATTTGGGGCAAAAAAAAACACCTAATTTGATAACGCAAATTAAGTGCTTTTTCTTATTAATAATATTAAAAAAATTGCATTTTTTTTAACAGTTAATCTTTAGTTAACCATTAGAAAATCTCACTAGCTTCTTTTAATTTTTCTGTATTGTTAACTAACTGTAACTCATCTACTATCTTCTGAATATCACCATTCATGATATTTCCCAAATCATACAAAGTCAAACCAACTCTGTGATCTGTTACACGGCCCTGAGCATAATTATAGGTTCTAATTTTTGCCGAACGGTCACCAGAACTTACTTGAGACGTTCTTTTTGTAGCATCTTCAGCTTCTTTTTTGGCTAATTCCTGTTCGTATAAACGAGAACGTAAAACCGTTAACGCCTTATCTTTATTCTTATGTTGTGATTTTTGATCTTGACATTGTGCCACTAATCCAGTAGGAATGTGTGTTAAACGCACCGCCGATTTAGTTGTATTTACTGATTGTCCTCCAGGTCCTGACGAACAGAAGAAATCCACACGTACATCATTCATATCAATTTGAACATCAAATTCCTCCGCTTCTGGCAATACCATAACTGTAGCTGCTGATGTGTGTACACGTCCTTGTGTTTCCGTTTGAGGAACACGCTGCACACGGTGAACTCCCGCTTCAAACTTTAAAGTTCCATAAACATCCTCACCAGTAACTTCAAAAATCACCTCTTTAAATCCTCCCGAAGTTCCCTCGTTCATATCCACAACCGAAGTTCTCCAATTGCGACTTTCGCAATATTTAGTGTACATTCTAAATAGATCTCCTGCAAAAATACTAGCTTCATCTCCACCCGTTCCAGCACGTATTTCCACCATTACATTCTTAGCATCTTCAGGATCTTTAGGAATCAACATGAATTTTATTTCGTCCTCAAGCTCTGGTAATCTTTGCTTCGCTTCATCCAGTTGCATCTTGGCCATTTCAGTCATGTCTGCATCACTTCCATCAGCAATTATTTCGTTTGCTTCTTCAATATTTGCCATCAATAGAACATATTCATCTCTTTTTCCGGCCAAAGCCTTTAGATCTTTATACTCTTTATTCAACTGCACATAACGTTTTTGATCCGAAATCACATCTGGTTGGATGATTAAATCCGAAATCTCGTCAAAACGTTGTTTCACTATTTGAAGTCTGTCTAACATAGTTGTAGTCCTTATAATTGGAGTGCAAAAATACAAAAAAGATTGCACAATTTAGAATCCATATTTCAGAATTTTTCAGGAGCTATTTCCTGCTCTCCGCTGTATCTTTTTCTCGTCTCGTCTCGTCCCAAAAAACTAGACGAGACGAGAAAAAGGATGCCGCTACTATCAGGGCTAGCAAACGTCTCCGTTATAATTAATTTTCCTCCGAAATTTTATTCACCATAAAAATCATTACACTCCCTAAAAGCGCCATAATTAAAAAAGCCCATTTCATAGTCAAAGCTTCCGAAATAAACCCAACCATTGGCGGAACGATCAAAAACCCAAGATACCCAATAGTTGATATTGAAGTCAACGCCGAACCACTGCTTAAACCTGTAGATTTTCCTGCTATACTAAAAACTAGCGGAACCGTGCAAGAAACGCCAATCCCTATCAAAACAAAACCAAAAATAGTCGAAACTATAAAAGGCAATAGGAAACAAATTAAAAAACCAGCAGAAATGAAAACCGCACTATAAAACAACATCTTTTTAACCCCACAACGCATCACAATATGATCTCCACAAAAACGTCCTAAAGTAACAGCGGTCATAAAAAACACAAAAGCTGCTGTAGTAATTTTTTGAGAAGCATGCAGTACATTCTGAAAATAAATTCCACTCCAATCATACATCGTATTCTCACAAGCCATTGACACAAAGCAAATAACGGCAAACTTTGTCAAGCTTTTATCTGGCTTTGAAAAAAACTTCTTTTTCTCTCTAGAAGGTTCACTTATTAGAGTCATCGGATAAAAACAAGCCGTTACCGCTAACATAGCCACACTCACTCCTAATAAATGCTGCGAAGGCGCAATATGTTGCGTTACCATTGCATAGCCTAAACCAGCTCCTGCAAATCCCGCCAAACTCCAAATAGCATGAAAAGTAGTTATAATCGATTTTGGATACAAACGCTGTACTTCTAATGAATGAGCATTCATCGATAAATTCAAGACATTTCGTGAACCTCCAAAAATCAATAAAATAATAACTAATTGCCAAACAAATGCTGCAAAACCAGGCAAAGCCAAAACAATATTAAACAAAATTGCTCCTAGGAGCATACAATAACGACTGCTAAATAAATTTAAAATCCTTCCTGTAAAAGGCATTGTCAATATTAAACCAATTGGAAAAGCAAACAAAACCGCTCCAAATTCAGCTTCTGATAAATGCAGTTGTTCTTTAATAGCTGGAATTCTAGAAGCCCAGGAAGAATATCCAAAACCTGAGATAAAGAAAAATATTGTAGTCGCTAATCGATACCCTTTAGGCGATTGACGTATCGTATTAAAATAATCTGAAATCATTAATTTGTGTACCTTTTAATTTGGAGTGCAAATTTAAGCCTTTTAAACGGGTATCATTGTTAAAAATACCTAAATAAGAATCTTAAAATCTATCGGTATTTTCACTAATTTTGTTCAGAATTTGGTACAAAATCAATTCAATCCAATTATGCAAAAAATAGCTTCATTACTATCGCTACTCTTGGTTGCTGCAGCATGCCAAAAAAATGGTTCTATCGAAAAAGATCAAATTAAAAAAGCCGATTGGCTTATTGGAAATTGGGAATATAAAACCAATATTGGTACACTTTATGAAAATTGGCAAAAAATAAATGATAGCACCTTTAAAGCCCAATCACTTTTTATAAAAGACAAAGACAGCATCCATAACGAAACAATTCTTCTGCAACAAAAAGCTGAAACACTGAGTTATAGCACCACCATAAAAGGACAAAATGACGACAAACCCATTCATTTTAAATTGATAAGCGAAAATGAAAACGAGCTGGTTTTTCAAAATCTAAAAAACGATTATCCTCAAAAAATAACCTACAAAAAAGGGGCAAACAACAAATTAACAACTCAAATCTCTGGAATGCAATTAGGCAAACCGAGTACCGAAAAATACACTTTACTTAAGATTAAATAATCCAAAACGAATTCATTAACTAAGCCTTGCTTGAATAAAGCAAGGCTTTTTTATGCTAAATAATTACTACACTTCTTTTTTTTTCTATTAGTTGTACAAAATACCTCGGCAGAATATTTCTACACAAAATAATGGCTTTTAAAATCAGTTTAAAGGAGTCAAAAGTAGATTTCTTTCTCTTTAAGATTGACTAAGTTATTTAACTAGTCCACAGATTTTATTCTTAATCAATACATTTTTAGGAAGAGAAATTTGCAGACCCATCCCAAAATGTTCGATATGTCCAATAAATAGCAATTGTAGTTATTTTAAAAGCCAAAATTAAAGGCTCAAAAGACTCTGTTTTTAAAATTTTCGCTAATATATTTGGCAAAAAACAAAAAAAAACGTCTAAAAACAAAAAACCCTATCCGAATTGGATAGGGTTTTCAAAGAAAGGCGACGACATACTCTCCCACATAACTGCAGTACCATCTGCGCAGGC
>JAZJZW010000032.1:0-7581 GCA_040389425.1 Bacteroidota bacterium | reverse complement strand
CTTGACAAAATTATAACTTATAACAACTATGCGTTGGACTCTTAAACCCAAACCTTCGGAGGACAAAATCACTAATTTGGCGCAAGCCTTAAATGTAGAAGATTTTGTAGCCCAATTATTGGTGCAACGCGGAATTGAAACTTTTGAGGAGGCACGTGATTTCTTTCGACCTTCTTTACAGCATTTACATGATCCTTATCTGATGAAAGATATGGATAAGGCAGTAGAACGAATTGAAAAAGCCATTGCAAATCAGGAACGCATTCTTGTCTTTGGCGATTATGATGTAGATGGAACTACAGCTGTTTCCTTAGTTTCTTCTTACCTAAAAAGTTATTATCCTCATGTAGCAACCTATATTCCGGATCGTTATGACGAAGGTTATGGTATTTCTTTTAAAGGAATTGACTTTGCTGATGACAATGATTTTTCATTAATCATCGCTTTGGATTGTGGTATCAAATCAATTGATCATGTAGCTTACGCAAAAGAGCGAAACATCGATTTCATCATTTGCGATCACCACCGACCAGGAGATACTTTACCTGATGCCGTTGCGGTTCTTGATCCAAAAAGAGCAGACTGCCATTATCCTTATGATGAATTATGCGGTTGTGGAGTGGGCTTTAAATTAATTCAGGCTTTAGGCTTAAATAGAAATCAAACTATTGAAGATTTAGCACCTTATCTCGATTTGGTTGCCACAGCAATAGCTGCTGATATTGTACCAATGACTGGCGAAAATCGAGTGTTGGCTTATTTTGGATTACAAGTAATTAACAGCAATCCGAGACCAGGGATTAAAGCTTTGATTCACCAAGTAAAAAAACAAACCTTAGACATTACCGATGTTGTCTTTATTGTTGCCCCTAGAATTAATGCGGCAGGACGAATCAAACACGGTAATCATGCGGTGGAATTGTTAAGTGAATTCGATTTTGAGCAAGCCCAACAGTTTGCTTCAGAAATAGAGCAATACAATTCAGACCGAAAAGATTTAGACAAACACATCACCAAAGAAGCTTTCGAACAAATTGTGCAAAACAACGAGCAACAACGTTTTACTACAGTTGTCTACCAAGAAGATTGGCACAAAGGCGTTATCGGAATTGTAGCTTCAAGATTAATAGAAACTTATTATCGTCCTACCTTGGTTTTTACCAAAAGTGGCGATAAATATGCAGCTTCGGCACGTTCAGTAAAAGGATTTGACGTTTATAATGCACTCGAAGCCTGTTCCGAACATTTGGAACAATTTGGAGGACACATGTATGCCGCAGGAATGACATTGAAAGCAGAGAATTATCCCGTTTTCAAAGAAGCTTTCGAAAAACAAGTACAAGAAACTATTCATCCTGACATGTTAATTCCCGAAATAGAGATTGATGCCGAAATCGATTTCTCGGACATTACACCAAAACTTACTCGAATACTAAAACAATTCGAACCTTTTGGCCCGATGAATATGACACCCGTTTTCTTAACCAAAAATGTAATTGACACAGGTTATGCTAAAAAACTAGGATCAGAAGACGAACATTTAAAACTATTTGTAAAACAATCCCGAAGCCTCGGGACCGAAGGCATTACCGCTATAGGTTTTGGACTAGGTAATAAAATTGATTTAACTACAAATCAAAAGCCATTTCAAGCAGCTTATTGTATTGATGAAAATGAATGGAATGGTAAAATTTCAACCCAATTACGATTAAAAAACATAAGATAATGAATTCAAAAAAAATAAAAAAAGACCCCTACGCAGCCTTACGTTACAAAGAATTTAATACTTTTCTATTTCTGCGCTTCGCGATGGTTTTTGCCTGGTCTATGCAGTTTATCGTTATTGAATGGCAAGTTTACAGCATCACTAAAGATGCACTTTCATTAGGAATCATCGGTTTAATGGAAGTAATTCCTGCTGTCTCGCTAGCCTTATTTGCAGGACATATTGTGGATCAAAAGGAGAAAAAAGGATTACTGATGAAATGTATTTTTGCATTTTCGGTAATTAGTTTTGGATTATTTTTATTGACTTGGCCTACAGTAGTTGAAGGATTTTCAAAATATATTATATTATATGCCATCTATTTTCTAGTCTTTCTAGGCGGACTAGTAAGAGCTTTTCTAGGCCCAACTATCTTTTCGCTTTTATCTCTAATTGTACCTAAAAAAGTATATCCTAATGCAGCGACTTGGAGCAGTACGGTTTGGCAAATTGGCTCTGTTGTAGGACCAGCAGTTGCTGGATTTTCAATTACATTAATGGGTGTGCATTGGTCTTTATGCCTCGTTTTTGCCTGTTCAATAATGGCTTTATTAGCCTTATCTCAAATAAGCGAAAAACCTATTTTAAACCCAAAAATTGGAGAACCTGTAATGCAAAGTTTGTCTGAAGGAATCAAATTTGTTTTTAATAACAAAACGGTTTTAGGAGCAATTACACTTGATATGGTTGCGGTACTTTTTGGTGGTGCAGTAGCTTTGTTACCTATTTTTGCTCAGGATATTCTAAAAGTAGGTCCCGAAGGTTTTGGATTTTTAAGAGCCGCACCTGCCGTTGGAGCTTTCATGACTATGTTAGTTACAGCCTACGTTCCATTAAGTAAAAATGCAGGAATAAAACTACTAGCTGCTATTTTCGGTTTCGGAGTTTGTATCATCGTTTTTGGACTTTCAACATTTTTCTGGGTTTCACTTTTCGCTTTATTCTTTAGTGGAGTTTTTGATGGAATTTCGGTTGTAATTCGCCAGACTATTCTTCAAATAAAAACTCCCGACAATATGCGCGGAAGAGTTTCGGCAGTAAACTCCATGTTTGTGGGTTCTTCAAATGAGTTGGGGGCTTTTGAAAGCGGATTAACTGCTCGATTGATGGGAACGGTTACAGCAGTTGTTTTTGGTGGAAGTATGACACTTTTAGTAGTTTTAACCACCGGAATTATCTCTCCTTCTTTTAGAAAATTAGATTTAACTAAAGATATTGAGGAACACGAAAAAGAAGATTAAGAGTAATTAAAGCTAAAAACGAAAGTAATTTTCTTAAAATTAATTATTACTCCCTAAAACACAATTATTAACAGTAATTTAATTCGATATTATTTCTTTTATAGTAATTTCATCGTTTTTTTAAAAATATTATGAGCTTCAAATCTAAAATTAATCAGCTAAGACGAAAAATTACACATAGTTTAACCAAAAACGTTGGAAGTAATAAACTATATAAAAATCATGATTCTAATTCGAAGATTGATTTTAAAAATGTTTTAATATCTCGCCCTAACCATCGTTTGGGTAATTTATTATTGATCACTCCTCTAGTACAAGAAATCAATGCAACATTTCCAAATTGCAAAATTGATTTGTTTGTAAAAGGAGGTTTAGCCCCTATTATTTTTGAAAATTATCCATCGGTAGAAAAGTATATCGTTTTACCAAAAAAGCCTTTTAAAGAGCTCATTAAATACTTTCAGGTTTGGTATAAAATCAAGCAAAAAAAATATGATTTAGTCATTAATATTGACAAAGCTTCTTCATCTGGGCGTTTGTCTACACAATTTGCGAATGCTAATTTTAAATTTTTTGGAGAAGAAAATGAAAAAATCAGCAAACAGCATTCTGATAACAAACACATGGCTAAATATCCAGTCTATGAGTTTCGCCACTATTTAGATCTATTAGGATATCCTGACCAACAAAAAGCAGTTCCCAGCATTAATATTAATCTTAATGAAAAGGAACTTCAGGACGCCAAAATAGTCTTGGACAAATTAGTACCTAATGATAAAAAGACCATTAGCATTTTTACATTTGCAACTGGTGCCAAATGTTATTCTCCTCTATGGTGGAAGCCTTTTTATGAAGCATTAAAGCAAGCTTTTCCTGATTATAACATTGTCGAAGTATTACCTGTAGAAAATGTATCTCAAATTGATTTTGCTGCACCTTCGTTTTACAGTAAGGATGTTCGAGAAATAGCCGCTTTTATAGCTAATACTAGCCTTTTTATTGGAGCTGACAGTGGAATTATGCACTTGGCCTCAGCTTCTCAAACTCCTGTTCTAGGATTATTTTCGGTTACTCAAACTGAAAAATACGAACCTTATGGTAACAACAGTCAAGCGATTGACACCAACACTACCGATTTAAAATCTCTAATCAATATCATCAAAAAACAACTCGCTTAACAACAAAGATAGATTCGGTTTTATTTTTATTATTTTTATTTAGAATAAATATAAATTAATAATTATATTTGTTTCATACATTAGAAATTATGGAACAAATACAACAAATCTATCTGAACAGTCTGGGTATTGCTTTTTACTGGGAAAAGGAAGAAGGAATTATTCCTAATAGAATTCAATTGATATTTAAGGAAATTGGATTGTTTTTCACCATTCCTGAACTCAAAGATTTTGAATATCTAATTGACGAAAGTATTGAAAAAAATAACTGTTGCGAAGCTTGCAGCTTAAAAAACAGTAATTGCAAATTTTTGCTAAAAACGCCTTTGTACCAAATTGATTTATCCGTTTCTATGAACGAATTAAAACAAATAAAGGATTTAGTAAATGGAACTTTGTTTAGAATAAGTATGGAAAGTTATCTAAATGGTGAAGGTAAAAACTAATTTTCGAATTTTTTAATTTCGAAATTCTCTCCGTCAAAAACACCGTAGGTAAAATACGAAATCCAATCGCCTAGATTGACATATTCAGCGTTCTGTCCAACAGGATGAATCATTGGCAAATGACGATGACCAAAAACCAAATAATTATAATGCTTAGTTTCTAGTTTTCGCTTGGCATAAAGAATTAACCATTCGTTATCCTCTCCTAAGAATTTCACATCTGATTCTCCTGAAATAAGTTTGTTTTTAACTGAAAAATATTGCGCTAAGCGAACACCTATATCAGGATGAAGCCATCTAAAAAGCCATTTAGAAAACGGATTAGTAAAGACTTTCTTCATACGCTTATAACCTAAGTCGCCAGGGCCTTTGCCATCCCCATGTCCTATAAGGAAGGTTTTACCATTAAAAGTAAATTCTTGATTGTCGTGAAAAACTGGAATATTCAATTCTTTTTCGAAATAATCATCCATCCATAAATCGTGATTTCCAACAAAAAAATAAATTGGAATACCACTATCTCTTATTTCCGCTAATTTCCCAAGAACTCTAACAAAACCTTTAGGAACAGCGGTTTTGTATTCAAACCAAAAATCAAATAAATCTCCTAAAAGAAAAATAGCTTCGGCATCTTTTTTCACTCCGTCAAGCCAGGCTACGAATTTTTTTTCTCTGGAAAAACTCAATTCTGCAGTAGGCGCTCCAAAATGCTGATCGGATGCGAAATAAACTTTTTTCTTGTTAGTTAATGACATGAAGGATTCTAAATTATTTAATTACAGATTATCGCTGGCAAACCATTCAGCAAATGATGATTCTGTTTCTTGTAGTTTTAATGAAAAAAGGGCGATTCCGTCAGGTAATCTCCCGATTATTCTTTGAGCAAAATCAACAACCATGTTTTCACTTGTTGGCTGATAATCTACTAAAATAACGTGATGTCCACGGTTTTTTAATTCTTGTGCCAATTCAACATGCGGAGTAGTTTCGTTAAAAACAGTTGCATGGTCAAACTGATCTACAATTTCTTCCTTAACGATTTTTTTTAAATCAGAAAAGTCAATTACCATTCCGAATTTAACATCGTTACGATTTGTAATAGGTTTACCAATTACAGTTACAGACAATTTATAACTATGACCATGTACATTTTTACACTTTCCATCATAACCGTATAAGGCATGACCTGTTTCGAAACTAAATTGCTTTGTAATTCTGATATTACTCATCGTGGATTTTATTTTGACTGCAAATTTAATGAATTGATATGAGAAATAAGGTGTAAATCTATTGTTTCAAAATTAACGAGACACTAGCTCTGGTAGTAGCGGCATCCTTTTATCTCGTTCTTAAAACGACATAAAAGATATAGTCTCGTCTTTTAGGACGAGAAGAATAGCTTCTAAAAAGAAAATTAATAAAACTTAATTATTTTTTAAATTGAGTCAATGCTTTTTTAGTAAAATCGGATAAGACTAATTGTCCTGTAATTGCAGCTCTTTCAAGTAGAAGACTGTCCCAATTATCAGTTCCCTCCCAAATAACTCTTTTCATTTCCACCAAAGCTTCTGAATTATAAGAAGCTAATTTAGAACTAAACTCAGCAATGGTGCTATCTAATAATTCTGTAGTTGCAACAACACTAGCATACAATCCTTTTTCATGCGCCCACTCCGCCGATTTCCATTCGTGCGCTGCCAAAGTCATTTCGGTCATAGCAGTTTTACCAATCTTTCTGCTCACAGCAGGTTCAATGACAAAAGGACCAATACCAATGGCCAATTCAGATAGTTTTATAGCGGCGTTAGTGGTTGCAAAAACATAATCGCAAGCAGCGGCAATACCTACTCCTCCTCCAACTGCTTTTCCATGAATACGACCAATGATAAGCTTAGAACACTTTCGCATGGCATTAATTACATGAGCGAAACCAGAAAAAAACTCTAAACCTTCTTCTTGATTTGTTACAACTAAAAGTTCATCAAAAGAAGCTCCTCCACAAAATGCTGCAATGCCTTTACTCTTTAAAACAATTAAAGAAACGGCATTATTAGCTCCTAAAGCATTAATTTCTACTGTTAGCGAATCTAATAGAGCACGAGGTAAAGAATTGCTTGCAGGATGCCCAAATTCAACCGTTGCAATATTATTTTGAATAATTGTAGTTAGAGATCCGTTGGGGTCTTGTGCTGCCATTCTGAATGTTTTTATGTAAAGTTAAAAATATTCAGTTGAAACCATAGTTTTTTCAAAAGTTGTTTTTTGAATACTATAAAATACTATATTTGCCGAGCAATGGGGGATTAGCTCATTTGGCTAGAGCGCTTGCCTGGCAGGCAAGAGGTGACCGGTTCGAATCCGGTATTCTCCACAAAACTCAAATCGAAAGGTTTGAGTTTTTTTGTTTATAATCTATTCTTTATTCCTCTATAGAACGACAAAATCATTAATCTCGCCAAATTTCAAATAATCATATCTTTTATTTTGGCATTTCCCTGCGGGTCAGACTTTCCGCTACTAGTCCTCTTCTCATCCCAAAAACGAGACTGTGGTCTCGTCCTAAAAGACGAGATTCAATCCCTAACGCAAATCAAAAAAACGTCTAAAAACAAAAAACCCTATCCAAATTGGATAGGGTTTTAAAAGAAAGGCGACGACATACTCTCCCACATAACTGCAGTACCATCTGCGCAGGCGGGCTTAACTACTCTGTTCGGGATGGGAAGAGGTGAGCCCCGCCGCAATAACCACCTTAAGGTCGTTGTTACTTTAGGTAACTTTTTAATTAATAATTGATCATTTACAATTCATAATTAAAAATAATATCTTAACATACTGAGATAAAGAATATAAAAAAGTGTATTAGAAAGTTTCTCCCCGTCCACCGAGGCGGACGGGAAAAGTTTGTACATAAGCTTACAGGTTATTAGTACTACTCGACTATGACATTA
>JAZJZW010000031.1:0-30017 GCA_040389425.1 Bacteroidota bacterium | reverse complement strand
GGCAGATAGAGATATTGCTGATGATGTATTTCAAGACACTTTTATTAAAGTTATTAAAACCTTAAAATCAAATTCCTATAACGAGGAAGGGAAATTTCTTCCTTGGGTGATGCGCATAGCTCATAATCTTATTATCGATTATTTTAGAAAAAACAAAAAAATGCCAATGCATCGTGAGACCGAAGAGTTCTCCGTTTTTTCTATTATGACCGATGATTCTTTAACTATTGAAAATCAGTTAATTGCTGATCAGGTAGAATTAGATATTCGAAAATTAATTGAAGAACTTCCAGAAGATCAAAAAGAAGTTCTAATAATGCGAATGTATAAAGACATGAGTTTTAAAGAAATTTCAGAATTAACAGGCGTTAGCATTAATACTTCATTAGGTAGAATGCGTTATGCGTTGATGAATTTGAGAAAAGTCATTGATAAACATCAAATTATTTTAACTAATTAGACAATATTTAAATCCATGTTGCGTTGTATTCTAAAATAACAATATTGAATCATACATGGCAAAACTTTACTCTAAGGAAAATCAAATTAACTCAAAGATGAAACCTAAAAAACAAGTTGTTTCTTTTCTGTTAAACTATTCAAAAGCATTACGCATGATAAAAGTGAATGGTAAGGATTTTGAATTTATTACAAACTAATTAAGCTAGTTTGATATAACTAGCTGTTTTGGTAAATCTCACTAATAGTTTAAGTTAGTGAGATTTACTTTTTATAGCCGTCTAAGGCTGTTTTTCTTCCGATAGTTCTGGTGATAACATCTTTTTCTAAATCCCAACCACGAGCTGGCGAATATTCGCGACCGTACCAAATAATTTGCAAATGCAAGTCGTTCCAAAGTTCTTCTGGGAAAATGCGTTTGGCATCTTTTTCGGTTTGAACCACATTTTTTCCGTTGGTCAAATTCCAGCGATACATCAATCTATGAATGTGTGTGTCTACAGGAAAAGCGGGAACGCCAAAGGCTTGCGACATCACCACACTAGCCGTTTTATGACCCACAGCAGGCAATTCTTCCAAGTATTCAAAACTCTGCGGTACTTTGCCATCGTGTTTGTCAATTAGAATTTGCGATAAACCATGAATCCCTTTCGATTTCATTGGCGACAAACCACAAGGACGAATAATTTCCTTGATTTCCTCCACGGTCATTTTTACCATATCATATGGATTATCGGCTTTAGCAAAAAGCAAAGGCGTAATTTGGTTCACACGTACATCGGTACATTGAGCCGAAAGCAAAACGGCAATTAACAAAGTATAAGGATCTTTATGGTCTAGCGGAATCGGGATAGTAGGGTAGAATTCTTTTAAGGTATTTATAACAAATGTTACCCTTTCTTGTTTGGTCATTTTAGCTTATTTTTGAATGGTAAAGTAAAGGAATTTCAATGGCAATGGCAATAACAATATCAATGGCAAAAAATCAATTGCAATAACAAATTTCAATAATTAATGCTATAACGCATAACTTTTAACCTAAAGAAAAATGACAACATTAAAAAAAGGAGATAAAGCTCCAGATTTTTTCGGAACAGACCAAGACGGAAAACCGCATCAATTAGAAGATTATAAAGGAAAGAAACTTGTGGTTTTCTTTTATCCAAAAGCCAGTACGCCTGGCTGCACTGCCGAAGCCTGCGATTTGAGAGATAATTTCGAGCGTTTTCAGGCTAATAATTATGCCTTATTAGGCGTTAGTGCTGATTCAGCAAAAGCGCAAGCTAAATTCAAAGACAAATACGAATTTCCTTTTCCGTTATTAGCTGATGAAGAGAAAGAAGTTATTGAAGCCTTTGGCGTTTGGGGACCTAAGAAATTCATGGGACGTGAATATGACGGAATCCACCGCACCACTTTTGTAATCGATGAAAACGGAATCATAGATGAAGTAATCGAAAATGTAAAAACAAAAGAACACGCCGCTCAAATTTTGAAGTAATTAGGAATTCAAATAAAACAAAAACGCCAAGAGAAATGTCTTTTTTCTTGGCGTTTTTGATATTGAAATTAAAAATAGAACTTTACTTGTTACAGTGGTTGCAATGTTATTAAGTTAAGGAAAATTACGCCCAATTTTGTCATTCCGAAGAATGAGGGCTCGAGGGATTTTCCCGAACAGGCGAAGCAATCTCATCAAGTATTTACATAAAGTTTTTAAGCTGTTTTCTCATCGTTGTAGGCACTGAAAACATTTTTACGTTAACAATTTGTGCTGATATATCTGAGTGGTCGGGTGTCTACTCGATTGTTTATTGTGCTATTCTCCATTTTGCCATAAGCTTATTAATTCAGCTTTACTTTTCAATTTGTAATCTTTTAAATAGCTCTGAACCATTTCATTTTCTGGGAAATCGCTTTTTAGTTTTTCCATTTCAATTCTGGCTTGACTTAAGTTTCCTTGTGCTTCAAAAGCTAAAATATATTCTATTCTAAAATTGAAATCTTGATTCATATCTTTCTGTTTCAGTATTTCTCTGTATTTACTTATTCCCAAAGCATAATTTTCTTGAGATTTAATTTTGTCACCTTTAATTTCTAAAAATAATCCTCGTTGTATTACCCACATTGGTTGGTTTGGTCTTAGTTCAATCATTTTGAGATTGTTTTCTAACAATGCATCAATATCTTTTTTAACTGATAAGAAAGTTGATTTTGAACGATATGCAGAAAAATACTTATCATCTATTTTGATTGCTTGATCGATTAACTTTAAAGCCTCATTTGTTTTTACTGAATCTTTATAGAAAGATTTTGCTCCAATTTCATTCGCTTGCTTTATAAGTTCTACAGCTTTAGCTTCAGGTTTGTTTTGACAACTCACAAATTGTGTAAAGATGAAAAACAATAAAATTTTTCTCATGATAATTTCAATTTTCCTTTTTGGGTGTTTAAGTATTGCACACAACTAGTATGTACTCGCTACAAAGTAGCGGTCATACATCCATTTCTGGGTAGATTGGCGAAGGTTTATTTTACTTTATTTATCAAATATATAAAAATATCTTACAAATAGTTATAGTTTAAGTTGAAAAGTAGATGGTGTTAAGCTATAACAATCGGCACGGATAGCAAATCACCGTTAAGAAGTTATTGTATTTAAAAACTCCCGTAACGAACTATTTTAGTTCTGCATACGAACCTAAAAACTACTTAATTAAACGATTTTGGTTCGATATGCCTACTAATAAACGTCTTTAGCAAACTATTTAGTAAGGTACTCGAACTTAAAAATGACTTAAACAAACTATTTTGGTTTTATATTCGAACATAAAAACTATCATAACGTACTTTTTTGGTTCGTAGTCAAGATAAAAAAACGCCATGAAAAAGAAAATCCTTTTCATGGCGTTTTGTAATTATCTTGATATGTTTTATTCTACTAAAGTCTTACTTGGGTTGTATCCAAAAAGGTGTTTTTCTTTGATTATTTCTGAAACTCCTGAAGGAAGCATTGGTTCCCATCCTGGAGTTCCGTGGCTGATCATTTTAAGAACTTCGCGGGAGAATACTTTTAGGTTTTCAGGGTTATAGTCTTTTACGTCAATTACTTTTCCGTTAAATTTAAAGAATTTGTACAATTCTTTCATTCGTGGATGTACTTTCAGGTTTTCGGAAGTAGTGATTTCGCCATTTTCATCTAACATTGGGTATAAAAATACCTTCATATCTCTAAAGAACAATTTACCAAAAGCCTCTAGAATACCACCACTTAAATGACGGTAGTATTTCTCGTCAAAAATATCAACTAGGTTGTTGACACCCATGGCAAGTCCCATACGGGCTTTAGTATAATTAGCAAAATATTCAACTACTTTGTAATATTCCTGAAAATTCGAGATCATTACCGTTTGTCCTAGAGAACAAAGTAATTCGGCTCGATCCATGAAATCTCTTTCGTCAATTTCACCATCTGAACGCAGGTTAGACAAGGTAATTTCGAAAATAACCAAGGTGTTTTCTTTGTCAACTTTGTTTTCTTCAATAAACATACGCATCGATTTCTCGTACATATCCATGTTTACCTTAGTTACAGGGCGGAAACTTCCTCTTAAGGCAAGAATGTTTTTCTTGTATAAAATAGAAGCGGGAAGAATGTTTTTTCCTTTTGGGTTGAACATTACCGCATCGGTCATTCCGTTTTTAACTAATTGTAAACTAATTAAACGGTTGTCTACATCGGCAAAACGAGGGCCTGAAAAGTTAATGGTGTCAATCTCTAGTTGGTCTTTGTCTAGGTGATCGTATAAGTATCGCAACAATTTTTTAGGATCGTCGTATTTGTAATACGCACCATAAATTAAGTTTACACCTAGAATTCCAAGGGTTTCTTGTTGTAGTTTGGCATCCGTTTCTTTAAAACGAATGTGAAGAATGATTTCGTTATAGTCTTCGTTAGGATCAATTTGGTAACTAATTCCTACCCATCCGTGTCCTTTAAATTGTTTAGCAAAATCTATTGTAGCTACAGTATTGGCATAACTAAAAAACATTTTGTTAGGGTGCTTCTCTCTATCTAATCGTTCTTCTATTAGACTTACTTCATGCGAAAGCATTTTCTTCAGTCGGTTTTCGGTAACATAGCGTCCGTCTTTTTCATCACCGTAAACGGCATCGCTAAAATCTTTATCGTAAGCTGACATTGCTTTTGCAATTGTTCCCGAAGAACCACCTGCTCTAAAAAAATGTCTTACTGTTTCTTGTCCTGCGCCAATCTCGGCAAATGTTCCATAAATATTTTCATTTAAATTGATACGTAGTGCCTTGTCTTTAATTGAAGGGACTTGTACTATAGCTCTGTCGCCTTTTAGTTTTATTTCGCTACCCATTTTTTAGTTTAATTTTTATGTATTTGCCTGATGTTACAAAGTTAATTAAATAGCTAGGGGAATAAAAGGGAAATAATCCTATTTTTGTGAAAAAAATAAGATTTGAAGGTATATTTTTTAGGCACAGGTACTTCTCAGGGGATTCCAGTCATTGGGAGTGATCATCCCGTATGTAAAAGTACGGATAGTAGAGATAAAAGACTACGGGTTTCGGTGTTGATTCGCTGGGACGAGTATTCGTTTGTAATAGATTGTGGTCCCGATTTTAGACAACAGATGTTAACTTCTAATTGTCATAGAGTAGACGGAATTGTTTTTACTCATGAACATGCTGATCATACAGCAGGTTTAGACGATATAAGACCGTTTAACTTTAGACAGGGCGAAATGCCTATTTATGCTCATGAAAGAGTTCTTGAAGACATGCGAAGCCGTTTTGGTTATGTTTTTGAAACGGTCAATAAATATCCCGGTGCGCCATCGGTAAAAACGATTGAAGTAGTCAATAATGTTCCGTTTGCAATAGGAAATAAAACAGCTATTCCAGTTGATGTGATGCATGGTGATCTTCAGGTTTTTGGGTATCGAATAGATGATTTTGCTTATTTAACCGATGTAAAAACCATTGAGCAAGAAGAAATTGACAAACTTAAAAACTTAAAAGTTTTGGTTGTGAATGCTTTGCGTGAGGAACATCATTTTTCGCATTTCAATTTGCAGGAGGCTTTGGATTTTATTGCCTTAGTAAAACCCGAAAAAGCTTATTTAACACATATTAGTCATGTTTTAGGATTTCATGCAGAAGTACAACAAAAGCTTCCTGAAAACGTATTCTTAGCTTATGATAATTTAGAAATCACCCTATAATATTTTTTAACAATGAAAAAATCATTCACACTCTACGCCTTTATTTTATTGGTATTAATTAATGTTTTTACCTATATGTTTTTAAGTAAGGAAGTAGAATTTGAGCAAGGTAGGTACGAAAGAACCACAAAGAAATTAAGGGATAGTTTGAATTTGGTTACTAGCAAACTAAACGATGCTAATTATTTCTCTTTAGAGAAAAATGAGAATGCTCAAAATTATTTTGATACGGCTGTAGCCAATAAAACAATTGCTTACGAAAAATTAATTCCTGTAGTTAAGGAGAAATTAATGGATTTTAATTCGAATCCAAAAGGAAATCCTTATGTAGGACAAGATCAAATAGGAGCGAATAAGTTTGTGATTAACAAAGTACGAATCTTAAATCACCGCTGGATAATTGCTGATTATAGTGATGGCAAAATGTGGGGAGAGGTTCTACTGAAATATTTTGTCAATGAAGACGAGAGCATTTCTTTTGAAGTAATACAATCTTTGCTTTACGCACAGTAATAAAAAAATCCCATTCGCTGCGGCGAATGGGATTTTTAATATGATTTAGAATCGAATTATTTTCTAGCAATAACTCTTTCTACAGCTTCAACAATAGCTTGATTGTTTAACTTGTATTTTTCCATTAATTGCTCAGGAGTTCCAGACTCACCAAAACTATCTTGAACAGCAACATACTCTTGAGGAGAAGGATTGTTTAAAGCTAATACTCTAGATACGCTTTCTCCAAGACCTCCAAGCATATTGTGCTCTTCAGCAGTAACAATACATTTAGTTTTAGCCAAAGATTTCAAAATTGCTTCTTCGTCTAATGGTTTAATCGTGTGGATATTGATTACTTCGGCAGAAATACCTTTTTCTTCTAATTTCTCAGCAGCAACTAAAGCTTCCCAAACAAGGTGTCCTGTAGCAACGATAGTTACATCAGTACCTTCGCTTAATAGGATTGCTTTTCCAATTACGAAAGGCTCGTCAGCAGGAGTAAAGTTAGGCACAACTGGACGTCCAAAACGCAGGTAAGCAGGACCGTGGTGGTCAGCTAAAGCAATAGTAGCCGCTTTTGTTTGGTTATGGTCACAAGTATTGATAACAGTCATTCCTGGTAACATTTTCATCAAACCGATATCTTCAAGGATTTGGTGAGTTGCACCATCTTCTCCTAAAGTTAATCCAGCGTGAGAAGCACAGATTTTTACATTTTTATCAGAATAAGCAACCGATTGACGAATTTGGTCATAAACTCTTCCTGTAGAGAAGTTAGCGAAAGTCCCAGTAAAAGGAATTTTTCCACCAATAGTTAAACCTGCAGCAATTCCAATCATGTTTGCCTCAGCAATTCCGATTTGGAAAAAACGCTCTGGGTGATTTTTCTTGAAATCATCAAATTTTAATGATCCAATTAAATCAGCACAAAGGGCTACTACTTTTTCATTTTTTTGACCTAATTCAGTCATTCCCACTCCAAAACCTGAACGGGTATCTTTACTTCCTGTATTTATATATTTTTTCATTATTTTTTTTAAATTGAAAGATTAAAAAAAATTGAAAGATTAGGGAATTCTGAAATCAGAAATCATTAATCTACAATCTTATTTCTTAGTAATCTGAATTGCCTCCAGTGTTATAATTTTGTCCTAAAGCATTTTCAAGTTGAGCATCGTTTGGTGCTTTACCATGCCAAGCATGACTGTACATCATATAATCAACTCCATTACCCATTTCAGTATGTAGCAATACACAAACTGGTTTCCCTTTTCCAGTTCTTGCTTTTGCTTCATTCATTCCTCCAATAATAGCTTCTACATCATTTCCTTGAGTAATTTCAACAACTTCCCAATCAAAAGCTTCAAATTTAGCACGGATACTTCCCATACATAAAACTTCGTCAGTAGTTCCATCAATTTGTTTTCCGTTAAGGTCAACAGTTGCAATTAAGTTGTCCACGTTTTTAGCAGAAGCATACATGATAGCTTCCCAGTTTTGACCTTCTTGCAATTCACCATCACCGTGAAGTGTATAAACGATATGTTTGTCGTTGTTTAATTTTTTAGCTTGTGCCGCTCCAATTGCTACAGACATTCCCTGACCTAGAGAACCTGATGCAATACGTACTCCTGGCAAGTTGTCATGAGTAGTTGGGTGTCCTTGTAATCTTGAATTTAACAAACGGAAAGTCGCTAATTCAGAAACTGGAAAATAACCGCTACGAGCTAGAACGCTATAGAAAACAGGAGAGATATGTCCGTTTGATAAGAAGAATAAATCTTCTCCAATTCCGTCCATGTCAAAACCTTCTTTGCGGTCCATTATATTTTGATATAAGGCTACCAAAAATTCGGTACAACCTAGAGAACCTCCTGGATGACCTGAATTAACAGCGTGAACCATTCGAAGGATGTCTCTTCTTACTTGGATAATTAAATCGTTTAATTGTTGAGTGTTAGGTTTCATTTTGAGTGTAAAAGTTAAACTGTTGCAAATGTAAATTTTATTTTCCCTTAAGACAAATGATTTTTGGAATTGTTTGTTTGCAATTATAATAAGGATTATAGCTCTAAATGAAGTTTTGATTCTATTTTAATCAAAACAGATAAAATTAATAAATGTAAATTTAACACTAATTTTTTTAATCGACGCTTATGGAATCATTGCTATTAGTGATTTGATGGAATTTGAGGTCTAAATTAGCGTCTTTTAATTTTTCTAGTACTTTTGGTTTTTTTAATTCATTTTCAGAATTATTTTTTTAATTCATTTTTAAGAAAAACAGATGTATTTTAACATTTTTATTTGTAAATGTTAGAAAATGCTTTTAATTTTTTTGTAGAAAATCGTGCTTATGCGATTTTCTTTACTAAGCTACTCCAGCTTCCTCCATTGTATACTTTTGTAAAATCATTTGGGTTCGAAATTGTTGCTGCAGAGGTACTGCGCATTCCATAAGTACAGAAAGCAATTATAGTTTGCTCTTTTTTTACTAAATAAAAAAAGCCTTGTTGTTAGGAAGGCTTTGTGTTTGTTTAATCAGATTTAAACGAATATGCGATATTTTTGAAAGTTATTTGTTTTCTGGAATTAATTGAAATAAGGAATCAAGAATTTCCTGTCCTTCTTCCCAAAGTCCCAGTTGGGAACCTAGATTTAGATGTCCTTTTGGACCAACATTATAAAAATGACTTCCCCATTTTTTAGCTAGAAACTCAGCTCTTTCGGCTGAAATATAAGGATCATTAGAACTAGTGATTACAATAGAAGGATACTTTAATTTGTCTAAAGGAATAGGAGCGAAGTTCCAAATTTCTTCTGGAGTATGTTCAGAAGATTCTACATCAGCGGGAGCTACCAGTAAAGCACCAGCAATTTTGCTTGTGTCATTTTGTTGTGACCAATGAGCTACTAGTGAAACCGCCAGACTATGAGCAACAATAACAATTGGAGTTTCGATACTTTTAATAGTAGCATCTAAGTTTGTTAGCCAATCTTGTAATTGTGGTTGGTTCCAATTGTTTTGAACCACTTTTTCGGTGTTTGGAAAATGATGTAACCAATTGTCCTGCCAATGTCCTGCGGTAGAATCGCCTAAGCCTGGTACAATTAATAAGGTATGTTTCATGCTATTTTGTAATAAAATGATAATATTGCAAATGTAATTAATTATATGGATTTAATAGAGAATAACTGATTGAGAATTTAATGAAACAAGGAAGCAACTCTTCTTTTTGAAAAAGGTTACTTTTATTTTAATTATTTGCATTTCAAACTAACGAACCACATAAAAAGGATTCGTAACAGTGATCATGGAGTTATTAGTTAGCTTAAAATGATTGATGGTGTTACATACCTAAAACTAACACTATTTAATGCTTTATCAGTTCTTAATGATTTATGAAAAGGATTCAATTTTATTAAAAAGTCAAACCTATTTCAAAATTTTTAGAAAAGTATCAAAAAATAATTTTTTTTATTTTTTTTCTTTGAGTAATTTATATTTTTCTATTGGCATGTCTATTATTGAGTCATCTACAGTTTCGATTGCTCCTTCATATTTTTTTATATCACTTCTAAACGGTGTTCTTATGTTTTTTTTTCCATCCCAGTAATTATTTTTATTTCTAACAAGAGAGATATACAATCCTCCTTTGTTAACTATTTTTATAGAATCTCTTATGCAATATGTTTCATTATATACACTAATTATAGGTTCTTTGTTATTGTCAATTCGCATATTAAATCTCTCTCCAAAACTACTCATTGTAAGACATAAATTTCCTGATGAATTAATCTTAGTTTTAAGGAATAATTGATTAAGAGTTTTTTTAATATTAATGTGTTCTGGTTTACCGCTGTCTTGTGAAAAGGAGTTCATACTTGAGAATAAAAGTACAAATGTGATTTTTAATATATTTTTCATTTTTATAATTTTTAATATTGTTTTCCTATATCCTTTTGCAACGATAGAGCGGATTTTTAATCCATTCCTAAAAAGATTGGTAATCAACAAAAACAAATCTAATAAAAAATTTTTTCTTACAAAAAAAAAGCACGGTGGAAAACTGTGCTTTTAAGGTTTTGAGTTATATTAAGTCCTATTTGTTGTGGAAATGGAATTAATATTAGATTTTTTTGAAGTAGATAAAAAACATTAAGAACTACAAGATAACATTGAGCAACCTACTTTATTTCTAGCCCATTCAGGACGTCTTGTAAACCATTTTTCTTGGTCTTTTTGTTCAGAATAAGGATTCTTTAGCAAGTTGAAAAGTTCGGCTATTAAACTATAATCCTCTTTATCGGCAGCATCAATAGCAAGTTGTGCCATATAGTTGCGTAACACATATTTTGGGTTGATTTGATTCATTTTTTCAGCACGTTCTGTATCGGATTCATTTTCTAACTGCAATCTTTGGCTGTAACTTTCAAACCATTTTTTCCAAGATTCTGAAACTTCAGGTAATTGTTCTATCGAAGAATAAAAAGCATCTTTTATAATTTCTAAACCTAATTCAGGATTTTCTTTTTTAAAACCACTTATGTTTCTGTAGAAAATAGTCATGTCGGTTTCGGTTAAATGCAAGTTGTTTTCTAATTCCTGAATAAGATTTTGATCATTTTCATTTTCGGTGAAAAGACCAATTTTAGAACGCATCATATTTAGATATTTGCTTTCAAAAGAAGTTCCAAAATCAGCCAAAATAGTTTCTAAACCTTCTTTATCTTCGATTAACGGATATAAGGCATTGGCAAGTTGGTATAAATTCCAAAGCACCATATTAGGTTGGTTTCCGTAGCGGTAGCGTTTGTTTTGGGAATCGGTGGTATTTGGAGTCCAGCCGTAATCATAACCTTCGAGCCAGCCGTAAGGACCATAATCGATGGTTAGTCCTAGGATTGACATATTATCGGTATTCATCACTCCGTGTACAAAACCTACACGTTGCCAGTGAAGAACCATTTCCAAGCTGTTTTTGGCTACTTTTCTAAAAAATTGGAGGTAGTTTTCTTTAGAAGGACTTCCTAATTCAGGATAAAAATGCTTGATGGTATAATCTACTAGTGTTTTGAGTGTTTCAATATCATTGCGTGCGGCTAGGATTTGGTAATTTCCAAAGCGCAAAAAGCTCGGTGCAATTCGGCTAACAATGGCTCCTTTTTCATAATCGGGATTACCATTGTAAAGTACGTCTCTTAAAACTTCATCTCCTGATAATGCTAATGACAAAGCTCTTGTTGTAGGGACGCCAAGATAAAACATGGCTTCACTGCATAGATATTCTCGGATGGAAGATCGTAAAACTGCTAAACCATCGGCGGTTCTGGAATAAGGCGTTTTTCCTGAGCCTTTGAGCTGGATTGCCCAACGTTGGTTGTTGTGAACAATTTCGGTTAAATTAATAGCGCGGCCATCACCGAGTTGTCCTGCCCAATTTCCAAATTGGTGGCCGCCATAACACATAGCATAAGGCTGGGTATTAGCTAAAACTTCGTTTCCTGTAAAAACGTTTTTGAATGTTTCTGATTGTGTATCATCTGGAGATAATCCTAGGTTTTCAAGCATTTCAGAAGAAACGTGAAGTATTGTAGGATTAGCAGTTTTTGTTGGTGTTACAAATGAAAAACAAGCATGCTCAACCTGTCTGACATAGTTTTCAGTAATTGGATCGGCGGGTAATTCTTTGTTGAAAGTATCTTGGATGTTGAGTTTCATTGTTTTTGTAGTTTTAACCATTATTAATACAAAGTTACAAATACTAAATAGGGATTAGGGTTGTGGTCGCTGCTTTTTTTGCGCGAGGGATAGAGGCGGCATCCTCGAATCTCGTCTTTTGGAACGAGAGGAGAGATATAGCCGAAAGCCCGACGCTACTGAAACGGAGTGGAAGTAGGGACGCGCCCAAATGACTTTTTTTAGGCTGTTTTTAGAAGCGTTAGTTTGCTGTTAAAAATAAGCAACATTTTTCTAAATTAAACTATCTTTGCCAGCCGAACAATCGGAAGAAAAACCTTAGTATGAAGTTTGATTTATTACAAAAAGACCCACTTTCTAAAGCTAGAGCGGGGAGCATTACCACAGATCACGGTGTAATTGAAACGCCAATTTTTATGCCTGTAGGCACTGTTGCCTCGGTAAAAGGGGTGCATCAGAGAGAGTTGAAAAACGATATTAATCCTGATATTATTCTTGGAAATACCTATCATTTGTATTTGCGTCCGCAAACTAAAATTTTAGAAGCAGCCGGTGGTTTGCATAAATTCATGAATTGGGATCGTAATATTTTGACGGATTCAGGAGGTTATCAGGTATATTCTCTTTCGAATAACAGAAAAATTAAGGAAGAAGGGGTAAAGTTTAAGTCGCATATTGATGGTTCTTATCATGTGTTTACACCCGAAAATGTTATGGAAATTCAGCGTACTATTGGAGCTGATATTATCATGGCTTTTGACGAATGTACGCCTTATCCTTGCGATTATAATTATGCAAAACGTTCGATGCACATGACGCACCGTTGGTTAGATCGTTGTATCAATCATTTGGATAAAGTGCCCGTAAAGTATGGTTATGATCAAGCTTTTTTTCCAATTATCCAAGGAAGTACGTTTAAGGATTTAAGACGTCAATCAGCAGAATATATTGCGAATTCAAATCAAGTTGGAAATGCTATTGGAGGACTTTCGGTAGGGGAGCCAGCTGAGGAGATGTATGCCATGACCGAAGTGGTTACGGAAATTTTACCAGAAGATAAACCGCGTTACTTAATGGGTGTAGGAACGCCTATTAATATTTTGGAAAATATTGCATTAGGAATTGATATGTTTGACTGTGTGATGCCTACTCGTAACGCCAGAAACGGAATGTTGTTTACAGCAAATGGAACTATCAATATCAAAAATAAAAAATGGGAAGATGATTTTTCGCCAATTGACGAAATGGGAATCACCTTTGTAGATACTGAATACACTAAAGCTTATTTACGTCACCTTTTTGCCGCTAATGAATATTTAGGAAAGCAAATTGCTACGATTCATAATCTAGGTTTCTATATGTGGCTAGTTCGTGAAGCTAGAAAACATATTATAGCGGGAGATTTTAGATCTTGGAAAGAAATGATGGTTAAAAATATGAACCAGAGATTATAGTGAAGAAGTGAATAGTAATTAGTTACTAGTCCTTAGTGATTAGTAACTAACTAGAATTCATGTTCAATATGCTAAGGACTAATTACTAAGGACTAATTACTAAAGAAAAATGTTAACAATATTAGATAGATACATCCTGAAAAGATATTTAGCCACTTTTGGGGCTATGTTGTTGATGTTTATTCCAATCGGGATTATAATTGATGTTTCGGAGAAAATCAATTTTATGATTGAGAATAAGGTTCCTTTTGCGGCTATTGCTATCTATTATTATCATTTTACCATTTATTTTGCTAATGCCTTATTTCCGATATTTTTGTTCCTGTCGATTATTTGGTTTACTTCAAAACTAGCTAATAACACCGAGATTATTGCCATTTTGAGTTCGGGAATCTCCTTTACTCGTTTCTTAAGACCGTATGTAATTGGGGCTACGATAATTTCGATTTTTGTATTATTAATGGGGTTTTATGTTGTTCCCGTATCGAGTGAAGGCTTTAATAATTTCAGATATACTTATTTGCGTAGAGATGGAAAAGAGAAAATGAGAGGGGATAATGCAGATGTTTATAGACAATTAAATAATAAGGAATTTTTGTATGTAAGTAATTTTAATCCTTCGTCTAAAATGGCTTTTAATTTTGCTTTGGAGAAATTTGACAAACAAAAAATGGTCTCTAAAATCACCGCAAGTAGAATTAAATGGAATGAAAAAGACAGTACTTACACTTTATACGATTATACTAAAAGAACTGTTGGGCCATTAGGTGATAAGATAGAAACATTACCAGAGAAGAATGCAAAGTTTAAATTTGAACTGGAAGATTTAACTCCAGTGATATATATTGCTGAGACTTTACGATTAGATAAATTGACTGATTTTATTGATAAGGAAAAGAAGCGGGGTTCTTCTAATATCAATATCTATATGGTAGTTTTGTATAAGAAATTCAGTGTTCCTGTTTCGGCTTTTATTCTAACGATTATTGCCGTTGCTGTTTCTTCTATGAAGCGTAGAGGAGGAATGGGAATGAACCTGACCATAGGAATTGCTGTGGCTTTTGGATTCGTATTTTTTGATAAGATATTTGGTGTTTTGGCCGAAAAATCTACTTTTTCACCCTTTTTAGCAGTTTGGTTTTCTAATATCATTTTTGGAATTCTAGCTGTATTTTTGTTGCGCAATGCCAAACGATAGACTTAAAAGTTATCTCAATCTTCATCTGATTGTTTTTATTTGGGGATTTACCGCCATTTTAGGGGCTTTGATTACTATTGCCGCCGATGCGATTGTTTGGTACCGTATGCTTTTTGCAGCCTTATTTTTAGCTTTTTTTGTCTTTTTTTCAAGGAAATCATTTCGTATTCCTTTGAGGTCCTTACTTAAATTAACTTTTGTAGGCTTGTTAATAGCGCTGCATTGGATTTTTTTCTTCCATGCTATTCACGTTTCTAATGTGTCCATAACCTTATCAGTGTTTTCATTAGGTGCGTTTCTTGCATCATTATTAGAACCTTTGTTTTATAGTCGAAAAGTGCTTTGGTATGAGGTTTTCTTTGGATTAATCATTGTTGCAGCCTTATCCATCATTATGCAGGTTGAGGTGGCTTATTTTGAAGGAATGCTCTTTGCCCTAGTTTCAATATTATTAGGCGTTTTATTTACCTTGTCTAACGGAAAGTTAATTCAAAAACATGATTCGGCAGTGATTACTTTTTATGAGTTTGTTGCAGGTTTTTTGTTTATCACAGTTTATTTTATTTGGCAAAATAAATTTACAGCAGCTTTTTTTGAAGTGTCTACTCGCAATTGGGTTTTGTTGTTTATTTTATCTTCAGTTTGTACGGCTTATGCATTTACAGCTTCGGTAAGGGTGATGAAACAGCTCAGTCCATATACGGTAATGTTGACAACTAATTTGGAACCCGTTTACGGTATTGTTTTGGCTTATTTTATCATTGGTGAAAAAGAAAAAATGAGTCCGTCATTTTATATAGGCGCTGTTGTTATTATTCTAACGGTTGTTTCAAATGGTGTTTTAAAACATCGAAGAAATTCAAAAAATAAAGTTAGTAGTAGTTAGTATTTATACTATTGAAAAACCTGAATACATCCAATATTTATCCTATACATCATTAATTTTAGAATTAAATGAAGAAAATTATTTTTATGAAACCGGTAATTAATTTCTTTCTTATTGGTTTGTTGATTACTACATTAAGTCGTTTAGTATTGTTCTTTGTTTTTATGGAACGTGTAACTCAAACGCCAGATTATTGGATGATATTTCCAATAGGTTTGCGTATGGATATCATTCTATTGTCTTATATTTCGTTTTTGCCAACCTTATTATTGTCGGTTTTACCAGATGATTATTTGCAAAAAATAAAGAAATTTTTCAGTTTCTATTTTCTAGTCTTTTTGTTTCTGTTGCTTTTCATGGAATTAGCGAGTTATGATTTTATAAACGAATATGACACGCGTCCCAATAAATTATTTATAGATTATTTGATTTATCCTAAGGAAGTAGTGGGAACTTTATTAAAGAGTTATCTGGCTTCGATGGTGTTTTCGTTTCTGATTTTAGGTGTTGCTTTATATTTTAGTATTAAAAAAGCAGCTTTTTGGTTTTATCCTAAATTTGTAGTCTATCGTACTAAATTGATGTTGTTTCCCTTAGTTGCTTTTCTATTGTTTTTTGGAGCGCGTTCCAGTTTAATTTCAAAAAGACCAATTAATGCTAGTAATGCCATTTTTTCTACAGATCAATTGACAAATAATCTAGGTTTGAATTCCCTTTATACTGTTGGTTTTGCACTTTATTCTGTGAAAAATGAGGTAAATGCAGAAAAAATGTATGGGAAAATGGATACTAAGGAAGCTATTAGTCTGGTGAAAAAATACATGAATGTTGCACCAGCTGATTTTACTGATGCTGATTTGCCTTTGATGCATTTGCAAAAAACAGATACAAAGCTTTCAAAACCTTATAATGTTGTGGTTTTTTTACAGGAAAGCCTTGGTGCAGAATATGTAGGGAGTTTAGGAGGATTGCCATTGACTCCTGAATTTGATAAACTGACTAAGGAAGGAATGTTGTTTACCAATTTATATTGTACCGGAACTCGAAGTGTGAGAGGTATTGAGGCTGTAGTTACTGGATTTTTACCTTCGCCTTCTGAGAGTGTGGTGAAAATGAGTAATTCGCAAACAGGATTTTATACCCTTGCCGAAAATTTAAGAGAAAAAGGTTACCAAACTAGTTTTATCTACGGAGGGATGGCTAACTTTGATAATATGGCTTCGTTTTTCAATGGGAATGGCTTTAGTAAAATTATTGACGAGAAAGATTATGATGCGTCTAAAATTGCTTTTAAAGGAACTTGGGGCTATTCAGATGAGGATTTGGTTACCAAAGCCAATAGTTATTTTAAATCCATGGGGAATAAACCATTCTTTTCTTTAATGTTTTCTACTTCAAATCATGAGCCATTTGAATTTCCTGATGGAAGAATAAAATTATATGATAAAAAGAAAAATACGGTAAATAATGCGATGAAATACGCCGATTTTTCTATTGGAAAGTTTTTTGAAATGGCTAAAAAAGAAGCTTATTTCAAGAATACTATTTTTCTAGTTATTGCAGATCACAATACGAGAACTTATGGTAAGAATTTAGTTCCTATTAATAAGTTTCATATTCCAGCTTTAATTATTGGACCTAATGTGCCTAAGGGAGTTCCATATGAAAAGTTATGCAGTCAGATAGATATTGCCCCTACCTTATTTAGTTTTATAGGAATGGATATTAATAATCCTATGCCAGGAAGAAATTTAATGAAGTTAGCAGCTAATGTTCCTGGAAGAGCTATTATGCAGTTTCATGATAATAACGCATTTAGAGTTGAAAATCAGGTTGTTATTTTGCAGCCTAATACAAAACCTTTGCAGTTTGAAATGAAAAATGATACAGTATTGGTTCCAACAAAGCTTAATCCTCAATTAGCTAAAGATGCTTTGGCGCATATTACAACTGCATCTTATTTGTATAAAGAGAGAAAATATAAAATGAAAGGGCAAAAATAGATTGAGAAAATGAAAACATTGTATGTTGATTATCAGGTAAATGGTGATTTAATGACATTTTGTAAAGTAGTACTAGTATAGATTGTATCTTTGCCGAATAGTACTAAAATAAAAAATAAGAGGGTGTAAATGATTTAATATTTTATATTTGCACTTCCAAATAAAATAATAACGCACAAATCCTATGGAATATTTAGATTTTGAGCTTCCAATAAAAGAACTTGAAGAACAGTTAGAAAAATGTCAAGTTATTGGACAGGAATCAGATGTTGATGTTACAGCTACTTGTAACCAAATCAATGACAAACTGATTGAGACTAAAAAGAATATCTATGAAAACCTTACTGCTTGGCAGCGTGTGCAATTATCAAGGCATCCAAGTAGACCTTATACTTTAGATCACGTTAGAGGACTTTGTGGAGATACTTTTTTAGAACTTCATGGAGACCGAGGCTTTAAAGATGATAAAGCTATGATAGGTGGTTTAGGAAAAATAGGTGGTCAATCTTTTATGATTATTGGTCAACAAAAAGGATATAATACTAAAACACGTCAGTATAGAAACTTTGGGATGGCAAATCCTGAAGGTTATCGCAAAGCTTTGCGATTGATGAAAATGGCGGAGAAGTTTGGTATTCCTGTAATTACTTTAATTGATACTCCGGGAGCTTATCCAGGTTTAGAAGCTGAAGAGCGTGGACAAGGTGAAGCTATTGCAAGAAATATTTACGAAATGGTTTTGCTTAAAGTGCCAATTATTACCATCATTGTTGGTGAAGGTGCTTCGGGAGGAGCTTTAGGAATTGGAGTAGGAGATCGCGTTTTTATGCTTGAAAATACTTGGTATTCGGTTATTTCTCCAGAATCTTGTTCTTCTATTTTATGGAAAAGCTGGGAATATAAAGAAAGAGCTGCTGATGCTTTGAAGTTGACTTCGGCTGATATGAAAAAACAAAACCTTGTTGATGATATCATTCCAGAGCCTCTAGGTGGAGCACATTATGATAGAGAGACAACTTTTAGAACAGTTGAAGAATATATTCTAAAAGGATACAACGAATTGAAAGTTTTATCAACAGCTGATTTAATAGCTCAGAGAATGGATAAATACACTAAAATGGGAGAGTTTAAAGAATAAGCATCCTGTTTAAGATTATATAATCCGTCTCGTTTACAAACGAGGCGGATTTTTTTTGGTTATAAACAAAAAAGACTTAGTTATAAACATATAGTTGTAATAACTAAACTGTATTTTTTTTAAAATTTATGTTACTTTCGTGCCATGGAAAACTTCAAGAATGTAAAGCCTGTTAAGGTGGATAAATCAACAATTATAAGCCTGGAAAAAGGGAAACTTCAACCACAAGCAATTGAGTTAGAAGAAGCAGTTCTAGGTGCAATGATGATTGATAAAAAGGGAGTTGATGATGTAATTGATATCCTTCAGCCTGACGCATTCTATAAAGATTCTCACAAACATATTTTTGAAGCAATTGTTCAGTTGTTTACCGAAACGCAACCTATAGATTTATTGACGGTTTCGGCACAGTTAAGAAAGAACGGAAAATTAGATTTAGCTGGAGGCGATTATTATTTAATTCAGCTTACGCAAAAAATATCCTCTTCGGCGCATATTGAATTTCACTCCAGGATTATTCTTCAAAAATTTATTCAACGTAGTTTAATTCGAATATCTTCAGAAATTATCGAAGAGGCCTATGACGAAACAACGGATGTTTTTAATTTATTAGATAGTGCCGAATCTAAATTGTATGAAGTTACTCAAGGGAACATCAAACGAAGTTCAGAAACTGCACAAAGTTTAGTTTTACAAGCTAAAAAACGTATTGAAGAAATTTCTAAACAAGAAGGTTTAAGTGGTGTAGAAACTGGTTTTACTAACTTAGATAAGCTTACTTCTGGTTGGCAACCAAGTGATTTAATTATTATAGCTGCGCGTCCTGCAATGGGAAAAACAGCATTTGTATTGTCAATGGCACGAAATATAGCTATTGATTTTAAACATCCCGTGGCTTTATTCTCTTTAGAGATGGCATCGGTACAGTTAATTACTCGTTTGATTTCGTCTGAAACTGGTTTGTCTTCAGAGAAATTACGTACTGGTAAATTAGAACCACATGAATGGACGATGTTGAGTACTAAGGTAAAAGACTTAGAAAAAGCACCTTTGTTTATTGATGATACGCCTTCGCTTTCTATTTTTGATTTACGTGCTAAAGCCAGACGTTTGGTTTCTCAACACGGAATTAAAATTATCATTATCGATTATTTGCAGTTGATGACAGCTGGAGGAAATGGAAAAGGAGGAGGAAATCGTGAGCAGGAGATTTCTACAATTTCCCGAAATTTGAAAGCTTTAGCAAAAGAATTGAACGTTCCTGTAATTGCACTTTCGCAGTTATCTCGTGCGGTTGAAACCCGTGGATCTAGTAAGCGACCGTTGCTTTCGGATCTTCGTGAATCGGGAGCGATTGAGCAAGATGCCGATATTGTATCTTTCTTATACCGTCCTGAATATTATAAAATTGACGAATGGGATGATGATGAAGCAGCTCCTACAACTGGACAAGCCGAAATTATGATTGCTAAACACCGTAATGGTGGAATTGAAAACGTTCGTTTGAAATTTATAGGTCACTTAGGTAAATTTGATAATTTAGATGATTATAGCGGAGGCTATGATGCTGATTTACCATCATCAATGAATCAGGATGAGAACGCTTTTATTACTAAAAATTTGCCATCACCTCATGAAGCTTTTGGAAGTAACTTGAACGATGACGATGACGACGATATGCCTTTTTAAGATAAAAGCGTATATTTGAAATAAAACAGTCCAATGGTTTTCAAGAAAACAGCCGTACTTTTTATTATCCTCATTTCTTTTTCGGTAAAGGCTTCTTTTATTTTGTTGCCAATGGATGAAAATTCGCAACAAAATCATCTAAAAGCCTATGGAATTACTTATTGGTGTTTAGACAAAAAATACAAAGCAAGTTGGTTGTTAAATTATCGTGGTGGCTCCTTTTTGTTACCCGATGCAACTGAAATTAGAAAAGAATGTCAAATTAGAGGCGTAAGTTTCGAAATTCTTTCTGATGGTGAAGAGCAGTCTATTTTAAATGAAATTGCAAGTCCATCCCAAAACATGGAAAATGTAATCCTTGAAAAAGCACCTAAAGTTGCAGTTTATACACCTAAAGGAAAACAGCCTTGGGATGATGCAGTTACTTTGGTCTTAACCTATGCCGAAATTCCCTTTACTGCTATTTATGATGAAGAAGTTTTAAGCGATCAATTGGTTCTTTATGATTGGTTGCATTTGCATCACGAAGATTTTACTGGTCAATATGGTAAATTTTATGGTTCTTATCGAAATGTACCTTGGTATATAGAGCAAAAAAAAGAGGCTGAAAATCTTGCTGCCAAATTGGGTTATGCAAAAGTTTCTCAAGAAAAAGCAGCTGTTGCTAAAAAAATTAGAGATTTTGTAATTGGTGGTGGATTTATGTTTGCGATGTGTTCAGCAACTGATAGTTTTGATATTGCTTTATCGGCTGATGGTGTTGATATTTGCGAATCAATGTTTGATGGAGATCCTAGTGAAGCTAATTATCAATCTAAATTGAATTATAATAATTCTTTCGCCTTTAAAGATTTTACTTTAGAAAGAAGTCCTGAGAAATATGAATTTTCAGATATTGACATGACTGAAAAAAGAATGGTTCCTATGGAGAAAGATTATTTTACTTTAATGGAGTTTTCGGCAAAATGGGATCCAATTCCGAGTATGCTTTGTCAAAATCATACCCAACTCGTTAAAGGATTTATGGGGCAAACAACCGCTTTTGATGCTAAATTAATAAAGTCAAATGTGTTGATTTTGGGAACTTGCGAACTAAATGGCGAAGCAAGATACATTCACGGAGAAAAAGGGAAGGGGATGTTTACTTTTTATGGCGGACATGATCCCGAGGATTATCAGCATAAAGTGGGAGATAATCCAACAGTTTTAGATTTACATCCTAATTCTCCAGGTTATCGGTTGATTTTGAATAATGTTTTGTTTCCTGCAGCCAGAAAGAAAAAACAAAAAACCTAATAGTGTTTTATTCGTCTACTTTTAATTTGTATTCGAATCCATTAATATCGGTTGCAATTATTCTATTTGCATTAATTTGTTCGCTGATAATTTCAATTTCAGTATTGTCACTTCCTCTTAAAAGCCCAATAGCTATTTCATTTTCAAGATTAATGACTCCGTTTACACTATTTCCATTTTCATCTAATCCAGTGACACGATAATTGTATTTTTTATTATTTGCTGACGAATAATAATAGAATTGCTCTTTGTTAGAAGCAATATGTCTTTTCTCAATATTATTTAAATAAAGATTTCTTGACTGCTGATTTATTGCTAAAGTTTGGACATTATTATCTTCGTTTTTACAAGAAGAATAGCAAAATAATAATCCAATAAAGATAATTTTAAAAATATTTTTTATAGCAGGAATCTGGGTGAATTCAATTTTATCTTCTAAAACTTGCGCTGGATTAGGATTGTTAAAATTAGGAATGGTATTATGACCAGTATAAGCTAAATTTTCGCCTGAAAAATGGGGCATTTTAATTGGTTTTAATAGAATTAATACCAAAATTAGGATTATTAAAAATGACTTTTTTACGGAAAACCGTAAATACTACACTTTTTATAAAAAGAAATTATATAAGCTGTAAACGATTAGTGATTAAGAAAGTATGAGTTGGATTTTAGATTAGACCCATGTCTTTTGCAATAGCAATAAGATGTACATTATTGTTTGCTTTGAAGTATATTTTTAGTTTATTTAGACGTTTTTCAATACTACTATTTCCGTTGGGTACTATATTCAGTTTTTTAAATTCAGTTGCAATCTCGTTTATTAGTAAACCATTTGACAATAGTTTTAATAGCGAAATATCATAAGCTTCTATTTCAATTATTGATTTATCTGTTGTTGTTTCTGGCAAAAGAATTCTAGTCTCATTATTATAAATACCTATAATTGCTTTTTTTAAATCTTGAACGCTATTTCGACCTTTTACCACATAAGCATCTATTTCAAGATCATTAAATAATGATTTTATTTTAAATGATTTGTCTTCTATAGAGAATACAATGGTTTTAATATTTGGTTGGATTTTTTTTACGGCTCCAATGAGCTCTTCACCATTAGTAAGTTTGTTTTCTCGATGGTCTTGTTTAAATGACAAGTCGCTTATAAGTAAGTCAAATGTATCATCTTTTGATAGTGCTTTTTTAATTTTTAGATAAGCATCGTCACAATATTTTACATGTTCAATATTATTTATCGTCAAAGTTTCCAATGTATGTATGATGGTTTGGCTAATAGAATCTAAATCTTCGGCGATTAATACTTTTTGAAACATATTGATTTAATTATAGCGGAATTACCATATTTATCTTAACTCCATTGTTGGGTTTACTATCAAAAGTAATACTTCCATTGATAGCTATAATACGATTTTCTGCATTTTTGAGCCCATTTTTGTTAATCTTTTTTCCAAAATCTATTCCTACACCATTGTCAAAGTAATTGAGAAGTAAATTCTTTTCTTGTTTTTTAAATGAAACTATGACTAAGTTACATTGGCTGTGCTTTTTCATGTTCACTAATAATTCTTGAAGTACACGATAAATACTAATTTTTTTAATGTTTTCTATGTTTATCCAATCGATATCATCTAATCCATTAATCATAAGATTTATTGAATTATTATTGAAACCAGAAATCATCTCTTTTAAATTAGCTTCGAAAAGCTTTCCAGTTTCAATCTGGCTATTTTCTCTGGAAAGATTTCTTGTCGTAGCATAGATATTGTCTAAGCTGTCAAGTAATTTTTCGGTATTACTAACCGAAGATAAATCCTGAGTTTCAGCAAAAGCTATGGTCTGAAAAATATCATTTGCTAGTTCGTCATGCAGTTTTTTAGCAATTCGGGTTTCGGTATTATAGGCGGTTTGTAGCTTTTCTTTTTTATTTCTTTCAATCAAATAGTAATAGATGAATCCCGAAATGATTAATAGTATTACAATTATAAAAGTAATTAGAGTGTTTTTGTTTTTATCTAATTCCTGTTGAAGTTCTTTTTCAGCCTTTAATTTCTGATTTTCCTCTTTTTCTTTTTTAGAGTCGTATTTTATTTTTGCAAAATAGTTCTTTGCTTTTTGCCTTACATTTGTAATACTATCATTAATGTGAATATAATTCAGTGAATATTTCTTTAATTCTTCTCCTGTATTATGTTTTATTAATAAGCTTAGGGCTAATAAACGATCGTCAGGATTGTTGTATTCTGTAGCTTTTTGATAGAGTAAGTTTGCGTACTTAATAGCTTTCTCTTTATCATATTTTAGATAGTACTCGTACAAATAATAATAATTGGCTGTTAAACCATAATCGTCATCGGCAGTTGAATCCATATTTAAACTCATTTGCAATGATTGATTTAAATAACTAATAGCATTTGGATTACCTGTTTTAAAATAACAATAACCTAAGTCATTTAAAATAGCAGAAGTATAACTTTTATTTTTTTTTATTTCTAGCTCATTTAGTAGAGGTTCTAGTTTTTGAATAGCTTTTTTGAACTGTTGTTTCTCTTTATAAATATGACCAATATTAAGTATGCTTAATAATTTACGTTTTTTATTGATAGTATAAGTTATTCCTTTTTTATAATAATATAAAGCATCATCATAATTTGATTGGGACATGTAATTGTAAGCGAGGATATTATTAAATTTATGTTTGTATTTGTCTTCTTTTGTTTTTTCTAAAAACGAAAGTGTTTCTACAATAGTACTCTCAGCACCAGAATAGTCTCCTTGAAGTTGTTGAGATGTTATCAAAATAAACATCGTAGTGGTGTATTTTTTAAATTCTTTTTCAGGACTAATTAGTAGCTTCGTTTTATTGGCATAATAAAAAGCACTGTCGTATTTTGAGTCATCATAAAATTTATCCGCTTTTTTAAAGTACTTATCAATCAGTTTTGAATCATACTTAGTATTACTAACTACTTCTTTTTTCTTCTCACAGGATTGTAGAGAGAAAAATAGAGTTACCAAAAAAGTATAAAAAACGAAAAATCGTTTTTCCTTCAAGACTATTTTAGAAGAATACATATTTAGATTTTGATAAAAATTAAACTGGAATTACCATATTTATCTTAACTCCATTGTTGGGTTTACTATCAAAAGTAATACTTCCATTGATAGCTATAATACGACTTTCTATATTTTCGAGACCATTTTTATTGATTTTTTTTTCAAGATTTATACCTATGCCATTGTCAAAATAATTGAGAAGTAAATTGTTTTCTTGCTTTTTAAATGTAACAATGACCAAGCTACATTGACTGTGCTTTTTCATATTTACTAATAGTTCTTGGAGTACACGATAAATACTTATTTTTTTAAAGTTTTCTATAGTTATCCAATCGATTTCATCTAATCCATTAATCATAAGATTTATTGAGTTATTATTGAAACCCGAAATCATCTCTTTTAAATTTGCTTCGAAAAGTTTTCCTGTTTCAATCTGACTATTTTCTCTGGAAAGATTTCTGGTTGTAGCATAGATATTGTCCAAGCTGTCGAGTATTTTTCCAGTGTTATTTGTTGAGGATAAATCCTGAGTTTCAGCAAAAGCGATGGTTTGAAAAATATCATTAGCTAGTTCGTCATGCAATCTTTTAGCAATTCGAGTTTCAGTATTATAGGCGGTTTGAATTTTTTCTTTTTTATTCCTTTCAATTAAATAGTAATAAATAAAACCAGAAACAATTAACAGAATTACAATTATAGAAGTAATTAGAATGTTTTTGTTTTTATCTAATTGTTGCTGTAGTTGTTTTTCGGCTTTTAATTTTTGATTTTCCTCTTTTTCTTTTTTTGAGTCGTATTTTATTTTTGCAAAATAGTTCTTTGCCTTTTGTCTTACTTTGGTAATAGTATCATTAATCTGGATATAATTCAGTGAATATTTCTTTAATTCTTCTCCTCTACTATGTTTTATTAATAAACTTAGGGCTAGTAACCGATCATCAGGATTGTTGTATTCTGTAGCTTTTTGATAGAGAAGATTTGCATATTTGATAGCTTTCGTTTTGTCGTATTTTAGATAGTACTCATACAAATAATAATAATTGGCTGTTAAACCATAATCATCATCAACGGTTGAATCTATATTAGAATTTATTTCCAATGATTGATTTAATAATGTAATAGCAATTGGATTGCCTTTTTTAAAATAGCAATAACCTAAATTGTTTAAAAGAGTAGAATAGTAATGGTTGTTCTTTTTTATTTCTTGTTCTTTTTGTAGGGGCTCAAATATTTTGATGGCTTTTTCAAATTGTTTTAAAAGAATGTAAGTATGGCCTATATTAATGATTTCGGAGAGTCTTTTTGCTTTACCAACATTGTATGAAGATGCTTTTTTGTGATAATATATAGCGTCAGTATAATTGTTAAGATGTGAGTAATTACTAGCTAACATCCCATAGTATTTCCATTTAGATTTCTCGTTATTTGATTTTTCAATATGCGATAATGCTTCTACAATAGAACTCTCAGCGCCAGAATAATCCCCTTGAAGTTGCTGGGATGTTATCAAGATAAACATTGTAGTCTTGTATTTTTTAAATTCTTTTACGGGACTAATTAGTAGCTTCGTTTTATTTGCATAATAGAAAGCACTGTCGTATTTTGAGTCATCATAAAATTTATCCGCTTTTTTGAAGTACGTATCAATCAGTTTTGAATCATACTTTGTATTGCTAACAACTTGTCTTTTCTTCTCACAGGATTGAAGAGAGAAAAAAAGAATAATTAAAATGATATGAATTGAGGAATGGAAATTTTTAAGTATCATAGTACGAAAATACAGATTTATATAATGCTATAAAAATGGTTTTTCTATATGTGCTAGGCTTTTATGTACTCGTTTTAAAAAAAAATCCCCAATCTTTCGAGAGGGGATTTTTATATAAGTAAGTAGTCTTAAATTGAGTTGATAAAACGTTTATTTTACTTTATTAAGTACAGCTTTGAAAGCTTCTGGGTGGTTCATAGCTAAATCAGCAAGAACTTTTCTGTTCAATTCGATTCCGTTAGCTTTTACTTTCCCCATGAATTGTGAATAAGACATTCCTTCTAATCTAGCTCCAGCGTTGATACGTTGAATCCATAAAGCACGGAAATTTCTTTTGTTCACTTTTCTGTCACGGTATGCATAGCACATTGCTTTTTCTACCGCATTCTTTGCAACTGTCCAAACGTTTTTACGTCTACCAAAGAAACCTTTGGCTTGCTTCATTATTTTTTTTCTTCTTGCTCTTTTAGCAACTGAATTTACCGATCTTGGCATAATTTTATTGTTTTTTTGTAGCAGGCGTCCCGAATTTAATCAAGGGAACTTACAGCCATACTCCAAGGTTATAATTTAATTGTTTTAACCTAAAGGATTATTTAATTGACAATTAATTGTCGATTAGATAATTCTTAATTGTTGTTTGATGCTTTTCATATCTGTAGAGTGAACTAGCGCTGAGTGGGTCAAAGCTAATTTACGTTTCTTAGATTTTTTAGTCAAGATGTGACTTTTAAAAGCGTGTTTTCTTTTAATTTTTCCAGAACCAGTAACTTTAAAACGTTTCTTGGCGCTAGATTTGGTTTTCATTTTAGGCATTTTTTCCTAGTGTTTTAATTTATTCTTACTTACTTATTTTTTAGTTTTCAGTGTCGGTTTTCAATTTTCAGTCTGAAAAAAGCTACTGCTAACTGCTTACTTTTTTTTCTTCGGAGCAATGAACATAATCATTCTCTTTCCTTCAAGAACTGGCATAGCTTCTACTTTACCAAACTCTTCTAAATCTGTAGCTAATCTTAATAATAAGATTTGACCTTGATCTTTATAAATAATTGAACGCCCTTTAAAGAATACAAATGCTTTTAATTTAGCACCTTCTTTTAAGAATTTTTCAGCGTTCTTTCTCTTAAATTCATAATCATGCTCATCTGTTTGAGGACCAAAACGAATTTCTTTTACAGTAACCTGTGATGATTTCGCTTTCAAGACTTTGTCACGCTTTTTTTGCTCGTAAACAAATTTCTTGTAATCCATAATTTTACAAACTGGTGGATCAGCATTAGGAGAAATTTCGACTAAATCTAATTCGAATTCATCAGCTAATCTTAAAGCCTCTGAAAGTTTAAAAACTCCAGGCTCTATATTTTCTCCTACAAGACGTACTTCCTGTAGACCACGAATGTTATTATTGATTCTGTGGGCATCCTTTTTTTCTACGCGAGGTTGAAAACCTCTGTTGCTTCTTATTGCTATGACTTTAAAATTTAAGTTAAACTGTAAATACTTTTAATGTTTTGTTTATTTCTTCGTTTACAATCGAAGCAAATTCTTCAATTGTAACGCTGATATTTCCTTTTCCTTCTTGTCCTTGACGACGGATTGAGATAGTGCCATTTTTCTCTTCTTCCTCACCTACAATCAGCATAAACGGGATTTTTTGCAATTCAGCATCCCTAATTTTCTTACCAATTGTCTCGTTACGGTTATCAACCAGCCCGCGAATTTCGTGATTTTCTAGCAATTCTAAAACTTTTTTAGCATAATTTTCATATTTCTCGCTCAAAGACAAGATAATAGCCTGTTCCGGCATTAACCAAAGCGGGAAATTTCCTGCTGTGTGTTCTAGTAAAATAGCTATAAAACGTTCCATAGAACCAAAAGGTGCTCTGTGAATCATTACTGGTCGGTGTAGCTCGTTATCTGATCCTTTGTAAGTTAGGTCAAAACGCTCAGGTAGGTTATAGTCAACTTGAATAGTTCCTAGTTGCCATTTTCTTCCAAGGGCATCTTTTACCATGAAATCTAATTTTGGGCCATAGAAAGCAGCTTCGCCATATTCAACAATGGTGTTTAATCCTTTGTCAGCAGCGGCATTTATAATTGCATTTTCTGCTTTCTCCCAGTTTTCATCTGTACCAATGTATTTTTCTCTGTTTTCTTTATCTCTTAACGAAATTTGAGCTGTAAAGTTTTCGAAACCTAATGAACCAAAAACATAAAGTACAAGGTCAATTACTTTCTTGAACTCTTCGTCCAGTTGTTCCGGAGTACAAAAAATGTGGGCGTCATCCTGAGTAAATCCTCTTACGCGAGTCAAACCATGTAATTCGCCAGATTGCTCATATCTATATACGGTTCCAAATTCAGCATAACGCTTAGGAAGGTCTTTGTATGACCAAGGTCTTACATTGTATATTTCACAGTGGTGAGGGCAGTTCATTGGTTTTAATAAAAACTCTTCGCCTTCAGCTGGAGTGCTTATTGGTTGGAAACTGTCAGCTCCATATTTTGCATAGTGACCAGAAGTTACATAAAGTTCTTTTTGGCCAATATGTGGAGTAACCACCTGCTCGTATCCAGCTTTCTTTTGTGCTTTCTTTAAAAATTGTTCTAAACGATCTCTAAGTGCAGCACCTTTTGGTAACCATAACGGCAATCCTTGACCTACTTTTTGAGAGAAAGCAAACAATTCTAATTCTTTTCCTAGTTTTCTATGATCTCTGCGTTTTGCTTCTTCAAGCAAAGCTAAGTATTCTGTCAAATCTTTTTGTTTAGGAAACGAAGTTCCGTAAACACGAGTAAGTTGTTTGTTTTTTTCATCACCGCGCCAGTATGCACCAGCAACGCTCATTACTTTCATAGCTTTGATAAGTCCTGTGTTCGGAATGTGTCCTCCACGACATAAGTCGGTAAAAGTATCGTGATCACAAAAAGTAATTGTTCCATCTTCAAGATTCGAAATCAACTCTGTTTTGTAAACGTTGTCTTTATATAGTTCTAAAGCTGCTGCTTTGGTAACTGGGCGTAATGTGAATTCGTGTTTTCCTCTTGAAATTTCAAGAACACGATCTTCGATTTTCTTAAAGTCAGCTTCAGTTATTTTTTGTTCTTCAAAATCTACATCATAATAGAATCCATTTGAAATAGCTGGTCCAAGTGTTAGTTTGATTCCAGGATACATTTCCTCTAGAACCTGTGCCATCACGTGAGAAGTAGAATGCCAGAAAGCTTTTTTACCGCCCTCGTCATTCCAGGTATATAATATAAGACTGCCGTCGGTGGTCAAAGGAGTTACTGTTTCTATGGTTGTACCATTGAAAGAAGCCGAAATTACATTTCTTGCAAATCCTTCGCTAATGCTTTTAGCAACATCCATCGGAGTCACGCCTGGCGCAAACTCTCTAACTGACCCATCGGGCAAAGTAATCTTAATCATTGTTAGTTTAATTTTGAGAGTGCAAATATAGAGTATTAGAAAAATACATACAATATATATTATAGTATGTTTAGTGTGTATTTCAATTCTCTATTCATTATACATATATATGTATGTGTTTTTTGGAGCTATTTCCCGCTATGCACTGCAATCTTGTTTTATGAACCCCATAA
>JAZJZW010000030.1:85802-88165 GCA_040389425.1 Bacteroidota bacterium | reverse complement strand
GCCCTGCTATCTCTACGATTGCATACATACCAAATTGATTTATTGATTTTTAAGGATGCAAATATACAATTATTTTTTTATCACACAATCACTAAATTTAAAAAATTATTTATTCTCTCTTTTTCTTTATTTTCAACATATTAGAAACCGAATTCCGACTTATATTTTTGTTAAAAAAACTTCTGTTATACAATCAAGACTAAAAAAAAGTATTTTTGGACTAACAATATTACTCGTTAAGTATTGCAACCTTATTTTTTATTAATCTTATATGAAAAAAACTATAATGGCAATTAGTACTGCGCTTTTACTTGGTGGTGTAGCCACAGCTCAAAAAATAGCTTTCAAAGAATATGACCTAGACAATGGCATGCATGTTATTTTGCATCAAGACAACAGCGCACCTGTAGTTATTACTTCGGTGATGTACCATGTAGGTTCTAAAGACGAAAATCCAAACAAAACTGGTTTTGCTCATTTTTTTGAACACCTTTTATTTGAAGGCACTAAAAACATCAAAAGAGGCGAATGGTTTAATATTGTCACTGCTAATGGCGGAGTAAATAATGCCAATACTTCGGATGACCGAACCTATTATTATGAAGTTTTCCCTTCTAATAATTTAGAATTAGCTATTTGGATGGAATCCGAAAGACTGATGCATCCTGTGATAAACCAAATTGGAGTTGACACTCAAAAAGGAGTAATTAAAGAAGAGAAAAATTCGCGCTATGACAACCAGCCTTACGGCAAAATTATATCGGCAGTTAAAGAAAACTTATTCGTCAACCACCCGTATCGCTGGACAACAATAGGCTCTATAGAACATTTAAATTCAGCAAAACTTGAAGATTTCAAAGCTTTTAACGAAAAATTCTATATTCCTAATAATGCTGTTCTAGTAGTTGCAGGCGATTTCGAAGAAAAACAAGCCAAAGAATGGATTCAAAACTATTTTGGACCAATTAAAAAAGGTGCAGCAATAAAAAAAGAAACATTTATTGAAAAACCAATAACCGAAACCATAAAAGCAACTCACGTAGACCCAAACATCCAAATTCCAATGTTGGTGGCTGCTTACAGAACACCATCAATGAAAACCAGAGATGCACGTGTTTTGGATTTTATCTCTTCTTATTTAAGCGACGGAAAAAGCTCTAAATTATACAAGAAAATTGTTGACGATAAGAAGAAGGCTTTACAAATTGGAGCCGTAAGTTTTAACGAAGAAGACTATGGCATGTATATTCTTTATGGATTACCAATGGCAACTTTTACCGGCGAAGATTTACTAAAAGAAATAGACGAAGAAATTGTAAAAATTCAAACCGATTTAATTTCTGAGAAAGATTATCAAAAATTATTGAATCAATTTGAAAACCAATATGTCAATCAAAATTCAAGTGTGGAAGGAATTGCCGAGAATTTAGCTAAATACCACCTACTCTACGGCGACATTAATTTAATCAACACTGATATTGACATCTATCATTCTATCACCAGAGAAGAGATTAGAGCAATTGCTAAAAAATATCTAAATCCAAATCAGCGATTGATTTTAGATTATGTTCCAAGTACCCAAAAGAACGAAAACTAAGCCATTTCGAATCATGAAAAAATCAAGTATATTATTCATTTTAATAATAGTTACCGCAATCATGCAAGCACAAGAACGCAAACAACCCCTACCAGGAAAACCACCTGTAGTAAATATAAAAAAACCACAAAGCTTTACTTTAGCTAACGGACTCAAGGTAATGATTGTTGAAAATCATAAATTACCTAAAGTTACCTTTAACCTTACCATTGACAACCCACCATTTGCAGAAGGAAATAAAAAAGGTGTTGACGAATTATGCAGCAACCTAATAGGAAACGGCAGTACTAAAATCTCAAAAGAAGATTTTAATGAAGAAGTTGATTTCATGGGCACCACCATGTCATTTAGCTCTAACAGTGCTTATGCCAGCTCACTTTCTAAATTTTCAAAACGCACCTTAGAACTTTTAGCCTATGGCGCTTTAGACCCAAAATTTACCCAAGAAGAATTAGACAAAGAAAAGGCCAAATCACTAGAAGGATTACGATCGCAAGAAAAAAGTGTTTCTTCGATTGCATCTCGTTTAGTTAGCGCGCTGTCTTTTGGTAAAAATCATCCAGCAGGAGAATTCATGACCGAAGAAACATTGAAAAACATCACTCTTGAAGATGTTATCAAAAACTACAATACTAATTTCGTTCCACAGAATGCCTATTTAGCTATTGTTGGCGACATTAAATACGCAGAAATAAAACCAGTCATCGAACAACTTTTTAGTTCTTGGAAAAAAGTGATGAATGTAGACTGTCCGGATATTGGTTTC
>JAZJZW010000030.1:45317-85792 GCA_040389425.1 Bacteroidota bacterium | reverse complement strand
TAGTTCTTGGAAAAAAACAACTTCAAATAACATCATCTACCCTGATCCTAAAAATGTTGCCACAACACAAATTAACTTTATAGATGTTCCTAATGCAGTTCAATCTGAAATTTCATTAGTAAATACTTATAATTTAAAAATGAACGACAAAGATTTCTTTCCTGCGGTCATTGCAAGTTACATTTTAGGAGGAGGCTTTAACAGCTACCTGAACATGAATTTAAGAGAAGCTCACGGATGGACTTATGGCGCTAGCTCTAATATAGGAGCAGGAAAATATGTAACCAATGTAAGATCGTCTTCGGCAGTAAAAAACAGCGTAACCGATAGCGCCGTGGTTGAGTTTATCAAAGAAATCAAAAGAATCAGAGACGAAAAAGTAACTACCGAACTACTCGACAACGCTAAAGCAGGTTATATTGGTCGATTTGTAATGAAAGCCGAAAAGCCTGAGTCGGTAGCTAGATATGCTTTGAATACTGAAACAGAAGATTTACCAGCCGATTTTTATGAGAACTACATAAAAAACATCAATGCAGTCACTAAAGAAGAAGTGCAAAAAGCAGCCAACAAATATTTCCTAATAGACAATAGCCGAATAGTTATTGTAGGTAAAGGTAAAGATGTGATTCCAGGATTAGAAAAACTAAAAATTCCTATTTCATATTTTGATAAATATGGCAATCCTATAGAGAAACCCGTTTTTAAGTAAAAAATGAGGAAAAACATTCTATCCTTTTTAATGATTTTCATACTTCTATCTTGTAATAAAAAAACAGAAAACAAATTAGATATTGAAAGTTCAAATAAAAAACCAAAAACTGAAATAGATGCAAGTATTGCGTTGCAATTTCTTAATGATTATACGGAATTATCTAATAAAATAATATTAAAAAAGAGCGACATAAATATCGAAGAATGGATTAAAAAAAGTACTTCAGTTACAGAAGATTTTAAAAATTCATACGAAACTCTAATTAAAGATGCTGAAAAAGAAGACCCTGAATTAAGCTTAGATTTTGACCCCATTTTTGACGCTCAAGATTATCCTGAAAAAGGTTTTGAAGTTTCTAAAATTGACAATGAGGATAATTATATTACTTTTAAAAGTAAAGATTCGAACGAATTCTTACTAAATATAAAAGTCAAATTGACAAACAAAAAATGGCTCGTTGATGGTGCAGGAATTATAAATATCCCGCAAAACAAGCGAATAAAGCGATAACAACCAAGAAAAGTATCTCCGTAAAAAGAGATACTTTTTTTTATATATTATCTAAAGTTTTTTCTTTTTGAAAACAAAAAACAAACTTCCAAGAAGTATAAAAATCAATACAAAATAAAAATAGCTGATTAAAAGATAAGTATCTCCAATGCAGATAGTAGCTAAATAATCCGCAAAATAGAAATATACTAACAGCACCGCCGTAAGCAAATAAAAGAAAATTTTAAACTTCATTATTTCCAAGATAAGGTTTCCATTAAATGCTGCATATCATTTTTGATATAACTCGCCGCTGGCATAACAGAGTCAAAATTAGGTTTTGCATAAAAATAAACCGAAGCTGTTATAAAATGCTTCGTACTATCCGTAGCATAAAACTGTGAGTTAGTTGCCGCATTTCCATCCACCTGATAAAACATTCCGTACACCTTTTTTTGAGGATTTAAATAAGGCTGCTCTAAAATATCATCGGCCTTAATAACATGTTCAAAAGTTAGTTTTTGAGCATCTCTCAACAACTTATTCAAATCATTATTTACTGGCTTGTAGGTCAAATAAATAGTAGCTTTCATTTTTGGATAGCTAATTGTAAAACCACAATCCTTCTCTCCTTTTATAATTGCTTTCGAATTCATCTGAAAAGTAAACGGACATTGATTTTCAAAATTCACATATTCAGCCATTGGATAATCCAAACGCAAATAACTTGACGGCTTAGGCAACACCTCATCTTTACAACTCGAAAACAACACTAAACCTAAAAAAACAAGTACTACATTACATTGAACAGCAATTCTTTTTTTAGCTACATCTTTTAAATTAAACATCAATAGTTACTTTTATCTGTTTGATACGTTTTTTATCTACAACCTCAATGGTAAACAAGCAATTCTCAAAGGCAATTTTTTGCCCCTTAGCTGGAAAATTCCCCGAAATCTCTAAAATAAATCCTGCCAAAGTTTCGGCCTCTCCTTTCTTCTCTTCGAATAATTCTTCGTCAACATCAATAATTCTATAGAAATCCTTCAGGTTTATCTTGCCTTCAAAAAGGTAATTCCTATCGTCAATTTGGGAGAAATTAATATCTTCATCATCAAACTCATCGCTAATATCCCCAACAATCTCCTCGATTACATCCTCTAAAGAAACCAATCCCGAAGTCCCACCATATTCATCCACCACAATAGCAAGATGGCTTTTCATAGACTGAAAATCCTTTAATAAATTATCCAGTTTCTTATTCTCAGGAACAAAAAATGGCTCTCTCATTAATGTAGTCCATTCAAAATCTTGTTTATCTAAATGTGGCAATAAATCTTTAACAAACAAAACACCTTCAATTTGATCAATATTATCGCGATACACTGGAATTCTAGAATAACCTTTGTCTACAATTTTAACGTAAACATCAGCAAAAAGCTCTGTAATTTCCAAAGCAAAAATATCAATCCTAGGACTCATAACCTGCTTGGTATCTGTATTTCCGAAAGAAACAATTCCCTCTAAAATTTTTTGTTCGTCAGTAGAAGTTTCTTCTGTTGAAGTAAGCTCTAAAGCTTGAGATAATTGGTCAACCGAAAAATTAGTCTTTTGTTTCCCTAATTTATTATGCAAATAAACCGTTGCTGCACGCATGGGAATACTAATTGGCGAAAGCAAACTATCCAACACTAAAATAGGATAAGCAATCTTCTTGGCGAATTTAACATTGTTCCTACTAGCGTACACTTTAGGCATAACTTCACCAAAAAGCAACAATAAAAAAGTAACAACGATAACCTCCAGAATAAATTTTAATACAGGCGAAGAAATAGCCGAAAACAAATCGGAACCAATGAAGGAGAACAAAATAACCACTCCTATATTAATAAAATTATTAGCCACAAGAAGGGTTGCTAGTAATTTTTTAGGTCTTTCTAAAAGTGCTGAAAGGATTTTTCCTGTCGAAAGATTTTCTTGAAGGGTATCATCAATATCTTTTTGCGACAGCGAAAACAAGGCAACCTCGGCTCCCGAAACTACTGCAGAACAAAAAAGTAATACAAATATTCCGGCGAAGCCAAACAATAGATTAAAATCTACCGTAGATACAAAATTCAAACTGGGCTCTGGGTCCAAATTAAAAAAGATTAGTTAAACATTAAAAAGGCAAATCATTGATAGGTAAGCCTTTATTTGGTGTGTCAAAGTTAGTATTTTTTGCGGATTCTGAACTCTGAATTGGTTTATTGAATTCAGTCTCTTTTTTAGTTGACAGAAAAGTAAATTCGGTCACCTGAATTTCAGTAGTATGTCTCATTGTACCATCTTCTGCTTGCCATTGACGGGATTTAATTCTTCCTTCCACATAAATCTTATCTCCTTTTGACAAATACTTTTCACATATTTCGGCTGCTTTATTTCGAACCACTAAATTATGCCATTCGGTCGAAGTAATTTTTTCATTGGTCGTTTTGTTAATATACACTTCGTTGGTAGCCAATTGAAATCGTCCAATACAATTACCAGCCTCAAAATAGTGCATCTTAACTTCGTCACCAAGATGACCAATTAGCATTACCTTATTTAATGTTCCGTTCATAAATATAATATATGGGGTATCTATCCCAAAGATACATTTTTTTGCTCTGCTATTTTATTCCGATTCAATAAAATTATGGATTACAATAGGAAAAGGATATTGCCTCAACTGCTCTTTTGTAATTCCATTTTCTACCTTTCCTTTTACATTTAACTTCCAAAATTTAATATGCAAATGCTGATGCGATAGCTTATGTACTATACTTTTTTCGTTACAAGCCCGCATACTAATAATAGGATTAGTAAAAATAGATTCTTGCTGAACAGCATTGGACACAAATTGAAAATCTTCTTCTTGCAAAGTTTCAATCAACGGAAATTCATATAAGTTATGCCAAATTCCTTTTGCTGTACGTTTCTGAATTAAAGTCTTCTCCTCCACATCCGAAAGCATCAAATAATTAAAGTATCTATTCCTTACTTTTATTTTCTTTGATTTCACTGGCAACTGATCGACTTTCTTTTTTTGCAAAGCCGCACAACTTGTATTAAAAACACAAACACCACAATTAGGACTCTTAGGCACACATTGCAAAGCGCCAAATTCCATGATTGCCTGATTAAAAATAGCAGGATTGTCTTTTGGCATTAATTCGAAAGCCAGAGCCGCAAATTCTTTTTTGGCGGAAGCCAAAGCAATATCGCTTTCTAAATCAAAACAACGAGAAAGCACTCTAAAAACATTTCCATCCACCACAGGAACAGCTTCATCATAAGAAAAAGAAGCAATTGCCGCTGCGGTGTATTCGCCCACACCTTTAAGCTGTAATAAATCTTTATAATTATCTGGAAAAACTCCGTTTAATTCAGTCGCTATATATTGAGCCGTTTTATGCAAATTGCGTGCACGAGAATAATAGCCTAATCCTTGCCAAAGTTTTAAAACTTGTTCTTCATCGGCTTTTGCCAAATCAAAAACGGTTGGAAAAGCGCTCGTAAAAGACAAAAAATAAGGCATTCCCTGCGCTACTCGAGTCTGTTGTAGCATAATTTCTGAGAGCCAAATCAGGTATGGATTAGTGGTATTTCGCCAAGGCAAATCACGTTTGTTTTCTAAATACCAGTTTATTAATAAGTTATAGAAATTCATTATTAAATATTTGTTTACAAAAGTAAAAGTTTATGTAATTAAATTTTAATGAATTAGCTTGAATAATTGTTTTTTAAATTCATATATTTGCACACTCAAAAAAATTATTACAAAATAATAAATAGGAAAGAAAATGACGAAAGCAGATATCGTAGCAAAAATTTCAGAAAAATTAGGTCTTGAAAAAGGTGATGTTCAAGCAACTGTAGAGACTTTTATGGAGGAAGTAAAAACTTCTTTAGAAACTGGAGACAATGTATATTTAAGAGGTTTTGGTAGCTTTATCGTAAAGACAAGAGCTGAGAAAACAGGTAGAAATATCTCTAAGAACACTACAATTAAAATACCTGCTCACAACATTCCTGCTTTTAAACCTGCAAAAGTTTTTGTAGAAGGAGTAAAAACAAATAACGAAGCAAAATAATATTATTAATCATAAAATCTAAACGATTATGCCAAGTGGTAAAAAAAGAAAAAGACATAAGGTAGCTACTCACAAACGTAAGAAAAGAGCGAGAGCTAACCGTCACAAGAAGAAAAAGTAGTTTTTAACTACTTTTTTCTTTTTAAACGTTCATTGAAATTTGGGAAATTTCAAAAATTCCAAAAAAGAAAATCCAAAATCCAAAAATTAAGAACATCATTAGGTTTTCAATTGGAATTTGGGATTTAAGGAATTGAAATTTTCCTCTCGGGTAAATACCTGTTCAAAATATTGTTTAATCCATCCTAACAATTCAGTTATAAGTTATAAGTTATGAGTTAAGAGTTACAAAACTGAAAACTGAAAACCGAAAACTCAAAACTAAAGAGTGTGGATAAAAATTTACAACATGAATAAAGAATTAATCATTCGATCTAGTTCTGATTTCGTAGATTTTGCCTTATTAAAAGATGGAAAACTAATTGAATTACACAAAGAAGAAGAGACAAGCAACTTTCAGGTAGGCGATATTTTTATTGCTAAAATCAGAAAACCAGTTGCTGGACTGAACGCTGCTTTTGTAAATGTAGGCTTTGAAAAAGATGCTTTTTTACATTATCACGACTTAGGTCCTAATCTTACTTCCCAACTGAAATTCATAAAACTTGTAAGCGCAGGTAAAATAAAAGATTTCTCCCTAAAAAACTTTCAGTTTGAAAAAGAGATAGACAAAGATGGGACCATTACCGATGTAATAAACGCCAATCAATCTATCTTAGTGCAAGTTGTAAAAGAACCAATATCTACCAAAGGCCCAAGAATTAGCGCTGAGCTTTCTCTGGCTGGACGTTTTATTGTTCTAGTTCCTTTCTCTGACCGTGTGTCTATTTCTCAAAAAATAGAAGACAAAAAAGAAAAAGACCGACTAAAAAAACTTGTACAATCCATCAAACCAAAAGGATTTGGTGTTATTGTTCGTACAGTAGCCGAAGGCAAAAATACAGCCGAATTAGAAAAAGATTTGCAGAACCTGCTTAGCAGATGGTCTGCAATGTGTAAGAAATTACCAACTGCTCATCATCCCTCAAAAGTACTGGGCGAACTCAACCGAGCTTCCTCAATACTTAGAGACGTTTTTAACGATACCTTTACCAGTATTCAAATAGATGATGAAGAGTTGTACAATCAAACTAAGGATTATCTGCAAGAAATTGCACCATCCAAACAATCTATTGTGAAGTTTTATCAATCAAACGACACACCTATCTTCGAGAAATACAATATAGAGAGACAAATCAAAACTTCCTTTGGAAAAACCGTTTCCATGAGTAAAGGAGCTTACCTTATTATCGAACATACTGAAGCCTTGCACGTAATTGACGTGAATAGTGGAAACCGTTCTAATAAAGCTACTAATCAAGAGGATACAGCCATGGAAGTCAATATGATTGCCGCAGCCGAAATAGCCAGACAATTGCGTTTGCGCGATATGGGCGGTATCATAGTAATCGATTTTATCGATATGTCAAATCCCGAAAATCGCAAAGTCCTGTTCGACTTCCTGAGGGAAGAAATGAGCGACGATAAAGCAAAACACAAAATCTTACCTCCTAGTAAATTTGGATTAGTCCAAATTACCAGACAAAGGGTAAGACCAGAAAGAAATATTAAAACCAGAGAAGAAGATCCAAACAATGAAAATGGCGAAATCGAAGCGCCAATTCTAATCATTGACAAAATCAACTCCGATCTGGAAAGAATTTTAAAAACCCACAAAAAAGTAGTACTTAATGTACATCCATTTGTGGCTGCATACCTCAGTAAAGGTTTTCCATCATTACGTTCAAAATGGTTACTTGAACATAAAAAATGGGTAAAAATCATACCACGTGACGCTTACACGTATTTAGAATATCATTTCTTTGACAAAAAAGGAAATGCTATAAAAGACTAAACAAAAAACCGCTTTTCGAAAGATTGGCGGTTTTTTTGTGCTCTATTGTCATTGCGAGGAACGAAGCAATCACACAAAAAAACCCAAAGATTATACGAATTAAACTGATTTTTAAAATTAAATTCAGGAGCTTTTTCCTGCTATTCGTTACAATCTTTTATCTCTAAAAAACGAGATAAAAGGATTTTCACTACTATCAGGGCTAGGGGTTTTGGTTATAAAAGACTCAATAACACACTCTAATCAAAAGCTATACAAGCAAATAGTGATAAAAAATCTATAAAACTCAACTACTCAATTAAGATAATTTGTAATTTTGATAAAAATGTTTTGACATGGATTTACAAACAAGAAAAATAGAATTTATACAAGCTTTTCTCAAATTACAAAGTGAAGAAGTAATTACTCAGTTTGAAAATTTATTGAAAAAAAAATCAATTCAAGAGATTGAAGAAACACATTTAAAACCAATGTCAATCAAAGAATTTAATACTAGAATTGACCAATCAGAAGAAGATTTTAAAAATGGCAATTATAAAAAAACTGCCGAGCTTTTAAAAAAATTTAGCTAATGTCTTTTGAAATCGTTTGGTCAGATTTTGCAGAAAAACAACTTGACAAAATTTTTGAATACTACATTGAAAATGCAGGTCTAAGAGTTGCTAAAAATTTACTTCAAAAAATCATCTCAGAACCTAATAAACTTTTAGAAAATCCTGAGATGATGCAAATAGAAGATTTATTACTTGACCGAGCAATTGTATATCGCTATATAATTTACAAAAGCTATAAAATTATTTATTCAATAGACACAAAACAAAAACTCATTAAAATTACAGATGTCTTTGATACTCGCCAAAATCCAATTAAAATAAAGCGAACAAAATAAAATCAAAAAAACCGCTAATCTTTCGAAAAGCGGTTTCATTTTATAAAACATAAATTGATTTTAAATTGTTTGCAACTTCAAAACACGTCTTTTTCTTTGCAAAAACACTACTGTAAACAAAACACCTATAATTGACATCGTTACCCCAACTAAATTAGGTGAAGCATAACTAAATCCCGCAATCAAAGGCAAACCCCCAAGGAAAGCACCTAAGGCATTTCCAGTATTAAAAGCAGCCTGAATTGCAGCCGAAGCAATCATCTCGGCACCTACAGCCGTTTGAATCATCAACGTTTGAATAGGCGCAGCAACAGCAAAAGCAAGACAACCTGTAGAAAACACCAATGCTAAACTCACATAAGGAATGTACGAAAAGAAAAACACCAACAACAAATCGATTGCCATAATGGTTAATAGTATGATGATTGTTTTTTCAGCTGAGTAGCGATCGGCTAATTTTCCACCTATAAAATTCCCCAGAACCATTCCTAAACCAGCTAACATCATAATATAAGGCACATCGCCACCATCAAAACCAGAAATTTCAGTTAGCAAAGGAGCAATATAACTTATCCAACAAAACAAACCTCCAGCACCAATAGCCGTAATTGAAATAACCAACCAGGCTTCGGCTTTCTTAAAAAACAACAACTGAGTTTTCATAGCTTCTTTGGCTTTTACCTCCATATTTGGCATCCAAAAATAAATTGAACATACCGTTAAAGTCCCAACAATAGCAATGATTATAAAAGTATAACGCCATGAAAAATGATGTCCAATGTAAGTCCCAATGGGAACTCCCACAAGATTAGCAATAGTCAAGCCCGCAAACATAACCGATATAGCTTGAGCTTCTTTACCTTTATCAGCAAGCCTGCTGGCAACAACTGCTCCCACGCCAAAAAAAGCGCCATGTGGTAATCCCGATAATAATCTAACAGCAAACAAAACCCCATAATTAGGCGCTATAATCGAAAGTGTATTAAACGCAGTAATCATGCTCGCTAAAATCAAAAGCGTTTTCTTAGGCGGATAATTTCGCGTGATAATCACTAACAAAGGCGCACCAATAACTACTCCCAGAGCATAAGCCGAAATCAAATGTCCCGCAACGGGAATGCTAATTTTTAAATTGGTCGCGATATCAGGTAAAATTCCCATCATCACAAATTCGGTAATTCCTATCGTTAAACCACCCAAAGCGAGTGAAAGCAAACTTTTTTTCATATTTTAAAAAGATATTATTAACTATGTCCGCATCATTTTAATGCAAGATTTATTTTTAAGTAATACGAATCAGTATCGTTTCAAAACTAACCAAACTTACATCGTCTTATATCTCAAAAAAACTTTTATGTCTAGTACTTAAAACATACAAGTGAGACACCAGAAAATGCCAAAACTTATATGACTTATATGGTTTAAAAAAACGACACCATTTCATTTCTATTACTTACTTTGCAAATTTATTGATAATAGCCGCAAAGAAATTGTAATTTTACAACATAAACTTGCAACTATAGGTTATGAAAAAATTAAATCAGTTTGACACCTTAGTAATTGATGAATTTGAGGAAGACAAATATCACCTTCCAACGCATAGTCATACCTATTATGAGATTATTTACATTATCAAAGGAAGTGGAATCCACGAATTAAACAACAACCTACTTCCTTATAAGTCAGGAGGTTTATTTGTCATTTCGACTGATGATATCCACTATTTTGATATACGAAAAAGGACTCGGTTTTTTTTCATAAAATTTACCGACACCTATTTTAATTCGAATAAAAAACTCTCCTGCGACGAATTTCTTCTCAACACACCTGAAGATTTCATGCGCGATAAATCGCTTAAGGAAAATGTGCTAAAACTAGATAAGACTTGTGCTGCCATCTTAAAAAACACCATTGACAACATTAGAGCTTACAATAGCAAAGCCAACATTTCGACTTCGCCAATTGCGTTTTACCAAATCTTATCCATTTTTGGATTGATAAAAGAAAGTTTGCAACAGCAAAATATAAAAATCACGGGATCAGGAATAGACAACGATCAGATTATCTCCTATATTCATCAAAATATCTACAAGCCAAAGCTAGTCCAAATCAAAACTATTGCGGAGCATTTTAATATATCTCAGAGTTATTTTGGCTCCTATTTCAAGCGCAATTTTTCGATGAGCTATAGAGATTATTGCAACAAACTGAGAACTCAGTTAATAGAAAAAAGAATTTTAAACAAGCAATTATCAATGAAGCAAATTGCCTATGAATTTGGTTTCACCGATGAAAGTCACCTTTCTAATTACTTTAAAAAACAAACAAATTTGAAACCTAGTGCAGTTAAGAAATTATAAAACTACTTTCTTCTCGAAGCAAAAAATCGTTTCATTAAGTCGGCTGCTTCATCAGCGAGCACTCCTTTTATAACTGTAGTTTTAGGATGTAGTTGGGTACCCATTTTTTCAAAACCACGATGTGCATCACTAGCACCAAAAACAATTTTAGTAATCTGACTCCAATACAAAGCACCCGCACACATTTGGCAAGGCTCTAAAGTCACATATAAAGTACAATCTTTCAGGTATTTTCCTCCTAGATAATTAGCCGCTGCGGTGATAGATTGCATTTCGGCATGAGCAGTTACATCATTCAACATTTCGGTTAGATTATGACTTCGGGCAATAACGGTGTCATTAACTACGATAACAGCACCCACAGGAATTTCGCCTTTTTCAAAAGCCATTTCGGCTTCCTGCAAAGCCTTTTTCATAAAATATTCGTCAGTGAAAGGATTTACCATACAATATGAAGCACTAAGATTGAATTACAAAATTAGAACTATAATTTGTAACTTTTAGGATTTTGATAGGTAGAAAAAACATCCAGGATATAAATTCGGTTTACTTCAATTCTGTAAACTATTTTAAAATTCCATTTAGGAAAAAACCTGATGTCATTTGAATTAAATAAAGGTTCAATTGGATTTTTTTCGGGAAACAAATTTAATTTTTCACCCAAATCGAATAAGGTCTCAACAACTAAATCAGCATTTTGTGGGCTTTTGGAATAAATATAATTGTAACTATTCTGAATTGATTCTATTGCATTCTCAGACCAGACAACTGGCTTCATTTTTTAATAATTTTATTTCTAGCTTCTTCAGTAGAATACCCTTTCTCTCCGGCATCAGAAAGTTTCATAATTCCAGTCAAATGATTTTCATACTCTTTAGTCGTTAATGGCTTTCCAGAAGTGGTATAAGTATAAATATCATTATTTAGTAAATCTTCTATTTGATTCAACAATTGTACATTTTCTATATCTAATATTCTATGTACAATATTTCTACGTTGTGCCTCTACATTCATAACTATTAAGATTTACATCAAAGTTATAAAATATTTTCAAGCGAAAAATGAAATAAACTTTTGGCTTTTTTAAAATAATCTTCTATTGAAAATATTTTTCATTGGATAGAAATACAGTATTCAATTCGTACATTTGCCACATGCCAGAAAATTTGCTTTCAAACATAAATACCCCAACCGATTTACGCCTTCTTGACGAAGCTCAACTTCCTCAGTTAGCGCAGGAATTACGCGATTTCATCATTGATGTTATCTCGGTAAAAGAAGGGCATTTAGGAGCTAGTTTAGGTGTTATCGAATTGACTATTGCTTTGCATTATGTCTTCGACACTCCTGATGACGCATTGATTTGGGATGTAGGCCATCAGGCTTATGGGCATAAAATCTTAACTGGCAGAAGAGAAATTTTCCATACTAATAGACAATTGAACGGAATTTCTGGTTTCCCAAAAAGGAGCGAAAGTGTATATGATGCTTTTGGCGTAGGCCACTCCTCGACTTCAATTTCGGCAGCTTTGGGAATGGCAATTGCGTCTAATTTAAATGGCAATTTCAACAAACAACATATTGCCGTAATCGGCGATGCTTCGATAGCTTCAGGAATGGCTTTTGAAGGACTAAATCATGCCGGAGTTACCGATGCTAATTTATTGGTTATTCTTAATGATAACTCCATCGGGATTGACCCCAGTGTTGGCGCATTGAAAAAGTACCTTACCGCTGTAAAAGAAGGCAAAAACCCAAGACAGAACAACATGATTAAGTCCTTGAATTTTAATTATTCGGGACCTATTGACGGCAATGATATTTTTGCTATTATCAAGGAATTAAAGCGTTTACAAAAAATAAAAGGACCAAAATTTCTTCATGTAATCACTACGAAAGGAAAGGGATTACAACAAGCCGAAGAAAACCAAGTACAATACCATGCTCCAGGGAAATTTGATGCCGCAACTGGTGAAATAATCCCTAAATCAGAAGAAAATCTACCGCCTAAATACCAGGACGTTTTTGGTTTGACAATCTTAGATTTGGCAGAAAAAAATCAAAAAATAGTCGGAATCACTCCAGCAATGCCTACAGGAAGTTCGCTAAAATTCATGATGGATGCATTTCCTAAACGTGCCTTTGACGTAGGGATTGCCGAACAACATGCCGTAACCTTAGCCGCAGGAATGGCAACTCAGGGTATGATTGTTTTTTGCAATATCTATTCGACATTTTTACAAAGAGCTTACGACCAGGTCATTCATGATGTGGCTTTACAAAACTTGCCTGTGATTTTTTGTTTAGACAGAGCGGGACTTGTTGGCGAAGACGGAGCAACGCATCATGGTGTTTTTGACATTGCTTATTTGCGTTGTATTCCTAATCTAATTATTTATGCTCCTGCAAATGAAATTGCGCTGCAAAACATTCTTTACACCGCTCAATTAGGATTAAACCATCCTATTGCTATCAGATATCCACGTGGTCGAGGCATTATTAGTGATTGGAAAGAGAAGCATTTTGGCAACTATCAAAGCATTTCAATCGGCGAAGCCATTTGTTTAAAAAACGGAACTGAAGTAGCCGTTTTATCCAATGGAACTATTGGAAACAATGTAAATATAGCACTTGCAGAAATTGAAAATCCAGAGGCGATTGCCCATTATGACTTTGCATTTGTTAAACCATTGGACGAAAAACTATTACACGAAATATTTAGAAATTTCAAAAACATTATCACAATCGAAGATGGCACAATTATTGGTGGCTTTGGGAGTGCTATTTTAGAGTTTGCTGCTCAAAATAATTATCAATCTAGTATTAAATCTCTAGGGATTTCGGATGAATTTATCGAGCATGCAACTGTTAATCAACTACAAGAATATTGCAAAGTTGATGTTAAAACACTAAAATCACTTTTTCTGAGTTATATAAACAAGTAATTTGCGCAACCAAAAAATTCGATTTACTAATGAAAATACAAATATCAAGTCTACTCCTAGTTTTATTTTTATTTAGCACCAATACCACTGTTTTTTCTCAAATAATTGTAATTAGAGATACCACAACAACAGATAGCATTAAAAAAATCATTCTTCCTGTATTAAACGATAACTATTATAGAAAACCCGATCCAGTAAAGTTAAGATATACTTTAGCTAGAATCGTAGCTCTTCTCGAACCTGAAAAAAAGGCACCTTCGCATTGGGCCAAGAGAAATGTACTTGGGTTTGATATTTCCGAAATTGCATTTGTCAACTGGAGTGCGGGCGGAACCAGCTCTGTTTCAGGCTTAATCAAAGGCGACTTTAACCGAACCTATGAAAACAAATTAGTGAAATGGGTAAATGAGCTCAGCATTAGATACGGAATGAACAAACAAGACGGAATCGAAATTCGTAAAACCGATGATGCCTTTAGATTTAACTCCACCTTTGGTCATCGACAAGATCCTGAAAGTAATTGGTTTCATTCGGCTAAACTCAATTTCAATACCCAATTAACCAATGGATACAAATATCCAAATAAAGATAATCCTATTTCAAGGCTGTTTGCACCTGCTTATATGTTCTTAGGATGTGGAGCTGAAAACACTACAAAATCTAAAAGTCGTGTTTTCTATGTTTCGCCATTTACTTATAAAGCAACCTTGGTTTGGGACCAAGAATTGGCTGACAAAGGAGCTTTTGGTGTAGAAAAAGCCATTTATGACACAAATGGAAATCTAATTAGAAAAGGAAAAAGATCAAAAAACGAGCTTGGTTTTTTAATCACTAATCAGTACAAAAAAGAGATTTATAAAAATGTTGTCTTTGTAAACAATTTAAGTCTTTATTCAGACTACGTCAACAATTTTGGAAACGTCGACGTAGATTGTGATTTAGGCTTAAACTTAGTTGTTAATCAATATGTAAAAGCAAACATTGGTACTCGAATTTTATATGATGATGACATCAAAAACAAAACTGAAGTAGCGGGAGTTCAGGTTAACGAAGGTCCTAAAACCCAAATAAAACAGGTGTTAGGCGTAGGAATCACCTATGTTTTCTAAAAGATTAACCTTTTTTTCTACCGTTTATTGTTTCATATAATTCCAAGGCATTACCATCAGTAAGCAAGGAAACATAATGACAAATATGTAGTAGCCTATCGTAAAGATTTTCTTTTTCTAAATGATGTTTTTCTGGCAATAATTTAAAAATAAGCTTATCATAATTAGAAGCTGTTCCGTTGAATTTATTATCATAAGCCGTGATAAACTTATCGAGTAAGGTTTGAATAATTTGGTAACCTACCAATTCTTTTTCAATTACTTCCCGGCTTTGATAAATCTTATCAATACTAATTTTAATAATATCATCCATCTGTGCCTTGTACTTGCTCTTATCCATTAATGCGAAAGGAAATTTCCCCTGCAAAATTGATTCTTCATTGGCTACAAACACTTTTACAGCATCATTTATCAAACTACCAATTGCCAAAGCACGCAAATAACTGATTCTATCTTCTTTAGTTTCTAAGGTTTTATATTTAGAAGTATCAATACTATCTTTCACTAATTTAATTAGGTATTCCAAAGCAAAATCTTCGGAAACCAAACCTAAATTGATTCCGTCTTCAAAATCAATAATAGTATAACAAATATCATCAGCCGCCTCAACCAAATAAGCCAGCGGATGTCTTTCGAATCCAATATTATCTCCAGATTTATTAGGAATCAATCCCATATCCTGAGCTGCTCCTTTAAAAAATTCCTTATCAGCCTGAAAGAAACCGTATTTTTTATCGGCTATATCACGAGTTGGTTTCTTAGGCAAACTTTCTTTGGGATACTTCATAAAAGCACCTAAGGTAGCATAAGAAATTCGGAGTCCGCCTTCAATTCCAGGACGACTAGATGTCAATACCGAAAAACCATTAGCATTTCCTTCAAAATCAATTAAATCCTGCCATTGTTTTGGTGTTAGATATTCTTGATATTTTTTTCCTTTTCCAATAGAAAAATACTCTCCAATAGCCTTTTCTCCCGAATGTCCAAAAGGAGGATTCCCTATATCATGCGCCAAAGAAGCCGCAGCCACAATAGCTCCAAAATCGTTCATATGGAAACCATGAATTTCTTTTAAATGAGGATATTTTTCGATGATTTTTTTCCCAACCAAACGTCCTAAAGAACGTCCCACAACCGAAACTTCTAAACTATGTGTCAATCTTGTGTGCACAAAATCGGTTTTAGAAAGCGGAATAACCTGAGTTTTATCCTGTAAACTTCTAAAAGCCGCCGAAAAAATAATACGATCATAATCCACTTCAAAACCCAAACGGGTGTCGTCCTGTTCTATTCGTAATCTTTTGCTTGTATCGCCTTGTCGTTTTAAAGATAAAAGTTGTTCCCAGTTCATTTTGATGTAAGATTGTAGATTAACGATTTAAGATTTCTGATTTAAAAACTCAAAAATACTTTATAATTTTTGATTTCTGATTACCGATTTTTGATTTCTGATTTTAAAAACTCAATTCAGTACTGGATTCAAAAAAGCCTTCTCAATTTAATTTTGAGAAGGCTTTTTGATTTTAGATTATAGTTGTTATGAATGCGAAATTGCATTTTTCCCATTATGCACAAGTTTTCCAAGTACAAAACTATTTTTAAATTCAGCCAAATGCCCAAATCTCTTGTAACGGCAGTAGTCATTATCTACCACGAATCATTACATGGACATTCTTCTATAAATCCTTCTTTATAAAAATTTAATAATTTAAATGTTGCATTAAAAGTTTCATCGTATTTAAAATTCAAAAGTTTTTTTAAAATTTCAACGTGATTTCGACCTGTTTTATCTGACTTCGTATGAACAATTTCATTTCTGAGATTTCTGAGATTATGGATGTGTGCATTTGTAGGATTCGGTTTTGCGAAAAAGTTTATTCCTAATGCTTGAGGTAATACTTTAGTCAATTTTTCATTAAACGAAATTGAATACTGAATCTGACTTTTATTATAGATTTCAGTTTTTTTGTCACTCTCAATTTTATATTCGAAATTTTCGGGTATAATATCATTAATGAAGCATTCTATTGATGTGAACAGGCTAATAATGCAAGAACTTGCTGTTCCATGATAATCATAAGCAAAAGTAAAGTTAATTTCACTTGCGTTTGAAATATCAGCTAAATTCTTAACCAAATTTTTTCGTTGTTCTTTTCGTTGTATATTAAGATTGTAAGCGAAATTATAATTAACCAAAGAAAAGTCTGGAACAGGAATCATGCAATGCGTTCCATTGTCATTATATATAAAACTGAAAATTTTTTCATCTAAATCAGTCGTTATAATGACAAAATTATCCTTAGAACTTTTCTTAAGCAATTGTTGGTCAATATCTTTAATTTCAACTTGCTTTATTTCGTTTGCTAAATTTTTATGATTTTGCAATTTGTCATGAAAAAGAAAGTTTCTTTTAATATGTTTCATCTTAAATTACTGATTTTGTGCATGATTACTGCTAACTCATAAATATACGCAACAAACCTTCGTATATACACCCAAAATTGGGTAGATTGGCGCAACTTCGTTTCGTTTTATTAATTTTTCAAATATAGATAATAATAGTTAGAAACCTACAAAATGTGATTTTCCTTTATTTCAGCTCTTTTTGTGCTCCTCCCAGTAAAATAGGGTATCCGAAGAAAAAAAAATGCCCTCCCACAAGCTTCGGACAGCCTGATAGATACTTCTGATAGGCTTTCGCAGTTATCGGACTGATTGATTACTGCTACTGAATGCGTGAAATAGCAATAAAAAAGCCCTAGTCGAAATTAATCAACCAGGGCTTTCCCCTTTTTAAACAAATAATAACTAAAACTTTTATAATGTCGCAGCTCCACCGTCAAGCAACAACTCACCTCCTATCATAAATTTAGAATCATCGGATGCTAAATAAAGGAATCCAGCTGCCATTTCTTCTGATGTTCCCAAACGTTTGGCCGGTATTCCAGAAGCATAATGGTTTTTTGTTCCGTTAGCTTCTTCTTCTGAAGCTCCTCCTCTAGAAAATATTGGTGTATCAATTGGTCCAGGTGAAAGTACATTCACACGAATGTTTCTATCCAATAATTCTGCTGACAAAGTTCTAGCTAAGGATCGAACAGCTGCTTTTGAAGCGGAATAAGCTGCCGTAGTTGCAAAACCTTTATGAGCCACTGTTGATGCTGTAATGATTATCGAACTCCCGTCATTCAAATAAGGCAAAGCTTTTTGAATGCTAAAGAAAACTCCTTTGAAGTTAATGTCGCTGGTTTGATCAAACATTTCTTCGGTATAATCTGCTAATGGAGCCGCAATAAATACCCCAGCATTTACCACTAATACATCTATTTTCCCAAAAGTATCTTTTACGGTTTTAAAAGTTCTATCGATGTTTTGAATATCAGAAACATCGCTAACCAAACCAATAGAAGCATTCCCGATATCGAATACTGCTTCGTCAATTGTGGATTTATTACGCCCCGTGATAGCGACTTTCGCTCCCTGTTCAGCAAATAATTTTGCCGTTGCTAATCCGATTCCGCTGTTTCCTCCTGTAACTACAGCTACTTTATTATCTAATTTTTTCATTTGTTTGTATAATTTAATTATTTCAAGTATTTAAATATCTAAATATTTCGATGTTTTGATTAAAAAAAAGCTAAACTACTAAACTGCTAATATATTTAGCATAAGCCTCACAAACTTCTTTGTTAATGACAAATTTCAGGTTGCGTCCTTCTTTATCTGCAATTAATAAATCAGCTTCAACTAACTGTTTTAAATGATGAGACATTGTAGATTGTGCCAAATTAAACTCTGCCGAAACATCACAACATTGTGTACATCCTTCACTTTTACTCACAATTTTCATTATCTTCAAACGATAAGGGTCACCTAATGCCTTGGAGATTTTTTCAACTTGTTTTATGCTTAATTCCATAATCATGAGGCAAAGGTAAAATATATTTTTAATATATCGAAATATTTCGATATTTATATTCTAAATTTGTACCAACTTTAATTCAGACACTAATTTTGGTTAGAATTAGTTCCTTTAAAACATTCATTATGAAAATTTTATTTGCCTACATAAAAACACATAAAACTCTTTTATATATCGCGCTATTTTTAGCAACAATAAATCAATGTTTTTCTTTATTTGATTCAATCATTATTGGTAAACTGCTTAACGAATGTGGTGTTGGAGTCTCTAACTTTAATCACAATCAATTCAACTTTACAAAAGCAGTTTTAGGATGGCTGGCGTTATCTCTAGGCGCAGCGATGGTTTCCAGAATTGCCAAAAACTTCCAGGATTATTTCACCAATATTATCATTCAGCGAACTGGTGCTCAAATGTACACCGATGGTATCCAAAAAGCATTGCAATTGCCTTTTCAGGATTTTGAAGACCAACGTAGCGGGGAAACTCTAGGCAAACTTCAAAAAGTAAAAATAGATTGCGAAAAATTCATTACACTATCCATTTCATTAATTTTTCAATCGATAGTAGGCATCGTCTTTGTTGTGGTCTATGCGGTAAGTATTCATTGGCTTTTGGGACCAATATTCTTAGCAACAGTTCCTGTAATTGCTTTTATCAGTTCGTTTTTAGGTAAAAGAATTAAAAAAGTTTCCAGAGAAATTCTAGGGGAAACTACCGCTTTGGCTGGAGCTACAACCGAATCCTTACGAAATATTGAACTTGTAAAAAGTTTAGGATTAACTGAACAGGAAGTCAACCGACTGAATGCTACAACAATTAAAATCCTTGGATTAGAACTTAAAAAAGTACGTTTCATTCGATCGCTTAGTTTTATTCAAGGCACAACGGTACATTTTATGAGAACCGCTTTGGTTTTTGCACTGTATATGTTCATTTTTAACGGTATCATCAAACCGGGAGATTTGATTACTTTAATGTTCTTTTCATTCTTTTTGTTTAATCCGTTACAGGAATTGGGGAACGTAATAGCTACTTATAACGAAACAAAAGCGTCTATGGATAATTTTGCTGATTTGATGAATGCCAAAAGCGAAGAAACGCCTGCACATCCAAAAACTATTGGTGCTATCAATCATTTGAGTTTTGAAAATGTCTCCTTCAAACACCAAAGCGCAAGCACTTATGCCGTAAAAAATATTTCTTTTGAAGCGGAAGCTGGCGAAACGATTGCTTTTGTTGGCCCTTCAGGAAGCGGAAAAACGACTTTAGTAAAAATGCTTGTTGGATTATATAACCCTGCCGAAGGTGCTATTTTTTATAATGAAAAAAATGCCAAAGATATTGACCTTAACGAATTAAGACAACAATTAGGATTTGTAACTCAGGATGCACAACTGTTCTCAGGAACTATCAAAGACAATTTACTGTTTGTAAAACCTAGCGCAACTGACGAAGAAATAAATGATGTTTTGCAAAAGTCGGCTTGTCAGAATTTATTAGAACGTGCTGAAAAAGGTTTAAATACCACCATAGGCGAAGGCGGTATAAAAGTTTCGGGAGGCGAAAAACAACGTTTGTCAATTGCCAGAGCTCTACTTAGAAACCCGCATTTATTACTTTTTGACGAAGCTACATCAGCTTTAGATTCGATTACAGAGGAAGAAATCACTAAAACTATTCGAAGCATTTCGTCAAAGCAAGACCAAATCACAGTCCTGATTGCCCATCGTTTATCCACCATTATGCATGCTGATAAAATATTTGTTTTGGAACAGGGACAAATCATCGAACAAGGCAGACATTTAGATTTATTGGACGAAAAAGGCTTGTATTATGCCATGTGGAGACAACAAATTGGAGAAAGAAAATAGTATTTCAAACTTGCTCTCTGTTTTCTAACAATAGACACATACGAAAAACAAAAAGCCTAGTAAATCTATAAAATCTACTAGGTTTTTTGTTTCTATTTTAAACAGCTATTGCACTTCAGCAAAAGCATTAAACTGTTTTCGCATTTTATTTAGCTTGCGTTTTTTGACTACATAGGTTTCTGAAAAACTATCATGCCAGCCTCTTGAAGCAAATCCAAAGAAGGAAAAGGCTTCTAAAGGAATAAATCGACAGCATGTTCGAATAAAGAAAGTTTTTGCAGCCGGTCTAGAACCATCAGCATTAACCACAATAGTATGCGTTATCAATTTAGCTATAGTGCGAGAGAAATATTGCTCGGTTAAATAATAATACAAAAATGCAACCATTGCCGTATAAAAGCTAATTTCGACCGCGTTTAAATTATTAACCCAATTAGAAAGCGCAAAATTATTTGCCGACAAGGCAATCAAAATTATAGTGGTTCCTAAACTAAGCACTAAAATGTAAATAAACATTAAATCGATACTTAGATTTAGAAAACGCTGAACTCGAGTAGCGAGTAAATCCTCTGTTATTGAAAACTCTCCATTTTTCATAGCTATATGTTTTTAGCATTGAGAAAACAAAAATTTAACTATCTCAAATATAAGGATTTATTAGCTAATTCTTGAATAATAATTTCAATTTTACAACTACAGCATTCGATAAAAATTTAAGATTTAAACAAAAAAAACAGCCATCTAAACAATGGCTGTTTTTGTAATTATCTTGAATTAATAATCAATTTTATTTATGACCCACACATTTCGCAGTCTTCTGGACCACCTGCCTGAGCTTGTAAGATCATCTTTTTATAATCTTCAATATCAATTGCCTCCGTCTTTACTTCTTCATTAGTAACAGTAGGAGCTTCTTCTTTTTTATCGTTATTCAACGTAAATTTAATTGCATCCACCGCAGCTTTAGTTCTCAAATAATACATTCCTGTTTTCAATCCTGACTGCCACGCATAGAAGTGCATTGATGTCAATTTAGAATAATTAGCATTTTGCATAAACAAATTCAGAGATTGCGATTGATCTACAAAATAACCACGCTGACGTGACATATCGATAATATCTTTCATAGACATCTCCCAAACTGTTTTATACAGTTCTTTCAGGTCTTGCGGAATTGCTAAATCCTGCACCGAACCGTTATTACGCATTAACTCTTGTTTCAATGTTTCATTCCACAAACCGCGTTCTACTAAATCATGTAATAAATGCTTGTTTACTACGATAAATTCCCCAGACAATACACGACGTGTGTAAATATTAGAAGTATATGGTTCGAATGCTTCGTTGTTTCCTAAAATTTGAGAAGTTGAAGCAGTAGGCATAGGCGCTACTAACAAAGAGTTACGCACTCCGTGTTGCAATACTTCTTTTCTTAAAGAACCCCAATCCCAACGACCCGATAAATCTTCATCATTTATTCCCCATAAATTATGTTGAAATTCTCCCTGAGACATTGGTGAACCTTGGTAAGTTGAATAAGCTCCTTCTTCTTTAGCCATTTCCATAGAAGCGGTAACGGCAGCAAAGTATAAAGTTTCAAAAATTTCCTGATTTAATTTTTTTGCTTCATCTGATGTAAAAGGCAAACGTAACATGATAAAAGCATCAGCCAAACCTTGTACTCCTAAACCAATTGGTCTATGACGCAGATTAGAATTCTCTGCTTCCTGAACTGGATAGTAATTTCTATCAATTACCTTATTCAGGTTTCTAGTAACACGTTTAGTAACTTTATACAAAGCTTCATGATCAAATTTTCCATTCTCAACAAACATTGGCAATGAAAGGGAAGCCAGGTTACATACCGCTACCTCATCAGCAGAAGTATACTCCATAATTTCCGTACACAAATTTGAAGAACGAATAGTTCCTAAATTCTTTTGGTTCGATTTACGGTTTGCTGCATCTTTATACAACATATATGGTGTTCCAGTCTCAATTTGAGATTCTAGAATTTTCTCCCATAATTCGTGTGCTTTGATGGTTTTTCTTCCTTTACCTGCTTTCTCATAACTTATATAAAGAGCTTCAAATTCATCTCCATATACATCATACAATCCAGGACATTCGTTAGGACACATCAAAGTCCAGTTTCCATTTTCCTGAACTCGCTTCATGAATAAATCCGAAGTCCACATCGCGAAGAATAAATCTCTGGCTCGCATTTCTTCTTTTCCAGTATTCTTTTTCAAGTCTAAGAAATCAAAAATATCAGCATGCCAAGTTTCAATATAAATAGCAAAACTACCTTTACGTTTTCCACCACCCTGATCTACATAACGAGCTGTGTCATTAAACACACGCAACATAGGAACAATTCCGTTAGAAGTTCCGTTAGTTCCTCGAATGTATGAACCTGTAGCACGAACATTATGAATAGCAAGACCTACTCCACCTGCCGATTGAGAAATTTTTGCCGTTTGTTTCAAAGTATCGTAAATTCCATCAATACTATCATCTTTCATCGCTAGAAGAAAACAAGAAGACATTTGAGGTTTTGGTGTACCAGCATTGAATAATGTTGGAGTTGCATGTGTAAAAAACTTTTTAGACATTAAGTCGTAAGTTTCAATTACAGACTCTAAATCACCTAAATGAATCCCAACAGAAACACGCATCAACATGTGTTGCGGACGCTCAACAATTTTACCGTTTATTTTTAGTAAATAAGAACGCTCTAAAGTTTTAAATCCAAAATAATCATAGTTAAAATCACGAGTATAAATAATATGAGAATCTAAAAAAGCAGAGTTCTCCATAATTACTTTATGCACTTCCTCTGACAATAAAGGTGCGTCCTGACCATTTCTAGGATTAACATAATGGTACATATCATTCATCGTTTCTGAGAATGATTTTTTAGTATTTGAATGCAGATTCGAAATTGCAATTCTCGCTGCCAATTGAGCATAATCTGGATGCGCAATGGTCATCGAAGCCGCAGTCTCGGCTGCTAAATTATCTAATTCTGACGTAGTAACTCCATCATACAATCCTTCAATCACGCGCATTGCCACTTTTACGGCATCCACTAAATCATTTAAACCATAGCAAAGTTTTTTAATTCTTTCTGTGATTTTGTCGAACATTACTGGCTCTTTGTGGCCGTCTCTTTTTACTACGTACATAAGTTTTGGGTTTTGTAAAACAGAAAATCCCTTCGCTGTTTTAGTTATTTGTAATCTTTTTTTGGAGCTGTATCCAGCTATCCATTGCAATCTTTTTATCTCTTAAAGAAAGAGCTAAAAAGGATTTTCACTACTACCTGCCTGTCGGCAGACAGGTCTGGGCTAAACCCCGTAAATAGGAATATTATTATTTAAAAGCGTACTAATTAAAAATCAGCGTCAAATGAAATTTTCTGAGCATCACCATCAGTATTCATCACACCTGATTTTTGATATTCAGCTACTTTCTTTTCAAAGAAATTAGTTTTCCCCTGAAGCGAAATCATATCCATAAAATCAAATGGATTTGCTGTATTGTACTCTCTTTCACAACCTAATTCAACCAAAAGCCTGTCAGCAACAAACTCTAAATATTGTGTCATCAAAACAGCATTCATCCCAATCAAACTTACTGGTAAAGACTCTGTAATAAATTCTCTTTCGATATTCAAAGCATCCACAATAATCGTTCTAATTCTTTCTTTAGGAACTTTATTAACTAAGTGGTGGTTATGCAAATGCACCGCAAAATCACAGTGTACTCCTTCGTCACGAGAAATCAACTCATTCGAAAAAGTCAATCCTGGCATTAAACCACGTTTTTTCAACCAGTAAATAGAACAAAACGCTCCTGAAAAGAAAATCCCTTCCACTGCTGCAAAAGCAATTAACCTTTCAGCAAAAGAATCAGAATCTATCCATTTCAAAGCCCAATCGGCTTTTTTTCTAATTGCTGGAAAAACATCTAATGCATTAAACAACTCGTCTTTTTCAACCTCGTCTTTCACATAAGTATCAATCAAAAGGGAATAGGTTTCACTATGGATATTCTCCATCATAATTTGGAAACCATAGAAAAATTTAGCTTCAGCATATTGAACTTCGTTTACAAAATTCTCAGCTAGATTTTCATTTACAATTCCATCAGAAGCCGCAAAAAAAGCTAAAATATGTTTGATAAAATATTTCTCATCCGAATTCAGTTTATTGTTCCAATCATGTAAGTCCTGAGACAAATCGATTTCTTCTGCAGTCCAAAAACTGGCCTCCATTTTCTTATACCACTCCCAAATATCATGGTGCTTAATAGGAAATATTACGAAACGATTTTTATTCTCCTGTAAAATTGGTTCAATTTGCGACATTATTATTGTTATTTTTAATGAGAGTTAAAGTTATTTTTTGCTCTTACGAGCTTTACAAAGATTGTGAAATATTGCGAAAATTAAAAGTCAAACTTATTCACAATACCTCTTAGTTTTTAACAAAAATTTAAAACTAGTCTTCTTTTTACAAATTTAGCAATTAACTAAATACCAGTTAATTAAAATTGTAAAAAACACTGAAAACACCGTAGTATATAAGATTTTAATAATAGAAAACAAGAAAAAATTAGTTTATTTTGACTTGACTTTTTTCCATTCGCGAGCTACTTCTTCAAGCTCTAAATACCAGTCTTCGCCAAATCTTCTAACCAAGGCTTCTTTGACAAATTTATACACTGGAACTTCTAATTCCTTACCTAAAGAACAGGCGTCATCACATATATCCCATTTGTCATAATTAACAGCAGCAAACTCTGTGAAATCTTTCACTCGAATAGGATACAAATGACAAGAAACGGGTTTTTTCCAATCTACAAGACCTTGATTATAGGCTTGCTCAACACCACAAAGCGCGGTTTTTCCATCAAAAATCACATAAGCACAATCCTTATTATCAATTAACGGTGTTTCAAGATCACCATCAGTACCTTTTACCCAAGCACCTTGAGCCTCGATTGCCGCAATTCCTTCTTTACGTAAAAAAGGTTTTACTTTAGGATATATTTGTTCCAAAATCTTAGTCTCTTCCTCGCTTAAAGGCGCACCAGCATCTCCATCAACACAGCAAGCTCCGTGACAAGCCGATAAGTTGCAAACAAATTCTTTTTCTAAAATATCCTCCGACACTATTGTTTTTCCTAATTGAAACATGGATTGTATTACTATAATTTATAAAATGCAAAGATAATCAATCCTTAACTTACACTATCAAGCAAATGCTCTTTTCTCCCGACTTTAACTAAATCCAAGCTTATTTAAAATCAAAAAAAACTAGCACCATTCCACAGTATATCAAAGCTAACAAAACAAAACAACTAACTGATAATCAAAAATCTACAATGTTATTTTAACATACCGCTGTTAAATTACATGCGACTAATGTTAAAGGTGTATTGCTCTACGCATTTTTTTTATAATTTTACCCCGTAATTTAGCCTGTAGAAACAATCTGGATTTCATAAAAAGTTGAGATACAGTTGAAAACTACACGCAAAAAAAAATATCATGAAAATCTTTACTAACATCTTAGTGTTTCTGGCAGCTGCACTTGTTATTTTCAACATTACTCAATTAGATTTTAAAAATTTATTTAAAGAAGATAATGCTGTAGCTTTTATTGGAATTGCCGCTTCTTGTTGCGCCATCTTAATTCTATTAATTTTTAGAATGTCTAAAAAAATAGAAGACAAACTAAACGACAAACAATAACATATGTTTGACGTATTAATAATTGGAGGTGGAGTTTCTGGAATGTCTTGTGCTTTAGTTCTTGGCTCAGCCAAAAACAAAAAGTTTGCAACCGAAAAGAAAATTGGCATTTTCACACACCAAAAATCATCTTCTCTTCAAGAAGCCTTGTTTAACAATGCTTATGGTATTCCGGCTGGAAAACTAGGTTCGGAATTACTTAGCGAAAGCAACACTCATTTAGCTGAAACCTACCCTCATATTACTCAAATTCAAGACGAAAAAGTACTTCGTGTTGAAGGCGAATACCCAAATTTTAATGTAATTACCAATAAAAACACCTATAACACTAAAACTATTGTAGTAGGTATTGGTTCCGCAAATACATTTGCTATTGATGGATTAACACAATATATTATCCCACATCAAAAAGCACTTCCTGAAAAACAAAGAATACAATTGAAAAACAACGACCATAAAGTAGCCGAAGGCATTTATGTAACTGGAACTTTAGCTGGTTGGAGAAGTCAACTTGCTATTGCAGCTGGAAGTGGAGCAGCTGTTGCTACAGATATTCTTACTTTATGGAATGACGGCACTCAAACGCACGCACACGACAGCATTCGATAAAAAAGCTCTTACAAAAGAAAACCATTAAGGTGTTAAAAAAATTTAGCTTTAGCGCTTAATAAACTTAACACCTTAATGGTTTTTATTTTTAGATTTATTGATGTTTAGTTTATTCAACCAAAACAATCTCTTTTACTTTGATATACTTCTCAGTAGTTGTTTTCCAGATTTCCCCTTTCAAAACCACCTTATTCCCTGTTTTAAAAACCTTATAATTTTGCCCAAGATTGACCCTGCTAACAGTAGCTAGATAAATTTGGCTTTTATCTGTTTTAATTTTTGCAGTATAACCATCTTTCGCAAATTCAATTGACTCTACATTTCCTTTCAACTGATTTTTATCTTTCATTGCCGCACAAGAAAAAACCAACCCAACCAGAACCATTAAAAAACCAATACCAAAAACTCTTTTCATAATTTTTATTTTTTATTTAGAACAGTCTTAACCATTACATCATTTTTCAAAACAACATTATAATAGGCTTTTTCACCATACAATTGCCTAGCGAACTCAGCATTAAGATAACGTTTTACTATGGACTTACTTTTATGCAATTGAATTCCTTCTACATGCGCAGACATGAATTTTTCAAAAACATCAAAATACACATCGTTATTATTCATTTTATTTAAAAACTGCTCAAACGAAAGTCCTTTGAAAGCTTTTCTGTTTTTATCTAATTGCTCAAAAACAAAATTCCCTACAATCCCCGATTCCATTAAATATGCTGTTGCTTCATCGGCATTTTCAAATTCCATTGGCACAAAAACATCAGGAACAATTCCGCCTCCGCCATAGACAATTTTTCCTTTAGGCGTTTTAAACTTCAAACTATCTGCTAGTTTTATACTGTCTTTAGCATACAATTCGCCATTTTTAAAACGCGACTCTGATTCCTCGAAATACTGCTTCGCACCTTTAGAATAAGGCTTTTGAATGGATCTACCTGTAGGAGTATAATAACGCGCCACGGTTAATCGCACCGCCGAACCATCATTAAATTCCATTTCGCGTTGCACCAACCCTTTCCCAAAGGAACGACGTCCTACAATGGTTCCTCTATCATTATCCTGAACCGCACCTGCAAGAATTTCACTTGCCGAAGCCGAATTTTCATTAATTAAAACAAATAATCTGCCTGTTTCAAAAGCGCCTTTTCCAGTAGCATACGTTTTCTCAATCTTAGCTTTTTTATTTTTCGTAAAAACTATCAATTTTTTATTTGCCAATAATTCGTCAGCAATATCAATAGCTTCTTCCATATAACCACCGCCATTGTCTCTAAGATCAATTACTAAGGTTTTAGCCCCTTGTTTTTTAAGACGAAGCAAATTAGTTTTAAACTCTTCGAAAGTGGTTTCGGCAAAACGATTGATTTTAATATAAGCCGTTGAAGAATTTAGCATCAAAGCAACATCCACACTCTTTAACGGAATAACACCACGCTTAATTTTGAAATCAATTTTTCTCTTTTCAGATTTTCGATAAACAGTAAGAGCAACTTCAGAACCTTCTTTTCCTTTAAGCTTCGAAAACAAAGTATCCGTAGGCAATTTACGCCCATACAATTTTGTTCCGTCAGCATATAATAATCGATCCCCAGCTTTGATTCCTGCTTTTGCCGAAGGACCATTTTCCATTGGTTGGATTATAGCCACACTATCTTTATAAAAATAAAAACGAACACCAATACCTACGAAATCGCCTTTCATATTTTCGGCAACTTCGGCTTGTTCACTGGAAGGAATATAAACTGAATGAGGATCTAATTGAGCTAAAATATTATCTACCGTTCTATTTACGATAGAATCCGTATCTAAATCATCAACATATTCATCATGAATAAAATCAATTAATTTATTGAGTTTGGCTTTAGAATTATTGGATGCCGACAACTGAGTTTGATTAGAAATACTAAAAAAACTACCAATAAACATCCCTATCGCCAGGATAACAGCGATATAAACAGGTATGTATTTATTATCTAATCTCACTTTACTTCTTCTAATTCTGGAATATGCTCGACAATTACACCTGCTTTCATTAAGAACTGAATCCCCGAATCGTCGCGATAACCATTTTGATACACCACTCTTTTAATTCCCGATTGATGAATTAGTTTACTGCATTCTTTGCAAGGAGAAAGCGTAATATAAAGTGTCGCACCTTCGCAAGATTGAGTTGATCGAGCGACTTTTAGAATCGCATTGGCTTCAGCATGCAAAACATCCCATCTTGTCAAACCTTCTTCGTCTTCGCAACAATTATCAAAACCACTAGGTGTTCCATTATAACCATCGGAAATAATCATTCTGTCTTTTACAATAATAGCCCCTACTTGCTTGCGCTTGCAATAAGACAAAAGTCCCCATTCCTTAGCGATACGCAAATAAGCCTTATCGTATTTATTTAATTTACTTTGTTCCATATTTAGAGCCTTATCTTAACCAAATTTCATTACCAATAATTATTGGCAAAACTACTCCAATAATTAATGCTGACATAACCAAAGTCCAATCTCTTTTAGAAAATCTAAAAACGGTTTGAACAATATAAGCCAAAATTAAAAAAACCAGAACCACAGCTAGTTGTCCTGCTTCTATACCTAATGCAAATTCGAGTATAGCTAACAACTTAGAAGTTACTGTGCCATGATGAATGGATTTAAAATAATTAGAAAACCCTAAACCATGAATGATTCCGAAGAAAAGTGTGATAAAGAAAACCAAATTAACACTTTCTTTTTTAGCCGATTTTCCAGCAGTAAAAAGATGAAATAGAGATACTATTAAAATTGTAATTGGAATCAACAATTCCACCACAGTAACCTTAACGGCTATAATTCCGTAAATTGACAGCAATAAAGCTATGGTGTGTCCAATAGTAAACGAACTAATTAACAGCAAAATTCGTTTCCAATCTTTAAATGCAAGAGGAATTGCCAGAGCTATTAAAAACAAAATATGGTCGTAGGAATAGATATTTAAAATATGCTTTAATCCTAATTGAAAATAAATCAAGAATTGGGACATCGGTTAAATTATTTGGTTGATAAAGGGATTGTAAACTTACAATTAATTTTGAAATTCCTGAATTCAATTGCTAATTCCTTAGTATAAAATTATTATAAATTAGATTTGGCGTTAAATAAAATTTAAAAGAAAATTAATAATTTAAAAATTGAATTATCTTTGTCGAATATAAAAAACACAATAATTATGTCATTTTCAGATTTATTTGATAGCGAATTTAAACAAAGAAACAAGGGACATTTTTCTGCGATTGTTCGTGTTGCACTAGCTGATGGAATTGTAGCTCCAGAAGAGAAAACTTTCTTGGATAAATTAGCTACACAACTTGAGATTTCATCTTCAGAATATGAAGAAATTTTAGAAAACCCATCAATTCACCCAATCAATCCGCCTTATTTATACTCTCAAAGATTAGAGCGCTTATATGATTTAGCTAGAATGGTACATGTTGATCATCAATTAGGTGATAAACAAGAAATAGTTTTAAAGAAAATAGCTATTGGTTTAGGTTTTACACCAAGCAACGTAAACTACATTATTTCAAAAGCAATGTCTTTAGTTGACAAAAAAGTAGATTTTGACACTTTTGCTTACGAAATGCAAAACATGCACAAGTAATCTTTACTTTTCAAATAATACAAAAAAAGCTCTTGAATCAATCAAGAGCTTTTTTTTATTGAAGTTTTATCGAAAACTACTTACTTGCTTTAAGCATGAATTCCTCTGCCTTAGCTACCATATTATAACTTCCACAGAAAAACGGAACGCGCTCGTGCAATTCAGTTGGTTTAATTTCCATTATTCTTTTAAATCCATCTGATGCCTTTCCTCCTGCTTGTTCGGCAATAAAAGCCATTGGATTACATTCGTACAGCAATCTCAATTTGCCTTTAGGCGCTTTAGAACTCGTTGGATAAATATAAATCCCTCCTTTAATCATATTTCTATGAATATCCGAAACTAAACTTCCAATATATCTTGAAGTATAAGGACGATCTCCTTCTTCTGACTGGCAATACTTGATATAATCTTTAACTCCTTGAGGAAACTGAATATAATTCCCCTCGTTAACTGAATAAATATGTCCGTCTTTAGAGAATTTCATATCAGGATGCGAAAGGTAAAAAGTACCAATTGCTGGATTTAAAGTAAATCCATTAACACCATGCCCAGTTGTATAAACCAACATAGTGGATGTTCCATAAATTACATATCCCGCTGCAACCTGCATTGTTCCAGGTTGTAGAAAATCTTCAATAGTAACTGGTGTTCCTACCGGAGTAATTCGTCTATAAACTGAAAAAACAGTACCTACAGAAACATTCACATCGATATTAGATGAACCATCTAAAGGATCCATTAAAACAACATATTTATTCTTATGGCCTTTGTCTTTTCCTTCTACGGTTATAAACTCATCATTTTCCTCCGATGCAATTCCGCAAACAATTTCACGATTTTTTAAAGTTTGAATAAAAACTTCATTCGCATAAACATCTAATTTTTGTTGGTCTTCACCCTGAATGTTTTGCTCTCCGGCTGCTCCTGTAATATCAATTAAACCCGCTTTGTTTACTTTATAACTAACTACTTTTGCAGCCAGACGGATTGAATTAATTATTCGAGATAATTCACCTGACGAATATTGAAATGCATTTTGATTTTCAATAATAAACTCTCCTAAGGTTTTACTGCTTTCTTCCATTACGAAATCGATTGAATTTTAATTTGAAGTCACAAATATCGTTTTTTTTGTGATAATGGCTTAATAAAACTTACTTAGTTTGTCAGTATTGTATATTTGCTAACAATTAGTAGTATAATAGAATTTCAAGAAGCCTTATTGATAAATTTTAAACCTTAATAATACGAATATATGAATATTAGAGAAGGTAGAAAAGAAGATATGAAGGCCGTTCTTAGCCTAATTCAAGAGCTAGCAGAATTTGAAAAAGAGCCAGACGCTGTCAAAGTAACAGTAGAGGATTTAATTAGAGATGGTTTTGGAGACCAACCATTATTTTACGTTTTTGTTGCCGAAATAGATTCAACGATTGTTGGAATTGCGTTTTACTATTACCGATATTCAACTTGGAAAGGAAAAATAATCCACCTAGAAGATTTAGTAGTAAAAAACAATATGCGGGGCAAAGGTGTGGGTTATGCGCTATACTCTGAAATTATTAAGCAAGCTCAAAAGGATAATGTAAGAAGAATAGATTGGAATGTACTAGACTGGAATACTCCCGCTATTGATTTTTATGAAAAAACAGGAGCCAAAGTATTAAAAGAATGGCATGTTGCTCAAATGGATGAAGCTGGAATTGCTGATTTTATAGAAAACAGATTAAAACAATATTAGAGAAATAAAAATATGAAAGTATTTAAATTTGGTGGAGCCTCTGTAAAAGACGCTGCCGGTATAAGAAACGTATATGACGTTTTACAAAAAGCAGGTTACGAAGATGTATTATTAGTTGTTTCGGCAATGGGAAAAACTACTAATGCATTAGAATTAGTAATTAAAAACTATTTCGACAAATCGGCTGAACTTAGCGCATCAGTTCAAGAAATTAAGAAATACCACAATCAAATTTTATTAGATTTATTCGAAGATGATAAGCATGAGGTATTTGAAGCAGTAGCAACTCTTTTTACTGATTTAGAATATTTCTTATCACACAATAAATCGCCTAATTACAATTTTGTTTACGACCAAATTGTAAGTTTTGGAGAGTTGATTTCGACTACAATCTTAAGTCGTTTTATGAGTTTCATGGGAATCAATACAGAATGGATTGATGTTCGCAATTATATTAAAACGAATGCAAATTACCGTGATGCTGAAGTGGATTGGGAATTAACTCATTCTAACATCTCTAACAATTTCAAATCAAAAACCTTAAACATTACACAAGGATTTTTAGGTTCTGATGAAAATAATTTCACAACTACTTTAGGTCGTGAAGGATCTGATTATACTGCTGCAATTTTTGCTTATTGCTTAAATGCTGAAAGTGTTACTATCTGGAAAGACGTTCCTGGAGTTATGAATGCTGACCCAAGGTATTTTGAAAATGCTAGTTTGTTAAACCAAATATCCTACAGAGAGGCTATCGAATTAGCTTTTTACGGAGCAACGGTTATCCACCCAAAAACATTACAACCATTACAAAAAAAGGAAATTCCTTTATACGTAAAATCATTCATCAATCCTTTATTAAAAGGAACTGTGGTAAGCAAAGGAGCTACTTTAGAACCTTTCATGCCTTGTTTTATCGTAAAAAGAGAGCAATTATTAATTTCTCTTTCTTCTATCGACTTTTCATTCATCATGGAAGAAAACATCAGCGAGATTTTTGGATTATTCCATGAATTTAAAGTTAAAGTAAACTTGATTCAAAACTCGGCAATTAGTTTCTCAGTATGTGTTGAAGACAAATTTGGTAACTTTAAAGACTTGCTTGCTATTTTATCTAAAAAATTCAAAGTGGGTTACAACGAGAATGTTACTTTATATACTATTAGACATTTTAACGATACTGCAGCTCAAACTGTAGTTGAAGGAAAAACAGTTCTCTTAAAACAATTAGGTACTGAAACCATGCAAATTGTAACTAAAGAAAACTAAGTTTTTTTATAATATATTCTAAAGGACACTGTTTACTCGACAGTGTCTTTTTTTTTACTAATTCTCAATTTAATTATTACATTAGGAAATAATAACTTAATAGTTTGATAATTCATAAGCAAGTCTCCAAAAACTTTGTTTAGCTATTTTTATCAAAAATGATTAAATCAATGAATTCGAATACGCCAAGCAAAACAATTTTAGTAGCTCCATTAAACTGGGGTCTAGGACACGCCACCCGTTGCATCCCTATTATTAAAGCCTTACAGGACAATAATTACATTCCAATTATTGCTTCAGACGGAATTGCTTTGGACTTATTAAAAAAAGAATTCCCTTATTTACAATTTCTCAAATTGCCTTCTTACGAAATAGAATATGCCAAAAACGGTAAAAATTTCAAATGGAAACTACTAAAAAATTGTCCAAAAATGATAGAAGCCATTTTGGAAGAAAAAAAATTAGTGAAAAAGTGGATTAGGAAATACGAAATTGACGGCATCATTTCCGACAATAGATTGGGCATTTTCAGTAAAAAAGTACCTTCGGTATTTATAACACACCAACTCAATGTAATGACCGGAAACACCACGTGGATTAGCAGTCTTTTACACCAAAATATTATTCGAAAATATACCGAATGCTGGATTCCTGATACTGCTAGTACACCTAATCTAGCGGGTGAATTAAGTCATTTGAAAAATCCTGATTTGAACATAAAATACATTGGTCCATTGAGTCGAATGCAGTATAAGAAAGTGGAAAACAAATATGACTTAATGATTATTCTTTCTGGTCCTGAACCTCAACGCGGAATGTTAGAAGAAAAATTAAAAAAAGAAATTGCTAATTATGATGGAAAAGTACTTTTTATAAAAGGTATCATAGAAAAAGAACAAAAAAAGGAGCAAATTGGCTTGGTTACTTTTTACAATTTCATCCATGGTCGCCAACTCGAGCTTGCTTTAAACGAAAGCGAAAAGGTAGTTTGCCGCTCGGGCTACACCTCAATAATGGACTTATCTAAACTGAATAAAAAAGCTTTTTTTATACCTACTCCAGGACAATATGAACAGGAATATTTGGCCGAAAAATTTAAAAAAGAAGGTCTGGTTCCTTTTGCAAAACAAGAGCATTTTTCAATTGAAAACTTAAACGAAATTAGCAATTACAAAGGATTATCTGATCTGAAATCCAATTTAAACTGGTCTGAAATATTCAATGTTTTTGCATAAATAAAAACACTAACCGACCATACGAATATGGTCAATTAGTGTGTTTAAAGTGTTATCCTACTTACAACCCCCGTTATATAGGATAACGTATCAAAACCTAAACTAACTAAATCAATTTATAGAAACAATTACAAATTCACTACGTCTATTAGCCTGATGCTCTTCTTCGGTACATTCTACACCATCAGCACATTTATTTACTAATTGTGATTCACCGTAACCTTTGGCGGTTAAACGCGAAGCGTCAATTCCATTCTGAATCAACCAATCTTTAGTTGAAGAAGCTCTCCTTTCAGATAATTTTGCATTATACACTGCTGTATTTCTACTATCAGTATGCGAACGTATATCGATTTTAATTTTTGGATTTTGTATCATAACGTCTAAAATCTTAGACAGTTCTAAAGCAGCATCTGCTCTAATGTCGAATTTATTCAAATCGAAATAGATAATTTTAATACCAAAAACTTTGGCAATATCATCACCTACAGTTACTTTCTTAAGCGTTTTTTCTATGCTAATTGGAACAAAGGTTTTACCTGTATTATCGGCAATTGTTGCAGAAATTTCATCTGTATTATAAGTTTCTTTTTCCGTTTTAATATAATATTTAGCCTGACAATCAACTTCGCCAAAATCAAATTCTCCCTTAGTATTAGTAGCTACTGATTTTAATAATTTATAACTACTATCAAACAAGCTTACTTTAGCATTTGCAATTATCTGACGTGTTTCTAGATCGGCAACTGAACCTCCTAAAAACTGTTCGCATGGGTATTCAATTGGTCGTTTTTCTTTTATCTTATAAATGTCATCACCTCCTAAACCTCCATCTCTATTAGAAGTAACATAACCCATTTTAGTATTTGGATTAATCAATAAACCAAAATCGTCTTTAGAGCTATTTAGTGGTTCACCAACATTCATAACCTCTTTAAAACTTCCGTCTTGTCTTGCTTTCGAAACAAAAACATCCATACCTCCTAAACCAGGATGACCATCAGAGGCGAAATAGAGTTCGTTCTTTTCAGTTATAAAAGGAAAAGTTTCTCTCCCCTCGGTATTGATACCTTTACCTAAATTTTCTGGTATTCCATAAGTTCCATCTGCATTTATACTTACTTTATAAAGATCCGATTGACCAATTGTTCCAGGCATATCAGAAGCAAAATACAAGGTTTTTTCATCAAAGCTTAAAGCAGGATGTGCCACACTATAATTATCACTATTAAAAGGCAATTCGGTAATATTATCCCATTTATCGCCATTTAAAGTAGCTTTATATATTTTTAATAAAGTAGTTTTTTTAGCATCTATTCCACGTTTACCTTCATTATAATTATTGCGAGTAAAATAAGCAGTCTTAGCATCTTTTGTAAAAACAGGTGTTGCCTCATGAAACTTAGTATTCAAATTTGTCAAAGCTCTTGTTACATTTGTCAAAGCACCATCAGCATCTATATTTGATTGGTACAAATTAGTAAAACCTTCACCTGTCCAAGGATCCATTCTTTTTACAAAACTTCCTGTATCACGGGCTGTAGTAAAAACTAATTTATCTTGGTAATAGGCACTTCCATAATCAGAGTATTTGGAGTTGATTCCCGCATTATCAATACTATATCTTCCTGAATTTTTCTTGATAACTGCGAGATAATCTCTTTGGGTAGAAGCTAATTTAGCTCTCAAATCATTTCCGTTCTCTTTATTAAATTTAGCCATCATCTCATCTGCTTTTGCATATTCTTTAATTGATTTTAAAGATTGGGCATAACGATAATAACATTCGGGAGTAAACACTGTTTCAGATGCAAACAACTCTTTATAATATTTGGCTGCATTTTCTAAATCGCCACTAAAATAGTATGCATTAGCCAATTTCAACAACATATCTGGAGATTTGTATCCTCTTTCAAACATACGTTCGTACGTCTTAATCGCATCAATATAAGCGTATCTATCGTATTCTTTATCTGCTTTATTATCCTTAGAACCAACCTGTGCTGAGAGTTGCAAAGCAAAAAAGCTAAACAACAATACTGATATGTAATACTTTTTCATAAGCTTTGTTTTTAGAAAAATCTTGGAGTTATTATTCTCTTTTGAACATTAAACAATTCAAAACGTAAAAAGATTTCGTGAGAACCTGAATTATAATTTTCCAAATTAGTTGTGTCAAAATCATAACTATAGCCTACAAGCAATCCATCAGTAACTTGAATTCCTGCCATGGCTGTTACTGCAGCGCTCCATCTATAAGAAAGACCTAATGTAAATTTATCTTGGAACAAAGCATTGGCAGACAAGTCCACTTGCAAAGGAGCACCAGACACTATTTTAGTCAAAATACTTGGCTTTAACTTGATTGATGGACTCAGGTCAAAAACATAACCTCCCATCAAATAGTAATGCAATCGCTCTTCTACAGCAGCAGAAGCATTATCATCAAAATGCTTAATGCTAAAGAAATTTGGAACAGAGAAACCTACATACAATTTATCAGAGTGATAATAAACACCTGCTCCTATATTTGGAGAAAATTGGTTGTCGATATTATTTTGAAATCTTGGATCACTCAAATCATATCGATCTAACTTGGTATAATCTACATTCAATAAATCAGCCGAAGCTTTAATACCAAAAGACAAATCATAATCTTCAGATGTTGGAATTGTATAAGACACATCAACTGATATATTATTTTGATCTGCAGCTCCAATTTTGTCATTTACAAAAGAAGCTCCAATTCCGACTCTTGAATTTTGAAGAGGTGCATTAATCGAAAAGGCATTTGTTGTAGGAGCACCGCCTAATCCGACCCACTGCGTACGATGCAAGCCAAAAATACTTGTTACACCTCGATTACCAGCATAAGCAGGGTTAATGTTGACGGTGTTATACATATAATGCGTGTATTGCGAATCTTGTTGGGCAAAACCAGACACCATCACTAACAACAGAAGTATTATTATAGAATTTGTTTTCATACTCTTAATTTTAATTTATTCTAAAAGAACCTTTCTTTTTTGTTTTCTGCATTTATTAATCATTAATTAAATGCAAGTAGCCTGATTTATTAAAGCCTTTACCTTCTGTATTTACATATTTAAGTACATAAAAATAAGTTCCGTTTGGCAAACCATTTGATTGGCTTATTGTTGTTCTTCCCTCAGACATTCCTCTAAAAGCTTTTGTTCTATTATCATAACCATCAACATCATATACTTTTACCCCCCAACGGTCAAATATCTGCACTGTATTATTTGGATAACAATCTAATCCTCTTATATAAAGAATCTTATTATCAGCACTTGAATTTGGTGCAACAGCATTGAACACCTTTATTGCACAACCATCGATACCTAAAACAGTGGCATCATCTTCTAATGGATTATTGTCATCTGACAAATCCTGAACAATTACCCCTAATGGACTTGTACCAAATACAGTAGCTTGATTAGTTACATGTGTTGCAACAATATCTTCCTGAGTAATACTATAACTTGCAGAGAAAGTTGTATTATCCATCGCTCCAATAGGCATATTGATAGTTCCATTACTCATACTCAATCCTACCTTTGGATCATTAATATATACATTAGATAATGGCACATTACCCATATTCATAATAGTATAAGTGTATAGAATAGTTTCACCTATTTGAGCATAACCATCATTGTTCTCATCTTGAAAATCACCACTTAACATCAATCCAATTTTTGGAGATTGAGCTAACTGCGTAATAGTACACGTAGGACAACTTGGATTAATTGGACAAGTAGCACATGGAGTTGGATCTGTTGATGTATTAGTAACTTTTACTCCTTTTGGAGAAGTTCCTTCGGCAGTAGCCAAGTTGTACACCACTCCAGCATTTATATCAGCCTGAGTAATAACATACTGAGCAGTAAATACTGTACTATTAGAGGTATTATACGCTAGAGTTGGAATTGCAGCACCTACTATTGTAACTTTTGGATCGGTTATTATCACGTTAGAAAGTGAAGTATTTCCTGTGTTTCTAACTACAAAACTGTAATTAATACGATCTCCAACACTTGTAATTCCATCGTTATTAGTATCCACATAAGTACCTTCTTTGGTAACACTTATTGAAGGACTTGGCAATAACAAAGTAGTCGTTGGAGTATCATTAGTAATAGCTGTACCAGATATATCAATAACATCATTAGCTTGTGGGTCTTTTCCTTTTGCAGTAGCTGAATTTACAACTTGTCCAGCATCAACATCTGACTGTTTTAAGATATAAGTTCCAACAACTGAATTATTTGTTGCTCCTGGAGTTAAAGTTGCTATTGTTGATACAGGAATTGTAAGACCTACCATAGGATCAGTGATAACAATATTGTTAACTGTTCCGTTTCCTGTATTAGTTACAGCAAAAGTGTAAGTAATTGTTCCGCCAACTGATATAGGTCCTGAAACTACGCCTGTTTTTACTAATGCAATTTTAAAATCCTGTGGAATATTAGCTACAGTACTCGTATTGTTACTCACTGTGGTACCTGAAACATCCGTCACATTATTACCCTGAGGGGTTTTTGCTGTAGCTAAAGCAGAGTTAGTTACTTTTCCTCCATTAATATCGGCTTGGGTAATAACATAAGTTCCTTTAATACTTGCATTTGTTGCTCCTACTGCTAAGCTAGCAACTGGGCTACCAGTTATCGTTAATCCAACCATCGGATCAGTTACTACAACATTACTTAAAGTTGTGTTTCCAGTATTGGTTACTGTGAATGTATAAGTAATAGTATCTCCCAAAGCTGCTTTTGTTGCATTACCATTGTATACCGCAGTTTTCACCAAAGCAATTGCTGGCGCTTGAGTTACTGGTGTTTCTGTACTCGTATTGTTATTTACTGTAGTCCCTGAAATATCCGTAATGTTATTATTCTGTGGATCCTTTGCCGTTACTAATGCAGAGTTAGTCACTTTTCCAGCATCAATATCGGCTTGGATAATCACATAAGTTCCCTTAATCGTTGAGTTGGTTGCTCCAGGGGCTAAAGTAGCTATTGGACTTCCTGTAATTGTCAATCCAACCATCGGATCGGTTACTACAACATTAGTTAAAGTCGTGTTCCCAGTATTGGTTACGGTGAAAGTATAGGTAATTGTATTTCCTAAAATTCCTGTTCCGCCTACCGCTGCTGTTTTTACCAAAGCAATTGATGGTGTTTGAGTTACTGGTGTATCTGTGCTCGTATTGTTATTTACTGCAGTACCTGAAATATCCGTCACAGTTCTATTCTGTGGATCTAGTGCTGTAGCCAAAGCTGAATTGGTTACTTTCCCAGCATCAATATCGGCTTGAGTAATAACATAAGTTCCTTTAATAGTTGAGTTGGTTGCTCCAACAGCTAAACTAGCAATTGGACTTCCTGTAATTGTCAATCCTACCATCGGATCAGTTACTACAACATTGTGTAAAGTTGTATTCCCAGTATTGGTTACAGTGAAAGTATAGGTAATTGTATTTCCTAAAACTCCTGTTCCGCCTACCGCTGCTGTTTTTACCAAAGCAATTGATGGTGTTTGAGTTACTGGTGTTTCTGTGCCCGTATTGTTATTTACTGCGGTACCTGAAATATCGGTAACATTTCTATTCTGTGGATCAAGTGCTGTAGCCAAAGCTGAGTTGGTTACTTTTCCAGCATCAATATCGGTTTGAGTAATAACATATGTTCCTGTAATACTTGAGTTGGTTGCTCCTACAGCTAAATTAGCAATTGGACTTCCTGTAATTGTCAACCCAACCATCGGATCAGTTACTACAACATTGTGTAAAGTTGTATTCCCAGTATTGGTTA
>JAZJZW010000030.1:13906-45217 GCA_040389425.1 Bacteroidota bacterium | reverse complement strand
CTACAGCTAAATTAGCAATTGGACTTCCTGTAATTGTCAACCCAACCATCGGATCGGTTACCACAACATTGTGCAAAGTTGTATTCCCAGTATTGGTTACAGTGAAAGTATAGGTAATAGTATTTCCTAAAATTCCCGTTCCGCCAACAGTTGCTGTTTTCACCAAAGCAATAGCTGAATTTTGAGTTACTGGTGTTTCTGTACTCGTATTGTTATTTACTGCAGTACCTGAAATATCCGTAATATTTCTATTCTGTGGATCTAGTGCTGTAGCCAAAGCTGAATTGGTTACTTTTCCTGCATCAATATCAGCTTGAGTAATTACATAAGTTCCTGTAATGCTTGAGTTAGTTGCTCCTACTGCTAAACTAGCAATTGGACTTCCTGTTATAGTTAAACCTACCATTGGATCAGTTACCACAACATTGTGCAAAGTTGTATTCCCTGTATTGGTTACTGTGAAAGTATAGGTAATTGTGTTTCCTAAAACACCTGTTCCACCTACTGTTGCTGTTTTAACTAAAACAATAGATGGAGTTTGAGTTATCGGTACTTCCGTACTAGTATTGTTATTTACTGCGGTACCTGAAATATCTATCACATTATTACCCTGAGGGGTTTTGGCCGTAGCCAAAGCTGAGTTTGTTACTATTCCTGCATCTATATCAGCTTGAGTAATTACATAAGTTCCTGTAATAGTTGAGCTGGTTGCTCCTACTCCCAAAGTAGCTATTGGGTTTCCAGTAATTAGCAATCCTACCATTGGATCAGTTATTACAACATTTTTTAAAGTAGTATTACCTGTATTGCTCACTGTAAATGTGTAAGTGATTGTATCACCTAAGCCTCCTGAACCTCCTACTGTAGCTGATTTTACCAAAGCAATAGACGGAGTTTGAGTCACTGGTGTTTCTGTGCTATCATTAGTCCCTATAGTAGTTCCTGAAATATCAGTAACATCATTATTCGATGGATTTTTTGCAGTTACCAATGCCGAATTCGTTACTTTTCCTGCATCAACATCAGCTTGGGTAATAATATATGTTCCCGTAATAGTAGAATCAGTTGCACCTGCAGCTAAACTAGCTATTGGATTTCCTGTTATAGTCAAGCCAACCATCGGATCTATTACTATAACATTGGTTAAGGTTGTTGTTCCTGTATTTGTTACAGCAAAAGTATAGGTAATGGTATTTCCTAAAACTCCTGTTCCTCCTACTAATGCTGTTTTCACCAAAGCAATTGTCGATCTACTACCAATTGGAGTTTCTGTACTATCATCTGTCAACACAGTCGTGCCTGAAATATCTGTTACATTATTATTCTGTGGATCTTTGGCTGTTACTAATGCAGAGTTAGTTACTTTCCCCGCATTAACATCATCTTGAGTAATAACATAGGTTCCTGTAATACTTAAATTAGTAGCTCCTGGAGCTAAAGTAGCTATAGGACTTCCTGTTATATTCAAACCAACCATTGGATCTGTTATTACTATATTGGTAAGAGTTGTAGTTCCTGTATTGGTTACTGCGAAAGTATAATTAATAGTATCCCCTAAACCTCCAGCACCTATTACACTTGCTGTTTTTACTAAAGCAATTTTTTTAGTTTGTGTCACTGGTGTTTCTGTACTATTATCAGTAGTTAAACTTGTCCCTGAAATGTCAGTAATATTATTATTCTGTGGATCTTTTGCTGTTACTAATGCCGAGTTGGTTACTTTTCCTGCATCAACATCAGCTTGTGTAATAACATAAGTTCCTTTAATACTTGTATTATTACTAGTCCCTGGAGCTAAATTAGCTATTGGATTTCCTGTTATACTCAAACCAACCATAGGATCTGTTACTACAATATTATGTAATGTTGTATTTCCAGTATTAGTTACAGCGAAAGTATAGGTAATAACATCTCCTTTTACTCCTGTTCCACCTACAACGGCTGTTTTTACTAAAGCAATTGCATCTGTTTGAGGCAATAGTGTTGCTGTACAATTAGCACAACTAGGATTTACAGGGCAAGAAGCACAAGGTGTTGGATCAGTAGAAGTAGCCGTAATAGTTGTACCAAAAGGTGTTACAGCAGTTGCTGTAGCCAAATTATAAACCACTCCCGCATCTATATCAGCCTGAGTAATCATATAAGTAGCAGTATAACTTGTGTTATTAGTAGCTCCCACGGCTAAGCTAGCTATTGGAGTTCCTGTAACCGTTGCATTATTATCTGTTAAAGTAACATTGGTTAAAGTTTCAAAACCAGTATTTTTTATTGCAAAAGTATAATCAACTCTATCACCTACGTTTACTTTTCCGTCTGAATTAGCATCAACATAAGTTCCATCTTTGGTTACTGTCATTGAAGAAGAATTACACGACAAACTTCCACTACCTCCGTCATCACTTTCTGAAGTATCTACAAATGCACCATAAACATTAATCGAATTAACCACACTTGCTACAGAATTTAAAGTAAGCCTAATTTCATCGAATGGCAGTGTCGTTTTGAAACCAACATTATAAACTCCAGGAACTGATCCTAAAACATCAATTCCAACAAGTGACAAATCGGTTAATTGACCTGCTGTTCTTGATTCTTGTAAAACACCATTATTATAGGTACTAATTTGCAATGACTGAAGTAAATTAACCTGTGCTAAAGTTCCTAAATCATCAATAACATAACCTGCAAAAGTTCCTTTAGGATAAGTAAACAATTGATCTTTTACCGCTACCGAACCTGAACCTACTACACCAGCAATTAAAGTGATATTTGCAAAATCCGTTTGGTCAGCAGTCAATAAATTATTGGTATTATTCACTGCACATGAAACGCAGGCTACACCATCAACACCTGTTTTATCTCCGTCTATTGTTACTGGAAAATCAGGATTTGACCAAACGTAGTTTTTATTACACTCTACTACTGGATTACATAATCTTTGGAATACAGCATTATATACCTTAACAATTCCTAAATTTACAGCAGCTATATTTTCAAAAGTAATTTGAACTTCATCAAAAGGCATTGTAGAAACAAAACCAATAGTTTGTTTGCTTTTTCCAACTAATAAATCGGTTCCAGCAGAAACTAAGGCACCATTATTACCTGTTTTTGTCTCTTGTAGCACACCGTTTAAATAAGTTTTCACAGTAATTGAATTCAATCCATCAACAGTAAGCAATGCAGGATTTTCTATTGTATAACCCGCAAATGTTCCCGCAGGATAATCAGTAATTTGTTCTTTTACTGATAAACTTGCTGTATTTTCTACTCCAGCAGCCAAATTAAGTTCGGCATAATTAGTCAGATCTGCATCAACTAAATTATCTTGATTAACTACATTACAACCTACACAAACTAAGCCTGTAAAGCCTGTATTAACAGCGTTAACATATACTGGATAAGTTGGAGCAGTTATAGCTGTTTGAACATTACAAGCTAAAGCAGGTCCAGCACAAAACTTTTCAAAAACAGCTCCATACACTCTAGTTGTTCCTAAAGTCAATCCCGTTTGAGTAATAGTTATTTTTACCTCATCAAATGCCTGTGTAGCAACGAAACCTACTTTAAATCGTCCTCCTGAAGCAAGTAATGAAGTACTTGCTAATAAATTACTACCCGAAAACTGTTCTTTGAATACACCATTTAAATAAGTAGAAACTACAACGTTTCCTAAGGCTGACACACTTAAAATATTCGTGTTTTCTATTTCAAAACCTGCATAAGTACCCGCAGCATAATCAGTAATCTGATCTTTTACAGCTATACTTCCATTTGCTGAAGCTCCAAGAGTAAAATTAATAGTTGCATAATCGCTATCATTTGTACTAACCGCATTTTCAACATCAGAGACACTACCTAAAGAAAGAAGTCCTGAAAAACCTGTATTAGCTGGATTAATTGCTACAGGATAAGTAGGCAAACTCAATTTAGTAATTGTATTGCAAGCAAAAGCTGGTCCTGCACAATATTCTCTTATAACCGCATGATAAACTTTTGTAGAACTCAACAGAGATACTCCTGAATCCAAAACGATTTCGATAGCATCAAACGACAGTGAGGTATTAAAACCAACAATATCATCACTTGAACCAGAAAGTAAACTCGAATTAAGTAAAGAGGCTCCTGAAAATGATTCTTGTTGCACTCCATTATTATAAGTTTTTACAGTTACTCCATTCAACAAAGTCGTATTTAATATTGTTCCTCCCGCTTCTATTTTAAACCCTGCAAAAGTAGTTGCTGGATAAGTCACATTATTAGCAGTTACCCTCAATGAATGGCTATAGTTAACCGTTAATGCTCCAAAACTAGCAGTTGCAAAATTTGTTAAATTCCCATCAATCAAGTTAGCTTCATTCGTTAAACTACAACCTACACAAAGAGCTAAAGCACCGTTAGCAAAAGTACTTTTTGATACAGTCAAATCACCCGGGGTAGTAGATACAAGAGCAGATGGTATTTCAGAATTACATTGCCCATAAGAATTAAAAGACAATAATATAAGACCTAAAAACAAGAATAACTTATTAAGACTACTTCTTAACTGCAGCGTTTCAATAAAGTTATTATTAGATAAATCAAGGTAGTTTTTTCTCATAATCAAGGAATTTAATTTTGATTTAAATCAATATTTAGGTTTTTATTAATGCGAATAATAGGATAACAAAAAATATAAAACCCAACAGTAATAATGATTTATTGACAAAATTAGATTATTGAATACGTAAAATGTCAAAAAAATCGTAGACATAAAACGACATATTAACAAAATAAAAACTACTAAAAAATGGACTAAATTCGATTTTAAAACAAACGTATTCCTACAAAAAGGAGATGTATATATTGGTATATTTGTAACATAATTTGAGAAAAAATGATAAAAACACCACACAACACTATGCAATACCAAATAATTTCTTACATTAACATCTTGGGAGCTTAATTATCTAACTAGCATTTAAAAATTGAAACAAGCCAAAGTAAATACTATTTCTTTTTTAATAATCATATTGACCGCTTGCTCTCTATTGATAGTTATTAATTTCTATACCATAAAAACCTTATCAGCTACTAGGGCCTATGTTAATGGTGAATCGCACTACTCTAAAGGACATAACATTGCAACTCGCAACTTGACTAATTATTTATTTACCTCTAAAGAGGAGTATTGGACAAAATTCAAAACAAAACTTAGTATTTCAATGGGTGATGCTAAAGCAAGAATAGCATTAACAGACAAATTAGATACTGAAACTATAAAACAAGGTTTCAGAGAAGGCAGAAACAAAGAAGAGGATTTAGATGATATGATTTGGCTATTTCAAAATTTTAAAAGCTTGTCATTTTTCAAAAAAGCCATTATAGAATGGAAGGGTGGTGATGCCTTAAATGCCGAATTATATCAAATAGGTCTTAATTTATATCATAAAATAAATAGTAATCAATTAGATTCTAATTCGAAAATTAGAATACTCAAACAATTAGACGATATAAACATTCAAATAGCAATCAAAGAGGATAATTTTTCTAATTCACTAGGAGAAGGAACTCGTACCGTTAAATATTATCTACTATTAACAAACATTTTTTTCATCTGCATTATTATAATCTCAATAAGTATTTACTATAGCTCCATGCTGCAAAAAATATTTAAATCTAAACTAGAATTAAATCAACAAAAAGAGCAACTTGAGGCCATAATTCACGATTTAGAAAAAACTAAACAAGACTTACACACCGAAATCATTCAACATAAAAAAATTATAGGAACCATAAGCCACGATATAAGAAGTCCTTTAAAATACATCCAACTTATTGCAAAACATTTGTGCAGTGACACTAAAAAAACCAAAGATAGTAACACATACAAATACGCAAATTCAATTTATAAATCCTCTTCTCAACTATATGAATTCACCAAAACTCTTATAGAATATTCTAAAATATACATTGAAGACCGAGACTACAATCAAAAACAATATTCCGTACATGAATTAATTGAAAGCAAAAAACTTTTCTTTGAAGATATAGCAGCAAATAATCAAACTACAATCACAAATACCTCCGATTTAAATTTAAAATCAGATTTAAATATTAGAATTATTTCGATAATTATTCATAATTTAATTGACAATGCAGTAAAAAACACTAGTTCAGGAATTATTGAAATTGGAGCAAAATCAGATACTGATAAAATAAGCTATTGGATAAAAGATACTGGTATAGGAATGAGTCAGGACATAATTGATTATTACACCAAATTATTTAAAAATCGAGATCCCGAAAAATTAATTCTAAGCACTTATGGTATTGGATTACATTTAGTATTAGAACTATTAATAATACTCAAGGGAAACATTTCATTTTCAAATCCTAACAACCAAGGAACAATGGTAACCATTGATATCAACCTTAAATAAAAACGTTTTTAATCTTAATAATAAATTATGCAAAAAGAAATTCTTATCGTTGACGACCATTTAGTTGTTAGAACAGGTGTTTCAATAATTTTAGAAGAAAAATTAAAAAGTATTACAATTTCAACAACTGATAATTATAATGACACTTTAAAAATCTTAAAACGACAAACATTTGATTTAATCATATTAGACATTAATATTCCTGGCGGAAGAAACACAGCTATGATTGAAGAAATAAAAGACATCCAGCCTGATGTTAAAATATTAATTTTTTCGGTATACGAAGAAGAAACCCATGCCTGCCCATACATAATTGCTGGAGCGAATGGCTATCTAAACAAATTGAGCGACAAGAAAAAACTAACTAATGCGGTAGATACTATCTTAAAGACAGGAAATTATCTAACTCCAACTATTGTCACCGAACTCGTAAAAGCCTCGAATAACAGAGAAAGCATGAATCCGCTAGATAAATTATCCAAGAGGGAAAGAGAAATTTCAGAATTATTAGTACAAGGAGATGGAAACATTGAAATTGCAAATAAACTAAGCATCCAACTAACAACGGTAAGTACCCATAAAAACAAAATATTCAACAAATTACACATAAAAAATATTGTTGAACTGATTTCTTTATTCAACAAATCCATCGGTTTAAACAGCTAAATTGGCTATAGCTACAAAATATAAAAGCTAGGTTATTCCAATCGAAAAACCTAGCTTTTTTTATAATATAAAATTTATATCTCACTACTGTTTGTCGTCAAACTTTTCATGTTTGATAATCTTAGCCTTGATTACAAAATGAACGTGCTCAGCAATATTAGTACAATGTTCAGAAATACGCTCTAAATGTTTTATTACCAAAACAAGATTCATCCCTGAAACTACTACCTTAGAATTAGCCTTCATTTCATTCATCAAGTTATGAATAACATCATCGCTACTTGTTTTAATACTATTATTTAAAACAAAAATCTCACCAATAGTAGTTTCACTTCTATTGATAAAACATTCGTTCATTTTTATAGTTATTATCTCAACTTGCTTAGCTAATTCAGCAATATTAAATTTCGCAATTAAGTCGTGTTTCTCTTTTATGTTTTTTGAGTTTTTAATTACACTAATAGCTAAATCCCCAATTCTTTCAATCTCATTACTAATTTGCATAGAAGCCATGATAAATCTCAAATCAGAAGCTACCGGTTGCTGTAAAGCGAAGATACTTTGACAAATTTCATCAATTTTGACGTCTAATTTATCAATTTTAGCTTCCGTTTTCTTCACTTCTTTGGTTTCTGCCATAGGCTCAGATAGCAAAGCTTTAACAGCCTCACTTAACTGATGTTCAGCAAGACTACCAATTTTTATAATTACATTTTTAAGTTTTTCAAGTTCTATTTCAAAGTGTGATGCCATGTTTATATATTTAAATTTTAATGGATATAATTAATTGTTATACTGTGAATTTATACCAATTTACGACTATTATCCAAATCTACCTGTGATGTAATCTTCCGTTTGCTTTTTCAGTGGTTTAGTAAAGATATCATTTGTTTTTCCCATCTCAATCAATTCACCCATATAGAAAAAAGCAGTGTGATCACTTGTTCTTGCTGCTTGTTGCATGTTATGTGTAACAATGATAATGGTATATTGCTCTTTTAACTCATGTACCAATTCTTCAATTTTAGAAGTAGAAATAGGGTCTAATGCACTTGCAGGTTCATCCATCAAAATGATATCTGGGCTTACCGCCAAAGTTCTAGCAATACATAAACGTTGTTGTTGTCCTCCCGAAAGACCTAAGGCTGAATCGTCCAAACGGTCTTTTAATTCATCCCAAATAGCAGCCTGACGCAAAGAAGTCTCTACTATTTCATCTAATTGTCCTTTATCTTTTAATCCGTTAATTCTTGGACCATAGGCTACATTTTCATAAATAGATTTAGGAAAAGGATTCGATTTTTGAAAAACCATTCCGATTTTTTTTCGAATATTAACCACATCTACATTTTTATCGTAGATATCCACACCTTCAACTAGCATCTCACCTGTAATAGAAACACTCGGAATTAAGTCATTCATTCTGTTAATACATCTCAAAAAAGTAGATTTCCCACAACCAGATGGACCAATCAAAGCCGTAACTTTATTAGCCGGAATCTGCATCGAAATTTCCTTTAAAGCCTTTTTTTCTCCGTAGTATAATGACAAATCATTAACCTGTATTTTTATATCTTTCATTTTATATTTTATTGTGTCTAAAATAATATTTTTTATCTAAATAAATTATTTTGCTTTTCTTCTAATTCTTGATCTAATAACCACCGCCACTAAATTTAGTGATAAAGTAAGGATTAGTAACACTAAGGTAGTTGCAAACTGAATTGGCATTGTTTTCTCCACATCGGAAGATTGTGTTGACATAATGTAAACATGGTATCCCAAATTCATAAACTGGTCGCTTAATGATTTTGGTAAAGTTGCCAAATAATAAGCCGCACCTGTAAACAAAATTGGAGCTACTTCACCTGCACCTCTGCTCACTGCAAGAATTGTCCCAGTCATAATTCCAGAAATAGAACCTGGAAAAACAACTTTTACAATAGTTTGCCATTTTGTTGCGCCAAGAGCTAAACTAGCTTCGCGCAACTCACGCGGAATTGTTTTCAAAGCTTCTTCGACAGAAACGATAATAACTGGTAAAGTTAGCAATGCCATTGTAAGACTTGCCCAAATAATATTAGGTTGTCCCCAATGCAACTCACCGCCATTAAAAACCTTATCTACTCCTCCTCCAACAAACTGAATGAAAAACCCAAGACCGAAAAGTCCAAAAATAATAGACGGAACTACTGCTAATGTTCGAATTGAAAATCGAACAGCAGCTGCAAACTTCGAATTCTCACTTGCATATTCCGTTAGATAAATAGCTGTTATTGTCCCAAAAGGAACTGCCGCAATTGACATTACAACAACTAAAATAAAAGTTCCTATCAAAGCAGGAAAGATTCCTCCTTTGGTCATCCCGTCAGTTGGGAAAGAACTTATAAATTCCCATGAAAATTTTTCACGCCCTTGATAAATAATAATTCCAAGGATTATAAATAAAATGGCAATAATTAAAAGAACTGCTACCTGAGTCAGTCCAACAACCAATTTTCCTTTTATATCTTCTCCCCTTTTTTTAGCTGTAAAAAAAGGATTTTCTAACTCATTAATTACTTTATCCATGATTTATTTACCTTGAAATTTTTTGATTAATTTGCCTTTAACATAAAATTCTGCAACTGCATTTAGTGCAAAAGAGAAAATGAAAAGCAAAGAACCAATGAAAAATAATACACTGTAGTGTGTTTCTCCAAAAACAGTTTCGGCCATTTCTGAACCGATAGTTGCTGCAAAAGTTCGAACACTCTCAAATGGATTAACTGATACCAAAGCGGCATTACCTGTTGCCATAAGAGCAATCATAGTTTCTCCAAAAACTCTCCCCACTCCTAATAGCAAAGCTGCAAAAATCCCAGGAGTTGCTGCTGGCAAAATTACCGAAAATGCCGTTTGAGCTTTACTTGCTCCAAGTGCTAAACTAGCTTCGGTATAGGTTTTTGGAACTGCCGAAAGCGCATCTTCAGAAATAGTATAAATAATAGGAATTGCTGCAAGAGCCATAGCAACACCGCCAATAAAGGCGTTCAGCCTTGATTCATATCCAAAAATATCTTGGAAAAAAGTAGCCAAAACCATTAATGCAAAAAAACCAATTACTACCGACGGAAAAGCCGCCAGCATTTCGATAATAGGTTTAATGATTTCTTTAGTTCTATTTGATGCAAAACAAGAAGTATAAACCGCTGCCAAAATAGCCAAAGGCCCTGCAATAAGCATTGAAATTAGAGTCACTTTTAAAGTACCGATTAACAACGCCATTAAACCAAAACGTGGATTATCTGACACAGGAACCCATTCTGTTGAAAGAAAAGTATTCCAGGTATTTTCGGCACCTTCTACATTTTCAGAAACCTCTTTTAAAGTTTCATCAGTTGTGGCAACCCCAAGATCTTCTTTTGGAGCTCCATAACTTTCTGGCTGTAAATCCTCAGTTGGTGCACCATAAGCTTCTGGTTTCAATTCTTCTTTTGAAGTTGCGGCTGGAGTATCTGCACTTAAATCCTCCGTTGGCGCTCCATAAGCTTCTGGTTTCAGCTCTTCATTTGAAACCGTTTCAGAACCATAAGTCTCCGGCTTCATTTCTGCTGTAGTTCCAGCATCATAAGCTTCTGGTTTAGCTTCTGAAGTTCCATTAACTTCTGTTTTCACTTTTTCTTTATCTCCAGACTTAAATAAAGGAAGAGACTCTTTAAAAACGAAAACAAATATTAAAAAGATAATAGCAATCGATAAAAAGGCAACTGAAGAAATAATTTTTTCGGCTAAAAACTCCGAAAGTCTAAATTGCTTTTTTAAACTTTCTTCTGTAAAAGTCTGTTTTTTTGGAAGTTTGGAATTCATTTATTCTATTTAAGAATTCATATTTTATTAAAATACAAAAACATCCCTTACCAAGTATTACCTGACAAGGGATGCTAAAAGTGCATTATTATTTTACAGGAAAGTAACCTACTTCTTCAATCAATTTTTGTCCTTCTGAACTTAAAATCCAATCAATAAAAGCTTTAGTCTCCCCAGTTGGTCTAGATTTCAAATACATGTATAAATATCTTGTAATTGGATAAGTATGATTTTTAATTGTTGCAGCAGTTGGTAAAATCCCAGGGCTTTTATCATCTTTTTTCACTTTACAATCTTTAACTCCTTCTGCATAAGCAGCACCACCATAACCAATAGCATATTTATCCTTTTTAACTGCATTTACAATTGCTGCAGTTCCAGGTAAAGTTTGACAAGATGGAGAAAAATCAGTTTTAACTACATTATCTTTAAAGAAACCGAAAGTTCCTGAACTACTTTCTCTTCCGTATAATCTGATTCCTGCATCAACACCACCTACTTCTTTCCAGTTTGTAATTTTACCAGAAAAAATAAGTCCGATTTGTTTAACTGTAAGTTCTGAAACACCATTAGCTTTGTTTAAATAAACAGACAATCCGTCTTTAGCACAAGGAATTTCAAGACCAAGAGTATTGTATCTTGCTTTCAATTTTTCTACTTCAGTAGACTTGATAGGACGGCTAGAATTTGCAATATCTGTTGAACCATTGATTAATGCTGCAAGACCAACACCTGAACCACCACCAGTAACCTGAATAGATGTTCCTGGGTTCTTTTTCATATAAACCTCAGCCCATTTTTGAGAAAGGATTACCATTGTATCTGAACCTTTTACTGTGATTTTATTCAACGTTGTAAAAGAAAATCCTATTGTCATTACGACTAATAAAATTGCTGCTAATTTCAATTTTGTTGTTCTCATCTTTTTGTTTTTGTTTTTTTTTAAAAATTTTCTTGTTTATTAAAATCTAGCTTGTAATCTAAGTGTAAGAATGTTATCGTGCTTATCTTTAATATAATCTGCTCCTGCATTTAACGATTTTTCATTGATTGGTAATACATAACATGCCATTACTTTAATGTAATCATTGAAGAAATATTGCCATGCGAAAGTCCAGTTATTGTATTTCAAATCGTCCTTTGTTTTAACAGCGTCTCCAGATAATTTAGTATTAGGATCAAAAACGTCATATCTCAAAGAAACTTCATTAGTCTTACCAACATTTTTTGCTAATGAAACATAATACCCTTCAACATTTCTTACTTTGTTAGCGTTGAACAAGGTGTTAACTTGAGCAGTATTTGTTGTTCCTGCATAAGTTCCTCTAATGTATTCTCCTTTTAAAGACAAACCTCCTAAGAAATCATAGTAAAGCTGCATCTCAGCTCCAAACAATTCTTTTTTCATTTTGTCTCCTACATTAGGAGTAAATGAGTTATTATTTACATCTGAAAACACAGTTGCTACAGGAGTTGTTTGAGCGATAACAGTAGTAGTTCCAAGGTAGGTATGAGCTCCAAAATCAATACCCAATCCCTTACTAGGTAATTTTAAAGAGTAAACTGCTCTAGCCATTACATCTTTTCCATTATCAACATCTTTTGCTTGGTTAGCTAAAGCTCCTTCACCAAAATTACCATTCAACACAGCAAATTGTAGTTTTAAAGGAACATTAAATCTTGTAGCAAAATCAGCTTCTAATTTAGCACCCTGATCTCTTTCAGTAGGATAAAGGGTTCTTGTCATCAAAGTTCTTTCGGCAAATTCTCTAGATGCAGAAGAATATTCTATCTCATAAGTTGGTCTATTAAACTGTCCAACCCATAAAGAGAAAGTATTTAACCAACGGTCATTTAATTGTACAAAGGCATCTTTCAAAGTAACTTGATGCACTTCAAAGTTTGGTTGCAAAACAAAATTCACACCATCAATAGGCTTATATGTAAATTTAATTCTTGCTCTTCTGATAAAAAAGGAATTATCTTCATAAGATGATCCTGTTACTAGTACACCATGTTGAGTTCCATCAGAAGCCCATGAATCGTACATTTCATATTGTGATTGAATATAACCTGAAACTTTAATCTTAGACAATTCGTCAACAACTGATTCTAAGGTTGAAAACCTCTCATCATGTGCCGCTAACTTCATGGAATGCTCATCAAGAGATTCTTTTAAAGATTCCATAGTTACTGGTTTTATAGAATCATTTTTAACTTCCTGAGCCTTAGTAGCCAAAGCGCTTAATAATAAAAACGCAATTTTAATTTTTTTCATCCGTTTATAGATCTAATAATTTTTGGCAAAGGTCTAGCTGTTGTGTTAAGCTATTGTTAACACAACATTATCTTGCTGATAAATTATTTTAAGCTAAGAGCGATTTAAATCGCATCAAATGATTTATTATTCTTACACCAAAGATAAAACACATAATAATGATAAGTGTTTTCTTATTGTTAAGCTATTATTAAGAATGATATTGAGGGAAATATCTATTCTAAAACATTTACTGTTTTTTTCTCTTTTGCAGGTCTAACTTTTTCAATTGTAAACGAAAATTCTGATCCAATTCCGAATTCACTTTCTACATATATCTTTTCTTTATGCGCTTCGATAATATGTTTTACAATTGCTAATCCTAATCCAGAACCTCCTTCGGATCTAGAGCCACTTTTATTAACGCGGTAAAAACGTTCAAAAAGTCTTGGTATATTTTGCTGCTCTATTCCTTCGCCATCATCACTAATTCGGACCAAAACTTTATCTTTAGTTAAGTTCACCACAGCTACTTCGGTAGTCCCTTCTTTTTTCCCGTATTTGATTGAGTTAACAATTAGGTTCTCGATAACTTGTTGCAATCGATCTTTATCGGCCTTAACATAATTGGGACGGATATTATCATTTTCGAAAACTAAGTTGATTTTTTTCTTATCGGCTTTCATTTCTAACAAATCGAATATATTCCGAATCAACTCCACAATATCAAACTCAGTTATCTCTAAATTCAAATCTCCCGATTCCAATTTAGTAATCATATCCAAATCTTCTACTATATATATCAAACGCTCCACCCCTTTATCGGCGCGTTTTAAATATTTTTTTCGAATGGCCTTATCCTCCATTGCTCCATCGAGCAAAGTGGAGATATAACCTTGAACAGTAAATAATGGGGTTTTTAACTCATGAGAAATATTACCCAGAAACTCTCTCCTATAAGCTTCACGAATTTGGAGCATCTCGATTTCCAGCTTCTTATCAGTAGCAAACTTCTTGACTTCTCTAGTCAACGTTTCCATATCAGTCGTAATAGGCTGATTGATAAGTGTACTGGATTCTAACAGAGAAACGTCATCGTATATTTTTTTAACTCTTCTATAAATAAAGCGTTCTACACGATATTGTAATACTAAAAAAGAGAACAGATAAATAACGAAAATAAAAACTAACCCAAAAAGCCACAGACTTTCATTTGAAGTATAAAAAACCACCTTTGCCAAGACAAGCACAAAAGCGGTAGAAAAAAGACTGATGTAAAATGCCGATTTGATGGCAAACTTATAGGTTTTTTTAAAGCTAATTTTCATTTATTAATATAATCTATTTCTACAAAGTAAGTTATCTAAACGAAATAATTTCGTTTTTTAACATATAAACCATATAAGTTTATAACCTATCTTCTTTACTAAAACTTAAATCTTATTATAATTTAAGCCCACATAAGCAGTATAACCAAATATCGGTACAATAAAGCAATTATACTTTATTGTTACACTTCAAATTTATAACCTACTCCTTTTATGGTTTTAAAGAGTTCATCGCCTATTTTTTCGCGAAGTTTTCTAATGTGTACATCAATGGTTCTTCCGCCCACAACTACTTCATTACCCCAAACCTTATCTAAAATTTCGTCTCTTTTAAATACTTTTCCTGGTTTAGAAGCTAAAAGATAAAACAATTCGAATTCTTTTCGAGGCAAAGCAATCTCAATATCGTCTTTTATAATCTTGTATTCTTCACGATTAATTTCGATTCCGCCTACATTAAGCGTTTCACTGTCTTGCTCACTTCCTTCTTTCAGTCTGCGTAATAAAGCTTTTACTTTACTAACTAATAATTTTGGTTTAATCGGTTTTGTAATATAATCGTCAGCACCAGCATCAAAACCTGCTACTTGAGAATAATCTTCGCTTCTTGCTGTTAAGAATGTTATAATTACGTTACTCAATTCGGGAATATTTCTAATGTTCTCACAAGCTTCCATTCCGTCCATTTCAGGCATCATCACATCCATGATGATCAAATCAGGTAACTCTTTTTTAGCTTTTGCAATAGCTTCTCTACCATTAGAAGCTGTAACAATTTGATAGCCTTCTTGAGCTAAGTTATAACCTACAATCTCTAAAATATCCGGTTCATCATCAACCAGTAAAATCTTTGTGTTTTTCTTTTTCATATCTAGCAAATTTTCTTTTGCGATTGTAAATGTAACAATAAAAAAACAGCATAAAAGCCGTGTTAACCGTAATTTAAAGACATAACAATTTAGTAATATTCGGACAACACAATCGTAACAACCGATTAACACCAACTTTACAAAGCTAGCATTTCTTTGCAAAAAATTTAATCAATTATGAAACTTAGATTATTCATTCTAACACTTTTTATCACTACTATTAGCTTTGCACAAAGTAAAGGTACGATTTCAGGGGTAATTACAGACAAAGATGCTAACAATGAGACATTACCTTTCGCAAATGTCAATGTAAAAGGAACAAAAATCAACGCAACTACTGATATTGATGGAAAATACACTATCAGCCTTGCTCCAGGAAGCTACGTATTTCAATATACCTTTGTGGGATATGAACCTAAAGACGTTCCTGTAAAAGTAGCCGAAGGTGCTAAATTAACAGTCAACCAAGCCTTGTCATCAGGAGCTTATGCTCTTAAAGATGTGGTTGTAAAAGCTACGGTTAACCGACAAAAAGAAACTGCACTTTTATTAGAACAAAAAAATGCTGTAGAGATTAAGCAATCTATAGGAGCACAGGAAATGTCAAGAAAAGGAGTTAGTAATGTTGAACAAGGTTTAACTAAAATTACGGGAGTAAGTAAAGTAGGTTCTAGAGGAATATTTGTTCGTGGACTAGAAGACCGTTACAATAACTTATTAGTAAACAACTTAAGTGTTCCGTCAAACAATCCTTATAGAAAAATCCTTCCATTGGATATATTTTCTACAGATATTGTTGGTGTAATTGATGTTTACAAAACTTTCAATACTAATATTTCAGGAGATTTTGCTGGGGCAACTTTCAATATCGCAACTTCTACAACTAGCAAAAGTGAAACAAAACTTAATATTGGATTTGGATACACCACAAACAACAACCTATCTCCTTTCTTAATTGCTTCTGACATCAGAAACACAAAAGGATTATTAGGTTTTGCCGGAGGCGATAGAGCCCTGCCTTCTTCTTTAGGACAAACTCCATCAAGCCATACATTAACTACTGCAGAAGCACAAAATGGACTAAAATCAGGATGGAACGTTTCTGAAACAACAAGCCCTATAAATTCAAGCATTGGCTTTTTACACTCAGAAAAGTATTCTTTGAGCAATGAAAAAAGTTTTTCTTACCTGTTTTCTATAAATGCTGATAATAATTATAGTCAAACTAAAGGACTAAGCAACACATTTGATGTGAACGGAACCTACAACAACAACACCAATAAATCTGAATATCACTATAAAACTTCTTTATCTACATTATTGAATTTAAATTATAAAACAGATAGACTGAATTTAAGTTCTAATACTTTCTACCTTCGTTCTACTGATAATCTAATTCAAGATCAAAGAGGTGCATTTAGTGGTTTATTAGAAAATAAAAATGTATTAGTTAGAACAAATCAATTAGATAAATCAAACTACATTAACACTCAATTATTAGCAGATTACGCAATTGGCGAAGAAAAAAACAAAAAAATAAAAGCAGGAGTATCATTTGCAACAACTTCTTACGAACAACCTGACAGAAAATTCTATAAAGCAAACATAGATGCTAACGACAACATTACCGTAAGCTATGGAGCAAATAACTTTATCAGACAATATTTAGACATCAATGGAAACTCATTCTTTTCTGGATTATTGGAATACAGTCTGAAATTTGGAAAAGATGACAAAAACACTGCTTCATTTGGATACAACGGGAACGCATCAGCAACTGAAACTTCATATCGTTTTATAAAAACAAATTTAACATCAAATGCCTCAGTAAATGGATACGTAAATTCAGATATTGACAAAATAATAAATACTGATTTAGCTGATGGAGATTTTAACTATCAGGAAAACTCTAATGCTGCTTATAAAACCAAATTGAACGAAAACACAAATGCTGCTTATACTAACCTTCTTTTTAAATTAAGTGAGAAATGGGAAATCAATGGTGGTGTTCGTTTTGAAAAGTTCACTAGAGATATCAATTACCGTTTTAATGGTTCTTTCTCTGATCCTTTTGACAAAAAGAAATTTGACAAGAACTATATTTTACCAGCAATTAATATTAAATATGCTTTAACTGAAGGTTCTAATCTTCGTTTTGCAGCTTCAAAAAACTACACTAAACCAGTTACAATGGAAGTAATTCCTATTTCATATATCAATGGTGATGGAACAAGTATTCAAGGAAATCCTTTTTTAGTAAATAGTGATAATTTAAATTTTGATTTAAAATATGAATTATTCCCTACTGACAAAGAACTTTTAGTTGTAAGTGCATTTGCAAAACATTTAGATAATCCAATTGAAAGAACTTTTAGAGGAGAAGCTGGAGGAAACATTACTACTTTCTTAAACTCTAAAAAAGCTGATTTATACGGTATTGAAATTGAAGGAATCCTAGATTTAGGCAGATTAAGCAGTAGCCTAAAACAATTTTCAGTTGGTGCCAATGTAACATTAATGCAAAGTAAAGTTGCTGTAAATCCATACACTATAGATTCTTCAACGGGAAATCAAATAGCCTCTGCCGAAACACACCAAAGCAGAGATTTACAAGGAGCTTCAAAATGGTTAGCAAATGCTGATTTAAAATACGACTTTAAGTTTACTGAAAACTGGACTAATACTGCCAATCTTGTTTATTCAGTTTTTGGAAAAAGAATTTACAGCGTAGGTTCATTAGGATTAGATCACATTTACGAACTTCCTGTACAACAACTTGATTTTGTATGGACAAGTAAAATCTCTAATAATTATTCTTTAAAACTTGGGGTAAACAATTTACTTAACCCAAACAGAAAACAAATTATTGGAAGCAACAATAACAGTAATATAAATTTCATTGCTGATTCAAATATCATACAGGAATACAAAAAAGGCGTTGGTTTCTCAATAAACTTTGGATATACATTCTAATATAAAAAAACCTAACCTATTACTTAAAAAAAGACTGCTAAAACAAGCAGTCTTTTTTTGTTTACATACTTAACATCGTTAACATTAACTTCATGTAGAATTTAGATTTTACTAACCATAGTATAACCTTAGCCTAACTTCTAAAAAAAACCTCAACTATATCTTTGCCCTATAATATTAACAACAAAAAAACAAAATGAAAAAATTAATTTTAAGTTTAGCTATTGTATCTGCATTTTTTACTAGTTGTAGTAATGACGATAACGGAAGTTCAAATACTACACCAGTTGTAGGTGAAATTACAGGAACAATCACTGCTAACAAAGTTTATGCAAAAGGAACTTATACTTTAAAAGGAATTGTAAAGGTTGCATCTGGAGTTACAGTTACATTTGATGCTGGATCTACTATCACTGCTGACAAAACAACTGGAGACAATGCTTTTGTTATTTTAAATGGAGGAAAAGCAATTATGAATGGAACAGCAGCTGATCCAATCATATTTACTGAAAAATCAGGAGTTCCTGGTTCTTGGGGTGGAATTATCATGTATGGTGATGCTCCTATAACTGGTGCTGGTGGATTGACTACTTTGTTATCAGAAGATGGTAACTCACAAAATTATGGTGGTACAAATGCTGCTCATAACGGTGGTACTCTTAAGTATGTTAGAGTTGAATATGCTGGTTCAAAATTAGCTGATGGACAAAAAGAAAATAACGGATTCACTTTCTATTCTTGTGGTAATTTAACAACTTTAGATCACTTAGTATCATACAAAGGTGCTGATGACGGATATGAGTTCTTTGGTGGAACAGTAAGTATGACAAATGCAATTTCTTACGGAAATTATGATGATGCTTTTGACTGGCAAGATGGTTGGAGAGGTCAAGCTAACTCAAACTGGTACGCTTACCAAGAAGTTAAAGGTAACTTTGGTATGGAAATAGAAGCTTCAGGAAACAATAATTCTTTTGGACCTAAAGTAGAAGGTGTTACTCTAAAAAGAGCTGCTGGAACTACTCCAGAAGATAACAGTTCAATTGAAATAGATGCATTCCAATTTAAAAAACAAGGTAACGGTGAGTTTAACAATGTTATCATTGATGGATATGGAAATTATACTGTAAGCTCTACTACATATAATGGAGCTGCTGTAAAAATTCAAGATGTTGCTACAAATACAGATCAAGTTAATGCTAGCAAAATTAAACTTACTAACGTTAAGATTTCTAACACAACACAAATCGTTCCTGTAGGTGCAACTGGTTCAATAGTAGTAAGCTTCCCAGTAGGATTCTTCACAACTAGCACAACTACTACTGGTGCTACACTTACAACAGGAGCTTGGGCAACTGTAGGAGGTTCTAGTTTGATCAAATAGTTTTAAACAAAAGTTTACCTTATAATTTTATAAGCCTTTCAAATAATTTTGAAAGGCTTTTTTTTGGCATAAAGTTTGATTTTCCGTATATTTACTATTCAAAATCAAGCTAATGAAAAAAAACTACTTTTATAGTATCCTTTTAATGGTTTTTTTCTGTTCCTTAAGCATTTATGCTCAAGAGGCTAAACAGCAAAACCCAAACGCTCCCTCTGCTATTGAGGGTTTGAGTTTGTACCCTAATCCCGTTAGCAGTGGTCGAGTAAGCATTTCAACAAAAAATGATGGCGAAAAAGAAATCATCATTTTTGACCTTCTTGGGAAAAAAGTACTTCAAACCGTTCTTAATTCCAGAGAGCTGAACGTTTCTAATCTAACTCCTGGTGTTTACATCATCAAGATTAATGAGGAAAATGCTACAGCTACCCGCAAACTTATTGTAAGATAAAAAAACTTTTACTTAATAACACAAGAAAGCTTCAATTCGTATTTTGAAGCTTTTTTTATGCAAAACAAAAAGCATTTAATTTACCTTTGCTAAAAAAAATTCTTGATTACAGCTACTGATATATTTACTATTTCGAGTCAAAAGCAATTTGAAAAAATAGCTTTAAAAGTGTTCCGTTTTCAATACGAGAACAACTTAGTGTATAGAGAATTTTGCGACTTCTTGAAAACGGATGTTCAAAAAGTAAAATCCTTAACGCAAATTCCGTTTTTACCCATTCAGTTTTTCAAAAGCCATGATATAGTTTCCAATACAAATCCTATTCAAACTACTTTTAGCAGTAGCGGAACAACAGGTATGATTACCAGTAAACATCTGGTAACCGATTTAAGCCTTTATGAAGAAAGCTACCGAAAAGGATTTGCTGAATTTTATGGCAACATCGAAGACTATGTAGTTCTAGCCTTGCTTCCATCCTATTTAGAAAGAGAAGGTTCTTCGTTAATTTATATGGTGGAAGACTTAATCCAACTATCCAATCATCCCGAAAGCGGTTTTTACCTTCACAACCATGACGATTTAATTAAAAAACTAATCGAACTAAACAAGTCTGGACAGAATGTCATTTTGATTGGTGTAACCTATGCTCTATTAGATTTAATCGAAAAGCAAAAATTCGATTTACAAAACACCATCATCATGGAAACAGGTGGTATGAAAGGCAAACGCAAAGAAATGATTCGCGAAGAATTGCACGAACAACTTTGTGCTGGTTTTGGAGTTTCGTCTATTCATTCAGAATATGGTATGACTGAGCTACTTTCGCAAGCCTATTCTTTAGGCGAAGGTGTATTTGAATGCCCTTCCTGGATACAAATACTCATTCGTGATACCGAAGATGCTTTGACTTATATTCCACAAGGAAAAACTGGCGGAATCAACGTGATCGACTTGGCTAATATCAATTCCTGTTCTTTTATTGCCACCCAAGATTTAGGCAAAAAAAATCCCAACAACTCTTTCGAGGTATTGGGACGTTTTGATAATTCGGATATTAGAGGATGTAATTTGATGGTGATTTAAGCCATTATTTTCATTTCAAACAAAGAGCATAACTACAATTAAAAAACCAAAAACGGTTGCATTTAAACTAAATTATCTCTAAAACTGCTTTGCTAACTTTTGATTCACTATCCCCAAGCCTACATAGAATACTGGAGAAATTAATATTTCTTGCATTGAAGCAACAAATTCCTTTGTATTAACACCTACCATCCCAAAAAACCAATCGTATAAACCCACAGAGGTAATTACAAATAAAAAGCTGACATGGATAAAGTGCCATAAAATCAACATCCAGCGTGCTTCTATTTGTCCCAAATGACTTGTTCCTATAAAATAAACCAGTACAGTTACTACAAATTTGATTACATGTCTAATTCTCCGAGGAATCTCATAAATACTTGGATTCTCTGCAAAAAACAAATAAAAAAAGGAATAAATAATTAGGATGAGTGCAAGACCTACCATCCATCTATACAGGGGGTTATTACACTTCATAAAGTAATTAATTTAAAAGTTACTTTTTTAGAAAACCATACCCAAAGAAAAAAGATAACCATATAAACCATCATTTTAAAAATATAATGATGCGCGATATTAAAATATTTATCATAGTATATCAAAAAAGCAACCAAACCAACGCAACGAAAAATATTAACTATATGTATAATCATTAATCCACCCACTATAAATATTACTTTCCGTTTAAACGATGCTGGCAGTGCAATCAAAAAGACAACGTAAAGAACAAAAAGTTCCAAACCATTACAAGCATCTCCAATGCACATTACTAAGCTTTCACCAAAATAAATATGGCTACCTTTAATTATTTGAACTTGTCCTTCAAATTGATTTTTTGTCACTAATGACTTTGCATAAAACTGATTGGATTGATAAAGTTGATTTAAAACCCAGGCTGAATGCTGCCCTACTTTTTCGGTAAGTGGTTCATCAAGCGCTTTTGGTTCACTTAAAAGGAAAACATATAAACATTTCCATAAAATTGACAACAAAAGAATCCTTAAAAGGAAGAAACGAACAGCACTTGGAAAATGTTGAATTTCTGAACTAATTTGAGACTTCAAAGTTGAAAAATAATACTCCATAAAAAATTTAAAAAAGCACTAAAACTTTTTAATAATAAAAACATGTTTAAAACAATCAATATCTTATATTTAACTCAAACAGAAAGCTAAACTAGCTCACCCATTTTACAATTAATAAGTATAATTCAACACAGAAGTTGAATAAGAACCCTGTTTATCAATAGTATTAATTTGAATTTGATAAACAGAATGTAACTTAACCACAAAATCAGCTACTGATGTTGATGTTTGATTTGTTAATGAAACCTTTGAAACATTATCTTCTTTAATAGAAATATCGTATTTCAATTCGCCGACATTTGAATCCTCATCTTTTCCTACCCACGAAAGACTAGCCATACTTGTACTGCTATTGACATTAAAACTAATAACAGCTGCATAAGGCACATAATTCCCAATAGCTTTTCCTGGAGTTGTAAAAGAATTAGTTGTACTTGTATTTACTCCATCGCTATTTTTAGCCGTAATTGTCCAAGAATAGGTTTTCCCTTTATCAAGAACGGCTTTGTATGAAGTAGTCGAAAGTTCCGTATTTACCACCTCAACTCCTGATTGTGTCACTTTTAAAACATAGGAAGTTGCATAAGCACTAGCCCCCCAAGATAAACTAATTTCAGCCTTCGTATCATCATTAGCAACTACGGTAAAAGCAGAGCAAGTTTCTCCATTAACGGGTAATGCCAAGACTGATTTTGCAGGCAAGTTTACCACTGGCTTTGATTCATCAGAAGAATTACCTCCTCCGCCACAAGAAACCATCATTCCTAATCCTACAAAAAGGAATATTGTTTTTATATCTATAATTCTCATTTCAAAATAACTTTAAAAGTTTCTACTTCGGTTTCTTGTGTAATTTTCACCAGATACATTCCTGCTGCAAATCCTTTTAAGTTAATGCTTTTAGTATTTTCAGCATTTTTTTCAATCAAAAGAACTCCACTATTATTGTAAACCTGAATTAATCCTTTGCTTACTCCTTCAATATTTACAATATCCGAAGTTGGATTTGGATGAATTGTTACAGCTGGATTAATAGCAAAACTATCTCGAACAATTCCTTGGCAGTCACTATTCGTTTCTATTGTTACAGTATTGGTTTCTTGAAGCAAGTTAGCATCAATTTCGATCTTAGATGCTTCACTAGTTGCAGTAGTATACACTTTTGAAACACCATTTACTGTTACCATATATTCATTACTTCCTGAAACAGTATAACTAAGCATTTTATCCGTTTCAACTCTTTTAGCTGTGATAGTACTAATTTCTTTTACCATAACTCCAAAAGTTTGTTCGAATAAAATAGAAGGAATACCAACTGTAACTTGATAAGTCCCTGCTGTTAGATTGTTCTTTTCCCATTTAATAGTTGGGGAAAGCCCTTGATTTGATACAGTTTCATCTACCCCATTACCTTTTATTATAATAGTATATTGATACCCGTTCATGTTAGTAGCAACACTTATTTTTCCATTGGCTTTGCCAGGACAAGTTGGCGTTTCAACATAGGCTTTAAGTGCTGTTTGAGATACAAGAGTACACCCATTACTATTTACCGCTGTACCACTTGGAGTATTAGAACAAAGATCCCTACTATCTACAACTCCATCATTATCTGAATCCAATTGACTTTGAGCACAACCTGAAGCATTTACTGTTTGACCACTTGGCGTATTTGGACAAGTGTCCAAACTATTTTTCACTCCATCATTATCATCATCCAATTGACCTTGTGAACAACCTGAAGTATTTACTGTTTCTCCACTAGGTGTATTTGGACAAAAATCAGAACCATCAACAACTCCATCATTATCAGTATCTACAGGAAATGGACAACCTGTACTGTTTACTACCGTACCACTTGGGGTATTTGGACAAAGATCAGAACCATCAACAACTCCATCATTATCAGCATCTGCAAATAATGGATCTGTTTTAACAGAGATAACTCCTGTAGTTTTTAACAATGAAGTATCCCACAATAATCCATTAGCTGGTTTAGCAGGAATAATTGCAGTAAAATCCCCCACAACATTAGTTGCATTAAAAATTTTAAAGCTGTCTCCTATCACATAAGCCACAGCACTTTGATTTGTAATCTTCAGCGTTCCATTAATCGTTAACAGATTAGTTCCAACAGACAAAACATCAGCAGTATCAGTTGTTGAATTCACATCGCAGGCATAAAAACTTCCTGAGGCTAGAGTTACTTTATTGTTCACAGTTAGTGTCCCTAAAATTGGATATCCTGATGCTAAAGTTCCACCACTATTCACTGTAACAGCATTCGCTAAAATACCAGTTCCCGTTAAAGTTCCTCCAATATTTACTGAAAGCGCTCCAGTTCCTGCTCCAGTTCCTGATGTATTATTTACAATAAGTTGACCGCTATTTATTGTTGTCACCCCTGTATAGGTATTGTTCCCTTTAAGAGTTAAAGATCCTGTACCTACTTTAGTCAGTAAATTTGATGCTATAGTACCATTAAAAACCGAATTGGTGTTTTTAGCTCCAATTTCCCAATTTGCACTTGATAGTTTTGCTGTTGGAATTCCGTTTAATTCCCCAAATTTAATTGTTCGTGACGAGGTTAGTGAATAAGCATTAGGAATAGTACCGTCAAGCCCATTTCCTGTAAAATTAACTGTAGCCTTACTATACCCAAAAGTATTATTCAATCTAAAATCTCCATTAATATTAATTGTTCCTGTAAAAGCAGACCAATCGCCTTGGAAAGAAGTACGAATATACGGAGTATTTACTGTTAGAGTACCTGCACCGGTCAAAGTACCATTAAGAGTAGATTTACCATTAGGAATAAAGGTTCCAAATTTACCTAGAGGCACCACAAGATTCCAATACGCATTATCATAATCATCTCTATCTTCCATAATAAAAGTTCCAGACTCTATCGTCAGTTTTCCTAACGTACCTAATCCTCCAACATTTCCTAAAGCTCCTCTTAGATAAATAAACCCTTCTTTTAAAATTGTTTCGCCTGAGTATGAATTATTATAAAATAAATAAAGTGATCCTGGCCCTTCTTTTATCAAATTACCTGAGCCCGTAACATCTTGTTGAAACATAGCATATTTACTTGCATTTGGAGTAGTAATAGTACTGTTTCCTGTAATAGTTAAAACCCTGTCAGTAAAACTATTATCATTTATTTGTAAACGAGCATTATTCACAACTAGATTACCCGCAGTATTAGCTGCTGCACCTAACGATGATGCTGATCCTCCAAAATCAATAGTTGAAACCGCAAGGGTTCCTCCGTTTACTATGGTTTTCCCTGTGTAAGTGTTTTTAGTTAAATTAATGGTTGTAGTATTAGTGTTATTTTTTACTAAATCTCCACTTCCGGTAATCACCCCACTTCCATTGATTGTATAATCAGTAGTAGCATCAAAGGTTATTCCTGAAGTATTAACAATATCCGAAAGTTGAACCGATTTTAACAATCCTGTTTCATCAAATCTCACAGTGTCTTTTGGAACAAAAGCGGTAGCTACTCCATTCAAATCAAAATTTGCCTTGTAAACATTCCACAAATTATCAATTGTCCCCTTCCATGTAATGTTTCCAGGGACACGCAGGCTTAAAACCTTTAACTTGATTTCGTTATTCTCAATTAGAATTTCATTTGGAATTCCATCCAAACCTGAAACTGTAAAATCAGCAGCATTTGCGGTAAGCGTTCCAGTACATTTTGTTAGAGTATAGGTTCCTGATTCAGCCTTATCATCCTTAAATTTGACGATAATTGTATTCTTTCCGTTAAAAGTTAAATTTCCATTTACTTGTAGCAAATCATTAACTTTTGCTGATCCTGGAACAATATCAAAACCAAAATTATTATCTCCAGGAACCACTAAATTTCCAGCAATAATTAACGTTCCTATTAAATCTTGAGCACAACCATTACCTGGAGCAATCTTACCTCCATCGATATTAAACCCTTTTTTAAGTGTAACCCCTCCATTAAAAGTTCCAATTCCACCAAGAACACCTTTACCATAAATTGTTACTGCACTTGCTAAAGTCCCGTTTACATTTAAAGTTCCTTCAGTGATTGTAGTTGCACCTGTATAATCATAATTTCCATTGAAGGTGATTGCTCCTAGCTGTGTTTTTATTAATTCCATTGCTCCTGTCAATTTTCCAGTTCCTGAAAAACTATAATCTTTTCCCGCTGGATTTATGGCAAAAAATTTGGCTGGAGCATAATTAGCATTTATTTGTATTGGATTACTACTATTTCCTCTAATATCAAACATCACACTATCACCATTTGCAAAAGTTTTAGTTCCAGTTGTAGAAGTCCAATTTGTAGTACTCTCATCCCAAACAGCGGTAGTTCCTTCCCAATATTTATCTGCTTTTTGAATCGGCGAAAGGGGTGGTTCTTGCATTCCATCACCTATATAAAAGTCAGTCAAGTGCCCTTGATAATAACCTCTAACGTGCATACTATTTAAATAAGCTGGATTCTGTGACAAAGTATAAATCCTCTCATTAGTAGCGATTGGAGTCGTATAAATTCTCAATTCTGATGAATCAGCAGAAGCATAAACCACTTCTTCGCGCCAATCTCCAAGAATATCTCCCACAAAACTAGGAGTGTTAGGCCCTACATTAGGATTAACACCATAAAAACTACTATTACCATCAATTTGAATTCTTGTTTCAGAATCAGTCAGATAATTCCATTTCACCATTCTTGCATAATCCAGATTTTCAGTCAACAAATCGCCATCCCAAAAAATTCTAAAATTAGGATAAGACGAAAAATTTGTAGGAGAAGTTGTCGCTCCAGATACATTGTAAAGATTCTGTACAAAGGTATGAAGCTCATAACCAGGAAAACGAGGATCAAAATCACCCACATTTCCTCTTGCCATATCTCTATTTGCAGGGTCTTTTTGAGTTAACAAAACTTTCCCCGTTTTGGCATCACCATAATACCACATAATTCCTGATTTACTATAACCTTGCTGAATACCATACATTTCTAGACCAGGTCTTTTAGGATCTAAATCCCCTATAAAAAAACGATCACCATGATAAATATCTTGATCTGCCAAAGCGTACAACATTTTACCATCATCATCTATAACATAACCTTGTGGACAAATCTCGTCCTTTCCATCTCCATCTAAATCTATAACACGAATCTGGTGTCCCGATTGTTGATTATCTCTTTTGGGATATTGATCTAAAAAGAATTGCCACCTTTGTACAAGAGTTCCGTTTTTCCAGTCCCAAGTAGTAGTCATTTCATTAAAACTAAGGTCGGCATTTCGGTTTTTAGCTTCCCAAACTAAGCTAGGATGTAAACCATCTAGGAAGGCTATACCCATATGTCCATTCATAGATCCTTGTGCTAAATAAGGATTATTATATTGCGTTCGGGAAATCTCTGCTCCAGTCATCCCGTTTAACACAGACATGAACTGAACATCATCACTTGCAGGATTACTAAGCACCTTTCCATCTCCAAATTTAACTCCATTCGCAGTTCTTATAATAACCTCGGCTTTTCCATCTCCATTAATATCGTAAACCTCTATATTGTCTCCATGACCACAGTCTAAAGAAGAAGAACCTGGCGAAATATTATAGGTATTAAGACTATTAGGACCACAATCCAATTGCCATAAATAAGTCCCATCTTGTTTGTAAGCTTCTACTATAATCGGTAATGTACAAGTTCTAGTATTTGAATCACAAGCAGAAGGCGGAGGAAATTTAACCATCACAAAATCATAATCACCATCACCATCCAAATCTCCCACTCTTACGTAATTTACAATATACCCAGCAGGAGTTTGATTTAACGGAAAACTATAATAGGATTGCACCGGAGTATTAGCTGGCAAAACATAGGATCTACTTGCAGCTTGTTCTACATTATTCCAAACGGCTTTGACAAAATATTCATTTGAAACGGTAAAATTAGCCGTTGCATCAGTGAAGTTTGTCCCCTGATTGAGCACAGTACTATTTAGTTTTACTGCCGTTCCTCCTCCCGAAGAACGATACAAGTTAAAACCAGTTGCTGAAGGCTCAGTGGCAAATAAACGCCAGGAAATAAATGCAGCATTTGTAGCCGAATGTATGGCGACTACTCCCCTATCCAAGTCCTGGACAATACGTTGCGCATTGACTTTTGGCATTAGCAGAGTCAAGCAAAAGATTAAAGTTAATCTAATGTAAAGTTGTTTCATTCTTTTTTGGTTAAGGTCGGTTAAGACAACAAACCTAAGGTTTTCAGCTACCAGACTACTTATCAGTACTTGTCAATAGCTGTCAATCATTGCCAAAACCAACTTTTTTTATATTATCAATATTTATTTTCATAAAAAAACTGCTCAACACACAAAAAAAGTTAAACCCAAAAACAATAAAAAAGCTAAAATTAAACTATCTCAATCATTGACTTTATTTAAAAAAAGGGTTTGATTTTTAACAAATCAAACCCTCTTATATCAATCTAAAATATATTACCTCTTCATATTTTCTCTCAATCGAAGTCTTGCAGGTGTACTACGAATATAAGATTCAAGGCTGTCAAATTTTGCTTTAATGCCTTCAAACTTTTTGTCATCAGCATAATCTACATCTTTAATATCTTTGACATACATCCTTATTTTCAGCTTTAATTTATCTTTTTCGTTTTCGATATTCGTTTTAGGAAAATCATTCATATTAACCAACTCACTAATTAATGCGATTAACTCATTTTTCCTAGTTTTAATCCATTCATTTCTTTCGTCGTATACACTTTTACTATCTTGATCTTTCTTCACTTCTTGAGTAACTCCATCAATAGCAGATAAACAATGAGTAGTAGAATGACCTAAACTTGAAAGCAATAAAACACCGATAATTAAAAACCTCTTTTTCATATATTAAATTTTAAACATTTACTAAATTCAACAATAACATTCTTTCTAAAATCCCTGATGTTAATTATTTCTAATTTATTCTCTTTTATGAATCGTACTATTTAATTTAGAGATTCTAATGTAGGGAATAATTGGGGTGACGTATAGCTGTCATCCCATTAAACTTTTTCTCACTACAGATACATTGAAGTACACGAACAAAGCATCACTAGTTAAAACTTATATTGCAATAAAATTTCGTTTGTATTTCTAGCACGAGCTAATTCAGACATGGTACTCATCTCGTAAGCATAGCCAAATAAGAAATGTTTACCTAGTGAAATAGAAGCCAATGAACCATAAGCTTTATCCGTTCTATACATTAATCCGATATTAAACTTCTGATTAATTTCTAACATTGCTGTAAAATCTGCTGACAATGGAGTTCCATCTACATAACGTAGCATCACAGAAGGCTTTAAAACTAACTCTGTTGGATAATCACTAAGTCGAATATCATAACCACCACTTAAATAAAAGCGAGGATCCTGTGAAACTGCCGTGGCATATCCCATATCATTTTTAGCTTTTTTAGTTTTAAGCATCGTTGGTACAGATAGAGACACATACATTGGTCCATTTTTATAAACAGCTCCCACACCAATATTTGGACTCAATGAACTAATAGAAAACAATGCCGGATCTGATTCTACTCCATAAGTTTGTAAACCAGAAGTATTCACATTATAAAAATTCCCTCCTGCTTTGATTCCTAAATAAAGATCCGCTGTCTCACCCAACCTCAATTTATAAGACAAATCCAGCCCCAAGTAAGTTTGTTTTTCAATAAAAGTCCTATCATTGATAACAGACACACCTATTCCTAAATTACCACCTAATGGAGCAGAAACAGATACTGTTTGTGTTTCTGGAGCTTCAGCTATACCTGTCCATTGCTTTCTCAATGTAGTAGTAACCAAACTCAAATCGTCAAACCCTGCATAAGCTGGATTAACTACATTCATATTAGTTCGATAAAAAGCAGACACACTTTCTTTTTGGGCAAATAACGCACTACTTACAATAAGTAGTGCGCTTGTTATGATAATATTTATTTTTTTCATTGTTGTTTTGTTTTTTTAATGGAATTTACTTTGCAATGTATAACCATCCTTGAGCATCAATTGTCCCATCTCCGCTTAAATCAATTTGATACAAATAAGACCCCACAGGCAACTCTTGGTTATTATTTTCATTACGACCATTCCAATCATTTTGATAATTATTAGAATGAAAAACTTGTACTCCGTTTGCATTAAAGACTCTAACGATAGAATTTGGATATTCTACTACATTAGGTACAATCCAATAATCATTTGCACCATCTCCATTTGGTGTAAAAGCTTGCGAAACTTTTAATGAAATATCGAGTACTTTAATTGACAGTGTAAAACTTGAACTACCACCAGTATTAGTAGCTGTTATTACATACTCTCTTTCGTGAGAAACAACCGTTGGTGTACCACTGATTACCCCTGATGTTGTATCAAAACTCAATCCTGCAAGTAAGCTTGGGCTAATGCTATAACTTACAACCGCTCCTCCACTAACACTTGGACTTAATGGCGTAACAATCCTGTCTTTTTTGAAAACATTTGAAGCTTCATAAATCAATCCTACTGGAGCTACATCATTAACTTTAATTGACACTATGGCTGTAGTACTACCTACAGCATTGGTTGCTGTTACGGTATAGTCAGCTACAGCTGTAATAGCTGTTGGTCTACCACTAATTAATCCTGTTGTAGTATCCAAACTCAAGCCTATTGGCAAACTTGGACTAACACTGTAACTAACCACTTCTCCACCACCTACAGTGGGATTCAATACTGTTATCGCTGTCCCTTTAGTAAATACATTTGGTGTAGTATAGCTTAATCCACTTGGAGCAATATTATTTACTGCAATAGATACTGTAGCATTTGTACTTCCTCCTGTATTAGTCGCTGTTACTACATAATTTGAGGCAACTGAGACTACACTTGGCGTTCCACTTATAA
>JAZJZW010000030.1:0-13806 GCA_040389425.1 Bacteroidota bacterium | reverse complement strand
AGTATTCAAACTCAAGCCTGTTGGCAAACTTGGACTAACACTATAGCTTACAACTGCTCCTCCGCTTACTGTTGGATTCAATGCTGTTATCGCTGTCCCTTTAGTAAATACATTTGGCGTAGTATAGCTTAATGCACTTGGAGCAATATCTTTTACTGCAATAGATACTGTAGCATTTATACTTCCTCCTGTATTAGTTGCTGTTACTACATAATTTGAGGCAACTGAGACTACACTTGGCGTTCCACTTATAATTCCTGTTGTAGTATTCAAACTCAAGCCTGTTGGCAAACTTGGACTAACACTATAGCTTACAACTGCTCCTCCACTTACCGTAGGATTCAATGCTGTTATCGCTGTCCCTTTAGTAAATACATTTGGTGTAGTATAACTTAATGCACTTGGAGCTACATCTTTTACTGCAATAGATACTGTAGCATTGGTACTTCCTCCTGTATTAGTCGCTGTTACTACATAATTTGAGGCAACTGAGACTGTACTTGGCGTTCCACTTATAACTCCTGTTGTAATATCCAAACTCAAACCTGTTGGTAAACTTGGACTAACACCATAACTTACAACTGCTCCTCCACTTACCGTTGGATTCAATGCTGTTATCGCTGTCCCTTTAGTAAATACATTTGGTGTAGTATAACTTAATCCTGTTGGACTTAGAGTACTAGCAATTGTAATATTTACTGTTACTGTATTACTATTTGTTGTTCCATCATTAGCCTTATAAGTAAAACTGTCACTTGTTGTTGCTGAACCATTATGAACATAACTGAATGTACCATTTGCGTTCAGCGTTAAACTTCCGTTAGTTGGACCAGTAACTAATACTGCTGTTAACGAATTATTCTCAGCATCGGTATCATTAGCTAACACACTAGTAGCACCTCCTGTTAAAGTAGTAGCAGTTCCTCCCCCAGCTACTGTTATAGCATCAGTAATAGCTACTGGCGCATCATTTACTGGAGTAATCGAAATACTTACTGTTACTGTATTGCTATTTGATATTCCATCATTGGCTTTATAAGTAAAACTGTCTGTTGTTGTCTCAGAACCATTATGAACATAACTGAATGTACCATTTGAATTCAACGTTAAAGTTCCATTAGTTGGATTAGCAACAACTGCAGCTGTCAACGTATTATTCTCTGTATCGGTATCATTAACTAATACACTAATAGCACCTCCAGTTAATGCAATAGCAGTTCCTCCTTCGGCTACTGTCATTACATCTGCAACAGCTACTGGAGCATCATTTGCTGCTGTAATCGAAATACTTACCGTTACTATATTACTATCTGATGTACCATCATTAGTTTTATAAGTAAAGCTGTCTGTCGTTGTATTTGTTCCATCATGAACATAACTAAATGTCCCATTTGTGTTCAGCGTTAAAGTTCCATTAGTTGGATTAGCAACTACTATTGCTGACAAAGTATTATTCTCTGCATCGGTATCATTAGCTACTACACTAGTAACACCTCCTATTAAAGTAGTAGCAGTTCCTCCTTTAGGTACTGAAATAGCATCGGCAACACCAACTGGTGCATCATTTACTGCAGTAATCGAAATACTTACTGTTACTGTATTACTATCTGATATTCCATCATTAGCTTTATAAGTAAAACTATCTGTTGTTGTCTCGGAACCATTATGAGTATAACTGAATGTACCATTTGAATTCAACGTTAAAGTTCCGTTAGTTGGATTAGCAACTACTATTGCTGTCAATGTATTATTCTCTGCATCAGTATCATTAACTAATACACTAGCAGCACCTCCTGTTAATGTGTTAGCAGCACCTCCTTCAGGTACTGTGATAACATCGGCAACAGCAACTGGTGTATCGTTTACTGAAGTAATCGAAATACTTACTGTTACTATATTACTATCTGATGTACCATCATTCGCTTTATAAGTAAAACTGTCTGTTGTTGTCTCTGAACCATTATGAGTATAACTAAATGTTCCATCTGCGTTCAACGTTAAACTTCCATTAGTCGGATTAGCAACTACCACAGCTGTCAACGTATTATTCTCGGCATCGGTATCATTTGTCAATACGCTACTAACAGTTCCTGTTAATGTAGTTGCAATACCTCCTTCGGCTACTGTTATTGCATCTGCAACAGCTACTGGAGCAACGTTTGCTGCTACAGCATTTCCAGTAATTCCTACTTCAGTTGAATAATTAAAAGCTTTATCTACTGTATATATTTTATAATAATAATTTGTACTACTTACTACTGTAGCATCCTGAAAAGAAGTTGCCGTTCCTACATAAACAACTTTACCGCTTAAAGTACTAGTTCCATTTGTAATAGTATTATTTAAAGCATAAATTCCATTTACATTAGGATCATTATCAGCATTAGGAGCCACATCATAACGAACAACCATATAACCTCCTAAATCAACACCTGTTACAGGAGCAGTCCAAGAAATATCTAAAGCAGCACCATTAACTACCGCAAGTGGAGCAGTAGCAGGATCTGGAGCAGTTACATCTATTACTGAACCTGCATAAATAACATAATCATCGATAATAGCCGCTGCACCTACAACAGGAGAACTACTACCATCCCTTAGACCTGCCCAGTTAGTACTTGTTACAGCTGTTGCTGAAGTAGTAATTTTTACAGATGCTCTTAACCAAGTATTCGCTGTGAATGAAGGAGATAATGCGACTGGTGCAATTATATTAGCACCTGCAGGATTTAATGCTCCATTAAGGTATGTAGTTGGCCCTGTAGCTGATTTATAATAAAATTGCACAATATAGTCAGTACTAGAAGAAAGTAGAGGTGCTATATATGGACTTTGAACATATCTCCCACCACTTACTATGCTATACGAAAGACAATTATCTCCAGAACGTGCTGTACCTGAGGCATTTCCAATACTTGCTGTTACACTAGAAGCACGAGTCCATACAGTTGCGCTAAGAGTTGAACCAAGAGCTCCAATAGTCTGTCCTTCAAACCCCCCATCCATTACGGGATAAGTACCTGTAAGTTGTTTTGACTGCCCCCAACTCATTTGAGAACTTATCAGGTTTATTAAAAAAAGCATTGAGAAAACATAATATTTCCTTTTGCTTTTTACTTTTTGAGTAATTTTATTCATAAACATTTTGTTTGGTTAGTTAATATTTCTTTTTAATCAATAATGAGACAAACTTAGATATTACAAGGCTTAACAACTTATCAATTATTGCCAATAGCTATCAATCACTGCCAAAACTGCTTTTTTATGTGTTTTTTCTAAATATACTTTCCTTCAAAGTCATCAATCTAAATGAAAATGAATTCCAATTCAACTCTAAATATAAAAAAGGACCGATTTTAACTATAAAATCAATCCTTATAAAATAAAAAACACTTGCAAAAAAGTTTTTGCAAGTGTTTTTTATTTAGATTCAATACTCAAAATCTACCTATAGATTTCGCATTGCAACTACTTCGAATTTATTCTTCTTTATAATCTCTAATATTCCTTTTAAATCTTCAACTGTGGTGGAATAATCAGGATGAAGTACATCTGGAGTTCCATGAAAGGTTAAAACAAGTGTTTCTCCTGCTGCTAAACTTTTCAATTTATTAATTAAATCTTCCATACGCTTATCCGAAGATATTACAGTATAACAAGGTATGGCTAGTAGTGAATCGGTTGTAGGATTGTACAATTGACTTCCTCCTGCCCTTGCAAATTTATAGCCTCGCTTTTTTAAAATCCCTTGCGAAATAGTATCATAGCGATTCCCTGGATAGGCAAATGAAATAGGCCTTGGAATTTTATATTCAGCACATTTATCTTCTACATAAGCAATTTCCTTGTCAATAGCTTCAGGACTTAACTTGGTCACATTTTTATGATGCCCTGTGTGATTCCCTATTTCGAATCCTTTTTTATAAAGTTCTTGGATTTGACTCCAAGTCATGTATTCTTTCTTTTCGTCTGGATTTTTAAGCGGAAATTCGCAGACAAAAAAAGTAGCATCGAAGCCGTATTTTTTCAATAATGGAACTACATTATTGTAATGACTAATTTCGGCATCATCAAAAGTCAGTACTATTTTTGGTTTTTTTTTTGATTCTCCTAATTTTTTAGAAGAATCACTTTTAGAACTATCTTTTAATAATTTCTTCATCGCCACAGCGTATCTTTTGCCCAATTCTCGAGCCGATGGGCTGTCAAAATGCAAATGATCTCCTTTATCAGTCAAGCCTTCTGAAGAAACTACTGCGGTATTGGCTACTTCTGCCGGAAGTGTATTTACAATTTTATTGATATAGTCTTCGGTATTAAAACGACCAATTTCTCCTGCAACAAATGGAAGATTAGGCGCATTTAAATCCTTTCTTAAATTAGCTACTAGTTCTTTTAATTTTTGAAGGTATACTACTGATTTCGAAGCATCATTATCCGATTCTCCCTGATGCCAAAGTATCCCTTTCAATTGTCCTTTTTCAATTGCTATTTTGGCACGTGCAATGGCCTCATCATAAGGAAAATTATTAAAATACTTAGCTCCTGGCTTCCACACTTTGATAGGAGAACCTCCCCAAGCACATGGTATCAAACCAATTTTAATTTTCTTTTGACCCTCGAGCATTGCCTTAGCAAAACTTATTCCTGGACCTACTCCTGTATAATCTCTATCAGAGTGCATAGGATCTTTAGCAGCTACCCAATTATTAGTTTTATCAAGCATTAGAATATTTTCCTGAACCTCTTGATCTTTGGCTTCAACTTTTCCTCTACCGGACATATTAGATTGTCCCACTAACAAATAAACCTCGAAATTAGCATCGGGCTTAGATTCTTGGGCAAACCCAAAATTTAAGGCGAGTAATAATAGCACTATTATAACCTCATTTAAATATTTAATTGCTTTATAACACATAACCTTTTTATTTAAATTCAACCAAATTGCTAACCAGCTAATTATTACTCTACCTTAAAATTATTTTGTATTGTCTAGCTTCTTATTTCTTAGCTTTAAGATCTTTTTGAAGTTGTTTTTGCTCAGCTGTTAAAACTGCATCTATTTTTTTTCCAATCTCTCTAATTTTCACTTTGTCTGCGTCTTTATTATCTGGATTCGCTTTAATATCATCATACAATGCTTTTTGCTCTTCAAATAAAGGTTCCATTAACTTTTGTTGCTCAGCAGTTAAAGTCAATTCAGTTGTCATTTTTTCAATCTTTTTCTTAGTCCATGCTGACGCTTCTTGTGCAAATCCGTTTAATCCTAAAGCCAATAAGGCTACAATAAATAATTTTTTCATGTTTTTGGTTTTTAATAAAGTTGTAAATAATCTTTTTTTATTGGTATAAATATTCTTGTTTTATTTCTTTTAATTCCCATCAGGTTTAGCCACTTCAAATCGAGCGCTCATAAGAACTGTCCAATCGCTGAAACTGGCTGGTTTTTTAGGGTCATAGTTCGGAACGGTCGGTCGGATAGATTTAGCAATATCTAATTTCAAATCTCTAATTCCCTGCACTACACATTTTGCCACTTCATTCGCTCCAAAGCTGTTAAAATGGGTATTGTCTTCCAATTTTTGGGTTTGCCCCGGAAAAGTATTCGCTGGATATTGCACGAAAGCTTTTCTTGAAGCTTCATCGCCCCAACTTTGGTACACATTCGTTGTCATATTGGTAACATCAATCAATGGCACGTTTAACTCTGTGGCTACTTTACGCATCGCATCTGGAAATTCGCCGTGTGTTGGTTGCAAAGTACCATCAGGATTAAATCGACGTCTTTGAGTAGGCGTAATCAACACCGGAATCCCGCCTTTTTCTCTAGCTCTGGTAACAAATTCTTTTAGTAAAGTAGTATATTGTCCCCAAGCTCCTTTTCCTTCGCCTTTGGCTTTTTCGTCATTATGTCCAAATTCTATAAAAAGATAATCGCCCGCTTGCATTAAAGATAAAATTTTGTCCAATCGTCTTCCTGATTTGAATGAACTAAGTGCCAAACCAGAGCAAGCATAATTTGCAACGGACAAATCACCAGTAAAATAATTTGGGAAAAATTGTCCCCAAGACCCCCAAGGTTCGGTATCTTGATCAGTAACGGTAGAATCTCCAGCTATATAAAGAGTTTTAATTTTTGAAATAGCAGTGATTTTAATGCTTTGAATATTTGTTGTTCCTAAAAATTCCAAAGTCAATTTATCATCCCAATTCAACCCACTTATTTCAGTAGGTTTAAGACCAATTTTTTTATCGCCATCAAATTTTCCAGTTCTAACATTAACAACAAAATTTTGACTAAGAGTTTCATTAGCTTTTGTTTTAACCTCAGCTAACATCAATCTGCGAGATTCGGCTTTAATAGTTGTATTAGCTGCCTTATCGCCTCCTAAAACTACCTCAACCTTATAATTCCCTTCTGGTAGCTTTACCGAAAAATAGATTGATTTTTCGGCTGTTAATGACTTATCATTCAACACTACATTTGGAGCTGTTTCTAAATCAAATCCATAACCTATAGCATCCGAATACTCATTTGAATTAGTAACAACTATGCCTGATTTTACTTTTACTTTATTACCAAAATAGAATTCTTTAGTTGATTCTTTCTTTTGAGCATTAGCAAATAAACTAACACACAATAATGGCAACAAGATGTTTTTTAAATTCTTCATTATTAATATATTTTATAAAAACTATTTTTGAGATATTGGCTCATAAAATTCCACTTCAATAATTCGCAATTGTTGATTAGAATTTTCACCTTTTTTCAAACCAGCTTGGTCTACTTTTCCAGTAATTTCAACAATATTAATCTCGTCACTGTCTTTAGTAGCACCCGAAAGTTCAATTTTTACTTTTTTCCCTTTTGTAGGTATACAATCTAAGGTTACATAACCTAAACTTATAGGTGTTGAACCATTAAATACTTGTTGATTATCTACAAAAATTTTAATTGGGTACTTTTTACTTTTCCAGCCAGAGACTTTTAAAACTACTTGACTAATTGTAGCTTCACGCTCTAGTTCATATTCAATTCTAGGATTTCCGTCTTTACTGTTTGCCCACTCTGTTAATTCATTATCATCATAACTCTTAACTGCATCGGCTTGATTAGAGGCTGTTTTAGCTGCAACAATAGCAATAGGTGTTCTTGTTTTCTTAAATGATGGCGTATTTGGCGTAGGCCCTTTCTCTATCAAAGAAGGTAAGTTTTCATTAGGCATTACTTTTGATAATTTACCATTATCTGTCGCAATGGTTTTAATAACTAAATCACCCGATTTCAGATCCTTAGATGTTGCTTTTATTTTTATATCTCCTACTTTATCTGTAGCTCTAATCATGATACGGTTAACACCACATTCTACAGGAAGACTTTTAGCCCCAATATAATTCTCTGGTCCCTGAGCAATTCCACCTATAAAAGTTCCTTGTCCCTGAACATCAAAATCAATCATATTTAGTGCTATTGGACAACGATTTCCTTTATCGTCTACTACCTCAACCTCAACTATAGCTACATCACTTCCATCTGCTAAAGTTCCACCTGGTCTTTGAATCGTACTTAACTTAACAGCATAGGGTTTTCCAGCAGTTTTGATTTCGTCTTCACACACTTTTTTCCCAGCTTTATCATATCCAATAGCTTTGATAGTTCCAGCTTTGAATTGAACTTTATCAAAAGTGAATAAGAATCTTTTATCCTGAGTTCCTTTTCCAAGGCTCTTATCATTTACAAATAATTCTACCACATCAGCTGTTGAAACTACTGTTACTTTTTTAGTGATAGCTTTATCATAATTCCAATGTCCTATAATATGAATGTTAGGTTTTTCGGTATCTACCCATCCATCCCAAATAACTTGATGAGCAAAATAACCATCTTTTGGAATCCTCATTGGATCCACTTCTCCGCTTCTTCTGTAATTTTCTTCACCTCTATGATGTGTATTCGTATCGCTAAATACAATATTTACTCCTCCTGAATTTACTCTATCTCCAGTACCTGGTCTTGATTCCCAGTAATCATACCAACGAACAACATCTTCAACAGTATGAGTATCTTGATTTCTATTATAAACTGATGCGTCTTTATTTTGATACATAGGACCTGCACCATCTTTATGAAATGGAGGTGTCAAATCATCCCAATATTTACGAAGTCCTTCATCTCTACTGTACTCCATAGCCCAAAAAGGAAGTTTAGCACTTTTGTTGATATACAACATTTCGCCACCGTATTCGGCTACTTTACTATCTAACATTTCTCTGCTTCCTATGGCACGACCTCCAAAAGGATCATATTTATCTCTAATACTCTTCATCTCTTTCATGTGCTCTTCAGAAATACTATTATTTCCAGACTCATAAAATAATATACTAGGGTTATTACGGTTATAAATAATAGCATCACGCATCACTTCTGTACGCTGTTCCCATCTTCTTCCTGTAACATCTTTTTCAGAATCTCCAGCTGGCATAGCTTGAATTAACCCAACTCTATCACAAGATTCTACATCTTGTTTCCAAGGAGTAATGTGCATCCAACGAACTAAATTTCCGTTACTTTTCACCATCAAACCATTACTATAATCACTCATCCAAGCTGGCACTGACATTCCTAACGAAGGCCATTCATTACTGGTACGTTGAGCATAACCGTGCATCATAATAACGCGATCGTTTAACCAAATCATTCCTTTCTCGAACTTTGTTTTACGGAAACCTGTGCGAACAGTTACTACGTCTACAGCTTTATTATCAACTAATAATTCACTTTTTACATTGTACAAATAACCATAACCCCAACTCCAGAAATTCAAATCATCCAAAACTTTAGATGCTTTTAAATCTTTTACTTCATTAGCCGCTATTGAAGTAGATTCTCCAACAAAAGTAGCAACCACTTTTCCAGTCATATCAGCAACACTAATTTTTAATTGTGCTTTTACCGCTGCTGTATTTTCATTCTTAACCTGAGAAGATACATTGATTAACGCTTTTTTCTTTGCAATATCAAAATCAGAAGCATATACATAAGTTCCTGTTGTTCCTAAACCTGAATACAACGGTAAAGTTTGGTACACCTTAGATTTAATATGCAAGAATACATTTTTAGGAATCCCACCATAATTAGCATTGAAATTTTTATCATTCCATTGGTATCCTGAATTTGATGATTTTTCTCTGTACTTCCAATCGTTATCCGTTTTTACAGCTATTACATTTTCCTGTGGAGCCAGATTTAAAAATGAAGTGATATCAAAACCAAAAGCCATAGAACCATTTTCATGTCGACCTACATAATTTCCATTTACATAGATTTCCCCCATTTGACGCACCCCTTCAAATTCGATAAAAACCTTTTGATTTTTGGCATCAGCTGGAAGTTGAAATGTTTTTCTATACCAAGCGATTCCTGTTGACAAATCGACAATATCCTTTTTAAATGCCTCAGCTTGATTCCAGGCATAAGGAAGATTGATCTGTTTCCAATCCTTATCATTGTAAGTTGCATTTTTGGCATCAACCACATCTCCTACATTCAATTTCCAATCGTAGTTGAAATTATATTTAATTCCATCCACATTTTCCTTTTGGGCAAAAACCCCATTGGCAAACAATACCAATAAGCTTGACAAACAATAAAATAACGTCCTATTCATTTTAGTTATCTAAAAATTACTAATCTTTCAAAACTTCTGCTAAAAAACTATCAGAAGAGAAAACAAATTTAGTTTTAAACACTCTTCTTTAGCTATCAAATACTGCCAATTCTTATCATAATTTGCCATGTCAAGATATGACTATAAATATTGCAAAACATGATAAACATTTGACTAATAACAATCAAGGTGTAAAGATATTACTTAGGCTTATCTGCTAGTAAGCAAATAAGCTCTGATAGTAACCACAAATTGCGCAAATTCTCATAAATTAATTCTGTGGGAATTTGCGCAATTTGGGATTAAAAAATGTAGTAACCGAAAATAAAATAGCATGCAGATTCCGTAGATATGAGCTGGAAAGTCATAAAAAATCTGCAGAATCTGTGTAAAAAAAACATAATAGGATTGGGCTAAATCCCGATCCTATTTATATTAAAACATTACTTCATATATTGAGATGGACTGCATCCAAAATGTTTTGAGAAGGTTCTGGAGAAATTAGAAGGCTCCGAGAATCCAACCTTATAAGCAATTTGAGAAATACTAAAATTAGAATCTTTAAGCAAAACTTCGGCTTGTTCCATTCTTACTTTAGTGATAAATTCGTGTACGGTACAACCACTAATAGCTTTTAATTTTCGATACAATTGTCTTTGACTAATTTTTAATTCCACTGCAAGCATATCCGAATTAAAATCGGTTTCTTCAATATGACTGCTTATTAGTTCAACAATCTTAATCAAAAAGGCTTTGTCTAAATTAGGCGATTCTGCTTCAAGTTCCTTAATATTACTAACACTAGAAAGTCTGTTTAGCAAAATTACTCTGTTCTCTAAGACACTTTTTATTTGTGCTTTTAAAACGTCTACACTAAATGGTTTCATTACATAGGCCTCAGCACCTAATTCGTAACCTTCAATTTGGTTTTCATCCGAAGACTTAGCAGTTAATAGAATGACTGGAATATGACAGGTGTTTTCGTTCAGCTTTAATTCCTTACAAAGTTCAGTTCCTTCCATTTCCGGCATCATTACATCCGATATAATAATATCTGGAATATGCTGAATAGCTGCTTCAAGTCCTTTTTTTCCGTTGTACTCCTGGATTAGAATATATTCTTTTTGCAGTTCATTGCTCAAATACAGCTGAACATCAGGATTATCTTCTACAATAAGTACCGTAAGCTTATTATTTTCAAGAACTGTTTGGCTTATTGCTGTTTGAACTATATCTGCAATAATTACAGGCTCTTCTTTATTTTTTTCAACAGGCATTTCATTCGAAGCCACATAAGGCAATGAAATCAATACTTTTGTCCCTTGATTGACCACACTTTCAATGGCAATTGTCCCGCCTAAAAACTGAACCAAACTTTGGGTTAAAGACAATCCAATTCCTGAAGAATAACCATGAAACGGACTAGGACCCACATTATTAAATGGCTCAAATATTTTCTCTAATTCCTTAGCTTCAATTCCTACACCATTATCCTGAACCTCGATTTCTAATACTTCTGCCTCTTTGTTTAGTTGTGCCGAAAACAAAACCTCACCACCATCAGGAGTATATTTTAACGCATTAGACAATATATTAATAATAATCTGTTCGGTCTTATCAAAATCTAAAGAACAATTCAAAGGTGATTCCTCCTTTTGAAGTTTAAAATCGATATTGCGTTTCATTGCTATGTACTTAAAGGTTTCATAGCAATCCTGGATAAAAAGATTAAAATCCTGTGTGCTCGATTTTAATTTTAACATTCCAATTTCTGATTTTCTAAAATCTAATATTTGATGAATCAACTTAGTCAAATAACTTAAATTTCTATTGATTATAGAAAAATATAATTCTTTGTCCTTGGTCGACAAACTCTTATTTTCTAATTGTTTTAATGGGTCAACAATAAGCGTTAAAGGTGTTTTTAAATCGTGTGAAATATTTGTAAAAAACTCCAATTTTTCCTTATTTAACTCTTCCTGCTGTTCAGCATTTAACCGCTCTAATTTAATTTCGTTTTTCAATCGGTCTCTATAGAGTATTTCTTTAAAGATCCAATAAACAACACCAACTAATAAAAGCAAAAAAACCATCTTAGCAAACCATGTTCCATACCAAGGTGCATCAATATGTACTTGTAAAGTTTGTATAGGCGATTTCGTATCGTCAGCCGAAACAATACGAGCTTTAAAAACATAAGTTCCCGGAGTTACTCTGTTATACGTTATTTTAGTACCAGAAGTCTTAATCCATTTGTCTTCATAGCCTTCTAACATATACTCATAAACCATCTTATTAGTACTGTTGTAATTAAAAGAAGCTAATTCTATTGTAAAACTTCGATTATCATAATCCAGTTCTATAGATTGAGTTTGGGACAAGTCTTTAGTTAAAACTGGATTATTTCCATTTAAAGTATCCATCGGAATCACTTTCTCATTCGATAAATACAAGCTTTTAAAAATCAGTTTTTTATTAGTAGCAATGGTTTTTATATCGGCTGGATTAAAAGCTACATAACCATTTTTGTCTCCAAAATAAATTTTCTTATCAGCCGGATCCTTATAAAAAGCTCTTTCTGAAAAAGTCCAGGAACCAAAAGAATCGTCTTTGCGATAATTAGAAACTTTATTGGTAACAAAATCAATCATCGAAATCCCTTGTTTATGGGCAATCCAAAGATTTCCTTTGCTATCATCGGTAATTGATGAGATATAAGAATTAGGCGTTTCCGATTGTAATTGTACCTTTTCAATTTGTATCGAATGCGCATTAGCATAAATCTTATTTAAACCTTCACTGGTTCCAACCCAGATAAAACCGCGTTTATCCCTATGCAAGGCATAAATAATATTTCCCGAAATAGTAGTCTTTTGATTCTTTTGAAAAGCATTCAATTGCAATTCATCATGAATATCTCCTTTAGCATTTATGTTTAATCGAACAGCACCATTTCCTTCGGTAGCCAGCCAGAGTTCTTTATCGTTAACCGATAAAATATCCATTACACTATGATTGTTTACCTGCTTAGATAAATTATAAAACCGAATTGCATGGTTCTCTAAATTGATCCGTGCAATACCATTATACAATCCTACCCATAAATAATTATTACCCGAAGATTCTAACGCATAAACAGACCAGGTTTCCAACTTTGGACATAAAACCCGATTGATTATTGGTGTAGATTGATTAGTCTTTGTATTGTAATATTCTAATCCCTTAATTCCTCCAATCCAAATTCCTCCTTTACTGTCTTTGTAAAAAGTGCGTACAAACTCATTTTGACTACTAGATTTATAATAAGGGTTATTATAGTCTAAGCCTGATTTACTGTAGATTAGTATACCTTCATCAGTTCCTAACCAAATTTTATCTTCTACCTTTATAACAGCCCTAGCAGTAGCTAGTTTATTATTTTCACTTGCTTTTCTATAACTATAATGCAATTCAAAAGGATTTCTGTTTGGATTAGCTTTGTACACATCTCCTCCTCTGGTTCCCAGCCAAATTATATTTTCATCATCAACAAAAAAATCGGTAATATAATCATCTAATAACTGTCCGGGTTGATTGATATTAGCGGTATAGGTGTATTCTTCGGCTGTTTTTACATCCTGAGCAGTAAACTGATGTGAGGCTATAGAATACCTTTTGCCATTTACAATCCGATTTTTATTCAGCTCATTAGAATTGCTGCTTAGTTTTTCAACTATAAGCTTAGGTACTTTACTATCAGCTATAATTTTAAAAGAATTTAACTGATAATTAAAACGAACATATTTTTTATCGAAAGTATAAAACCAAAGTCCCAGTTTTTTATCGGAGACAATATTACGTATTCGGTTATTAGGCAAAGAGGTTTTATCATTAGGGTTATGATAAAAAAAGTCGTAGGTTCTACCGTCATATCTATAAGCGCCATTCCAACTCCCAATCCAGATATAACCCACAGAATCTTTGGCAATACCATGAATTTGGGTAACAGGATTTACTTCTCGTCCAGTAATTTTTTCGAAGAAAAGATTTTGCGCATTTAATCCCACTAAACAGCAGAAATAAACCACACAAAAAGGAACTACATAAGACCAAATTTGCTTTCTTTTCATACAATTTAGATAAAGTGTCCCTTGGTTTA
>JAZJZW010000029.1:0-28761 GCA_040389425.1 Bacteroidota bacterium | reverse complement strand
TTCATATTTTTTAATTTTAGTTGGTTGGGTGTATGTTAATAAAGGTTAGTTGTTTGTCTTTTTCTTTTTTGGTTTTGGTTGTTTCTTTGCATAGTCCATTATAATACTATCACAATCATTAAAGTCTGTAAAAGATAAGCCGTTTACCTATTCGGCATCCGATATTATTTATCAGAATAAATTTAAAGATTTAAAACTGATTCCTTTTTTCGAAATTCACGATGCGCGATACATGCTGTATTGGCCTTATACTACGAAGGAGAAATTACCTGAATTGCAAGCGGCAATGAAAGAAAGAGAAGATGCGAAAATGAAATTAGAATCACAAACGGTTGATTTGGTGACGGCTGGTGAGCAGCAGCCAGAAAATGATCATAATTTTAAAGGAGAGCAAACCGATACAGGAATTTATAAAGAACGTCATTACAGAAACGGAAAAGGTTTCTTTAGTTACGAATTAAAAAATCCAAAAGCAGAAGCGCGTAAGCTAAGAATCACTTATTTTGGTTCAGATAAAAACCGAAATTTTGAAGTTTATATGAATTCTGTTTTAGTTGCTTCGATTGCAATGGATGGAAGCGAAGGCAATCAATTTATTGATAAGCTAATCGAGATTCCAGCAGAAATTTTGAAGACAAACGCAAAATTATTAGAAGTGAAATTTAAGGCTAAAGCAAATTCGTCAATCACAGGAATTTACGAAGTGCGTTTGATGAAGTAATATTTAATAATAAATTTGTTAATGAAACCTCCTGAAAATGGGAGGTTTTTTTATGAATTGTAGCTGAGTTCGATTGTTATTTAATTTATGAAAGATGGATAGGATAGGGCTTTAGCCCTATTTGTAGAAATAAAAAATAGTAGGCTTTAGCCAAATTATAAAAGAAATTTTGGCTAAAGTATTTTTTGTAGTTGTTTTTTAAACATCGGACTAAAGTCCGACGCAATTCAATAATTATAAGAGGTTTTTTTACCACAAATTTCCACAGATTAATTTGTGAGAATTTGCGGTTAATTTTTGAGCTTGTTTGTTTGGAATACTTTTGTCTGCTGAACCAAAAACTTAAAAACGTCTCGTTTATTTATCTTTATTTTAATCTGTGCTAATCTGCTAAATCCGTTTAATCTGTGTTCCAATAATTTTCAGGAAAGTTATAAAAACAAAAAACCCGAATATTTCTATTCGGGTTTTGTGGTACCTCCAGGGATCGAACCAGGGACACATGGATTTTCAGTCCATTGCTCTACCATCTGAGCTAAGGTACCGTGCTTGTTGCGGGTGCAAATATAGAACCATTTTTAATATATCCAAAACATTTTTATGAAAAAATCTATTCGTACCTTCGCGAAAGCAAAATTCAAAAAATGATATTAACAATTGACGTGGGGAATACCCGAATTAAAGCAGCTGTTTTTGAGGGTGATACCATTTTGGAGAGCTTTGTTTTTGGAAAAAAAGAGCTTGAAAACAAAATAAAAAATATTTTAAAAAAAAATCAATCCATAACTCATTTGGTCGTTTCTTCGGTAGGAGATGTAGAAAAACAATCTTTTTTAACTTTCGAAAAGGTATTGGAAGTACATTTTGTTTCAAATGAAGATATTTTTCCGTTTATTAATAACTATGGTACTCCAAAAACCTTAGGGGTTGATCGTATGGTTCTTGCTGCAGGAGCCACTTTGTTATATCCTAATCAAAATAGATTGATAATTGATGCGGGAACTTGTGTTACCTATGATTTTGTTGATGAAAACAACGTTTATCAAGGCGGTGCTATTGCGCCAGGATTGCGGTTGCGCTATGAATCTTTACACCAATTTACGGCTAAGCTTCCGTTATTGTCAGTAGCAAGTCCAGAAGGCTATATAGGGAAATCAACTTCAGAATCGATACATTCGGGTGTGGTAAACGGATTGGTCTATGAGATTGACGGTTTTATAGATGAATATAAGGCAAGTAGTTCAAAAATTATCATAATTTTAACGGGAGGTGATGCAGATTTTTTGGCTAAACGATTAAAAAATACCATATTTGCCAATTCAAATTTCCTTTTGGAGAGTTTGAATCAAATATTTCAATATAAAATCAAAAATGATTAGAAAAATTATATCAAGCCTTTGTTTGCTTTTGTCATTAGTATCTTTTGCTCAAGAGGGGACTTCGTCACCTTATTCTTTTTTTGGAATTGGTGATGTACGATTTAAAGGGACAATTGAAAGTCGTTCGATGGCGGGAGTTCAGGTGGAGCAAGATAGTATTCATATCAATCTAGATAATCCAGCGAGTTATTCTAATCTAAAGTTAACTGCTTTTACTGTTGGGGGAACTTATAATTTAACTACTTTAAATGATGGTTCAAGTACTGAAAAAGCTAAGAGAACCACTTTTGATTATTTAGCAGTAGGATTGCCTATGGGGAAATTAGGAGTTAGTTTTGGATTGATTCCGTATTCTTCTGTAGGCTATAAAATACAAAATACTTCTGATGTGTTAGGAGGTACTAATAACCGTGATTATGCTACAGGAGGTTTGACTAAAGCTTTTTTAGGAGCTTCGTATAAATTATCTAAAAACTTCAATATAGGTGCAAATGTAGATTATAATTTTGGACGTATTGAAACTACTAATATGCAATATATCAATGGTGTTGCTTTAGGAAGTCGTGAATTAAACAGAGCGGATTTATCAGGTGTGAGCTTTAACTTTGGAGCTATGTACCAGGCGAAGTTGAACAAAAAAATGAATTTTTATAGCAGTTTGAGCTATAGATTAGAAAGCAAATTAGCTTCGGATAATACAAGAAGTATTGCTTCGGTAAATTATACTTCTGATTTTAATTTTTCTGTTGCGGAAGCATTTGATGATGAAAAAAGCTCAAGAAGCTTGACTTTGCCTAGTGAGTTAAAAATTGGATTAGGAATAGGAGAATCTAAAAAATGGTTGGTTGGAGCGCAAATTGTTTCGGCTAGTAAAGGTAATTTGGCTAATGATTATAATACGAATGCTAATTCAACTGTTACAGCTTCTTATGAAAATGCTATGAGATATAGTTTAGGTGGTTACTTTATTCCTAATTATAATTCTTTTACAAGCTATTTTAAAAGAATTACTTATAGAGCAGGTATTAAGCACGAGGAAACAGGTTTGGTTGTGAATTCAAAATCTATTAAAGATACAGGTTTTAGTTTTGGGTTAGGATTGCCTGTTACAGGAAGTTTTTCAAATGTAAATTTTGGTTTCGAATTTGGGAAACGCGGAACGACTTCGGCTTCTTTAATTCAGGAAAATTATGCTAAATTTAGCGTGGGACTTTCGCTTAATGACAGATGGTTTGTTAAGAGAAAGTTTGATTAATAATTTGCTAAGAGTATTTCTTAATTAATATCACCTTGTTTTTTGAACTATGTTTTTATTTAAAAAATATAAATTATTTCCAGTAGTCATGGCATTAGCCGTGACTCTGTTTTTTGGGTGCGAAAGTAATTTTAAAGAAGTTCAAAAAATTAATTTTAAGGAATTCACTCCTACAGGTGATGCCGATAATGTGAATTTAAAATACACCGATTCAGGTTTTATAAAAGCGGTATTACTGAGTTCTAAAATGCTCGATTATGCTGCGGTAGACTTTCCGTTTACCGAATTTCCTAAAGGAATAAACTTAACGGTTTATGATAAAAATGCTAAAAAAACGCTAATCACTTCTAATTATGCGGTTTCATACAAGCAAACCAATATCATTGATTTGCAGGGAAAAGTAAAGATTGTTTCGGAAAACGGACAGAAATTAGAAACTGAACAATTGTATTACGACCAAAAAAACGAATGGTTTTTTACCGAGAAAAAGTTTAAATTTACGGATTTGAAAGGAGCTTCTAACGGTCAGGGAATCGATTTTAGCAAAGATTTTAAAGTAATTAATTCCCAAAGAATAACCGGCGAAGTACAAACTGCCGAATAATATCAATTTTACAACTATGAGTTATTTAAAATACACCCCTTATATTTATCTTCTTTTTACAGTTTTCTTTGTTTACGATGCTGTCGTAAAATGGAATGAACCTAATGCAACTCCTGTTCTGAGTCTTTTAATTGCAGGCTTAGGAGTTTTTATGTTTTTCTTTAGAAGAAACTTTGCAAAAAAAATGCAGGATCGTAACCGTAAATCCTAGTTTATGGAAATTAGTATTATAATACTATGTTTAATACTATCTGCTTTTTTTTCGGGGATGGAAATAGCCTTCATTTCTTCCAATAAAATATATCTTGAAATAGAGAAAAAACAAGATAGTTTTATTTCCAACATCCTTACAAAACTTACGGAGAAACCTTCAAAATTTATTGCAGCAATGCTTATTGGCAACAATATTGCGCTTGTTGTTTATGGTTTTTTTATGGGTGATATGTTGATGAATTGGATAAATTCATTAAGCTTCCATTTTTCGGATTTGTTGAGTTTGTTTATTCAAACCGTGCTTTCTACTTTGATTGTTTTGATAACGGCAGAGTTTTTTCCGAAGGTTTTCTTCCAAATCTATTCTAATACGCTAATCAAGTTTTTTGCCGTTCCAGCTTATGGTTTCTATTTGCTGTTTTATTTTATAACTGCATTTTTAATTTGGGTTTCCGATTTTATTTTGAAGAAATTCTTCAAAACCGAGGGCGACCAAATTCAGCTGTATTTTTCTAAAGTTGAACTTGGGAATTATATCACTGAGCAAATGAGTACGGTGGAGGATGATCAAGAAGTAGATTCGGAAATTCAGATTTTTCAAAATGCTTTGGAATTTTCGGGCGTGAAAGCCAGAGATGTTATGACGCCTCGAACTGAAATTGTTGCGGTAGATTTACACCATCCAGTAGCCGAACTTAAAGATCTTTTTGTGGAAACAGGTTATTCTAAAGTTGTGGTTTATGAAAATTCATTGGACGAAATTGTAGGCTATGTACATTCGTTTGATTTGTTTAAAAAACCAAAACACATTAAATCGATAATAATTTCGGTTGAATATGTTCCAGAAACTATTTATATCAAAGAAGTAATGGATTTGCTAATAAAAAAGCGAAAAAGTGTTGCGGTGGTTTTGGATGAATATGGAGGAACTTCGGGAATAATTACCGTTGAAGATATCGTAGAAGAACTTTTTGGAGAAATTGAAGATGAACACGATTTAGACGAAGAGTTAATCGAAAAAGAATTAGAAGACGGCGCTTATCTTTTCTCGACACGTTTTGATGTGGAGTATTTAAATCAAACTTATAAGTTCCAAATTCCAGAGAGTGATTCTTATGGAACTTTAGGTGGTTTTATTGTGGATTTTACCAAAGAAATTCCGCAAAAAGGTGATGTAATTACCATTGGAACGTATCATTTTATCATCGAAGAAGCCACAAATAAAAAGATTGAATTAGTGAAAATGACCGTAAAAGAGTAAATTTTTTAGAAAAACAAAAAATCTTTTAAAATAAAACGTTAGTTGTATTATTATTAACTAGATAATTGTATTTTCGCAAACTGATATATAAAATTAATAACAAAAAGAATGGCAGTTTTATCAAAAATTAGACAACGCTCCGCTTTAATGATTGCAGTTATTGCACTAGCTTTATTTGCATTTATCATTGGTGATTTGTTCAAAAGTGGTAGCTTTAACAGTACCTCAAAAGATGTAGGAAGCATCAATGGAAAAGATATTTCATTTGAAGACTTTAGACTTAAAGTAAGTGATGTTGAAAAAAGTGGTCAAGGTATCACTTCTACAGCAGCGGCTAATAGAGTTTGGGAACAAGAAGTTTCGGTTGCTTTATTGACATCTGAATTTGATAAATTAGGATTAAGAGTAGGTGAGAAACACATTATCGAAATCTTAAAAGCAGATCAAAATATTGGTAAAAATCCAATGTTTTTAAATGCTGCAGGAATGTTTGATTTGGCTAAATTTAAAGAATACTTTAAATCAAATCCAGCACAAGCTGAATATTTGAAACAAAGAGAAAAAGATGCTGAGCTAAATGCTAAATACCAAATTTATAGCACATTGGTGAAATCAGCTTCTTATACTACTCAGGCTGAGGGTAAATTGAAATATAAAATGGAAGCTGACAAAGCTAACTTTGCATACGTTGGTGCTTTGTATTCTTCAATCAAAGACAGTGATGTAAAAGTTACTGATGCTGAGATTTTAGATTATATGAAGAAAAACCAAAAGAAATATAAAGCTGACGAATCTCGTGCAGTAGAATATGTTTTAATTGAAGACAAAGCTTCTAAAGAAGATGAAGCTGAGGTAAAATCAAAAATCAACAGTTTGTTGTCAGGAAGTGTAGTTTACAACCAAGCAACGGCTAAGAACGATACTTTGGCTGGTTTTAGAACAACTTCTGATCCAATTGAATTTGTGAACTCTAATTCAGATGTTCCTTATGATTCAACTTATGTTGCTAAGAAAGATTTACCAGCTGTAGATGCTGATCAATTATTTAATTTGGCTCCAGGTGCAGTTTATGGTCCTTATGTTTTTGGAAACTACTATTGTATTTCGAAATCTTTGGGTAAAAAAGCAGGTGTAAATGCTAAGGCAAGTCACATTTTAATTAGTTACGAAGGAGCTCAGGTTCCTAACCAAAAAGAGAAAAGAACTAAGGAAGAAGCAAAAGCTAAGGCTGAAGAAATTTTAGCTCAGGTTAACGCTAATCCAGATAGTTTTATGATGTTGGCATTCCAATATTCTGATGATTCATCTGCACAACAAGGTGGTGATTTAGGTTATTTTGGTCCAAACCAAATGGTAAAACCTTTCAATGATTTTGTTTTCGCTAGTCCTATTGGTAAAATTGGTTTAGTAGAAACTCCTTTTGGATTCCATATTATTAAAGTTACTGATAAACAAGACGGAATTCGTCTAGCTACAGTGGCTCAAAAATTAGAAGCTTCTGAGGCTACTTCTGATAAAATCTTTACTCAAGCAACTAAATTCGAAATGGATGCTGCAGATGCTGATTTTAATAAGGTGGCAAAAGAAATGAAATTGAAAGTTGTTCCTGCTGTATCTGTTAAAGCTATGGATGAGACTTTTGGTTCATTAGGAAATCAAAGAACTATTGTAAGATGGGCGTTTGAGAATGATACTAAAGTAGGTTCAGTAAAACGTTTTGAAGTTGCTAATTTAGGTCACGTAATTGCTACACTTAAAAATATTGATAATTCAGGATTTGCTCCAATTGATCAAGTAAGACCTTTTATCGAAACTAAATTGAAGAATGTTAAAAAAGCAGAATTGTTAAAAGCTAAAATGACTGCTACTTCTCTTGAAGCTATTGCTAAGGCTACAGGAACTAAAGTAGAGCAAGCTGCTAATGTTACTTTAGACAATCCAGTATTAAACGGAGGTGTTGGTCAAGAGCCAAGAGTAGTTGGAAATGCATTTGCTTTAGCTGCTAATAAAATGTCAGCTCCTATTGAAGGAAATACAGGAGTTTATGTAGTAAAAACTATAGCTATTGTTAAAGCTCCAGCATTGAAAGATGTTTCTCCTTATGTAGCTAAATTAAAAGCACAATCAGCAGGTGATGTAAATAGAGTGCTGCCAGCTCTTAAAGATATTGCTGATATTAAAGACAATAGAAAACAATTTAACTACTAGTTTTATAGTGTAGATTAATTTTATTTTATAAAAAAACCGTCTCGTTTTGTAACGAGACGGTTTTTTTTATGCTTATGATTTAAGTTTTATTCTAATATCATTTCTTTATACGGAATGATAGTTGTGAATCCTTTAGAAGCAAAATAAGTCACAGGATTAACTTCGGAAACTACCATAATAAAATCGCCCCCCCAAGCCCCCAGACTTTTTATTTCGCCCATAAAATCAGAAAACAAATTTTCTTTTACAGTAGTTGTTTCTAAGATGTAACTCATGGTTGCTTCATGTTTGGCTAGCGCAACGGCAAATGAGCTGATGTTTTTAGCGTGAATAATTTCTTGAGTTAACTTATCTATTTTAGCAACACTTTTTTCAATATCGCTGGATTTGTTTTTTTGATAATTGGCTACAGCTGTTTTGCTACTTTGTTTTTTGTTTAAATACACAAAGTAAATGTTATCGGTAAAATTAGGTAGGAAGTTAATGGTTTCCACCTTTGGTTTTCCCTGTTTTAATTGGTACGTAATTGGGTGGTTGTTTTGTGCACAAGCAATGTCATAACCACTACCTCCAAAACTGTTATTCAGCAGTTCAAAAGCATTAATGTTTAACCATTGACCAATGTTGTTGATAAGCGTAGAAGAAGTTCCTAATCCCCATTTTTTAGGGAAAGACAATTGAGTGATTACTTTGTATCCTTTTTCTTGATTCAGAAAGACAGGATTTAAAAGATAGGCCTCATGTAGAATTTGTATTAAAGTATTTTTTATAGATTCTACTTCAAGGTTTTTAGGTTGTGTTATTTCCGAAAAAAGGATTTCATCTTCAAACCAAATGCTTCCATCCGAATCATAACTAGTCCATTTTATTTCTTGATAGTCGCCTTCTTCAATAATTAAATTTTGACCAAATTTAGTAGGTAATGCAAATGCTTTGGCACCATCCAATACTAAATATTCGGCAGTAATTAATAATTTTCCGTTACTATAAAAAGTTTGTTTTGTATCCATTTTTAAATTGAATTGGAATCTGCTTTACACTGATTTTGCTCTTATACTTTCGATGAAATTTACAACTCCGCTGTGTGAAACCACATGATTTTTAAAGTGCTTTTGTATTACAACACGTTCTTCGGTTGTAGCTTCAAATTGGTTCAAAATATTATTCAAGTGCATTTTCATATGTCCGTCTTGGATACCTGTGGTAGTCAATGAACGCAAAGCAGCAAAGTTTTGTGCTAGTCCAGCCACGGCAACAATTTCCATTAATTCCTTAGCAGATGGGTTTTCGAGCATTTCTAATGATAGTTTTACCAATGGATGTAAACTTGTCAATCCGCCTACAGTTCCTAATGCTAATGGGACTTCGAGCCAAAAGCTAAAAACACCATTCTCTATTTTAGCGTGAGACAAACTGCTGTATTGTCCGTTTTTGGCAGCATAAGCATGAACGCCAGCCTCAACTGCTCTAAAATCATTTCCTGTGGCTAAGATTACGGCATCAATTCCGTTCATGATTCCTTTGTTGTGTGTTACAGCTCTAAAAGGCTCTACTTCGGCAATTTGTATTGCTTGAACAAAGCGCTTGGCAAATACTTCAGGATTTGGAATGTGTTTCTCTGCTAGTTCTTCTATTGGACAGGAAACTTCGGCACGAACAACGCAATTTGGAACATAATTAGATAGAATACTCATTACCACCTCGATGTTTTTTTCTTCTTCCGAAAAGAGTTCGTAAGCTTGAGCTTCGGTCTTTAAAATGCTGGCAAATTGTTCTAAACAAGAGTTGATAAAATTAGCTCCCATACTATCAACAGTTTCAAAAGTAGCGTGAAGCTGAAAATAATTAGCTAACAACATCGTTTTGTCTTCTAGTGTAATGTCTAGAATTCCGCCACCGCGTTGTTGCATATTTTTAGTTAGATTTTCTGTATCTGAGAAAAACTTAGCTTTGGTTTGGGCAAAGAACAATTCCAGTTTAGAAATATCCCCTTTGTATATAAAATGTACCTGACCTATTTTTTCGGTATTGATAACGGTTGTTTTAAAACCACCTCTGCTAGCCCAAAATTTAGCCGATTTAGAAGCAGCAGCTACCACCGAACTTTCTTCAATAGCCATTGGAATACTGTGGTATTGTCCGTTAATTAGGAAATTTGGAGCTACCCCAAGCGGAATATAGAAATTACTAATAGTGTTTTCTATAAACTCATCGTGTAGTTTTTGAAGTTTTTCGTCGTTATTCCAGTATTTTTTTAATAATTCAATGGCATTTTCTGGATTAGAAAAGTAAGTTGCGGCAATCCAGTTTATTTTTTCTTCTTTTGATAATTTAGAGAATCCTGCTACGGCTTTGTTCATTTTCAGTGGATTATAGTGTAAGGAGGCGCAAAGATACGTTTTAGGAGTTTTATTTGCCATTAATTTAGTGTCAATAAATACGATTATTGTGATTTTATCAATTGCATTTAAATGGTTTAAATGTGAGATTATTGTGGTTTTTTTATTAAAATTGGATACGTTTTATCTAGAACTCAAAATTATGAATTATAAGTTTCTTTCAGTCGTTTTGTTTTTGTTGACAATTAGTGTTTTTGGACAACAAAAAATTACCGTAGATGCCATTTATCGCGGCGCGTTTCGAACCCAAGATATGGATGAATTGCATTCGCTAAAAAAGTCAAATCAATACACCGTCTTGAATTACAATCAAGCGGCTCAGTCCACGGAGATTGATTTGTATGACTTTGCTAGTTTGCAAAAAACAGCCACTATTATCGATACTAGAAATCATAAAGGTTTGCCGTCGATTGATAGTTACACTTTTGATTCGGATGAGAAAGTGCTGCTGTTGGCTTGCAATTCAAGTCAAATGTACCGTCATTCTTTTACTGCTGATTATTATTTATATGATATTACGAATAAACAATTAACTAAATTGTTTGATTTCCAAATTCAAGAACCTACTTTCTCTCCTGATGGAAAGAAGATTGCTTTTGCCAGAGAAAACAATTTGTTTGTTTATGATATTGCGACTAAAAATACCGTCAAAATTACAACCGATGGGAAGAAAAATGCCACTATTAACGGAATTTGTGATTGGGTTTATGAAGAGGAATTTTCTTTTGTTCGCGCTTTCGATTGGTCGAAAGACAGTAAAAAGTTAGCCTATATTCGATTTGATGAATCAGAAGTTCCTGAATTTTCAATGACGACGTTCAATAAGGAATTGTATCCTTCGGTTAATACTTTTAAATATCCAAAAGCGGGAGAGAAAAATTCTCAGGTTTCTTTACATATTTATGATGTAGCAAGTAAAGATGCTAAAACGGTAAACTTGAGTAATTATACTGATTTTTATATTGCCAGAATAAAATGGACTAATGATGCCAATGTTTTGTCAGCTCATATTTTAAATCGTCATCAGGATAATTTAGACCTACTTTTTATTAACGGAAATTCAGCTGATAAAAAAGTAGTTTTAAACGAAAAGGACAAAGCTTATATTGATGTAACTGATAATCTTACTTTTCTAAAAGACAATAGTTTTATTTGGACATCTGAAAAAGATGGTTTTAATCACATTTATTATTATGATAAAACGGGGAAATTAAAAAATCAAGTAACCAAAGGAAACTGGGAAGTAACTGCTTTTTATGGATTGGACGAGAAAACAAATACGGTATTTTATCAATCTACCGAAAATGGTTCTATCAATCGAGGTGTTTATAAAATAGGTTTGAATGCTAAAAACAAAGTGACTCTGTCGAATGAACTTGGAACTAATGAGGCGACTTTTAGTCCTAATTTCGATTATTATATTCATACATTTTCTAGCGCAAGTCAAGCCACAACTTATACTTTGAATGAAGTTAAATCTGGAAAAAAGATTAAAACAATAGAGGATAATGCAGCTTTAACTTCTAGTTTGAAAGAATTTAATTTGCCAGCAAAAGAGTTTTTTGTTTTAAAAACCGAGAAAGGAAACGAATTGAATGCTTGGATAATCAAACCAAAAGATTTTGATGCTGCTAAAAAGTATCCCGTTTTTATGGTGCAATATTCAGGATCAGCTTCGCAGCAAGTGGCTAATCAATGGAATACAATAGATGATTATTGGTACATGATGCTTTCACAACAAGGCTATATTGTGGCTTGTGTTGATGGAAGAGGAACTGGTTTTAAAGGAGCTGCTTTTAAAAAAGTAACGCAATTACAATTAGGCAAATATGAGGTAGAAGATCAGATTGATGCGGCTAAAGTTATTGGCAATTATCCTTATGTTGATAAATCTAGAATAGGAATCTTCGGTTGGTCTTACGGTGGATTTATGGCTGCCAATTGTATTTTGAAAGGGAATGATATTTTTAAAATGGCTATTGCGGTTGCACCAGTTACTAATTGGCGATTTTACGATTCGGTTTATACCGAAAGGTATATGCAAACACCACAAGAAAATGCCAGTGGTTATGACAATAATTCGCCTATTAATTTTGCCAATCAACTAAACGGAAAACTGCTTTTGATTCACGGAAGTGCCGATGATAATGTACATTTACAAAATTCAATGGAAATGATGAATGCCTTAATTCAGGCCAATAAACAATTTGATTCCCAAATTTATCCTGATTGCAATCATGGTATTTATGGAGGAATGACTCGAATTCAGTTGTTCAATAAGATGACTAATTATATAAAGGAAAATTTATAATTCGAATTCAGAAGTTAGATTTTAAAACTATATTTGGAATAGAATTTTAATTTACCAAAATAAAGATTAGAAATACAACCTACTAATACCTCATTTATGAATCAAGATACACAAGATCATTTTTTTAAAAGTTCCGTTTTAGGACATCCTGCGGGTTTGTTTGTACTTTTTTTTACTGAAATGTGGGAGCGTTTTTCTTATTATGGAATGCGCGCTTTGTTGGTTTTATTCTTGACAACTTCAATGACAAAAGGTGGTTGGGAATGGAATGTGGAGGATGCCATGGCATTGTATGGTACTTATACTATGGTGGTTTATTTTACGCCAATTATTGGTGGATACTTAGCCGATAGATTTTTAGGTTATCGCTGGGCGGTGGTTATTGGAGCTTTTGTAATGACATTGGGACACGCTTCTATGGCGGTTGAAACACCTACATTTCTCTATATTGGTATTATTTGTTTGATGATTGGTAATGGATTGTTCAAGCCTAATATGACTTCTATAATTTCTAATGCTTATGAAAAACACCCAGAAAAGAAAGACGGTGCGTACTCCTTATTTTATATGGGTGTTAATGCGGGTGCTTTTTTAGGAATCATGCTTTGCGGTTATATTGGCGAAAAAGTATCTTGGAGTTTAGGTTTTGGTTTGGCTGGTGTTTTCATGTTTTTTGGAATGTTACAGTTTTATTTTACGCAAAATATTTTTGGAACTATTGGCTTGCCTCCTACAGCGGAAACAAAATTAGCCACTAAAGAAAAAGAAGCACAAGAAAATACAGCTCCGCATATCATTAGAGACCGAATAATAGCTGTGGTGATTTTTTCTGTTTTTTCAGTTTTCTTTTGGGCGGCGTTCGAACAGGCGGGAGGTTCGATGACCATCTTTGCTGAGAAATTTACACAACGAGAATTGTTTGGCAATACCGCTTGGATTTTTAAAGTTACCGATGCTTTATTGACGATTATTCCGTTGTTAGTGATTACTTATGTTTTGATAAAATTGTTTTCGAAAACAATTAAAGAATACGCCTTAGGGAATAGTATTTTATCTCTAAGTTTTATCATCATTTGGGGAATTGTAATCTGGAAAATTAATAGAGATTTCTCCACAACACAAACTGAAGTTCCTGCTTCCTGGTTTGGGATTTTGAATTCGTTATTTATTATTTGTTTTGCTCCGTTTTTTTCAAAATGGTGGGAGAGTAAATATAATATTTCAGGACCAATGAAGTTTGGATTAGGACTTGCCTTATTAGGATTAGGTTTTGGATTTTTAGCTTATGGAAGTATGGGAATCACCACCGATTCAGTGGTTAGAGTAAGTATGGTTTGGCTTATTGCAGCTTACTTATTCCATACCTTGGGTGAATTGTGTATTTCGCCAGTCAGTTTGTCCTATATCAGTAAGCTGGTGCCTGCAAGTTGGATTGGAATTATGTTTGGAGTTTATTATTTGTTTTTAGGAATGGGGAATAAATTGGCAGGTTCAATGGGAGGATTAATTGAAACTATTAGCAGCCAATATAGTCTGTCTACTTTTTTCTTAATATTTACTATTGTTCCAGTGGGATTGGGAGTAATTATGTTGTTGTTATCGCCTTTGATGAAAAAAATTATGCACGGTGTCAACTAGACGACAGTTAGTGGTACTATTTTTGCGTAAATTTGTATATAAAATAAATCAATTATGAAAAAAATATATCTAATCGCTGTTTTCTTTATCGGTATTGTTTCAACTCAGGCTCAAAAATTAGAATGGCATACTGATGTGAAAGAAGCTATAGCTATTGGAAACAAAGAAAATAAACCTTTATTGCTGTTTTTTACAGGAAGTGACTGGTGTGGATGGTGCATTCGTTTGCAAAAAGAAGTGTTGATGACTCCAGAATTTACTAAATGGGCTAAAGAAAAAGTGATTTTGGTAGAATTAGATTATCCAAGAAGAACAGCTCAAACTCCAGAGGTAAGACAGCAAAATGATGAAATACAAAAAGCTTTTGGAATTCAAGGTTATCCAACGGTTTATTTTGCTAAGGCTACAAATAAGGATGGAAAAGTGAATTTTGAAGGTATTGGAAAAACAGGTTATGTTGCCGGTGGTCCAACGGCTTGGTTAGAAGTAGCTAATGGTATTTTAAATCAGAAATAATATTTAGAACAAAATTTTAATTTAATTTATAGAATCCCTTTTCGGCAGTGGCATGAAAAGGGATTTTTTGTTTTAGACAACTCATTTTCCATTGTTTTAAAATGCTTTTATAATTAGAGCCATCTGCAATAACTAATTTTGGTTTTAATAATGATAATGCACGATTCAAATTTATTTTTGGTGTTTGAGTAAGTATTAGGATGTCGGGGTGAATTTCCTTTGGGAAAATACCCAAGCTATCTAAAACCAGGATTTTATTCCCTTTAAAATAAGCCGTGTGTTTTAGTTCTTTATGTGCTTTTATGTAGCTGAAATTTCCAACTAAATAAGAAGAAATCATTTGTTTTGCCTTTGTTTTTAAAATGCTGTCATTGCCGTAAAGGATAACTTCATTTCCTTGGCGTTGAACAATTAGTGTGTTTCTTTTAATATTAAAAACAATCCATTCTTCTTGATTTTGTGTATTCCAATGATTAAATAATAGTGCCGATTGTAATGCGATAATCGAAAGTAAAACAAAGCTAAGTCTGTTGAATTTGGGCTTTTTTAGCCAAATAATCATTGTAATAATTAGGAGATAAGTGCAAACAAGTAATATAGCGTTAAAGGGAATGTCTTTGATGATAAATTGTTCGAAAGAAGCAATGGTATTGATTATTTTGTTTAAGAAAAGAATACTCCATTCTAAAGGTTTCGTCAACCAAAGTGGTGTAAATCCTATTGCAGCAATTCCCATAACCACAATACCTAAAAACATGATAAAGCTAACTAGAGGAATGACTGCTAAATTAGTAATGAAAAACAATCCTGGAAATTGATGAAAATAATACAGACTTAATGGCAAAGTGCCAATTTGTGCCGCAAAGGAAACCGTTAGTATATCCCAAGCGTATTTTAAAATTTTGTTTTTTGGTGTCCAAAGCGAAGCCAAAACAGGTTGAAACCAAACAATAAAAAATACGGCTAGATAACTGAGTTGGAAACCTACATCAAACAGAAAATTAGCTTGAAAAAGCAATATAAGTAAGATTGAAACTAATAAGGTATGGTAGATGGTAACCGCTCTTCGAAGGTGTAATCCGATGGCAACAAACGAAAACATACAAACCGAGCGAACTATAGATGGCGATAAACCAGCAATTAAAGCAAAGAAAAATAAGCTTGCTAGGATTATGGATAATTTTATGAATGAACCTTTTCTGGTATTCGGAATTGGTTTTAATAGAAAGTTTAAAAACAGAAAAATAAATCCCACATGTAAACCTGAAACCGATAAAATATGTACTGCTCCTGCATATTGATAGTCTTGGATGATTTCGGGGGCGATGTCTTGTCTTTGACCTAAAATCAATGCGGATGCAACTGCTAAGGCTGGTTTGTTGAAATCTGATTTTTCTAAATTATGGATAATCCTTGTGTTGATTTTTGAAATATAAAACCAAATGTCTTTTTGAGGTTTAGAACTGATTTTTAGATCTGCTGATTTGGCATAGATTTGGGCGTAAATTTGTTTTCGGTTGAGATAGTTGCCGTAGTCAAATTGATTTGGGTTATCAGGCTTTTTGTTTTTTTGTAAATAGCCTTTGAAGTGTAGTTTTGTTCCAATTTCTAACTGCGTAGAAAACTCTTTTTTAGGAATGTTTAGCAATACGCGTCCGCTATAATTTTTATTGTTGATGGTTTGAATTAAGGCAATATAGCGTTGGTTATACATCGTGTTTTTTAATTTTTCTCTGAGAATTAAGCTGATGTTTTGTTCTTTTTCAAAAAGGAGATTATTATTACTGTAATTACTTTTTTGAAAGGAATCGGTTTGAATAATCAAACTGCTCATCCCAATTAAAAAGGAAATAAAATAAGTAATGGCTGAAAAATAGAGCTTATTGTTTTGGCTTGTTTTTGACGTAAAAAACAGAATACTCAACAGAAATAAGGAAACTAAAAGTAGTCCGAAAACCAATATAGGATTTGGATAAATACAGAAAGCAGTCAGAATTCCAAGTAGGAAACCTATTGTGATTCTTGCCAAAGGGAATTCAAATACTTTCATTATTCTAAAGTACGAATTTTCGGCAATAGTGTGTTTTTTTACGGCAGGATTCTGTTTATTTGAGCAAAATATTTTTCGTAGTAAGCTTCTTTAGTAGAGGAGATCATTACACCTCTGGAAGTAGAAGCGTGGATGAATTGGAGTTCGTCGTCTTTGGCTTCGGTAACAATTCCCACATGATTGATTCGGCTTCGACCATTAGTCTTAAAAAATATTAAATCTCCTTTTTTAGCTTTCGAAATATTTTTACCTAAATCGGTGCCAACTCTAGATTGCGCTTCTGAATTGCGAGGTAATTTTATATCGAATTGGTTGAAGGTTGTATAAACCAAACCCGAACAATCAAAACCTGATTTGCTAGTTCCTGAATATTTGTAGGGAACGCCAATATTCTCGGATGCGGAGTTGATGATTTTTTCAGCAAGTCGACTGCTATTTTTTTTGTCTGTTTTGCTAGTTGCTACGGCTGAAGATTTACAGGAAGCAAAAATGATTGAAATAAGGATTAGGAAAAATAACTGTTTTAAAAGACTTGTTCTACGCATTCAAATTGGCAATAATTAATTTAGCTGTTTTTTCGCTAGCTCCTGTTCCGCCCAATTTTTGCTCTAAAATATCGTATTGAGTCAAAAGTTTTTGGCGGTATTCAGAATCCAGTATCTTAGTTAACTCCTTTTTTATGGTTTTAGTATTGCAGTTGTCCTGAATTAATTCAGTTACTACTTCTTCGTCCATAATTAAATTGACTAATGAGATGTATTTTAGCGTAATAATTCGTTTTGCAATTTGGTACGAAATCGAACTTCCTTTATAACAAACCACTTCTGGGACTTTAAAAAGTGCTGTTTCTAAGGTGGCTGTTCCCGAAGTAACTAAGGCTGCATGAGCAAATTTTAGCAAATCATATGTTTTATTCGAAATGAATTTGATGTTGTTTTTTGTGATAAAGTTTTCGTAGAATCCAAATTCCTGACTTGGAGCACCTGCAATTACAAACTGATAATCTGGGAAATCATCTACAACGCTAAGCATTACCGAAAGCATTTTAGTGATTTCTTGTTTTCTACTTCCTGGAAGAAGTGCAATTATCGGTTTTTCGTTTAGATTATTTTCAGCTCTAAAAGTTGCTTCCTCAATTGGTTTTTGATTTTGAATTGCATCAATAAGTGGGTGTCCAACAAATTCTACTGGGTAATGATGTTTATCTTCGTAAAAGTTTTTTTCGAAAGGCAAAATCACATACATTTTGTCAATATCTCTTTTGATAGCGTTGATTCGGCTTTCTTTCCAGGCCCAAATTTGTGGCGAAATATAATAATGTGTTTTAATTCCGATTCCTTTAGCCCATTGTGCAATGCGCATATTAAATCCAGGATAATCAATAAAAATTATTACATCAGGTTGAAATTGGCTAATGTCTTCTTTGCAAATTTTAATGTTGCTTAAAATGGTTTTTAAATTAAACAGCACTTCTACAAAGCCCATGAATGCTAAATCGCGGTAATGTTTTACCAAAGTTCCGCCTACATTTTGCATTAAATCACCACCCCAAAATCGGATTTCGGCATTAGAATCTTCCTTGATTAAGGCTTTCATTAAATTAGAACCATGTAAATCACCCGATGCCTCTCCGGCTATAATGTAGTATTTCATTGTATGCTGTTTCTTTAAAATCAGTACCCAAAATTAACCATTCCGTCTTGAGGAATCAAATAAAGGAGTTTTTAAAATTTTATTTTATTCGTTCCAATTCCAAGTGTTGAGTTGTTGCGTTGCATGGTAGGCAGTCAGGTCAAATTGAACGGGAACAATAGAAATGTATCCGTTGTTCAAAGCCCATTCATCAGTGTCTTCGCCTTGGTCTTGGTTTACAAATTCGCCCGAAAGCCAGTAGTAATCACGTCCTTGTGGTGTTTTTCTTTTGTGAAATTTTTCCATCCAAAGCGCTTTCGCCTGACGACAAATTTTAATTCCTTTGATTTCTTCTTGTTTTAATTTTGGAAAATTTACATTCAAAACCACATCTTGAGGGAGTTTATTTTTTAAGACTCCTAAGGTTATTTTTCGAATAAAAGGCTTGATTTCTTCAAAATTAGCATTCCAGTCAAAGTCTAAAAGCGAAAAACCAATGGCAGGAATTCCTTCAATTCCAGCTTCAATTGCAGCGCTCATTGTTCCCGAATAAATAATGTTGATCGAAGAATTTGAACCGTGATTGACACCCGAAACACATAAGTCGGGTTTTCTTTTCAGGACTTCGTTAACGGCAATTTTCACACAGTCTACAGGGGTTCCTGAACAACTGTAGATGGGAATTGAGTCGTTTTCAGTCGAAATTTTGTTTAGATATAAGGTTTCGTTAGTGGTAATGGCGTGACCCATACCGCTTTGTGGTTTGTCAGGAGCTACAACAACAATTTCTCCAATTTCGGACATGACAGCAATTAAAGCATTGATTCCTGGTGCCGAAACACCGTCATCATTGGTAATTAAGATTAGTGGTTTGGTTTTATTCATCGGTAGTTTATGGTAAAAAAAGATGTTTTTTGAATTATTTAGTATGCATAAAATGCAATAATTTAAACAAAGTAAGTAAAATTTATTTAGTTGCATGATTATTGCTGTTGTAAAAAAAACATTTTTATATCTTTAACAAAAAATTAGGGAAGCCTTATCATTGTTGACTTGGTTTTTCTATTAACTTAGTTTAAAAATTTGGATGAATACTATTATTAGTCTTATGAAGAGAAATTATAAAATACTCCTTGCCGTTGCTTTTTTATCGGTGACACTATTTGCTTTTAAATTAAAATCGGCTTCCGAAGCCAATCCTGATAAAGATAAATTACTTTTAGAATTGTTGACTTTTGTTATTGAAAAAGGACATTATGATCCAAAGGCTATTGATGATGCTTTTTCTAAAGGAGTTTATAAAGATTATGTTCAGGCCTTAGATCCATCAAAGCGTTTCTTTTTACAATCGGATATTGATGAGTTTTCAAAGTATGAGTTAGAGTTAGATGATGAGTTGACGAATAAAGACTTAACATTTTTTACTTTGACTTACGAGCGTTTGATGCAAAGAATGAAGGAAAGTCAGAGTTTGTATAAGGATATTTTAAAGACTCCTTTTGATTATACTGCTGACGAAAGTTTTAATACTGATTATGAAAAAGCGCCTTATGCTAAAACTGATGCAGAATTAAAAGAGCGTTGGAGAAAACAATTGAAATTAACTACACTTTCGTCATTAACGGATCGTTTGAAAATACAGGAAAATAAAGGAAAAGCGTCTACAGACGAATCTGTTATTCCTGTGAATCCATTAGAGGGTGTTGACAATCATGCTACTGAGGATAAGGTTAAGAAAGAAGTTTCGAAAGAAGATAGTAAACCAAAATCTTTTGAAGAATTAGAGAAAGTAACTCGTGAGAGTACTGCTAAATCTTTGGATGAATATTTTGGCTTTATGAAAGATTTGGATCGCAATGATTGGTTTTCGGTGTACATCAATTCAATTACTGCTCGTTTTGATCCGCATACTAATTATTTTGCACCAGAAGAAAAAGAGCGTTTTGATGTTAGTATTAGCGGAACATTAGAGGGGATTGGAGCGCGTTTGCAAAAGAAAAATGAATATACTGAAATTTCTGAATTGATTTCGGGAGGACCAGCTTGGAGAGGAAAACAGCTTGAAGCAGGTGATATTGTGATGAAAGTGGCGCAAGGTGAAAAAGAGCCTGTTGATGTTGTAGGAATGCGTCTTGACGATGTAGTTAAGAAAATTAAAGGGCCAAAAGGTACCGAAGTGCGTTTGACAATCAAAAAAGTTGATGGAACGATTAAGGTAATTTCGATAATTAGAGATATTGTTGAAATTGAAGAAACTTACGCTAAATCAAGTATCGTTAACAAAAACGGATTGAAATACGGAGTGATTTATTTACCTAAATTCTACATTAATTTCGAAAATAAAGACGGTAGAGATGCTGGAAAAGATATTGCTTTAGAAGTGGAACGTTTGAAACAGGCTAAGGTTGATGGTATTGTGTTAGATGTTCGTGATGATGGTGGAGGATCTTTGTCTACAGTTGTGGATATTGCAGGATTGTTTATTGAGCAAGGGCCAATTGTACAAATTAAATCGGCAGGTAGAAAAAAAGAAGTTTTGTATGATAAAGACAAAAAAATTGAGTGGGACGGGCCATTAGTAATTATGGTGAATAGTTTCTCTGCTTCGGCATCTGAAATTTTGGCGGCTGCTATTCAAGATTACAAACGTGGTGTTATCATTGGTAGTAAACAAACTTATGGTAAAGGAACGGTACAAAATGTTATCGATTTGAACCAATTTGTACGTAGTAATGAATTAGGTGATTTAGGTGCACTTAAGACAACAACTCAAAAATTTTACAGAATTAATGGAGGATCTACACAGTTAGAAGGAGTCAGCAGTGATGTGGTGATGCCAGACCGTTATTCGTATTTGAAAATGGGAGAACGCGATGTAGAAAACGCTATGCCTTGGGATAAAATTGATCCATCCGATTATAACGTTTGGAAGAATAATGGAAATTTTGCTAAGGCAATTTCACATAGTAAAGAACGTATTGCTGCTAATCCGCAGTTTAAATTAATTGAGGAAAATGCAAAATGGATTGATACTAGAAGTGAAGAGAATGAATATAGTTTGAACATAGATAAATTTAGAAAATCTCAAAATGCTATTGAAGAAACGGCTAAAAAATACAAACCTATTTTTGATTATAAAAACAATTTAAAATTTACTTCTTTACCTTATGAGGTTGATCAAATGGGTAAAGACAATATTTTAAAAGAAAAGAGAGATCGTTGGCACGAAAGCTTAGCTAAAGATATTTATGTAGAAGAAGCTTTGAATGTGTTAGACGATTTGCAAACGAGAGTGAATGTAAAAGCGAATACAATTTCGGCTACTAAATTGAAAAAAGAAAAGTTAGCTAAAACAAACTAGAAATAGATTAATTATAGTGAAAACGCTCTGAGAATTTAACTAATTTTCAGAGCGTTTTTTATTAAATATAAAGATTAGGTTTTATGAACAAAAGATTTTTTTTAGGCATTATAGCTTTTGGATTTGTACTTCTTGCTTGTAAAAAAGTGGAGCAGCAAAATGTGAGTAAACCACAAAATTCAAATTCTTCAGCTACGAATTTGGATTCGAGTAAATCTTCGGATTATTATTTACCAAAATCCACTACGGCTCAAATTGTAAAACACAATTATTATACCTTGTCTTATAATGAAAAGGCGGAACAGGCTGAGTGGGTAGCTTATGAGTTAAAGAAAGAATACGTCAAAAACAGCGATTTTAAGCGTCCCTTTTTTATTGAAGACCCTAAGGTAGAAACAAAATCAGCTGATTGGAGAAATTATAAAAAGTCAGGTTATGATAAAGGGCATTTGTGTCCCGCTGCCGATATGGAGTTTGATATCAAAGCTTATAATGATACTTTTTTTACTTCGAATATAAGTCCGCAAAATAGCGATTTTAATGGTGGAATTTGGAATCGTTTAGAGCAAAAATTCCGTTTCTGGGCTGTTAAGTATGACGGACTTTATGTGGTTACTGGAGGCGTGCTAAAAGGTGATTTGGACGTAATTGGTAAAGAAGACGTTTATGTACCTAAATACTTTTATAAAATAGCGTTGAGCCATTCAAATGGAAACTATAAGATGATTGCTTTTCTTGTTCCAAATGAAAAAAGTAGCAAACCTATTTTTAATTATGTGGTTTCAGTGGATAACATAGAATCGCTTACTGGAATTGATTTCTTTCCTAAGCTAGATGATAAAATTGAAAATAGTTTAGAAAAGAATGTAGGTCTTAATTCCTGGCTTGCAAAATAGATTGATAAGCCAAGAATGTTTTTACCATTCATTCACTTTATTAGCATCCATTTTAAGGAAAATAAATAGTAAAATGGTGAATCCCCAAAGTCCAGAACCTCCATAAGAGAAGAAGGGTAGTGGTACTCCAATAGTTGGGAAGATTCCAATAACCATGGCGATATTTACAAAAAAGTGGATGAATAAAATTCCAGCTGTACAATAGCCATATACTCTACTGAATTTAGTTTTTTGTCTTTCGGCCAGGTAGATGAGCCTTAGAAATAAAGTTACGAATAATCCAACAACAACTACTGAGCCAACGAAACCCCATTCTTCACCAACAGTGGTAAAGATATAATCGGTATGTTGTTCAGGAACGAAACCTCCTTTAGTTTGGGTTCCTTCGAGAAATCCTTTTCCAAATAGTCCCCCTGAACCAATTGCTATTTCAGACTGGTCAGTGTTGTATCCAATACCTTTTAAATCGACTGCTTTTCCAAGTAAAATATTAAAACGATCTCGGTGGTGTTGTTTAAAAACATTTTCGAAAACATAGTTTACTGATAATACAAAACCTGACATAAGGACAAATATAATACTACTAGCGATGATGTTTCTATCACCTAATCTCGATCTGAAATAAACAATTATTGTAGTGATTAATGCCATTAAAATGACATATTCGGGTTCGAAAATTAATGTAAATACAAATAATAAAATGGTAACAAATCCTGTCCAAACGTACCAAGCAGGTAATCCTTCGCGATACAGAACAATAATAAACATACAATAAATCAAAGCACTTCCAGGGTCATGGGGTACTATTAGCATAATAGGCAAGCCCAAAATGGCAAGGACTTGGATTTGTCTGTTGGTGTCCTTTAAGTTAATTTGACTGTCGCTTAGATATTTGGCTATTGCTAAAGCGGTGGTAGTTTTTACAAATTCTGAGGGTTGTAAACCAAAAGATCCAAAGGAATACCAGTTGGTTTGTCCTTTAATGGTTTTTCCAAAAACAAATAAACCAGCAAGGGATAATAATCCTATGACATAAATAACACTGGCATATTTTTCGTAAAATTTTGCGTCTACGGCAAGAATTGTAAAAATCAAAGGAATGGTTAAGGCGATAAATATTAATTGCTTTTGGAAAGTATCTTCAGGAGATGATAGCGAAGAAGAATAGATATTTAACCATCCTAATATCACTAAAATGATATATATAATAACACATATCCAGTCAATATTTTTCTTTACACTTTGATTTTTCATTAGAAAAAGAATCTCTTAATTAATTTTTTTAGTGGTGTCTTTAACCGATTTTGTTGTTTGAACCTCGTTGAACTTTCGAGTTTTGATGCTGTCTTTTGGAGTAGTTTCGATAGCGCTAGCTTCTTTCATTCCTCCTAATTTGGCGTATTCATCTCTTAAGCTTTTTTCAAGAATTCTTTTTTCTAAATCAGTTCGAGTAATTTTTTTTCTCAAATATTTTTCAATCATCAAACTGGCAATAGGTCCTGCTATTGTAGCTCCAAAACCACCGTTTTCAACCAGTACTGCAATTGCAATTTTTGGATTGTCTTTTGGCGCAAAGGCAACAAATATGGAGTGATCTTCTAATTGTACCCTTTTGCCTCCAATTTTCGCAAAGTTTTCTGCCGTTCCTGTTTTTCCACAAATATCAATTCCATCAACTCTAAGTCCTCTTGCAGTTCCTAAGTTGAACACATCAAATAATCCACTTATTATGGGGTTGAAATATTTTTTATCAATAGTGGTTTCGTGTCTGATTTTGAATTTTGGATCAATTTTTTCTCCTTTTATTTTCTTAATGATATGAGGAGTGTAATAATAGCCTTCGTTAGCAATGGTTGCCATCATATTGGCTAATTGAATTGGGGTTGCTAAAACTTCACCCTGTCCAATAGCATTAGAAACAATGGCGGTACTTCTCCAGCCTCCGTTAGGATAAATACGCTTGTAGGTTTTTGAAGTTGGAATGCTTCCTTTTCTTCCTGTTGGTAAATCATAGCCCATAAATTGACCAAGACCAAAACTTTTAACATGACTACTCCATACGTCAACAGCGTAAGAAGGTTTTACATATTTATTAATGGTACGCATGTAGGCTGTTCCAAAGTAAGCATTACAGGATTCATATATTCCACGATGTAATTGAAGAGCTCCTCCATGGCAGTGACATCTCATAAAACGACCTCTGGCATAGCTAAAACCATGGTGACAAAAAACAGTAGTTTGTTCGTCAATAGCGCCTTCTTGTAGAGCTACCAATCCAGTAAGAAGTTTAAAGGGTGATCCAGGAGGATATTCAGCTAATAAACCTCGGTCATATAATGGTTTTGCAATAGAGTCATGATACAATAAGGTGTAGTTTTTAGAACGTTGTCTGCCTACTAAAATTCCTGGGTCATAAGATGGAGCTGTAATTAAGGCAAGGATTTCTCCTGTTTTAGGTTCTATGGCTACGATACCTCCTCTTTTGTTTACCATCAATTGTTCGCCATAGCGTTGGATTTCGGCATCAATAGTTAGGTTAATGTCTTCTCCTTGTACGGCAATAGTATCGTATTTTCCATTTTTGTACGAACCTATTTCGCGATTATATTTGTCCTTTTGGAAATATTTTACTCCTTTTATTCCGCGTAAAATTTCTTCGTAATATTGTTCAACACCCTGTTTTCCTATTAAATCTCCACTTTTATAATAGGGTTGCTTTTCAATTATTTTATCATTTACCTGAGTGATAAACCCAAAAACATTAGCGCCAAAATCTACTTCGTAATCACGAAGAGAACGCTTTTGAAAATAGAAACCTTCAAACTTTCTGATTTTTTCTTGGAAAGCTGCAAATTCACTTTTGTTTAATTGAGCTAAGAAAACCGAAGGCAACCGAGGGCTGTAGATTTTAGCCTTAGCTATTTTCTTTAAAAAATCTTCTTTGGTAATATCTAGTAATTGACAGAATTCGATGGTGTCAAGATCCTTGATTTCTCTTGGGATAACCATGATGTCATAAGAAGCCTGATTGGCTACTAAGAGTTTCCCGTTTCGGTCGAATATATAACCTCTTTCAGGATATTCGTATTTTATTTTAATAGCGTTGTTCTCTGATTTTAATTTGAAAGTATCATTGATTACCTGCAAATAAAAAATCCGAATTAGTAGCAAAGATGCTGCGACAATAATGATAGAAGGCAGCAGAAGTTTTCTCATCGTTTGTTAGGCTTAATAAGATATATTATTATAATACAACTAATGATTGTAAATACGGTACTCAGTAGGGTTCTAAGTAAGATGTCAAGAATGAAACTAACTTGAAAAGCTTCTAAAATAAACAAACTAAAATGATGTATTACTACAGCTAATAGAATGAATGAAAATCTTTCAGGAGTTAATGATTCATTTAGTTTAATGGTTTGGTATTCATAACTGACACCAAATGCAAATTTAAAAATATAGGGTCTGTAAAAAGCTAAAATTAAACAAGCAGTGGCATGAATTCCTCCAGAGTTTGAAAAGAAGTCCATAATCAAACCTAAAAGAAAACTGCTTATGATTAAAGTTGGTTTGTTAGAATTAACAGGATATAATATGATGAATAGGATATAAGGTAAAGGCATTATGTAGCCTAAAAAGTTCATATTGTTAAATACGATAATTTGAAGGGCTAGTAATAAAATAAATCTTAAAATATTGATTAACAAAGTGCTATTCATCTGTTTTATTTCCTTTTTCTAGATTGTTAACTTCGTCTCTGTCTTTACTTTTTATTATATAGACATGACCTAAATTAGTCATATCGTTAAACAATTTGATGTCTAATGTGTAATAATTAGTTTTATTGTCAATGTAGACTTTTTCAATTGTACCAATGTTGATATTCTCAGGGAAAATAACCGATTGTCCACCAGTTACAATAGTATCTCCTTTTCTTACTGAAGCTAATCGAGGGACATCAGTTAATTGAACAAAACCAGTGCTTTTTCCATTCCAGCTTAAAGAACCAAAATGATTTGATTTTTTAATCTTAGCATTTATTTGAGATTTAGTATTTAAGATACTAACTACGGTAGAATAATTAGGCGATGTTCTATCTACAATTCCTACGATTCCTAGACTGTTAATAACCCCCATATCTGATTTTACACCTTGATTAGAACCAGAGTTCAAGGTTAAGAAATTCTCAGGGACATTATAAGAGTTGTGGATTACTTTAGATACCAATATGTCTTTAGGCTTGACGCCTTTTAGACTGTCTAATTTTTTTACTATTGTAGTGTCTTTGGCATTGAAAAGCATACTTTTAAGTCTTGCATTTTCAAGTGCCAGAGCATCGTTTTCTATTTTAAGATTCAAATACTCGGTTATGCCGTTTATTTCTTCGTAGACACCACCAGTTAAAAAATTAGCAGAACTAATAACTCTACTTTTATGAAAAGAATGAGACTGTATCGTAAGTAAAAGCGATATGCATAATAACAGCAAAAACAGTAATCTATTACTGTTTTTGAATATAAAATTGAATATTTGCTGCATTCTCTTATTTGATTATTGATTTCAGGGTATGCTGATGAATTTGGTTTTTTACACTATAAATTCAATTCATTCATAGTGTAAAAATAGTTAAAGATTAGTCTTACTTTATTAAGATACTCTTGAATTTTCCAATATTTTTCAACGCCATTCCTGTTCCTCTAACTACGGCTCTTAATGGATCTTCGGCAATATAAACTGGTAAATCTGTTTTTTGAGAAATACGTTTGTCTAATCCTCTTAACATAGAACCTCCACCGGCAAGGTAAATACCTGTGTTGTAAATGTCGGCAGCTAATTCAGGAGGTGTTTGAGACAAGGTTTCCATTACAGCATCTTCAATTCGTTGAATCGATTTGTCTAATGCTTTGGCAATTTCTCTATAAGAAACGTCTACTTGTTTAGGCTTTCCAGTTAACAAATCTCTACCTTGTACAGACATATCTTCTGGAGGAGTTTCTAAATCTTCAATGGCAGCACCAATTTGTATTTTTATTTTCTCGGCAGTACTTTCTCCAACAAATAAGTTATGTTGGGTACGCATGTAATATACGATGTCATTTGTAAAAACGTCACCAGCAATTTTCACTGATTTGTCACATACAATTCCGCCTAATGCAATTACAGCAATCTCTGTTGTGCCACCTCCGATATCAACAATCATGTTTCCTTTAGGTTGCATGATGTCTATGCCAATACCGATTGCAGCTGCCATTGGTTCATGAATTAAGTAAACTTCTTTTCCGTTTACTCGCTCACATGATTCCTTTACGGCTCTCATCTCAACTTCGGTAATTCCAGAAGGAATACAAACCACCATTCTTAAAGCAGGAGTAAACATTCTTTTTTTCAATGCAGGAATACTGTTGATAAACATTTTTATCATTTGTTCCGAAGCATCAAAATCAGCAATTACACCGTCTTTTAAAGGCCTTATCGTCTTAATGTTTTCATGTGTTTTACCCTGCATTAGGTTGGCTTCTTTACCAACAGCAATGATTTTTCCCGTTATACGGTTTCTAGCAACTATTGAGGGGCTATCAATAACTACTTTATCATTGTGTATGATTAGTGTGTTTGCGGTACCAAGGTCTATCGCGATATCCTCGGTCATGAAATCAAAAAATCCCATAAGTTTTTTAGGGGTTTAAAATGTTATAAATTATTTTGAACAAAGTTAAACAAATTAATGTTTAAAATGACGTGTTCCTGTAAATACCATTGCAAGATTATTTTCGTTGCAATAATTTATGCTTAATTCGTCTTTTATTGAACCTCCAGGCTGAATTACAGCTGTTATTCCTGCTTTTTTAGCTAATTCTACACAATCCGGAAAAGGGAAAAATGCATCACTTGCCATAGAAGCGCCGGTTAAATCAAATCCAAAAGCTTTAGCTTTATCTACAGCTTGTACCAAAGCATCAACTCTTGATGTCTGGCCAGTTCCTGAAGAAATTAATGTTCCGTTTTTTGCAAAAACAATCGTGTTTGATTTAGTGTTTTTACAAATTTTTGAAGCAAATATCAAGTCTTCTATTTCCTGAGCAGTTGGCTCAGTAGTAGTAACGGTCTTTAAATGCTCTTTAGTATCTGTAATATTATTTCTGTCCTGAATTAACAAACCGTTAAGACATGTTCTCACTTGTCTTGAAGGTAATTCAACTTCATTCTGAACTAATATAATTCTGTTTTTCTTTTCTTGCAAAACTGCAATTGCGTCATCATCATAACTAGGAGCAATTACTACTTCGCAGAATAATTTATTGATTTCCTGTGCTGTA
>JAZJZW010000028.1:0-37946 GCA_040389425.1 Bacteroidota bacterium | reverse complement strand
TTTTGTCTAAACAGCTTTTCATAGCTGCAGGAACTTGGCTTAAAGCAAATTCATAAATTTTTCTACCATACATTTTGATGTATTTGGTATTAATGTCTAGGCCTGGATGGTATGATTTTCCGTAAAAAAGAAAACCAGTTTCTTCTTCAGTAAAAGAAGCTGATTCATACGAAAGCATTCCTGTTTCGTTATCCGAAGCTTCAATAATTGTTGCACCAGCACCGTCAGAATAAATCATCGAATCACGATCGTGATCATCAACAACTCTGGAAAGTGTTTCAGCACCAATTACCAAACAACGATTAGCCATTCCTGATTTGATAAATGCATTGGCTTGCAATACACCTTCAACCCATCCTGGACAACCAAAAATAAGGTCGTAAGCAACACATTTTGGGTTTTTAATCTGTAATTTATTTTTTACACGACTGGCTAAACTTGGAATCATATCCGATTGTACCGTTCCGTATTTTACATCACCAAAGTTGTGTGCAAAAATGATATAATCAATGGTTTCAGGATCTATTCCTGCATTTTCAATTGCTTTTTGAGAAGCTAAAAAGGCCAAGTCAGAAGTATTGTATTTGTTTTCTGAATAGCGTCTTTCTTCGATTCCAGTTATCGCTTTGAATTTTTTAATAATAACTTCATTCGATTGTTTGATTGGTGTACCATCTTCATTTAGAAATTGATGAAGTTCGAAGTATTTGTCGGAAATTATTCTTTCGGGAATGTAACTTCCTGTTCCAGTTATTTTTATTTTCATTTGGTTATTTTCCATTAAAAAAAGATAGCAACAATTTAATATTTTTTAAACAATAAAGAAATATTAAATACTATTTGAAGGGCAAAATTACAGATATTTTTCAAAGAATTTTTAAAATCAACTGCTTTTAATTTGTGATTTAGAAATCTAGATTCAGTAAAAATTATCTAGTGTTTTGATTTTTTGTGAGTTAAAAAAAACGCCCCGAATAATCGAGGCATTTTTCATATATAAATTGTATTATTAACTTTCCATGTAAGCCTCAATAGGAGCACAGCTACACACTAAGTTTCTATCACCAAAAGCATCATCAGCACGACGAACAGAAGGCCAGAATTTGTTTTCGGCAATATAATCTAATGGAAAAGCCGCTTGTTCTCTAGAATATGGAAAACCCCAATTTTCAGTAGTTAGCATGGCTAATGTATGAGGCGAATTTTTCAACACGTTGTTTGAGTCTTCGATAGAAGCTGCTTCAATTTCTTTTCGAATAGAAATCATAGCATCACAAAAACGATCTAATTCTTCTAAGTTTTCACTTTCTGTTGGTTCAATCATCAAAGTTCCAGCCACTGGGAAAGAAACCGTTGGTGCGTGGAATCCATAATCCATCAAACGTTTAGCGATATCAGTTACTTCAATTCCTTTTTGTTTGAAAGGACGACATTCCAAAATCATTTCGTGAGCCGCACGACCCATTTCACCAGAATATAAGGTGTCGTAATGACCGCTTAATTTTTCTTTGATGTAGTTCGCATTCAAAATAGCGTGTTCAGTAGCCGATTTTAATCCTTCAGCTCCTAGCATTCTGATGTATCCGTAAGAAATCAAACAAACTAGAGCAGAACCCCAAGGAGCAGCTGAAATAGCAGTAATTGCATCTTTACCACCTGTTGGAATAACTGGGTTAGTAGGTAAGAACGGCGCTAATTGCGGCGCTACGCAAATAGGACCCACTCCAGGACCACCACCACCGTGAGGAATAGCAAAAGTTTTGTGTAAGTTCAGGTGGCAAACGTCCGCTCCAATAGTTGCAGGATTTGTCAATCCTACCTGAGCATTCATATTGGCACCATCCATATAAACCTGACCGCCGTTATCGTGAATGATTTTAGTAATTTCTTTAATAGCACTTTCGTAAACACCGTGAGTAGATGGATACGTAATCATTACGCAAGACAAATTGTCTTTGTGTAAAATAGCTTTTTCGTGTAAATCTTCTACGTCGATATTTCCGTTTTCCAATGTTTTAGTAACCACAACTTTCATTCCTGCCATTGCCGCAGAAGCTGGATTAGTTCCGTGTGCAGATGATGGAATCAAAGCAATATTTCTGTGGTGATCACCACGAGATTCATGATACGCCTGAATTACCATTAATCCTGCATATTCTCCTTGTGCACCAGAATTAGGTTGCAAAGTTGTAGCAGCAAAACCAGTAATTTCGTTTAATTGCTCTTCTAGTTTTTTTAGCATTTCTTGGTATCCTTGTGCCTGATCTAATGGGGCAAAAGGGTGGATGCTGTTCCAACTAGGAGAACTTAAAGGTAGCATTTCGGCAGCCGCATTCAGTTTCATTGTACAAGAACCTAACGAAATCATCGAGTGATTTAAAGCTAAATCTTTACGCTCTAACATTTTGATGTAACGCATCAAAGCTGTTTCTGAATGGTATTTATTGAAAACTTCGTGTTGTAGAAACGATGAAGTTCTAATAAGACTTTCTGGGAAATGATTCGTTTCTGATAAAGTGTCGATTGTGATTGTTGCTAATCCTTTTGCAGCAGCAAAAATAGAAACTACTTTATTCAAATCGGCAAAACCGATAGTTTCATTCAATGAAATAGAAACTGAATTTTCGTTTGGATAAAAGAAGTTTACCTCATTTGCTTCGGCAATTTCTCTAATTTTTTTAGCATCCGCTTTTAAAACGATAGTGTCAAAAAAAGCAGTATTCGTTTGTTCGAATCCTAATTTTGCTAAGGTATTTGTTAAAGTCACTGCCGAAGCATGTACTTTATTAGCAATATATTTTAAACCTCTTGGTCCGTGATAAACTGCATACATACTAGCCATTACAGATAATAAAACCTGAGCTGTACAAATGTTTGAAGTTGCTTTATCACGTTTGATGTGTTGCTCACGAGTTTGTAAAGCCATACGCAACGCACGATTTCCATTGGTATCAACAGTTACTCCAATGATTCTTCCTGGCATAGAACGTTTGTATTCATCTTTAGTTGCAAAATAAGCAGCGTGAGGACCACCATAACCTAACGGAATTCCGAACCGTTGTGTTGTTCCAAATACAACAGCAGCTCCCATTTCTCCCGGAGGAGTTAATTTTGCTAAACTTAAAATATCAGCAGCAACAGCTACTTTGATTCCGTTTTCAGCTGCTTTAGCAATAAAAGCAGTATAGTCGTTTACTTGTCCAAATTTCCCTGGATATTGAAGGATTGCTCCAAAAAATTCATCAGAAAAGTCGAAAGTTTCGTGATTTCCTATTACTAATTCCACACCAATTGGAGTAGAACGTGTTTGTAAAACCGATAAAGTTTGTGGTAAAATTTCTTCCGAAACGAAGAATTTACAAACATTAGCTTTCTTTTGATCTCTTGTTCTTACATCCAGTAATAATGCCATAGCCTCAGCAGCAGCAGTACTTTCGTCAAGAAGCGAAGCATTCGCAATTTCCATTCCTGATAATTCTATAACCGTAGTTTGGAAATTCAAGATAGCTTCCAGACGACCTTGAGCAATTTCAGCCTGGTAAGGTGTGTAAGCTGTGTACCATCCTGGGTTTTCAAAAACATTTCTTTGAATAACGGCAGGAACAATTGATTGATTATAACCTAAACCAATGTAGGTTTTAAACATTTTATTTTTACTTCCTAAAAGGGTAATATGTTTTAAATATTCATATTCCGTCATTTCAGGTTCTAAATTTAGAGGTGCTTTTAGACGAATGTCATCCGGGAGTGTCTCATAAATGAGTTGTTCTATCGAGTCAACTCCTATTGTTTTTAACATATGTTGTAGGTCGGATTCCTCTGGACCTATGTGTCTTAAAGCAAAAGCATCTGTTTTCATGTAACTGTAAAAATGTTATTTTTCGTGGCGCAAAATTAAGTATTATTACTCTTTTATTTAGCATATTAACACTTCTATTTTCCAGAGTTTTTATTTTGCTGATTATTTTCCTTACAATTGATTAAATTTGTTAGATGAAATTTCTAAAACAACTATTCCATTTTTATATAACTAGCAGCATTCATGTGGCTTTGTCAGTCTATTCTTTAGTTCGAATGACTTACTTTATGTTTGACATTCCCGCTAATGAGGCAATGGCTAATTTTGCTTTTTTTGGAACTATTGTAGGTTATAATTTTGTAAAATACGATGCTTTGGCTCGTGCCAAGAGAAATCAGATGCGCAAGGAACTGAAATTAATCGCCTTGTTGAGTTTCTTTTCGCTTGTAGGTGTGGGTTATTCTTTTTTTCAGTTGGAACGGATTACCCAATTGGTTGCCGTGGCGGTTTTGGCTTTAACATTGTTATATACTTTACCTTTTTTTCCTAATCGAAAGAATGCTCGAAATTGGGCTGGTGTAAAAATTTATATTGTTTCCTTGTGTTGGGTTGGCGTAACCTTAGTCTTGCCTTTGATTAATGCTCATTTTGATTTGGGTATCGATTTTTATCTCAAATGTGTACAACGATTTATATTAATTTTTGTACTCATTCTTATTTTTGAGATTATTGATTTAGCCAATGATGATCCGCATTTGCAAACCGTTCCGCAACAAATAGGAGTGGAGCGAACTAAAAATTTAGGATATGTTTTATTGTTATTTTTTTGTGGATTAGAGTTTTTAATGAGTAATATCAATGTTAAAGGCAATTTTCAATTTATACCATTGCAAATACTATTGATTTTTGTTATTGCCATTCTTGTTGCTTTATTTTTGCTTTTCGCCAATGAAAAACGCTCCAAATATTACACTTCTTTTTGGGTAGAAAGCATTCCTATTCTTTGGTGGTTGCTGGTAGCTTTTCTTTGAAAACATCAATATTGGTGAATACGTTCACCGAATTTATAGTGTTTTTGGTGAATTGGATAATTAAAGGAGTTTTTGAAATAAAAAAAACCGAAGCATCACTACTTCGGTTTTTAGTTATTCTAAAATTTGAATTTAATTGACTATTATTTCTTTAGCTTTTCTTTTACCTCTAAAGAAAAAGTATAAATTAAAGAATAGCATAATTCCTAGGTAAATAGAAAATGCTCCTATTTTGTAGCTTAATTTTTCAACTAATTCTTGATAAGTATTTTGTCCTAATTGTAGTTGCAGAATCATTAAGGCGAATCCAATATTGAGTAAATAAAATCCTGTTTCAAAGAGTTTATTAGTTGCGTCGGCAATTTCTTCTCGACCTTTAAAAATATCCATCATATATACTTTACTGTTTTTAAAAAGAGTTTTAGAAACATAGTAAGTAAGAAATAAAGCAATTGGTAAATAAACTGCATAACCGATTAAAATTTTTGTAGTTTCCATAATAGAATTTTTTAAATTAATTTTTGAATGTATTTGGTAAGAATAAACAAGTTGAAATAATGTAGTATCGATATTATACAGATGATAATGGCAGCTTTGAAAGCTATTGTTTCTAAAAGTTGTTGTAACGAAATTATTTTTTCCCAAGAAATTAATGTCATTGAACAATAACCAATGTTGAGTAAGTAATAACCCAATAATAAGACGTTATTTATTTTATGGCACATTTCTACTTCATTTGGAATAAGAGACGATACATATATTTTGCCGTTTTGGTGGCATTTTTTTCCAACTTTTATAATGATGAAAATCGTCATACTGAGATAAATAAAATATCCGATAATGTTAAGGTTGATATTCATGACGAATAGTTTTTTTATTTTCAACTTTTATGTTAGATCCTTTAGCTAGGAAAACGGATATTGGTTTTGCATTTTGTAAAACAGAAAAATCAGCACCATAATTTTTTTGGAAATCAACTTTAAGCATAAAGTTTATTACTTCTAATTGTTCCCATCGAGGGTGTTTAACTTCATATTCAAAAGTGGTTATGTTATCACATTTTGTGTAACCAAAATAATGTTCAGTTATAAATTCAGATTCAGAATCGATTTCTATTTCTGTAGCTTCTTTTTTGGTTTCAAGTTTAATAGTATTCCACTTTTTATCTACTTTCCATTGGTAAATAAAAGTTTTGGTATTTTTATTTTCAAGGATTTTATGTCTCATTTTTTGGGTTTCATAATGTTCCTGATACAAACTGTTTGCAATAAAAGTGATGGCTTTTTTAGGAACAATTTCTTCGATAAAAACAACACCGCGTTTCCAATCCCCTTTTTCAAAGCGTTTTACATAAAATCGAAGATTTACTTCTTCAAAATCTACGTGAAAAGGAATTTTAAGACCCAATACTCTTGTCTCCTTAAAGATGAATCCTACTAGGCTAACGTAACATTTGTTATTCCAAATATCTAATTCAGTTCCCGCAGGAATATATTTTTCTAATAGTTTAGCATCAATTTCAAAGTTTATTAAGGCTAAGTTTTTCCATTGTGCGTTTAAGAAGCTCATTTTCTTGAATATTGATTAAGTATGTAAGTAAAGTATAATGCAAGTATAATTGGTATTGAAGATCCTAATATTAATAGAAAACTTTCAATTAATTTCTGGTTGCCAAAAAAATTATGTAAAAATGAAATAGAGAACATTAGAAAAAAATACCCTAATACTCCTATAAAATAATATCTAATTTTTCTGTTTTCATCTGAGTTCATAAACCAAATGAATCCAACTAGTAATTGATATGCGGGTATTATAAATAAACCTAAAACGAAAGCTATGCCTGTGTAATTTGAATTAAATTGATTTAATATTAGACTAATAATTAATGAAAAAATTATAGCTAAGTTTCCGTAATTTAATATTTTCATGATTTTATTTATTTTTAAACTTTCAGAAAAAAATGAAAGTTTTGTTTAAATTTTTTTATTTCTATTTCATCAATTTGACAACTAATTTAGTTAGCCAATTGTCTTTGTATTCGGTGATTTTGTCTAATACGTTATCTGCTTTTAAAACGAAATCATATAGTTTTGTGGTTTGCTCGATAAACTGAATTTCTTCTGCTGTGTTTTTAGATTCTATTGAAGAAACTTCTTTTAATATTTTTAGAGCAGGTTTAATTTCCCTTTTGCTGCGTTCTTTTGCAATTTTTACTGCTAATTCGTCTAAATCTTTTTCGGCTGTAAAAAACTCTCTTCTTTCTCCAGCTTTGTATTCTTTGTAAACAATACCCCAGTCCATCAAAGCTCTTAAATTCATACTGGCATTTCCACGCGAAATTTGTAATTCCTCCATTACTTCTTCCATAGAAACAGCTTCGGTTGAAACCATTAATAAAGCATGAATTTGTGCCATGGTTTTATTAATTCCCCATTGTGAACCTAATGCTCCCCAGGTTTGTATGAATTTATTTTTTGCTTCTTTGATTTCCATAGAACAAATGTAAATAAAAGTTTCTAAACTTTCAAAAATAATTGAAAGTTTGTTTTAAAAAAACCGAAGTATCGCTACTTCGGTCTATATCTGTAATTTTAATTCTAAAATCTGTAATCTAGATCAATCCCGCTCTTTTTAATAAAGCTTCTGGTTTAGGTTCTTGACCTCTGAAACGTTTGTATAAAGTCATTGGATTTTCGGTTCCGCCTTTTGAAAGTACATTGTCTTTAAATTTGGTTGCCACTTCTTTGTTGAAAATACCGTTTTCTTTAAAGTATTCAAAAGCATCAGCATCTAAGACTTCCGCCCATTTGTAGCTGTAATAACCTGATGAATATCCGCCTTGGAAAATGTGTGAAAAGGCAGTACTCATTGCGTTTTCGGCAACATCTGGATACAATTGAGTATTCTTGAATTGCTCAGTTTCGAAAGCTTTTAAATTAGTAATGTTAGTTGGGTCTTGTCCGTGCCAAGCCATGTCTAACAATCCAAAACTCAATTGACGTAAGGTTGCCAATCCTTCCTGGAAACTCGCACTTTCTTTGATTTTTTCTACATATTCTTGCGGAATGATTTCACCTGTTTCATAATGATGCGCAAATAAAGCCAAAGCTTCTGGCTCATAACACCAGTTTTCCATTACCTGACTTGGTAATTCTACAAAGTCCCAAAACACTGAAGTTCCTGATAAACTTGGATAAGTAGTGTTAGCCAGCATTCCGTGTAATCCGTGACCAAATTCATGGAATAAAGTCGTTACTTCATTAAAAGTCAGTAACGATGGCTTGGTTTCGGTAGGTTTTGTAAAGTTACAAACGTTAGAAATATGAGGTCTTTCGTTTACGCCATTTTTTACAGATTGCGATTTGAATGAAGTCATCCAGGCACCATTGCGTTTTCCTTTTCTAGGGAAAAAATCGGCGTAGAAAATAGAAACTAAGTTGTTGTTTTCATCGGTTACTTCATAAGTCGTTACTTCGTCGTGGTATTTATCAATGTCAAATACTTCGGTAAAAGTCAGTCCGTATAATTTTCCTGCGATAGTAAAAGCGCCGTTTAATACTTTTTCTAACTGAAAATAAGGTTTTAGTTTTTCGTCGTCTAAATTAAAAAGCTGTTGTTTTAATTTTTCTGAATAGTAAGCGCCATCCCATTTTTCTAATTGCTCAATACCGTCAAGTTTTTTAGCAAAATCAGTTAGTTGTGCAAATTCTTTTTCGGCAGCTGGTTTTGCTTTCGCCAATAAATCATTTTCAAAAGCCATTACTTTTTCAGGACTTTCAGCCATTCTTTCTTCAAGAACAAAATGTGCATGAGTTTTATATCCTAATAAATTAGCTCTTTGGTGACGTAGTTTTACAATTTTCAGAACGATTTCCTGATTGTCAAATTCATTGTTTTGGAAACTTCTGGCTCCAAAAGCAATTGCCATTTTTTTACGCAATTCACGATTATCAGCATAAGTCATAAACGGAAGGTAACTTGGATGATCTAAAGTGAAAATCCATCCTTCTTTTTCTTCGCTTTTAGCTAATGAACGAGCGGCCTCGATTGTGCCTTCTGGTAAACCTGATAAGTCTTTTTCGTTTGTGATATGTAATTGAAAAGCATTAGTTTCAGCCAATACATTTTCGCCAAATTGCAAACTTAATTTAGATAATTCTTTATCTATTTCGCGTAATTCGCTTTTCTTTTCATCAGATAAATTAGCTCCATTTCTAGAAAAACTCTTGTATTTTTTGTCTAAAAGAGTAGTCTGTTCTGTGTTTAGATTTAAGCTGTCTTTTTGTTCGTAAACGGCTTTTACTTTTGCAAATAAATCCGCGTTTAGCGTAATGTCGTTTCCAAATTCAGATAATAAAGGCGAAACTTCCTGCGCGATTTTTTGCATTTCGTCACTGGTTTCAGCCGAATTTAGATTGAAGAAAATACTTGAAATTCGGTCAAGAATATCTCCTGAATAATCCATTGCTTCAATAGTATTTTCAAAAGTTGGAGCTTCAGGATTATTTACAATTGCATCAATCTCGGCTTTCGCCAAAGCAATTCCTTCTTGGAAAGCAGGAAAATAATCTTCGTTTTTTATTTGCGAAAAAGGAGCGGTATTGTGTTTAGTATCGAAATGTTGAGTTAGAATACTCATTGTTTTACTGTTCATATTAAAAAGATTTGTGCTGTTTTAATCAAAAAAACCATTAAGAGATAAATATATTAAATCTTAATGGTTTTGATATTTTAAATTTTGTTAAAGATTTATTTTAAACTGTCAGATGCTTTAATTACAGCTTCTTTTAGATTTTCTTTATAAGCAATGATTTTATTTAAAATAGCAGCATCAGCACTTCCGATGATTTGTGCCGCTAAGATTCCCGCGTTTTTAGCACCGTTCAATGCAACGGTTGCCACAGGAACTCCACCTGGCATTTGCAAAATAGATAAAACTGAATCCCATCCATCAATTGAATTACTTGATTTTACTGGAACTCCAATTACAGGAAGTGGCGACATTGACGCCACCATTCCAGGTAAATGAGCCGCGCCTCCAGCGCCAGCAATAACTACCGAAATACCTCTTTTGTGTGCATTGTTACTAAAATCAAATAATTTTTCAGGTGTTCTGTGAGCCGAAACGATATCTACTTCTGTTTCGATTCCAAATTCTTTTAAGATATTGATTGCATCCTGCATGACTGGCATGTCAGAGATACTTCCCATGATAACGGCTACTTTGCTCATATTTTTATTTTAAGATTAAATGATTGAAAGATTTAAAGATTTAAAAATCATCATAGTTATCTTTAAATTTTCAATCTTTAAATTATTGAGAAATTACTCTAATCGTATTCTTAACGTCCTCGGCAATTTTACGAGCTTCGGTCATGTTTCCATTTACAATGGTCACGTGTCCCATTTTTCTAAACGGACGTGTTTCTTTTTTACCGTAAATATGTGGTGTAACGCCATTCCAACCTAATATTTTCTCGATATTTTGGTAGACTACATTTCCAGAATAACCTTCTTCACCAACTAAATTTACCATAATTCCAGCCACTTTACTGTTAGTGTTTCCTAAAGGCAAATCCAAAATGGCACGCAAATGGTTTTCGAATTGAGACGTATAACTCGCTTCGATAGAATAATGACCTGAATTGTGTGGACGTGGAGCAACCTCGTTTACAATAATTTCGTCATTTTCGGTTTGGAACATTTCAACTGCTAAAAGTCCAACATGATTGAATTTTTGAGAAACATCTAATGCAATAGCTCTGGCTTTATCGGCAACGGCATTGTCAATACGTGCAGGGCAAATTACATATTCTACCTGATTGGCTTCGGGGTGAAATTCCATTTCCACCACAGGATAGGTTTTGATTTCTCCCGATGGATTGCGACAAACAATAACGGCTAATTCGTTTTTAAACGGAATCATCGTTTCGGCAATACATTCTACATTAGGAAGACTGTCTAAATCGGCCATTTCGCGAATGATTTTTACTCCATTTCCGTCATATCCAAATTCGGTGCATTTCCATACAAAAGGCATTTTTAATTTAGCATCTAAAATCCTTACTACAAGACTTTTTAAATCATCAAAACGTTGGTAAGGAGCTGTTGGAATTGCGTGCTCTGTATAGAAATCTTTCTGAGTTCCTTTATTCTGAATTTTTCTCAGCGTTTTAGGCGAAGGATAAATTTTTAGACCTTCGATTTCTAGTTTTTCTAAAGCTTCTAAATTAACCAATTCGATTTCGAAAGTCAAAACATCAACCTTTTTTCCAAATTGATAAACGGTGTCAAAATCCATTAAGTCCCCTTTGAAAAATTGGTTACAAGCCATTCGGCAAGGAGCTTCGTCGCTAGGATCTAGAACGTAAGTTTGTATGTCGAATTTTCTAGTGTCGAATAAGAGCATTTTTCCCAATTGTCCGCCTCCTAGAATTCCTAATTTAAAATCAGAAGAAAAATAATTCATTTGTGTCGAAAGTTTATTGGAAGCAAAGATACTTTTAAATGATTGAATAGGAAAATGCTATTTTATTTTCTTCAAAATATCCTTCGAAACTGCTTTGTATGCTGCGGTATGATTGCTGAAATCTTTAGTTAAAATAGTTTGCAATTCGGGATGGATCCAGTTGTATTCTTTTCCTAAAAGTTGCAAACTGCGCATGGCATAGACTTTAGACGCTACTTTGGTGTTCGTAATTAACCAGTCAAAATTGACTTCAATGAGTTCCTGACGTTGCTCTTCGATAAAAAGAAAGTCTTCTTTAGAGGATTTGTAATGGGCTTCAAGTAGTAAAAAGATAGTTTTTGAAAGCGGTCTAATGGCACTTTCATTAGTTAGTGTTTTGCTTTTGGAACAAATTAAAGCGAGGTATTCTTGAAGGTAATCTAGTTTTTCTAAAGCAATTAATTCCATTGCCCAACAAGCTTTGTAATGGTCAGGATTTTCAATTTCGAAACAAATTGCCATAAAAGAGTCTAAAAGTTCAGGATGTGCTATGACAAAATCGGCTGCGGCTTGACGGCTGTTTTTAGCCCCAGTAGTCTGGGCGATAATTGCGGCTAATTCGTTCATGTTTTGGGAAGAATTGGCTTTAAAAATACAAATTAAGAATCAATTGCGAAACTCAAATCCGAAATCCCTATCTTTGCGCATTATTTTAAAACAAAAAATAATGATTCAACTTCACGATAAGCAGTTTGTTCCGTTTATTTCAGCCGAAGAAATTGACTTTGCGATACAGAAAATGGTGGCTCAGATTGAAGATGATTTTGCTGATGAAATCCCAGTTTTTATAGGTGTTTTGAATGGCTCATTTATGGTGGTTTCTGACTTTGTGAAAAGTTATAAAAAACCTTGCGAAGTGAGTTTTGTAAAAATGGCATCTTATGATGGAATGGCTTCTACTAATGAGGTTAAGGAATTGATAGGTTTGAATCAGGATTTAACGGGACGTTCGGTTGTTGTAATTGAAGATATTATTGATACAGGACATACTATTGTAGAGTTGAAAGAATTGTTCAAGAAACAAAATCCAAAACATTTTAAAATAGCCACTCTTTTTTTTAAACCAGAAGCTTATAAAAAAGACGTAAAAATTGATTACATAGGAATTCAGATTCCGAATAAATTTATAGTAGGTTTTGGTTTAGACTATGATGGTTTAGGTCGAAATTTACCAGAAGTATATCAGTTAAAAGATTAAATCATTAAATAAAAATTAAAAAAGTTTATGACTAACATTGTTTTATTTGGGAAACCAGGAGCAGGAAAAGGAACTCAAGCAGAGTTTTTAAAAGGAAAATACAATTTGACTCATCTTTCAACAGGTGATATTTTTAGATTTAATATCAAAAATGAAACTGAATTAGGAAAACTAGCGCAAACATTTATTAATAATGGTGAATTAGTTCCAGATGAAGTGACTATCAAGATGTTGCAAAGTGAAGTAGAAAACAATCCAGAATCTGCAGGTTTCTTATTTGATGGTTTTCCAAGAACAATTGCTCAGGCAGAAGCTTTAGATACTTTCTTGACTACAAAAAACGAAAAAATTACAGCTACAATTGCATTGGAAGCTGATGATGAAATTCTTGTAGCAAGATTATTAGAAAGAGGAAAAACTTCAGGAAGAGCTGATGATCAGGACGAAGAAAAAATTCGTAACCGTTACCAAGAGTACAACGATAAAACAGCTCCACTTATTGGTTTTTACAATGAGCAAGGGAAATTTCACGCTGTAAATGGAATTGGTTCTATTGCTGAAATTACAGAGCGTTTAAGTAACGTAATCGATAATTTATAATAAAAATGTTTTTTAAAGTTTAAAGTTCCTAGATTTTTTTAGGAACTTTAAACTTTAATTTTTTTTGAATCCTATATAAACTAATGGAGCTAATTATAATTCTTTTTTTAATCTTACTCAACGGACTTTTTTCGATGTCTGAAATTGCATTGATTTCGGCAAGAAAATCAAGATTGGAAAGTTCAGCTAAAAAAGGAAATAATAGTGCACAAATTGCTTTGGATTTGGCTAATTCGCCAAATAAATTTTTATCTACAGTTCAAATAGGAATTACGCTAATAGGAATCTTAACGGGTATTTTTAGTGGTGATAAGATTACAACAGATGTAGAAGTGTTTGTTTTAGGTTTTGATTTTCTAAAACCTCAGGCACATTCTATTGCCGTAGGGATTGTGGTGGTAATATTGACTTTTTTCTCTTTGGTATTAGGAGAATTATTGCCAAAAAGAATTGGCTTGAATTATCCAGAAGCTATTGCAAAAGGAGTAGCTATGCCCATGAAGATTGTTTCGATAGTTACCGCACCATTTATTTGGTTATTGACACATTCGACGGAATTTTTATTGAATGTTCTTCAAATAAAACCAACAGCAGATGGAAAAGTAACCGAAGAAGAAATTAAAGCCATTATCAAGGAAGGAACTGAAGTAGGTGAAGTTCAGGAGATTGAACAAGATATTGTAGAGCGCGTTTTTCATATTGGAGATCGAAAAATAAATTCGTTAATGACACATCGAAAATCGGTGGTGATGTTGCCATTGGAGTCTGATGGCAATCAGGTTAAGGAATTTATGCTTCAGGAATTGCATTCTATTTATCCGGTGTACCAAGATAATTTTGATGAGATTGTAGGTGTGGTGAGTCTTAAAAATATTTTTGCAAATATTGATAAGCCTAATTTTAATTTGCCAGGCATCATGACCGATGCGCCTTATTTAATGGAGCATACTACGGCTTATAACGCTTTGGAGAACTTTAAAAAAACAGGGATTCATTATGCTGTTGTAGCTGATGAATACGGAATTTTTCAAGGAATTATAACGTTAAACGATATCTTGGAAGCATTAGTTGGAGACGCTTCAGACTTTTATAAAGAAGATTTTCAATTAATCGAAAGAGAAGATGGAAGCTGGTTAGTTGATGGGCATTATTCGTTACATGATTTCTTGACCTTTTTTGAGTTAGACGAAATGTTGAGCGATTATGATGTAACCACCGTTAGCGGATTGATTATGACGGAGCTTTCACATATTCCAAAACAAGGCGAAAAACTGTTTTGGCATAAATTTGAATTGGAAGTTATCGATATGGATGGAGTAAAAATCGATAAGGTATTGGTTAAAAAAATATCGAGAAAATAAATATAGTTTTTAGTCACAGTTTTCAGTCGCAGTAGGCACTGAAAACTGCGACTGCGACTGAATACTAAAAAAAAAATGACAGAGGGGAATTTTGTAGATTACGTAAAAATATTTGTTTCATCTGGAAAAGGTGGAAAAGGATCTACGCACTTGCATAGAGAAAAATTTATCCAATATGGAGGTCCAGACGGAGGAGATGGAGGTCGTGGAGGACATATTTATCTAGTAGGAAATAAAGGACTTTGGACTTTGTTTCACCTTAAATTTGCGCGTCATATTAAAGGAGGATATGGTGGTGACGGTGGAGGGGATAGAAGTACTGGAGCTGATGGAGAAGATAAAATCATCGAAGTGCCTCTGGGAACTGTTGTAAAAGATAAAGAAACTGGAGAGGTTTTATTTGAAATTACCGATCATGGTGAGAAACAAATTCTTTGTCGTGGTGGTAAAGGTGGTTTAGGAAACTGGCATTTTAGAAGCTCAACTAATCAAACGCCTCGATATGCACAACCAGGATTAGAGGGTGTGGAAATGGACGTGATTTTAGAGTTGAAGGTTTTGGCCGATGTAGGTTTAGTAGGTTTTCCAAATGCTGGAAAATCAACTTTATTGTCGGTTTTAACTTCGGCTAAGCCAAAAATTGCCGATTATCCTTTTACGACTCTAAAACCGAATCTTGGAATTGTAGCTTACAGAGATTTTCAATCTTTTGTAATTGCTGATATTCCAGGAATTATTGAAGGAGCTGCCGAAGGAAAAGGTTTAGGGCATTATTTCTTGCGTCATATTGAACGAAATTCTACTTTATTATTCTTAGTTCCTGTAGATACACCTGACATCAAAGCAGAATATGATATTTTGGTTAACGAATTGACCAAATACAATCCTGAAATGTTAGACAAAGAACGTTTGTTAGTAATTTCGAAAATTGATATGCTAGACGACGAACTAAAAGCCGAATTGAAAACGGAATTAGATGTTGCTTTCAAAGATATTCCTTATATGTTCATTTCATCTGTTGCCCAACTAGGTTTAACAGAGTTGAAAGACAAGCTTTGGAAAATGTTGAATGAGTAAAACGATATGGTTTTTATAAAATAAAGAAGTCCGTTTCTATTTTAATTTAGAAACGGACTTTTTATTTTGACTTACTGTACTTTTACTTGAATACCTTTAGTATGACTAGAAAACTCTGGAGCATACATGCTTTGAATAGTTGTAATTCCATTTGAAAAAGCACCACTATTATTTACCCGAATATCATATTCTAAAACATAGGTTCCTTTGTTGATGTTGTCAAAAAAGAAATGTGTTGCAGCATCTTTAGTGCTTTTGTAAAATCCTAAACCAGCTTTGTATTGGTAATTTGAAAGTACATCTACAGGTTCAAAACAAGAGGCACGCATGTCTTTTAGATGTACAAATTCCATATTTTCTTTTGCAGAAATCACCAATCTTACTGTAACCAAATCACCGATTTTTAATGGGTTTTTTGCGGTTATTTTTTGTAATTCATCACCTTTATCAGTGCTTTTCTTTAGGTACAATTCTTTTGAAACGGATAAATTACCATCAGCATTATTTTTTATTTTATCTAAATCCTCAAAATATTGCCAGTAAACACCTCCGTATCCTGGAACTTTTGATTTGTTTTCGATAATAATAGTTGCCATTTCCTTTTTAATTTCATCGGCTTTCCAATTGAGTTTTAAGTAACCCGTTTCGGCTTCTTTTTCGTTCTCGGATAATTTTTTGGTCAATATTCTTTCGTTTCCAATTTTGAACACAGTATTGTCTTTTACGCTCAACCAATCAGTACCTTGCATCATTAAAGCATATACGGCTTCGGTAGTGGCTTTGGTTGTTGACCAGTTTTTAGTTTGTTTGTTTTTTAATAGCCACACTTTCATAGCATCGACTGATTTGGTATCCTGACTTACTTCTGCAAAAGCTTCTATTAATAAAGCCTGAGTTTCAATAGGAGCTTGATACCAATACCAACTGGCTTTGTTGACAATCCAATACATTCCCCAATCTTCGTTGTTAGAAGCCGTTTCTTTTAAGCTTACGATAATTTTTTTGGCTGCTGCTATTTCTCCAAAACGGTTCAGTGCTAAGGCAGCCATTCCTTTTTCATACAAGGAATAATTTAGCCAATTTTCCTTTACATTGTCGAGGTATTTCGTGGTTGTCTTTCTCAAAGTATCCGAAAGCGGATAGTTTTTTAAATAAAAACTTCGAGTGTATAAGTAGTGTAAATCAGAATAGGGATTTGCCCAAGCAATTTTGCCTTTGGATTTTAAATATTCATTTCTACGTTGGTTGGTTTCCAGAAACTTATTATCGATAAATGGAATTCCTTTTTTAGCAATCTCTTGTGATTTACTGTTTTTTGTAAGTTTCGATAAATGCCCTAAACCTGCCAAAATATGTCTAGTGATGTATTCGTTTTCTCTTCCCCCATCAAACCACACAAATCCTCCTGAGTTTTTTTGTTTTTGTTTTAATTTTTGAAAAGTACTCTCTTGAGCATTTCGCATTTTTTCTAAATCAAAAAGTGTTGCCAAACGCTGTTTCTTTTCTGCATCACTTTTAGAATCATTAAACCAAGGTGTTTCGGCAAGTATAATTGATTTTAATTCCTCGTTTTCTTCTAATTTAGATTTGTCTTTTGCTTTCCAAGATTCAAAAACGGAAGCAATTTTTGGATTGCTATTGATAATTTCGCTTGCTAAAGCATTGGCATAAAAACGCGCGAAAGTTTGTTCGGCACATTCGTGTTCGTATTCCATTAAATACGGTAGGGATTCGATAGCTAACCAGGTAGGGTTTGAGGTGTATTCCAGCGTAAATTGATGATTGCGTAATGTGGTAGATGTGTTGTTTTTTAGGTTTTCAAATGTGTATTCTTTCCTAGAATCATCACGAACCCAAAGCGGAATGCTTTCGGTAACAAGCATCGAATTAGTTAACACAGGAATACTATTTTCCTCGCCATCGGAATAGTTTCCTGCTTTTGCTAATACTTTATATTGAACGCCTTCTAAACCTTCAGGAATACTAATTTTCCAACTCACCGTTGTATTTCCGTAAGCAGCAACAGCGAAGTTTTGTGTAGACTTTAGGTTCTGCATTTTTACATCAATTGTTTGCATATTCGCAGCATCAAAAAGTTGTAGAACAGCCAGGCCATTTTTAGGACTAGTAGTCATATTAGCAATTTTACAAGTAATTTGAATACTGTCTTTTTCTCTAAAGAAACGTGGGAAATTAGGAACGACCATCAGTTCTTTTTGTGTCACCACAGTTTTCTCTAAATAACCCGAAATGGCATTTTTATTATGAGCCAATAAACGCAATTTCCAAGCCGTTAAAGCTTCAGGTGAAGTGAAATTAAAACTGATTTTTCCCTTTTTATCTGTTTTTAAATGAGGATAAAAGAATGCGGTTTCAGAGAGATTAGTTCTTGCTTTTACTTGTCTTAATGCTACTAATGATTTTTTAGTTGTAATAATGATTACGCCGTTTTCGCCTTTGCTTCCATAGGTAGCTTTTATATCATTATCTTTTAAAACGGCTATGTCAACAATATCATTAGGATTTAAGTTTTTAAAGATTTCTTCAGAGGCAATTTCTCCATCGATAACATATAAAGGGGTTTTGTTATTGCTAGATGAACTTATTCCACGAATCATTATATTAATATCTGATACAGAAAGACCTTGAGCTCTTCCTTCTAAGGGCATTGTTAGTCCAGCTGTACTATAAACCTGATCGTCTTCTTCTATTGTAGCACTAGCTCCCGTGAGGCTGCTCTTTTTTTGAGTTCCATAACCAACGACTACTACCTCTTTTAAAGAATTCTCATCTTCTTGGAGTTCTATGTTTATTTCTTTAGATGTAATTTTTTGCTCTTTGCTGTTATAACCAATGTAGCTAAATACAAGTATTTCTCCCTCTAAACCTTCAATTTGATAATAGCCTTCAAAATCAGAGGTTGTCATTCGATTTGTCCCTTTTATTTTTATGGTTATACCTGCCAGTACTTCATTTTTATCAGAAACAATTCCAGAAATCATTTTGGCATTGAGTGGTTTTTGAATGTTTTTATTAAGGTGTTTTTGGTATTCTCTTTGGGTGAAAGTATCGTTAGAGTAAGTGAAATTAAAACCAAACCACATTAGTTTAGTTTCTTTATTTTCTTGTAAATAATAATAGCCCAAAGCGCTGTTTAAATTATTAATGTTAGTGTACGTTTTTTGAAAACCAAAGCTGCTTTTGTAATTTGTTGGATAGTAGTTGTTGTAATCATCAAATGTTAATTTATCCCAGTTGTATTTTGAAAACTGGTCTAGCGATTTGTCATACATGGAAGCTAAAACTTCGGGTTCTAGATTTGTTTTAGAAGCAGCAAGTTTAAAAGACCAATTTTCCTGTTTTCCAGGTTCTATTTTGTTTCTGAAACTTTCTACTTCAAATTCTAATTTTGGGTATTCCTCTTTTATAACAATATTTAAACTTTGATTAAATTCCGCGTTTTCATAAATGCTAGTAAAATTAACCGAAATTGATTTTTCGAATTCTTTTTGCAAAGGAATTGTTAGGATTGTTTCGTTGTCTTTTAAAAAATTGGTTTCACCAAAGAAATTCCAATATTTATAATTCGCAATCGTACTTACATATAAATTTGGTACAATACTTTGTATTTTTATTTTTACGAAACCATCTTTTTTAGGTTCAGAATTCAATTGTTCTACCGTAAAAAGTTGACTTGGATTTATTTTTTCAGCACTTTGAATCAAATCAAAACGGTCACTATTTTCAATTGCATTATTGAATTCGTCTGTAGCTAAGAAAACAACTTTATAAGTACCAGAAGGATATTCAGCCATAAAGTCTAGCGGAATTTCTTTGTCCTTTTCGGTGTTTACTTTTATAGAATGCACAAGTTCTCCAGTTTCATTTATAGGAATAGGTTTTTCGTTTTTTTCATAAGGAAATAAACGTTCGAATTCTGCTTCTGAAATAGTTTCTATTTCGGGTTTGTGCCAAACTCGGGGTTTGAATTTGTTTTCTGCTTTTCGAATGCGGTAAATTTTAATTTCACCCTGAGTAGCAATAAAAGTGTCGTTGAGATTTTTACTTTCTAGTTTTAGGCTGTTTTTATTTTTGGTTTCAATGATTTTAGGGATTTCGACTTTTAATTTTAAAGCATGATAGCCCACATTGGTAATTAATTGTTCTTTGGTTTGGGTTTCTCCGTTGCTATCCGTTACTGTGGCTTTAATGCGATAACTAAAAACTGGTAATTTCTCTTTTGGAATTAAAAGATCTGGTTTTGCAATAAAATCAATACTGAAATTTCCCTTAGCATCAGTTGTTGTTTCTGACTGGGTTATGATTTCTGTTTTTCCATGATACCATTCATAAGTTCCATAGGAATTATTGAGGTAGAGTTCTTGTCTTACCTCATAAGTAACTTTAGCGTCTGTAACATTAGCACCAGCAAAAGAGCTTGCATTTCCTATTACAGCTATTTTTTGGTTAACTTTATAGGTTTCCGTTAATGCATGAATGTTAATTTCAAATTTTGGTCTTTTGTATTCTTCTACTTTAAAAACAATATGCGAATTTTCAAAAGTTACCTTATCCCAAAACGGATGTTCGTCTTTTGTTTTATCATACATTGCATCTTTTTTATAATCGTCAGGTTCTTCGGCACTAATAGAGAAATTTCCAGTATTTCCATTTTTTGGCAGAACATATTCCCCAGAGAAGGAACCAAATTTATTCGTGGTTACTTCAAATTCTTTCAATATAGTATTATTTGCGTCTTGAAGATTGACTTTAAAAAGACAATTAGCAACAATCTTGGATTCATTTTGGTTTTTTTCGAAAGCAATTCCTTTAAAATAAACAGTTTGTCCCGGACGATAAATGGCGCGGTCTAAATAGAATTCTACTTTAGCTTTTGAAGTTTGATTTCCATTGTATTCATTTAGAATTGAAATGCTATTCGTGTAGAGTGGAAGCGTGTCGTTCTCCTTGGTTAAAACAATATTTCTTTGAAAGATTTCGTCTTTTCCTCTCACATTAAATAGATTCCCATTTTTATCGGTTTTGCCTATAAAATCTTCCGATTCTATTTGAACATTTTCAACAGGAATCCCTGTTTTTCTATCTAAAACCTGATAATAGTCTCTGTCTTTTTTTGTTTCGGCTAGAAGGGTGAGGTTACTCGCTGTGATTGTTTCAAAACCATAAGCATTGCTGTATTTTTTATTATTGTTACTTTCAAAAAATACCAGATAACTACCCGTTTTTAGCTGTGGTAAAATTATTTCGGTGGTGTGGTCAAAATAATCTTTTGGATTTTTTAAACTGTAATTTTTCTTTGCCACAGGAATCTGATGTAAAACAAACTCGTTTAATACACTGTCCTTTTTTGCATAATTGTAATTCAAAAAATGCATTTCGCTTTGGTTTATTTTGTAAAAACTAATGGTTAAGCTGTCTACATTTTTATAGCTAATAAAAGTGCGGTGGTTTTCATTAGGATAAATGTATTTTTCAAGTTGGATACTGAGTGATTTGTTAAGTATGTTGTGTCTCTTTTGATGAGCTTGTTTATAGATGTTCGAATGATTTTGAACGGAGATTATACTATCAAATATAGCAACGGCTTTAATGTTGTAATCAGGATGCGTTTCTTTGGATGCTAAACTGCTAAAAAAGGTAGCTTTTTCAAATTGAATTTTTTGTGTAGTAACCGTATCTTTTGATTGTTTTTGGAGTTTGTCTAAAGCTTTTAAGTAGGCTTCATTGTTGTCAATAAGGAAGTTTTTACAAAATAGAATTCGCTGTAATTGATTTTCTGTTGAAGGATTATTTTGCTCTTTTTTCTGGAATAGATCAAGTGTTTTTTGCAAATTTTTATCAGTAATAGAATCGAATTTAATACTTAAGAAGGGGACTGAATATCCTAATAAATCATTGGATAATGCCGAGTATTTATTTCGCTTAATTTTCCATCGTTCTATTTTTGTGCTATAGATATCGATGTTTTCTTGAAGAAGGTATTCAAATAAATTTTCGATTTTAAATTTTTTGTTAGCATCATAATCAAAGAGAGATTCGTAATTTTTTAAAGGAGTTGCTTTTAAAACAGTTTCTTTTTCTAAAGTTTTTTCTAAAGCCGAATTAATTTTGTCTCTAAAATCATTCGCCGTCCAAGTCATAAATTGATTGTCAAGACTTACAGTGTTTGTTCTTTTATTAATTTGATAATTGTTTTGATTGAAATAATCATTTAAACATTTAGCATAAATAAAATTCAAAATTGCTTTTGAGGGTGTAGAAACGCGATTGATGTCGCGGTTTAGATTATCTAAAATCTTTATTTGAGCATTCTCATCAACTATTTGTAAGTATTTTGATTGGTAGAAAAAACAACGAATGATTTCATCTTCTTGCTTGTTTCTTATAGCTTTTGTATAAATTTTATCAACCATTTCATTAGCTGATTTTGTTTTTCCATCTTTCTCAAAAGCGATTACTTTGTCCCAATTTTTTTGATTTTTCTGTGCAAAAATTGAAGTTGCAATCAATACAAGCAGTAAGAAATGTTTTTTCATAAGTACTATTTTAACTATAGAGAACCTTTTGCTAAAAAAGGTTCGGAATGCGGTCTAAAATAGTGCTAAAAATAGATTATTATTTCGAAACAGGATTGTTTTTGTAGGTTTTTTTTTAATTGTTAAAATGAGTTACTCTTTATAAGTGTCAAATAAATACTGTAAGGTTTCAGAGATGTTATTGGCTTGCATGGTTGGGTAAACAACTTCAGCATTTAACCAGTTTTCGATAACGGAATCAAAGTCAGCGCCTACTTCGTAAACCACAGGAACGCCCATTTTTTTAAGTGCTGCGGCATTGCATTCTTGTTCATAATGTTGGCGAATAGGGATACTGAGGACTTTCTTTTTTAAATATAAAGCTTCGGCAGGAGTTTCAAAGCCACCACCTGTAATGATGCCTTCGCAAGAAATTAAACTCTCATTGAACTTTTTTTGACTCACAGGGAAATAAGTAATGTTTCCAACCGTGTGCTTGAATTCAACTCCTTGTAAAAACCAATGAAAATGGACATCACTAACTTTATTGAATGCTTTTTCCAGACAATCTTTATCGAATGAAGGAAGATAAACCGTGATGTGTTTTAAGTTAGTTGGTTTTGCTAAAACAATATCGTCTTTGATGATGGGAGGAAGGATGAAAGAATCGTATTTCTCAAAGTGTAAACCAATGTTTTTAGGAGAAGGAGCATAATGTTTCAGAATCATTTCGCCCATGATGCTCTTCTTTTCAGGTCTTGGCGTAGCTTTTGAGATAAAACTCGCCTGATGTCCTAATTGAACTGAATGTACTTTTTGCATCTTGCAAGCAAGAGAGGTTATGGAGTCAAAATCATTAATAATGACATCATATTTTTTTAACGGCAGCGCATCGGCATCTTTGTATATTTGACGCGGTTTGATGTTTCGAGCAATGTCCCAATAATTCAATCCGCCACATTTGCTGTAATGCAAACTACAACCTTGGCTCTTGTATTTTATGGGTAATTTGATGTCTAGACTAGCGTTGTTTCCGCTTAAAAAGAAATCAACTTCGCCAAATTTTTGTAGATAAGGATACAATTGTATAGCTCTACTGATGTGCCCATTTCCTGTTGCCTGAATGGCATAGAATATTTTCATATTGATAACTTAAATGTACTAATTAACATTTTTGTTCGTTTCGAAAAATAGCATAGAAAGATGCTGTTTTTTACATTACGAATGTATTTCTTAGATGTTAGGATAAGGTTGATTTAAGATTGCTTTTTTGTTATTATTTAACGTTTTTTATAAGAGATAAAATTTTTATAATCCTTTTTAATTTGCTTATTTTTGGAAAATGAAACAGTTTTTAATTCTCTTTTTATTCTTGCCTCTAATGCTTTTAGCCCAATCTAATTTAGATAAGGCTCAGAAATTATTTGAAGAAGAAAAATGGGAGGAATCTCAAGAAATTTTCGAAAAAATATTAAAAGCGGAACCAACGAATGTGACTGTTTTAGAGCGCTTAGGAGCAATAGCAGCACATAGAAAAGACTGGGATGAGGCATTACTATATTTTGGAAAATTAAAAAAAGTAAAACCTGCCGAAGCTGATTTTTATTATAAATACGGAGGTGCTTTGGGTATGAAAGCTTTAGAAGTGAATAAATTCAAAGCTTTAGGGATGATAGATGAGATTAAAGAATCATTCGAAAAAGCAATCCAACTCAATCCAAAACACATAGAATCCAGATGGGCATTGATTGAATTATATATAAAATTGCCAGGAATAGTAGGTGGAAGTCAAAGTAAAGCAATTGAATATTCAAATGAATTATTGAAGATTTCTCCCGTAGATGGCTATTTGTCCCGAGGACATATCGAGGAATATTTTAAGCGTTATAAAAACGCCGAACAATACTATAAAAAAGCAATAAGTATAGGAAATTCTAAAGTGAGTTATCAAAGATTGGCTAATTTGTATAAAAACAAAATGAATCAACCTGAGAAAGCTTCAGCAATTTTACAACAGTTAAAAAACAACCTTTCAATTCCCAAGAAGAATATATGAGAACTCATTTTATAGCTATCGGAGGAAGTGCGATGCACAACCTGGCTTTAGCACTACACAACAAAGGATATCAGGTAACAGGAAGTGACGATGCTATTTTTGAACCGTCAAAATCACGTTTAGAGAAAAAAGGAATTTTGCCAGCCGAATTAGGTTGGTTTCCTGAAAAAATAACTGCCGATATTGATGCAATAATTTTAGGAATGCACGCTAAAGCTGATAATCCTGAATTGTTGAAAGCACAGGAATTAGGATTGAAAATCTATTCGTATCCTGAGTTTTTATACGAGCAATCTAAAAATAAAACCCGTGTGGTTATTGGTGGTTCTCATGGAAAAACAACTATTACTTCAATGATTTTACATGTTATGCATTACCATGATATTGAAGTGGATTATATGGTGGGAGCACAATTAGAAGGTTTTGATACGATGGTGCATCTTACCGAAGAGAATGATTTTATGGTCTTGGAAGGAGATGAATATTTGTCTTCGCCAATTGACCGCAGACCTAAATTTCATTTGTACCAACCAAATATTGCTCTGATTTCAGGAATTGCCTGGGACCATATTAATGTGTTTCCAACTTATGAAAATTATGTGGAACAGTTTGATATTTTCATTGATAAAATTGCTAGAGGTGGTATTTTAGTTTACAATGAAGATGATTCGGAAGTGAAACGTGTGTCTGAAGCTGCAACAAATCCGATTCGAAAAATTGCTTATCGTACGCCAAATTATAAAGTGGAAAACGGAACAACCTTATTAGAAACTCCCGAAGGCGATATGCCGATTGAAGTTTTTGGTGCACACAATTTGAATAATTTGGCTGGAGCCAAATGGATTTGTCAAAACATGGGTGTTGATGAAGCCGATTTCTATGAAGCTATTGCTAGTTTTAAAGGAGCTTCAAAACGTTTGGAGAAAATTGCGGAAAGCAAAACTAAAGTAGCTTACAAAGATTTTGCACATTCGCCAAGTAAGGTTTCGGCAACTACTAAAGCGGTTAAAGAACAATATCCTGATAGAACTGTGGTAGCTTGTTTAGAGTTGCATACGTATAGCAGTTTGAATGCCGAATTTTTGAAAGAATACGAAGGAGCATTGGCTTATGCTGATACGGCAGTTGTTTTCTATTCACCAGATGCGGTTAAAATTAAGCAATTGGAAGAAGTAACTTATGAGCAAATTGCCAAAGCTTTTAATCGTGAAGATTTGATTATTTACACTAATCCGGCTGAATTCAAAGAATATCTGTTTAATTTAAATTTGGATAATTCTGCTTTGTTATTGATGAGTTCAGGAAATTATGGCGGATTAAATTTTGATGAAGTAAAGGGCTTGATGTCATAAATTAAGATTTTTTTAAATAGAAATAAATCTTGTTGGCTTATTTTTGGCGTAAGAAAACTTGTTTTTAGTTTAAAGGATTTAACGTTATATTTACGATATGCAATTTGCTGTTAACGGAATCTTTAGCTATGGAAAACAATCATTTCCCTATTACAAATTGGTCTGAGGACGATAGGCCTAGAGAGAAATTGATGCTTAAGGGTAAAAATGCTTTAAGTGATGCTGAATTAATTGCCATTTTGATTGGTTCTGGAAGTAGGAACGAATCGGCGGTGGATTTAAGTAAGCGTATTCTAGGTAGTGTTTCTAATAATTTGAATGCTTTAGGAAAACTGTCTATGGCTCAGTTGATGGCTTTTAAAGGAATTGGCGAAGCAAAGGCAATTTCGATAATAGCTGCATTGGAATTAGGACGAAGGAGAAGAGCAGAAGAAGCGGTCGAATTGACTAAAATTACTTCGAGTAAGATAGTTTTTGAAATAATGCAGCCCTTAATTGGCGAATTGCCATATGAGGAATTTTGGATTTTGTATCTGAATAATTCTAATAAGGTAATTTCGAAAGAAAGATTGAGTGTAGGCGGAATTACGGGAACTTTGGTTGATGTACGTTTAGTGTTTAAAATGGCGCTCGAAAAAGGAGCAACCGCTTTGATACTTTGTCATAATCATCCCTCGGGGGCTTTAGTGCCTAGTGATGCCGATAAACAAATTACCAAAAAAATAAAAGTAGCGGGAGATAGTATTGAAATAAAAGTGTTGGATCATTTGATTGTGACCGAAACCAATTATTTTAGTTTTGTGGATGAAGGAATTTTTTAAAAAGCGAAAATGAGAATTGATAATATAAAAGATGTGTTTTTTGATTTGGATCATACTCTTTGGGATTTTGATAGAAATTCGAAAATTACCTTTGAGAATATTTTTACACGGAGTCATCCTACTGTTGCAATAGACGAATTTATTACGCACTATATTCCCATTAATCAAGCTTGTTGGAAATTGTATCAATACGATAAAATTACACACGAGCAATTGCGTTACGATAGATTAAAGTTGTCTTTTGATGCGATAGGTTATGAAATTTCAGATGCTAAAATTAATATTATTGCACAAGAATATATTGATTTGTTGACTGAAAATAATCATCTTTTCGATGGGACTTTTGAGATTTTGGATTACCTAAATAAAAAATACAGGCTGCATGTTATTACTAATGGTTTTGCTCATGTACAAGTTAAAAAGATGAATAATGCTAAGCTGAGTAGTTATTTTTCTACGGTTACTAATTCGGAAATGGCAGGAGTAAAGAAACCAAATCCTATTATTTTTGAATTTGCTCTAGATTTGGCTAAAGCCAAAAAAGAAAGCAGTATTATGATAGGCGATTCTATTGAAGCAGATGTTTTAGGAGCGATGGAGGCAGGTATTGATGCTATTTATTTTAACGAAGCTAAGCAGGAAGTAGTTAATGATATTAAACAAGTGAGTCATTTGCTGGAACTTAAAAATTATTTATAACTAAAGAATTGTTGCCAGCAAGAAAGTTTGTAGACGCAACTAATTAAACATAAATCAATCTATATTAATAATACCATAAAAAATAAATCTTAACCTAATGAAAAAGCAAATTCTATTTCTTTTGTTGCTAGTTTCCAGTTTTGGGATAGCACAATCTATAAATGATTACAAGGTGGTGGTAGTGCCCTTGAAATTTGAATTCTTAAAATCTGAAAATCAATATCGTATGTCTACTTTGTCTAAATTTAATTTAAATAAAGCTGGTTTTGAAGTATATTATTCGAACCAAGATATGCCAACTAATATAGGAAGATGTGAAGTCTTAAACTATAATATAGAGAAAGATAATGCTTTTCTAGCAACAAAATTATATGTTACTTTTAAAGATTGTTATGGAAAAACAGTTTACAAATCGGAGATTGGCTTGAGTAGAGAAAAAGAATTCCAGTTAGCTTATACTGAAGCTTTAAATAAAGCTTTTGCTTCAGTTTATGAATTGGGATACCAATATAACGGTGGTGTTAAAACAGAACCGGCAGTTGCTCCTGTAGCAGCAGTGAAAGAAGCGATAAAAGAAAACGTTTCTGCTGCTGTGGTTAAAGCGGAAGTTTCAAATAATGTGGTTTTGTCTGCTAACGAATTGCTTTATGCGCAACCTCTTGCGGGTGGAAATTTTCAGTTAATTGATAGCAAACCAAGTGTGGTAATGAAAATTTATAAAACTTCAGATAATAATTCATTTTTAGCCCAAAAAGGAAACCAACAAGGTGTTTTGATTAACAAAGAAAATCAATGGTTTTTTGAGTATTATCAAAATGATAAACTAGTGTCAGAAAAAATAAACGTTAAGTTTTAATTAAAAAAAAACGGCTTTCAAATTGATTTGAAAGCCGTTTTTTTTAATAACCGTATTTATCTTTCCAGCGGTTTTTAAGAAATTCCCGAGTGGAGTTTTCTCTGGAATTATTTCCAGGAATATAGATAGGAGTGTCTTTAATTTCTTCAGGTAAATATTCTTGTTCTGCAAAGTTGTTAGCATAATCATGTGAATATTTATAATCATCACCGTATCCTAATTCTTTCATCAGTTTGGTCGGTGCATTTCGTAAATGTATTGGAACTGATAAATCTCCTGTTTGTTTTACAATTTGCTGTGCCGTATTAATAGCCATGTAAGACGCATTACTCTTAGGTGAAGTTGCTAGGTAAATAGCACATTGACTTAGTAGAATTTTACTTTCAGGATAACCAATAGTAGTAACCGCTTGAAAAGTATTGTTCGCCATGATTAAAGCAGTAGGATTAGCATTGCCAATATCTTCGCTGGCTGAAATAAGTAATCTACGGGCGATAAATTTCACATCTTCGCCACCTTCTATCATTCGAGCCAACCAATACACAGCACCATTAGGGTCGCTGCCGCGAATGGATTTTATAAAAGCCGAAATAATGTCATAATGTTGCTCGCCACTTTTGTCATACAAAACCGTGTTTTGTTGAACTAATTGAAAAACACGTTCATTGGTAATGATAATTTCGTCTCCAGTCGAAGCGTTTACAACCAATTCGAAAATATTCAATAGTTTGCGTCCATCGCCACCAGAAAGTCGCAATAAAGCTTCCGTCTCTTTTAGTTGGATATCTTTCGCTTTTAAATAAGTATCTGTTTTCATCGCACGTTCTAAAAGTGATTCCAAATCGGCTTTGGTAAACGCATTCAAAACATAAACTTGACTACGAGAAAGCAAAGCAGGAATGACCTCAAAACTTGGGTTTTCGGTTGTAGCACCAATGAGTGTAATCCATCCTTTTTCTACAGCAGCCAATAAAGAATCCTGTTGCGATTTGCTAAAACGATGAATCTCATCGATAAATAAAATTGGATTTTTGGCAGTAAAAAGTCCTCCACTTTGTTTGGCTTTTTCTATCACATCGCGTATGTCTTTTACTCCCGAATTGATAGCGCTTAAAATAAAAAACGGACGTTGCGATTCCTGAGCGATAATCTGCGCCAAGGTAGTTTTCCCAGTTCCTGGTGGTCCCCAAAAAATTAACGACGGAATAATCCCTTTGGCAATTTGTTGTGTTAAAGAGCCGTTGGGACCAACCAAATGCAATTGACTGATGTATTCGTCTAATTTTTGTGGGCGTATGCGTTCTGCTAGTGGTGCTTCCATTTGTCTTTATGATTCTGAAATCTGAATTCGTTAATCTTCAATTACAAATCAGAATAAATTTGAATTCAGATTTTAAGAATTCAAATTTATGACATTAGAACTATCAAATCAACAAATATTCGAATTACCGAATTAACTTTATGACAAAATAGCATTATATTGTCTTTGGTTACATAATTGATTGAATTGTTCTAAAGAAACTAAATGGATAAGCATTTTAAATTTACAAACGCTGTTATAGGAGTACCACTTTTTTTTGTGTTGTTGCTGTGGTTTGTGTATTGGCTCGAAATCCGTTTTGATTTTGACTTTGTAGAAAACGGAATTTATCCTAGAACTTTTTCTGGATTACAAGGTGTTATTTTTAGTCCCTTTATCCATTCTGATTTGAATCATTTGTATAATAATTCCATTCCGCTTTTGGTTTTACTGGCGGCTTTGCAGTTTTTTTATTCGAAACAGTCATTTCAGGTTATTGGCTATGGTATTTTGTTGTCAGGAATTCTAACTTGGTTAATAGGAAGAGAAAGTTATCACATTGGCGCCAGCGGATTAATTTATGTTTTGTTTGCGTTTATTTTCTTCAAAGGTATTATGACAAAATATTACCGATTGGTAGCTTTATCTTTGGCTGTGATTACAATGTATGGCGGAATGATTTGGTATGTGTTTCCTAAGATTGATGATACCATTTCTTGGGAAGGACATTTGGCCGGATTGATAACGGGTTTTGTGTTGGCAGTTTTATATCAAACACCTGAGTTTAAAAAAGTGCCTAAATACGATTGGGAAATGCCAGATTATGATTCGTCGGAGGACATGTTTATGCAACGATTTGATGAGAATGGTAATTTTGTAAATCTTCCTAAGATAGAAGTAGAAGAGGAGTTTGATGACTTTTCTAATTATTATATTTCAAGCCAAGAAGTAAATTATGAAATTGTCTCAAAAGAAAAAAACGAATCAAAACCTGAGTCTTAATTCGTTTTTATGTTTATTTATTCTGAAATCGTTAATCTTCAATCAACAATCTCTAACTTCTTTGTCTTACTGCTTCATATAAAAAAGCACCACAAGCTACAGAAACATTTAGAGAACCAATTGTTCCAAACATAGGAAGTTTAGCTTTTTCATCTACAATTTTTAATACTGATGGATTTACTCCACGATCTTCTGAACCCATAATAATTGCTACAGCTTCATTTAGATTGATATTGTAAATCGTCTCGTCTGTCTTTTCAGTAGCGGCTACTGTTTTGATTCCGCTTCCTTGCAAAAGAAAAATGGCATCTTTAATATGTTCTACTTTACAAATCGGAATATTGAAAACTGCACCAGCTGAAGTTTTTACCGTATCTCCATTTACGGGTGCTGAACCTGATTTTTGAACGATAATTCCATTTACTCCAGTACATTCAGCCGTTCTGATGATTGCACCAAAATTACGCGCATCAGAAATTTGGTCTAAGATCAAAAACAATGGTTTTTTACCATTTTCTACAACTGTTTCAATCAAAGTCTCTAAATCAAAAAAGGAAATAGGAGAGATAGAAGCAACAGCACCTTGATGGTTATTAGGTGTTAGTTTGTTTAGTTTTTCAACAGGAACATAAGAGAAATTCACGTTTGCACGTTTCATTACTTTCATCAGGTCTTTCATCAATTCGCCAGAGGCTTCTTTCTGAATGTACACTTTGTCTATTGTTGTACCAGCTTGAATTGCTTCAATAATGGCTCTAATCCCGAATATTTGATGTTCTTTTTCCATGGCGTAAATATATAAAAAAAGAGGCTGATTATGTATCAACCTCTTTTGTTTAGTTTATTTTACTTATCATTTACTGTTTCGTGTAAATTGCATCACCAAAATCATTAAATCCATTTTGCCAATGTATAGATAATGTTCCGTTAGGATTTACTTTTCCGCTAATGATAACATCGGTGTCAAAAGGTTCAGGGAATTTTCCAGAGATGGTTCCGCATACATCTGAGAAAGAACCTTCAACTTCAAAATTCACTCCATAAATATCATACCATAGAATATAAAGTCCTGCAAAAGCATCTGACATGGTATATTCACCTCCTCCCAAAGCTGTTATTTTTACAGTATAGTGAAAGTTTGAAATTGGGTTTTCAGATGGCGTTGGTCCGCTGTCTGTAGAAGTTCCAGAGCTAATTACGCTATATGTACCAGCAAGATCTGATGTACAAGCAACATTATAAGTCTGAAATAATTTATACAAGTTTGAAGTAGCTATATTAGAGCTAAAGTTGTTTGATCCATCATCATTGATGAGTTTAATCAAAGTGCCATCTTTTAATGTGATATCAGCAGAGATGGTTAATTTGTCTCCACTTTCAAAATCTCCAGGATTATTTATATTAGCAAAAGCATCAAATATATTTTTACGTTTTAGATTGAATGTTGCTGGCAAGGTAACAATGTTTGATACTAATGTGGCTTTTGTTATTGTGCCATTTTTTTTCGTGTAAAATCCAACCAAGTTCATGGAAGAAATATTTCCTACGGCTAAATCTACTGTAAGGCCTAAATTAAAATCATCTCCATTTTGTACACTTACTAGATCTATAAAAGTGTCGGTGTTATTTTGTTTTTGAATGTCAACTACTGCGCCATATTTGAAATCTAATTTTGAGTCGCCGCCATCATTCTCACAGGAGAGTAGTAACAGTAATAGTGTTAATATGGCGAATATTTTTTTTATATTTTTCATGATATATTTTCATTTATTAGTTATCCCAAAATATTTTATAAGTTGCTGGGTTTTTCTGAGCTGGAGCATTTTTGTTTAAATTTAATTCAGAAAGTGGCCAATATAATGATAGTTGGTATGGGTTTTTTAGAGTTGTTTCTGAATCAATTAATGGGTATGCGTCGCCGTTGTTTAATTGGTACTCTTTTAAAGTAGAGTTTGGATTTGCTAAAATTGGGAATCCAGTTCTTCTATAGTCATTGTATTGGTCAGCTGGATCACCAAAAGTGGCTACCCATTTTTGGGTCATGATAATCTCTAATTTTTTAGTGTTGTTTGAAGTGGTAAATTCAGTGATGATTTTGTTGATGAAAGTTGTAACATTTGGGGAGCCAACGAGCTTAGGGATTCCTGTTTGTTTTGTTTGGTTATTGGAAACAACCTGATCTACTTTAGCAAAACTAGCTTGCATAGCTTGTTGTAGTTTTGTAGTAACATTTCCTGTTAGTTTAGCTTCTTGAATTAATTCTGCTTGTATATATAAAAATTCATCATATGTTAATATTCTATGTGGGGCAATTCCAGTTCCAGAATTAACGTCTGCTAGACCTCCGTTACCATCATCATATCGTCCTCCGCATGGGAAAATACCAGGGTAAGTGTTTGAATTTTCAGTACTAAAATCTCTCCAAGGGCCTTGACTACCAAATCTAATACTGAAAAAACCAGTAGATTTATCCCAGTAATCTGCTTTTGGATTTCCTGTATTTGTGTCTCCTAAATCAGGAGGGAATTGTCCTGCTGTAAGTTGATTAAAGAAATAGTAGCTAAGTCTAGGGTCTTTATTTCCATTATGGATATTAGGATTCATTCCCTTCATTATTTCATAAAACCATGGACTCATATATGTAGTGAATTGTGAGCTATTATATGATTCTAGGTATAAAGGGTTTCTTTCGTCAGAAGGTGAAGAATTTCCAGTGTGGAGAAATTGAAAATCATCATCTATGGATGTGAAGAAATTATTTTCATTAATCAATGCATCAAAACCAGTTTGATCAAATTCAGATGATAATCGCAATTGATTGTATAGTTTTAACTTGAATGTGTTTGCAAAACGTATCCATTTATCTGTTTTTCCACCATAAAATAAATCATCGGCACTTGGTTTAAGGCCTTTGTTTGTTTTTAAATTAGTTTTAGCAGTTTCAATTAAAGTTAAAATTGATTTATAAATTTCTATTTGATTATCAAATTTAGGTCCTACAGTACCAGTTTTTAATTTAGTTGCTTCGCTATAAGGTACATCTCCCCATAAATCAACCGCAACTGATATTAAATAGGCTTTTTCTAGTTGTGCAATTCCTAGATATATTAAATCCGTACTTTCTGAACTTTGTTTAATTAAACTTTCAATGTCGGTTAAGGTTAAATATACATTATCCCAATCATTTTGAACAGTAATGTTGTTTACTTTTGTTCCATATTGGTCTTGTTCTTCCCTAACAGTCATTTGATGAGTATACACCTGTAATACATCTCCAGAATAATCTTGAAAACTAGTTGTTTTTCCTAAAGAGACTTGAGTGCTTGTTAGTAAATAATTAAGAGGGGCTATTGTAGGATTGTCAGTGTCAGTATCAACATCAAGATAGTCGTTACAACTTACTAGAAGTATTGATGATAATAATAATGCAAATATTGAATTATTATGTTTCAATGTTTTTATAAGTTTCATACTGTTAGTTTTAGAATGTTAAATTAATTTTGAAACCAAATCTTTTTGAAGTTGGTGCTGCTGAAATTTCAATTCCTTGTAGTTTTCCAGAACCAAAACTTGCAATTTCAGGATCGAAATTAGTGTATTTAGGTACGTTTGGGGCAAAGTACCATAGGTTAGTACCCAGTACACTAAAACTTACTTTTCCAAAAGCAGTTTTTTTCAAAATTTTTGAAGGTAAATCATATGTTAAGCTAATTTCTCTTAAACGAAAAACAGTTCCGTCATATACAGTTGCTTCGTCAACACTATTAATAGCAAATGTGTTTCCGTTTGTTGATGGAGAGAAATAGAGATCATTTGCGGTAATTTGAGTAGTGTTTGGAACAGGATTATTATTCGAGTCAGTAATAGGAACTACTTTTCCGCTATCAGAATCTATCTGTCCATAATTTCCAGGGATAATATAGGTGTGCTCTCTATCTTCGGTGTCTCTAGTTACCCCACGTCCTAATAATTGCTCTAGAGTTGATGATTTAAAATCGCCTCCTTGTTTCCAGTCAAACTGAGTTCTTAATGAAAACCCTTTGTAGCTAAAAGTGTTTGTGAAACTCATTTTAAAATCGGTATTTGGATCTCCAATTATTCCAGCTTCGGTATCTGCAAGAATTCCTCCAGAACCTGGATCTATCAAGTAGTTACCTTGACTATCTCTTGCGAATTTTGTTCCATAGAAAACCCCATAAGGTTGACCTTTGATGATGTATCCTACTTGAGATAAACCGCCTTCAGATTTTGCACCTTCTTCGATAGCGTTTATTTCAGTACGTTCAATACCTTCAGCAATTTCGACAACTTTATTTTTGTTTTTAGTAAAGGTGGTAAATAAAGTCCAATTGAAATTAGTGTTTTTTATAGGAACTAAAGTTAATCCAACTTCAATTCCTTTGTTACTCATTTTACCAATATTTGTGTTGTAAGCATCATATCCTGTAGTTGTAGGAGTTGTAATTGCTGTGATTAAGTCAGTTGTTGTTTTGGTATATAGACTTAAATCTAATGCAATTCTTCTGTTGTAGAATTCCATTTCGGTTCCAATTTCATACTCATTAGTAAATTCAGGTTTAATTTGTTGATCAGCCAATGATGTGCTGTTGCTTATTACTGGATTTCCATTGAAAGCATCTCCTAAAATAAAAGAAGTGCTTAAAAATTCTGCTGGTGCATCATTTCCTACTTTGGCATAACTTGCTCTTAATTTCGCAAATGTTAAGATGTTACTTTCAATATTAAAAGCATCTGTTAGAATTAAAGAAGTATTAACTGAAGGATAGAAATAAGAATTATTGTTTACAGGTAATGAAGATGAGTAATCGTTTCTTCCTGTCGCATTTATAAATAAGTAATCTTTGTATGATAAAGTAACGTCAGCAAAAAGACCAACATTTCTATATTGAGTTCCTTCGTCAACTAAACTGGCTATGTTTTTGAAATTTCGTAATGTAAATAAGTTAGGAGTTATGATTTCTCTTCCTGCAAAAGCAATTCTTGAAGTGTTGGTTTGTAAAATGTTATTCCCTGCAATTGCCGTAAGGCCAATGTCTTCATTTAGCTTGTAATTAAAATTAACTAAAAAAGTAGATTCAATATCTTCGTTAGTAAAGTCGTCAGCTACAAGATAACCAACTCCGCCATATGCAATAGAATTTTTATCTCTAATTTCTTTACGACCTAATGTATATCTATTAAATCCAAATCTATAGGAAGCTGAGATGTGGTCGTTGAATGAATAATCCAAATTAACACCTACAACTGTTCGGTTAGTTTTTGAAATAATTTTATCATGTTTCCATGACCAAAGTGGATGATCAAATTGATTTCCGTTAGGTGTTACAGATGCTCCTGTTTCAGGATTCTCATATGGTAAGTTTAAATCCCAGTTTCTAGCAATAAAAAGGGTTCTTGCAAATGAAGATGAAGCTGATTCGTCTGAAGATTGTTGGTCACCAAAAAAACCTCCATTTTGAGCTGTTTTTGAATAACTCATATTGGCTCCCATTGTTAATTTGTTCGCTAATTTAAAATTACCCCCCACGGACACAGATGTTCTGTCGTAGGAGTTAAAAGGGATGTAGCCGTTTTGGTTTAAATTGGAGATAGTAGCGTTGAAATTACCATCTTGACCTCCATAGTTGAAACCAATAGAATTGTCATAAACAGTACCAGTTCTAAATAGGTCTTTAACATTGTTAGGTTTGGCTACATATGGGACAGTCGGTCCAAGTTCTGGAACTACTTCTAAAACAGTTGGCCAAGTTGCTATGGTTCCGTCATCATTTAATCCATAGATACTACCAGCTTTTCCAAATGCAGGTCCCCATGAACCGTTAGAGGCTGATCCATATTTAAAATTTGATCCGGCACCATATTTATTTTGATAATCGGGTAGGTTGGCAATGTTATCCGTGTAAACTCCAGTAGATAAGTTAACGCTGAGTTTGTTGTTTTTATTAGCATTTGTAGAACCTGTTTTGGTTGTGATTACAATAACCCCATTAACAGCTCTTGAACCATATAATGCTGAGGCTGCAGCACTTTTTAAAATGTTTATGGAAGCAATATTGTTAGGGTCTAAACTTGATAATGCCGATTCGTATCCGCCACCACTATTGGTTTGATTAGATGTGGCAACAGAAGTGTTGTTGTATTTTACTCCGTCAACAATTATTAAAGGTTGAGTGTCCTTTGTGAATGAATTAACTCCTCTTATAGTAATTTGATTGGCAGCTCCAGCTACCCCTGAAGAAACGTTTATGTTTACTCCAGCTACTTTACCGTTGATTGAACGTATTAAATCTGGTTCTGAATTTTCGGTAATCTCTGTTGATTTTATTGTGCTAACGGAATATCCCAAGTTTTTAGGTTTTCTCTTTATTCCTAAAGCTGTTACAACAACTCCTTCAAGTTCGACTGCGTCATCTTGAAGAGTAAGGTTGATGCTTATCGAATTGGCTAGCTTTTCTTGTGTTTTCTTACCAATGTAGCTAAAAATCAGCGTCTGTGATGCTGTAGCCTTGATCTTGAATTTTCCGTCAAAATCTGTCTGTGTACTAGATTGCGTTCCTTTTACTAAAACGCTAACGCCAGGTAGCGGGAGACCTGCGTTGTCAGAGACAATACCACTTACGGCTCTTTCTTGCGAGTAAGAAAGTTGTGTTATTATCACTAGTAGGAGTGATAATAAAGGGTTAAGTTTTAATTTCATTTTTTTGAATTAGGGTTCTTAGTAACAAAAATCTTAAAAAATTGTTAATTATCCTAATTTTTAGTAGTGTTTTTCATTCTGCTTAGGGTTGTAGTTGGGAGTTTGGATGTTGGAACTATTGTGTTAAAATTAGAAAGAAGATAATCTGGTTGAAAATTAATGGATTAACATTTGTAGAGTAGAAAATATTTTATACATTTGCAGCCCCGTAAAAAGCGGGAATTAAATTTACATATAATTTTTAGTATTTAATTATGCCAACAATTCAACAATTAGTAAGAACAGGAAGAACTCAGATAACTAAGAAGAGTAAATCGGTTGCTTTAGATTCTTGTCCTCAAAGAAGAGGGGTTTGTACGCGTGTTTACACTACTACACCAAAAAAACCAAACTCTGCAATGCGTAAAGTAGCGCGTGTACGTTTGACAAATGGTAATGAAGTAAATGCTTACATCCCTGGAGAAGGACACAATTTACAAGAGCACTCGATAGTATTAGTTAGAGGCGGAAGGGTAAAAGATTTACCAGGTGTTAGATATCATATCGTTCGTGGAGCGCTTGACACGTCAGGAGTTGCAGGAAGAACGCAAAGAAGATCTAAGTACGGTGCTAAACGCCCAAAAGAAGCAAAAAAGTAATTTAAAACGTTAAGAGTTGGAGGTTAGGAGTTAAGAGTTGTGATCGAAGCGTTAGTAGAGATTTGTAACAAATAACATTTAACGGATAACCCATAACTTTTTATTAAAAAAAAGACATGAGAAAAAGAGCGGCAAAAAAGAGACCACTTTTACCAGATCCAAGATTTAATGATCAATTGGTAACGCGTTTTGTGAATAACTTAATGTGGGATGGTAAGAAATCTACAGCTTTTAAAGTTTTTTATGATGCTATTGACATTATTGAGACTAAAAAGCAAAATGACGAAAAAACTTCATTAGAAATCTGGAAAGATGCTTTGACAAACGTTATGCCTCACGTAGAAGTACGTAGTCGTAGAGTTGGTGGAGCTACATTCCAAATTCCAATGCAAAT
>JAZJZW010000027.1:0-30509 GCA_040389425.1 Bacteroidota bacterium | reverse complement strand
TTTCAATTTTTCCTTTTTCGTCTATAATGTTAATATTATTAGCATTAAAAACTTCATTATAAGTAATAGTTTTCATATTATCATACTGTCTATGAGTCTTACCGTTCTCAAAAAATAAAGTAGTAGTTATCGGTTTGTTGTTTTCATAAATTAGTTTTTTTCTAATTTGACCATTTGGATAATAAAATATAAAATCACTTTGCTTATTATGAGGATAAAAAGAAGTAAAATCACCCTCATAAATTTTTATATTATTAGTAAAAAAATGATTTAAGTGAAAAACTGAATCTTTTACTGATTCGATTTTTGAATAATAAGAACTTCCATCAATATTATTAATTTCATCTAGAAAGGAATTATAAAAAATATTTTTTCCTTTATTAAACAGTCTTCTGTACTTAAAAACTTTTATCATAGCAGGAATATCATTTTCATCATATTTCCCATTTTCAATCTCCGATTTAAGAAAAGAATCACTTCCAAAAATCTCACCTGCCACTTTTCTAAATTTTGCTTTTCCTGAAGGAAATGTTACAAAGTCTGATACATTTGATTTTTTAGCTATGTATTTAAAATAAGGATCTCCATTTGGAGCTTTCGCTGTAAATTTATAAAATTGCATCCCAGCAAAGCTTTCCATATTTTCAGCAAATTCAATTTTATCAGTAAGTTTATCACCAAAAAGACCTATTACAATAACATTTTTAACAACAGAAAATGTATCAATTCCTATAACAAATCCTTTAGACTCTTCTGATTTAATCGAATTTTCAATAGAATTTTCATCTAATTTAAATTTTAACTGTCTATCGCTTTGAGAATATTTCAGCAAACCTGCTACTTTCATTCCCTCGTTATCCCAATAATAACCTTTAGTGAAATTTTCGTAAGTATTATATCTCACATTTAGTATTGCTTTCGGCTCATAACTAATATCCAAATAGCCATCAATAATTTTCTTATCATAATCAACAAAGTGACCAATTTTGTAATTTTTAAAATCATTTTGTCCAAAAGTGCTACAACTAAAAAAAATAGTAAAAAGATAAAAAAGTTTTTTCATACAATGCTTGATTATAAATGATATAGATAGGTTTTATTAATTAGAAACCAAAAATAAATAAATTATTAAGAAAACACTTTTAAATCATAAATTTGAATCAAAAAAATAAATATTTGAGAACAAGAAATTAAAGAAAAAATGAAACAGGCTTTTTAAAAAGTACCATCATTTTATTATACAACGCATCGAAAATTTCGATGCGTTTTTTTTATTACTTAATTTACTTACATTTGAGAAACAAATCGATCTTAAATGAAGCAAATGAATGAACGAGCTACTCAGGCTCTTTTCGATAAACAATTAATTACCGAAGAACAATACAATGAAATTTCAAACTATCGCAGTTTTAATATTTTTTCATTAAATGCCGAATTAAAGCTATTTCTGTACCTTTCGGTATTGTTATTCACTTCGGGAATTGGAATTTTAATCTATGATAATATTGATACTATTGGTCATTCGATTCTCATTAGCTTAGTCTTAATTGTAACTGCAATCTGTTATTACTTCTGTTTTAAAAAAGCTCCTCAATTTCAAAAACAACAAACCCATTTTGAGAGTCATGTAATGGAATATATCGTGCTTACAGCTAATTTATTGACTTGTATATTCATCAGCTATTTGCAACTGCAATACAATACTTTTGGCACTAATTACGGTTTGGCTACGATTATCCCAACAACTATAGGATTATTTTCAGCCTATTATTTTGATAATAAAAATGTACTTTCTTTAGCTATTACAGGATTAGCCGCTTATATAGGATTAACTGTAACACCACAATCACTTTTGCAAAATAATTTCTATGATACCGCTTCGTTGAGTTATGCTGCCATTGGATTAGGAAGTGTTTTAATTGCGTGGAATTATTACTGTTCTAGAATAAATCTGAAAACTCATTTTTCTTTCATTATTTTGACATTTGCATTGCATCTCATCTGTATCTCCTGTCTAAATAATCTAATAAATAGCGAATATTACATTCTGTTTTTTATGCTTTTAGCTGTTTCTTCCTATTATTTTTACCACTGCAGTTATCAAATAAAATCGGTTTCTATATTTGCTTTCACCGTTTTTTACGCATTTTTAGGGTTAAATATCGTCTTCTATAAATTTATTGATACCATCCGTTTAAATGACTTTTTTGAGTTCATAATAATGCTTAGTCCTTTCTATTCAATAGGAGCGATTTTCTTTTTTGTACAAATGATTAAAAAATTTAATTCAGAAATTAAAAAATGATAGCATACGATAAAACCAAATTAGAAAATCAGTTTTTAATTAATGAAGCGCATTCTTTGTATGAAGCAAAATTTATATCGAAAGAACAATATCACGAAATTGAAACTCATTTAGCCGTTCCTAAAGTCAATACAAATCTTTTACTGCGGTTGGGATTTGCAATCTTAGGCATACTTTTATACAGCTCAATTTGCGGATTTGTTTCTTTAATTGGTTTAAACTCTATTGATAATAGTTTTGAATTTTTTGTTTTTATTTATGCTGCAATTGGTTTTGCTGGTACTGAGTTTTTTATCCAACAAAACAATACCGAAAAAGGATTAGATGATACTTTTTTAATTGGCGGTCAATTGCTTTTGGCAGTAGCCGTAGGAGTTTTGACTGATGGTAACGAACTTGCAATTGCTATTACTGCAACCATCGTTTCTTTCCTTAGCTATCTTCGCTATATAAAACGAGTTTCTGTTTTAATTTTCTGCATCGCAAGTACGGCCGCCATAGCCTATTGTTTATTTGAAATGGGAAGCATCGGAAAAGCCATCTTGCCTTTTGTATTGATGGTCTATGCATTGGGAATGTATTTTATAAGCAACAAATTAACTCAAAAAGTCCAATTCCCTTTTTATCATAAAGGAATTCTGTTGTTAAAAAACTTTGCTTTAATCTTATTCTATTGTTCAGGAAACTATTTAGTGGTTAGAGAACTTTCGGTAATATTACTAGGAAATGAAATCGCTCCAAATTCAGATATTCCTTTTGCTTGGTTCTTCTATGCTTTTACTTTTATAGTTCCTGCGTTTTATATTTTCTATGGTTTAAAACTTCAAGAACGTATCCTATTATGGATTGGTTTCTTAAGCACTGGATTTTCGTTTTATACCATTCGCTACTATCATCAAGTATTGCCTATTGAAATAGCTTTAACCTTAGGAGGACTTTTACTTTTTGCTATCGCTTATTTTAGCATCAAAAAATTGAAAGATCAAACTATGGGAATCACTTTTCAAGCCGACCGTTTTATTAATTCTAGTGATTTTATAAATACCGAAGCTTTGATCCTGACTTCACAATTTGGTCTAAAACCCGAAACTGTAATCGAATCTCCGATGGAGTTTGGAGGTGGGGATTTTAGTGGTGGTGGTTCTGGCGGAAGTTTTTAAGAAAAAAAGCCACTAATTCACGAATTAAAATATAATAATTCGTGAATTAGTGGCTTTTTAAAATATATAAATCTTTGAATATTGAGTAAAAACTATAACTTCTCTTTTAATTCCTCAGCATCAATATCGCTATGTGAAGCATCATAAACCGACTGACCATCTTTTATTAAAAGAATTTGTGGCGATTGATGTTCCACCCCAAAACGATTAGCTATTTCGTTAGAAATGTCTCGGTAATTCAATAAATCCAAAAAGTAAGGAGTCACTTCATCCGCAGAATTAAACTCATTTTCAAATTGTTTCAAAGCCATGCGGCTAATACTACAGCGCGTACTGTGTTTGAAAATAACTACAGGTTTCTCATTCGAATTGAAAATTATAGCTCCTAATTGATCAACATCATTTAGAATTTCCCAATTCATTTTACTCTCTTGTTGTTTTGGAGTTTCCTCACTCCCAAAAATATTTTTTAAAAAACTCATATTTTGACTTGTTTTATGACTTATTGACATTGAAAACTGATAAAAATCAGCTTTTAAATGCCTTTTTGTCCTTAAATTTACTATGGAATATAATTTGTCCAAATTTCTGCAAAGTTAACGAATAAGTTGAAACCAAATCTATAAAACAAAATGAACATCAATAAATTTACAATTAAATCGCAGGAAGCCATTCAGCTTTCTCAACAGTTGGCTCAAAGTAATGGCCAACAACAAATAGAAAACGAACACATTTTCAAAGCTATTTTTGAAGTAGACGAAAATGTGGCGCCATTTATTTTGAAAAAACTCAATGTAAATGTGCCTTTGTTTTTACAAATATTGGACAGTACCATCCAAAACTTTCCTAAAGTTTCTGGTGGTGATGTTATGCTTTCTCGTGATGCTAATACCGCCTTAAACGAAGCCGAAATTATCGCTAAAAAAATGAATGATGAATATGTTTCTATCGAACATTTAATCTTAGCCATTTTTGCATCAAGAAGTAAGGTTTCCCAAATTTTAAAAGACCAGGGTGTAACTGAAAAAGGCTTGAAAGCCGCAATAGAAGAATTGCGAAAAGGCGAAAGAGTAACTTCGGCATCGGCTGAAGAAACCTATAATTCGTTGAACAAGTACGCCAAAAACCTTAATGAGTTAGCCAAAGCAGGAAAATTAGATCCCGTTATTGGTCGTGATGAGGAAATTCGTAGAGTATTGCAAATTCTTACCCGAAGAACTAAGAATAATCCAATGCTTGTGGGAGAACCAGGTGTGGGTAAAACCGCTATTGCCGAAGGCCTAGCTCACCGAATTGTAGATGGTGACGTTCCCGAAAATCTAAAGAAGAAAATCGTTTTTTCTCTTGATATGGGGGCTTTAATTGCTGGAGCCAAATACAAAGGAGAGTTTGAAGAACGTTTAAAATCAGTAGTAAAAGAAGTGATTTCTGCCGAAGGGGATATTGTTTTATTCATTGACGAAATTCACACGTTGGTGGGAGCTGGTGGTGGCGAAGGTGCTATGGATGCGGCTAATATCCTGAAACCAGCTTTGGCTCGTGGAGAACTACGTGCCATTGGGGCAACCACTTTGGATGAATACCAAAAATATTTCGAAAAAGACAAAGCACTGGAAAGACGTTTTCAAAAAGTCCAAATTGAAGAACCAGATACCGAAAGCGCCATTTCTATTCTGCGTGGTATCAAAGAAAAATACGAAACCCATCATCAGGTTCAAATTAAGGATGAAGCCATTATTGCAGCTGTCGAATTGTCACAACGTTATATTACCAATCGTTTTCTGCCAGATAAAGCCATCGATTTAATGGACGAGGCGGCTTCTAAAATCAGAATGGAAATCAATTCGAAACCAGAAGAATTAGATGTTTTGGATCGAAAAGTAATGCAACTCGAAATCGAAATTGAAGCTATCAAAAGAGAAAAGGACGAAGCAAAACTCAAAACCCTAGGATTGGAATTGGCAAATCTAAAAGAAGAAAGAAATAAGATTTTTGCTAAATGGAAATCAGAAAAAGATATAGTCGATAACATTCAAGCGGTAAAAACCGAAATTGAAAATTATAAATACGAAGCCGAACGTGCCGAACGCGATGGTGATTATGGTAAAGTAGCCGAAATTCGTTACGGAAAAATCAAAGAAGCGCAGGAACATTTAGATCGTTTGCATAAAGAATTAGTAGAAAATCAATCTGGCGGAAGTTCTTTAATAAAAGAAGAAGTTACCCGTGAAGATATTGCCGAAGTAGTAGCCAAATGGACTGGAATTCCTGTGGTAAAAATGCTGCAAGGAGAAAGAGAAAAACTATTGCATCTGGAAGAAGAATTACACCATCGTGTAGTTGGTCAGGAAGAAGCAATCGAAGCCATCAGTGATGCGGTACGCCGTTCTCGTGCCGGGTTGCAAGACATGAAAAAACCTGTGGGTACCTTCCTATTCTTAGGAACTACTGGTGTGGGGAAAACCGAATTAGCGAAAGCCTTGGCCGAATATCTATTCGACGACGAAAATGCCATGACGCGTATAGACATGAGTGAATACCAGGAACGTCACAGCGTGAGCCGTTTGGTGGGTGCGCCTCCGGGATATGTGGGTTATGACGAAGGTGGTCAGTTGACTGAGGCGGTGCGTAGAAAACCCTATTCGGTAATCCTGCTTGATGAGATTGAAAAAGCACATCCAGATACTTTTAATATCCTGTTACAAGTCTTGGACGAAGGTCGTTTAACAGACAATAAAGGTCGTCTTGCCGATTTTAAAAACACCATTATCATCATGACTTCTAATATGGGAAGCCAGATTATTCAGGATAAGTTTGAAAACCTCAAGGGAAGAGTAGAAGCCGCTACCGAAGCTGCCAAAGTAGAAGTACTGGGATTATTGAAAGAAACCGTAAGACCCGAATTCATCAACCGTATTGACGAAATCGTGATGTTTACACCGCTTACCACTGCTAATATTACAAAAATTGTAGGCTTGCAACTAAAAAGCGTTATCAAAATGCTGGCACAACAAGGCATTACTATGGAAGCCACTCCTGAAGCAATTGCCTATTTGTCTGAGAAAGGTTTTGACCCACAATTTGGAGCCCGACCTGTAAAACGTGTGATTCAAAGAGAGGTTTTAAACCAACTATCTAAAGAAATCCTAGCCGGTAAAATCACTACCGATAGCAGTATTCTTTTGGATTCTTTTGATGGTCAAATGGTTTTTAGAAATCAAAACGAGTTGAACAAGGAATAGTCATTGCGAGGAACGAAGCAATCTCACTAAGTTGCTCAACTTGTCTGCTCATGGTAGTGTGATTGCCACGCTATCGCTCGCAATGACACAACAACAAAAAATAGAAACACCAGTCATCACGGCTGGTGTTTTTTTTTGGAGCAGAACGATAGTTTTCCATAAGCACTTCCCTCCTGCTCTCGCCTTTATCTCGTTCCGCTGCGCTACACGAGGATATCGGCTCCATCAGGGCTATTTAGAACTTTTACTTTTCTAAAAGCAAGTTTACCTAAAAACAATTAACTTAGGATTATTCCTAAAGACAGCATTTTATCGACTTATTGTGCTTTTTACAGATATTGCAGTAATCATTTACAAATAAGATGTATTTTGGAGTAAAATTCTGAAATAAAAAGATATATTTGGTTGTATAGATAATACACAACAATATATTAGAATATTAGCATAACATACCTATATAGAATAGAACTAGTTTGTTTTATGCGTATATAAACTATTTGGTGGCAATTATACCGCCGAACAAGAAATTCACAATAAAAAATGACATACACATTCCGAAATACTGAAATGAATAATGAGAAAGCTTCAAATTTTGAAACAAAATCATTATTATATTTAATTGGGCAACGCAAAGATAGTAAGGATGTTCTATATGTTACTTTTGACTGCTTCAATGATGTAAATGGAATAAGTGAAAAATTTGATAAAATATGGGATATTCAATCAAAAAACGAAAAGAGTTTAAATCCAAAGAAAATTGGAACATATCTTTACACTCTTTTCGACAATTTTACATCAATATTTTCTTTTGAAGAGTTTATTTTCTTTTGCCCTAAATTAAAACAAGAATATAAAATTGATATAACTAAAACGACATATAATTTAGATAATATACTTGAAAAAACTTTCGATAGAATAAAAAAAGGTTTAACAGAAGAAATAGAAAGAGTCCAGAAAAATTCAATTACACAGACATTGAATATTGAAAATTTTCTTAAAAAAGTTTTAATAGTAGAGGATAATGTTACTGACAATGATTATATAAAAGCAGTAACCAAATTTAAAAATACGAATCTTAAAAATGATGATTTTTATAATAGCCTCTTTAATGACTTAAGAGATATCCAAACAACAAAAAAAAATAGTTGTATTGAAAATACATCAATAACAGAAATCAGAGAAGTTCTTAATTTTAGAAGACATCTTTCAACTAAAGACATTGAAACCTTAATCATAAGTCGCATTATTGGTTGTGAAATTTTTAAATATAAATCAATTCCAATTTATTTTTCTCCAATTCTAGATGGAATGGATATTGAAGATAAAAAAGATTTGCTACAAGAATGTAACTCTAATCTTTCGAAAGCTTTTTTTAATAAAAACCAAAATAAAGTTTTTTGGAATGTTTGTGAAATGATTGTAGAATATATAGCAAACACGACAGATAATGATGTTGAAAATATTTACATGCTATTATTTGTTGAATATGGTTTCAAAAAAAATTCATACTTAACCAAAGAAACAATATTATACTTAATTTCAATAATTATAGAAGGACTAAATGATAATTAAAAAAACAGCTTTTGGAAACAAAAATGAAGCATTTATAGAAAATCGCTTCACTAATAAAACTAACATAATTTATAGTAACGAGAATAATCGAGGAAAAACTTTACTCTTACAAAGTATAGTTTACTCTTTAGGTTACGAATCAATTTTTCCTAGTGGATTTGATACTAAAAAATATTTCTTTTATACCGAAATCGAAATTGAAAACCGAAAATTTGAATTTTTAAGAAAAGGAAATTCTATTTTAGTCTTAAATCAAGAACAATTATTTATATTCAATAGTATTACTGAATTTAAGTATTATTTTGACCAAGAAATTTATACTCTTCCACAAATTGACAAAAGTGGACAACAAAGGGCTGTTGACTTAACTCTTCTGTTTGAGATTTTCTTTTTAGGTCAAGACAAAAGAAATACTTCAAATCTTATTGTCAAGGGACAAAATAATAAAGTTGACTTCTTGAATATGATTTATTCAATGGAAGGTATAACTATTGAAACATTCAATAAATATGATATTGAAAATCTAAAAAAAGAAAAGACACAATTAGATTCAAAAATAAAAGCTGAAATAAGAAAAATCAAAATAATAAAACAAAACCCTGAAATATCAACGTTCATTAGTGCTTCAGCAAATAATTTAGAATATAAAAATTTCGGAAATCAAATTCAAGAAATACATCAAAATATTGCTGATCTAAAGAAAAAAAGGAATAGAGAGGAAAATAGAAGTGCAAAACTTGAAGCTCTGATTCTAGAACTTAATTCATTGAATAGGAATCTTAATGAAGGGAAAGTTAAATGTGGTGAATGTGGTAGTTCTAAAATTATATTTACAAATGAAGATTTTCAATTTGAAGTAAGTAATAATCACGTAAGACAAAATATTTTAGCATCTATTAAATCTAGTCTAGATATTAAAGAAGAAATAATTTCAGAGTTTAACGACTTAATTGTTAAAGAACAAAATCAAATAAATAAACTTTTAGAAGAGTCAACACCAGATATAAAAAATTATATTCTGTTTCAAGATGAAATTTTTGAATCAAAAGACACTGATAAAGTAGTACTTGAATTACAGAATCAATTAAGTGAAATTGAAAAAAAATTAAAAAATAATGAAAGTAAAATTTCGTCTGATAAAGAACGCCAAAAAGATATTTTAGAAAGTACTTTAAAAGAAATGAAAAGATTTTATAATATTATTGATCCACAAGGTTTACTTCAGTTTGAAGATTTATTCACCAAAGCCAGCGAAACATATTCAGGTAGTGAGGGACAAGAATATTATTTTTGCAAAATTATGGCATTGAACTCAATTTTAGACCATAAATTCCCAATCATTATTGATTCATTTAGAGAAGGAGAACTATCAACTACCAAAGAAATGATAATGCTTGATGAGTTTTTGAAATTAGATAAGCAAATTATTTTAACATCTACAGTTAAAAAAGAAGAATATTCCGCAGATAAATACTTCAACATTGATAAATTAAACGTTTTAGATTACTCTAATTTTGAGGATAGTAAAATTTTACAAGAGAGTTATGTAGCTAGTTTTAGTGAAATACTTACAAAGTTCAACGTAAAAGAATAACTGCCACCAACACCCGATAGCGCGGAAATGTTTTCCGTGCCCTCAACAATGAGCAAATGAGATGCTTCCTTCGTCAGCATGACAAGTTGGTGGATAATTGGGTTTTTAAAAAAGGAATCTAAGCAGAACGTAAATAACTAAGCAGTTCAAGGAAATACTCCATTTGTTAGTAAAACAAGGAATACCAACCTAAAACATAAGACCTCCTACCAAAACTATAGGCTCGCCTATCAAAATTGTAGGCATCGCCTATAAAATAGCTAAGCGCGCCTACTAAAACTAAAGGCTCGCCTATTAAATTCGTAGGCATTACCTATAAAATAGCTAGGCGCGCCTTAATATTTGTATGGCGTTAACTTCTACAAAAAACGTAAATTTTAAAACTTTTAATAATACTTATATAAGGAAGATGTGTTTTTAATTTCCGAACTTCATCTAACAATAAATTTCATTCAATTAACTTAAAAACAAATTATTATGAACAATTTATTTAGAGGCCTTTTAGCAGGTTACGGAGCAAAAAAACTAGGTGGAGGTTGTTTTGGGACTATTATAGTTTTTATTATTCTTTGGCTATTGCTTGGTCAATGCAGTTAATACTTTCTTTAATAGCTACTCGATGAGTTGTAAATCTATTTTAGGATTAAGTATTAGTAAGTAAACTTATTTTTTTTGAAGTTTCATAAAATTGATTACCTCATTAAAACGGTCGCTCCAAGGCAAGAAATACTGAGTAACCATTGGTACATGCTTTTTATTCAAATAAATTGGATTTACTTGGGGCTGGAAAGAATGTAATGCTTTTAAAAAACGAGTATTAGTTTCCTTTATTGATGGATAGGTTTTATTACCAACATAAATTAAAAAGGCTGGTGTGTTTTTATCAATAAAATAAATGGGAGAAGCAGCTTTCCAATTTTCGGGATTATTAGTCCAGGTAACTAAATAATCATGCTCCGCTGTTGGCGGAAATTCCTCTAAATAATGTTTCATATCTAATCCCGCAGCATCATTCAGGATTATTCCTGAGATTGTTTTAGGATCAATTCCGTATTTTGGATTCATCACCGCTAGTGCCGCTAAGTGCCCGCCTGCAGAATGTCCAGAAACAAAAATTTGTTTGGGATTTCCTTTGTATTCTTTACAGTTTGCTTGTGCCCATTTTATCACTTCAGCAATTTGTTGGGTCATTTGGTCGTAGCTTGCCGCTGGACTTAAAGTATAATCTGGAATTATGGTAACTACTCCTCGCTTTGCAAAATTTCTTCCCAATAAATCATAGGTGCCTTTTCGTCCGCTATTCCAGTAGCCACCATGAACAAAAATTAGAACCGGAGCATCTGCTTTTATTTTTCCTGGAATAAAAATATTTAATTTTGGAGAACTATTTTCTAGAGCCACTTCTGCAGCTAAATAAGGCTTATCTTTTATTTTGATAGAACTGCAACTCAGCATCAAAAATGTAAAAACTACTATTAGAAAACCTGAAAATCTATACATGTTTTTTTACAAATATATCAATTTTATAGTGCATTACTATTAAGCAAAATAAAGCACTCAATTACTTGGATTTAAAAAATTATAGTCTAAAAATTCACGCAAAAAGTAGTAGATTCGTAACCCTAAACAATCAAAACAATTATAATGGCATCAGGTTTTTTCGCACTATTAGATGATATCGCAGCAATTATGGATGATGTTGCAGTAATGAGTAAAGTGGCAGCAAAAAAAACAGCCGGTATTTTAGGCGATGACTTAGCGGTGAATGCTGAAAAAGCTTCGGGATTTGCCTCTTCAAGAGAATTGCCCGTATTGTGGGCAATAGGAAAAGGTTCTTTTATTAATAAATTAATTATTTTACCAATAGCCTTTTTGTTAAGTGCGTTTTTCCCTTTGGCAATTATAATTATTTTAGTTTTAGGAGGTCTTTTTTTAGCTTATGAAGGAGCCGAAAAAATCTTTGAATATTTTGTTCCACACCCACATGCAACACCACACATCACAGAAAAAGAACTTACCGAAGATGAAATTCTAACTATCGAAAAAACAAAGATTAAATCGGCAATCGTAACCGATTTTATTCTATCCGTCGAAATCGTAATTATTGCCCTTGGCACCGTAATAGACGAGTCACTTACAACACAAATCATAGTCGTTTCCGTCATTGCCATACTAGCCACCGTGGGTGTTTACGGAATTGTGGCGCTAATTGTTCGAATGGACGAACTGGGTTATAAACTGATAAAACATAGCACTAAAGAAGGTAGTTTAACTAAAACAATAGGAAACCTACTTGTACAAGCACTGCCAAAAGTTATTAAAAGTTTAGCCGTTATAGGCACCATAGCTTTGCTATTAGTAGCTGGCGGAATATTTGTACACAATATTGAATTCTTACACCATCTATTTCCGCAATTGCCTGACATTGTAAAAGAATTTGGTTTCGGACTCCTAATTGGATTCATAGTTTTAGGTCTAGTAAACCTATTCAAAAAAATCTTTGCAAAAAGATAAAGGTTTCCCCTATTACATGCTCGTTCCCAATGAGTACAACAAAAAAACTCAAAGCCTTTTCAGACTTTGAGTTGAGTACTTACTGATTGTATCCAATATTTTTTTAGTTCATAGGAATACTAATTTCCTATTTTAACATCCACTTTTTTAGAATCTACTTCTAGCCCTTTTTTATCTACAGTGATACTTGTAGTGCTATCAACTGGAGCTTGTTTTTCAATAATAGTTTTACTTTCTGTTGTAGTTTCTGTATTTGTACCTGGCACAACAATTACTTCTTTTTCAGCGGGTTTTTCTTTACATCCCACAACCATTAAAAGAACTACTAACGAAAAGAACGCTATACTATTTTTTGTCTTAAAATTTTTCATTTTATCTATTTATTAATTGGTTACTACTATTTGTTTTCTCTTTGACTTAATACAAAGTTGGCTCAAATAAAATTAATAGCCATTATAGAATTATTTTAATAATTTACATTATTTACACAACAACAACATTCAAAACCAGATAGTTGAGGTTTACACAAAATTGTATTCTGGAGATTTATAAAGCCTGATTTCGTATTGAATAATTAACTTAACTTTGTAAACCTACAACCTTTAAAAAAGAGTCATGAATATTTTAGATCTAATTCAAAAAAGATATACTGCAAAGAAATACAACGCTAACAAAGTAATTTCGCAAGAAAAAATTGAGACTTTAAAAGAAATCTTACGCCTCACTCCTTCTTCTATCAATATCCAACCTTGGAAATTTACTTTTGTTCAAAATCCAGAAATTAAAGCGCAATTAGGTGCCGTTTCGATGCATAATACCGAAAAAATAAATCAAGCCCAACTATTAGTCGTTTTTAGCGTGGCAGATGATTTAGATGCTTTTCAAAAAGTGGTAGACAGCGAATTACCACAAGCAAGAAGAGATTGGTACAATCAAATTAAAGCCAATACACCCGAAGCCGATTTGAAAATATGGCTAGCTAAACAAGTATATATTGCCTTGGGAGTAGGTTTAACTGCCAGTGTAGCATTAGGACTGGACTCAACAGCAATGGAAGGAATAGAATCTGACAAGTATATGGATATTCTAAAAATGAGTGCTTACAAACCACTTTTTGCAATGGCTGTAGGTTATGCTTCGGAAGATGATTTCAACCGAATTGAAGTAGCACCAAAATCAAGAAGATTAGCCGAAAATGTAATTGAAACTATCTAAACAAAACTCATGTCAAAACGAGAAGAATTACATCAGTTGCCTCTTTATCAAAAAGCAGAACAAATTTTTAAAATCACCCGTGGATTAGTCGAGATTGTTCCTGTCGATAATGATTTTCTGCAAGAAACGACCGTTCGATTTATGTTAGAAAACGCAATGCTTATTTCTGCTAAAATTGCTGGAGCGCAAGGAGTCGAATTGTACGATTTAAAAATGGAAAATGCTACTATAATTCGCAAAGCTGCTAGAGAACTTTATGTTCAAGCTGGCAGTTTAGAATTTGAAGAAACTATTTCAGACAAAGATTATATCCTTTTATTAAGAACAGAAATTGATGAATTTCGACTTTTATTTATTGATTGGGTAGCTGGTTTTGATGTTTGGAATTACATTAAAGATAATTGGGGTTTATTCAACCCTCCTGGAGTAAACGCTCACGATAAAGACCCCGATGACGACATTCCTTTCAATCCAGATGATTTTTTAAATTTTGATGATGAAGATTAATTTGGAACAAAATTATTGACTAAATTTTCAATACTAATCTCATAACACTATTTTTCATAAATTACTGTATCTAAGCTAAGTCTTCAATACTCAGATAAAACAGAAATAAAAACAATTTTATTATGAAACTGATAGCCAAAGCAACAATACAAATTCAAAAACCTATCGCAGAAGTTTTTGAAGGAATTGTAAATCCCGAAAAAATGACGAAATATTTCATTTCGGAAAGTACTGGACGATTAGAAATGGGAAAAGAACTAATTTGGAAATTCCCTGAATTCCCCGATGAATGTCCTATAAAAGAAATTAAGATTGAAACCAATCGTTCGATTTCATTTGTTTGGGATGCTGAAACTATAGTGCATATTCAACTAGAAGAACAAGCCGACAAAAGTACAGTGGTAAAAGTAACCGAGGACGGCAAAGCTTATAGCGAAGCCAATCTAAAATGGGTTATTGGAAATACCGAAGGCTGGGCTAATTTCCTGACTTGTATGAAAGCCTATTTAGAATACGGAATTGAACTTCGCAAAGGAGCTTTTGATTTTATGAGAAAATAGAATGATAATTGGTTATCAAAAAACTAAAAGATACAGTTTTTCCTTTTCTCATTATTTCTACTCTTCATAAAAATAACTATTTTTGCACTCTAAAATTTTATCGATGCCAAACAAAAAATACAAAATTGCCGTCATTCAGCTGAACTTGAATGACATTGCCGAAAACAATCTAAAAAAATGTATCAGTTGGGTAAGAGATGCAGCCAGTCAGGGCGCTGAAGTGATCTCATTACCTGAATTATATAGTAGTCATTATTTCTGTCAAAGCGAAGATGTAGACAATTTTGCTTTGGCCGAACCTTTATACAGCACTTCTTTTATTGCTTTTAGCGAATTAGCTAAAGAATTAGGTGTAGTTATCATTGTTCCTTTCTTCGAAAAAAGAATGGCTGGAATTTATCACAATAGTGCCTACATCATCGATACCGATGGAACTGAAGCAGGATTGTACCGTAAAATGCACATCCCAGACGATCCAGCATTCTACGAAAAATTTTATTTCACGCCGGGTGATTTAGGCTTCAAAAATAATCCTACCAAAAAAGGAAATATTGGTACATTAATTTGTTGGGATCAATGGTATCCTGAGGCAGCGCGTATCACTGCATTAAAAGGTGCTGAGGTATTGTTTTATCCAACCGCTATTGGATGGCATCCTGGAGAAAAAGAACAGTATGGCGAAAACCAATATGGTGCCTGGATGAATGTAATGAAAGGTCACGCAGTTGCTAATGGAGTTTATGTCGCCGCTGCAAACAGAATTGGTTTAGAACAATATTTACCTGATACAGCTGGAATTGAGTTCTGGGGAGCTTCTTTCATTGCTGGACCACAGGGAGAAATTTTAGCCCAAGCCTCACATGATAAAGAAGAAATATTGATTGCTGAGGTTGACTTAGATTTACAAGAAAATGTACGTCAGAACTGGCCGTTTTTTAGAGATAGAAGAATTGACGCTTTTGGAGATATTACTAAAAGAGCGATTGACTAATTAATCATTAGTTTAAAATAAAAAATGCGGTATCAAATATTTGATACCGCATTTTTTATTACAAATAACTCTTCTAACAATCCTGACGAGCTTCTTTTAGTTTTTATTAATAAATTCTCGTCCACCAATAATTCACTCAAACTATCAATTCTAAGAAAATATTATCATCAAACATCATCTTTGTTTAAAAAGAAAAAGGCTATTTCACATGTGTGAAACAGCCTTCTTTCTGCTTTTTTATTATTGTTATTAGTTAACTTTAAAAGTAACTCTTCTAACAATTTGACGAGCTTCTTGTGATTTTTTGTTAACAGAAGCATCTTCTCCGTTAGCAACAACATTCAATCTTGAAGCATCAATTCCAGCATTGATTAAAACATTTTTAACCGCTTCTGCTCTTTTTCTAGATAATTCTTGGTTATAACTTGATTTTCCAATTTCATCAGCATATCCAATGATATCAGCTTTTTTAGATGGATTGTTTTTTAGGTATTTCACTAAGAAATCAACACCAGATAAAGAAGCATTTGTTGGTTTTGCAGAATTGAAATCAAAATAAGTATTTACATAACCTCCGTTGATTAATTCTTCAACAGTACTGTTTGTAACAGCTGTTTTACCGTTTTGTCCGTAAGTTTTATCTAAGTAGCTTTCTAACTCATCTGGTACACCATTTTTATTGTTATCAATTGATTGTCCTTTTGTATTTACAGCAACACCTGAAACAGTATTTGGCTCTAAATCGTATAAATCAGCTACACCATCTTTATCAGAATCGATAAGACCAGTTTCGATTGTTGAAACTCTTTGCTCTAACTCATTATATTTGTCAGCATCAGCAACCCAGTCAGCATGCTTTTCGTGTTTTCCTAAATAGAAAGTAACACCTACAGAAGCATTTAAAACACCACCGTCAAAGAATCCTGTAGATACAGTCGACTTTCCGTCAAAAGTTCTGTTTTGTTTTCCGTTTAAAATTCCAGAAAGATCTCCAGTTAAAGCAACACTATTACTTAATTTAATTTGTCCTGTCAAACCAATGATTCCGTTTGCCATAAAATCTTCACCATCAAATGCATCAGATGTCATCATAGAAATACCAAAACCTCCATGAGCTAACAATCCAATAGTATTTGTCCAAGTTTCAAAATTCATAACTCTTCCAAGGTTAACTACCCCTTGCAAATCAGTTCTCCAATAGTTTACATCAAAAGATGGAGATTTTTTAGAATCTTGAAATTTGTTGTATCCTAAATCAAATTTCAAACCAAATTTTGGATTAAACATATATCTAGTTCCTAAATCAACATTCCAAAGACTTGGAGTAGCTGTAGAATAACCAGCTGTAAAACCTCTTAAAGGTCTGTTTACACCTGCACCTAGTTCGATAGACCATCTGTCAAAATCAGGTTTATCAGAAGTTGTTTCCTTATCTTGAGCACTAGCTGCAAAAGATAGGATTAAAAACGATAATGAGACTAATTTCTTTTTCATAATATTCAAATATTAATTTGGGTTTTGTTTTTAAACTTACTGCAAATTTATATGAAAAATTCTATAAAACATTACATTATGTATTAAAAATTTCACTTTTTGCAACTTTTAATCGCATAAATTACTTAAAACAAGCACAATACAATCAAAAAAAGGCAGTTTTACTTTTGTCTTTTTTGGTAATTATTAAATCAAAATCATTTTAAATTCGGCTGGTATACTTTAATTGTTCCATCACCTTCACTACTTACTACAACCAAACTTCTTTTTGTAGGACTTTTTGACGCTGGAATAAAAAGGATTCCTTCTGGAGCATCGCCTGTTTTTAGAGTTTGTAAATATTGTGGTGCCATCGGATTAGTTACATCATAAATTACCATAGCATCGGCTCTTTCTAAACCTACAAATAATATGTTTTTATTACCCATTTTTGCTACAACAGCTGCTTCTGGCTCTGATCCTTTATCATCACTACGTGCGTCATCATAAAGCGCCAATTCTTTAGCTTTTACATCTAAATCATTTTTACTATCGTAAACAATCTTACCTGTATTTCCATTCCAAATAGAGAAAGAGCGCGCTCCAAAAGCAACTAATTCATCTAAATCTCCATCGTTATCAGTATCTCCCATATTCGAAATTAAATTCAAACGTCCCATTTTATTATCAGCTTTTAAAGCAGCTGCATCAGGAAAAGCAATTGGGTCAAAAACAAAACTTTTCATTCTTTTTATATCTGTATTAGCACTATACTCTCTTGCATCACCTTCATTGGCAGTAACAAAATAAGGTATATTATTTACTGAATAACTTCCCATTCCGTCAGGCATATACATTCCTTTTACCTTCCAAGGATTAAAAGTAATAGCGTCATCTTTATCACTTACATCAATTCCGCTTTCTGTAGTATTAAAATCTTTAAATCCTAGTGGGAAAACAGCTGTAATGGTTTTACTAGCGATATCTACTTTAGCAACACCATTATTTTCTTGCAAGCTTACCCAAGCCGTTTTAGAATCTTCAGAAATAGTTACATATTCCGGTTCGACATCAGCAGCAAAAGAAGAAGCCACAGACGAAATTCTAAATCCATTGGCTTTCAAACTCGTTATTTGACTGCTAAAAGAAGCAAAATTTAATGTGGTAACCGCATAATTATTACCTACTTCAATAATTGAAATGGTTCCATCTGGATCTTGAGAATAATTATCATTTGGCTCTCCTTCATTTGCAGTTATAATATATTTCCCATCAGGCGAAAAAGTAACCATATCAGGCAAAGCTCCCACCGTAATTTCTTTAATCAAACTATAATCAGAAGTATTAAAAACAACTACTTTTCCAGCAGCTTGCTTATTAACTGTAGATTCTAAGGCAACGGCTAATTTGCCATCATAAACACTTACACTATTAGAAGAACCATTATAAGGAACTAAATTTATGTTCCCAACAAGCTTTGGATGTGCAGGATCAGCTAAATCAATTACATCAATTTGATTTGTTGCGCTATTATTCACCGTAAACAACTTTTTAGTCTTTTCATCATAAGCCGTAATTTCGGCAGCACCTACGCCGCCAACAGTTACTGAGCCTATTTCTTGAAAAGCAGCTGGATTTTCATTGCTTTCTTCTTCTTCATCTGAAGCATTATCATTGGTACAACTTGAAAACAAAACGATTGCGACCAATACTCTTAAACTAAACTTTATCATATTTATATTTTTTTGGCAAAAATATTCGGATAAAATTAAAAGCATATTAATAGAATATTATCTAATCTTTACCATTATTTTTCTTAACTAAAATTGCTCTGCATAGCTTCAAAAAATAATTTTATATTCCTAGCGAATGTTTAACTTTGCCGCTTTATTACTGAGAATCATTATGAGCACAACTAACAGAAGATTTCCTGCTGAATGGGAAAAACAACAAGGAATTTTACTTTGTTTTCCACATAACGGCAAAGATTGGCCTGGAAAATACGAAGCCATTCAATGGGCTTTTATCGAATTTATTAAAAAAGTAAGCATCTACGAAACCGTATTTTTAGTTGTTGCCGATGAAAAACTAAAAGATAAAGTAAGCGATATGCTAGATAGAGCAAGAGTTAATCTTGATGCTGTTGAATTTATAATCCAAAAAACAAACAGAAGCTGGATGCGTGATTCTGGCCCTATTGTAGTTTACAATGGAGATCAAAGAGAAGCTCTAAATTTCAATTTCAATGGCTGGGCAAAATATTCTAATTATCAATTAGACAAACACGTTCCAGCTAAAGTTGCCGATACTTTGAATCTTCCGCTAACACAAGTTATGTATAAAGGAAAACCTGTAATTGTTGAAGGTGGAGCAATTGATTCTAACGGAAAAGGAACCTTATTAACTTCAGAAGAATGCTTGATGCACCCCGATATTCAGGTGCGCAATGCTGGCTTTACTAAAGAAGATTACGAAGCCGTTTTCAAGGAATACCTCGGAATTACTAATGTGATTTGGCTTGGTGACGGAATTGAAGGCGACGATACCCACGGACATATTGACGATTTGTGTCGTTTTATCAATGAGGATACCATTGTAACTATTGTTGAAACGGATAAAAATGATCACAACTACGCTCCATTGCAAGACAATTTAAAACGTTTGCAAAATGCTAAATTAGAAAACGGAAAATCACCAGTGATTGTGGCTTTACCAATGCCAAAACGTTTGGATTTTGAAGATTTGCGTTTACCTGCGAGTTATGCTAATTTCTTGATTTTAAATAAATGTGTGTTGATGCCTACATTCAACGATACTAATGATCGTGTGGCTTTGAACATCTTAGCGGAATGTTTCCCTGACAGAGAAGTTATTGGGATTAGTGCTATTGACCTAATTTGGGGCTTTGGAACTTTGCATTGCTTAAGCCAACAAATTCCTGCATAAAAAAAAACTTAAGTATATAAACAAAACGACCGTTATTTCTTGATTGTAACGGTCGTTTTATTTTTAAAATATCGCTCTTTTTAACGATATTTTAAATTATCGTCTAATAAAACGATAACTAAAAAAATCTAATCTTAATTTCAATCATCTAGCCCTTTTCCTTCCAATATTTTTGAAAGATATTTTTCAATTCTAGCTTCTCTGGTTTTAGCTTGTTTAGCCGATGAAAAATAAAGTAAATAACCTCTTTGTCGTCCTGGTGTTAGGCCTTCAAAAGCTGTTTTTAGATTTTCATCTACTGCTAATTGCTTTTCAAATTCTTCAGGCATATTGAATTCAGCCGTTTTCTTAAACTCTATTTTCACTCCTGATTTTTCTACTTCAATAGCTTCAAAAATATATTTCTTTAAAATAGACTCCATTTTTACAATCTCGCCAAGATTTGTGAACCGAATTTGTCTTCGATCTTGAACATTTTCTGTTTGCTGAATCAGAATATTTTCTTCATCTTTTAGCAAAACTCCTTTAAAAAATAAAAGAGCACAATAGTCTTTAAATTGATGAATCAAAACTACATTACTTCCTTTAAAGGTATAACAAGGGTGCATCCATTTGTAATCTTCATCTAAACCGCATTGAAGAACAATAGAACGAAGCATTTTCATTTCTTCTTTCCATTTCTTTTCTTTTTCTAAAAACAATTCCACTTTGGGGTGAGTAGTATCCATTCTTATCTATTTTATGTTATTTATACTAAGCGAAATATCTGTAAAGCATTGCGCAAAGAATTCCCAATCCAAAACTCATTAGAGTTCCAATTAAAATATATTCGGTCAAGCGAACATCTTTGGATTCTTTTAAATCACCAAACCTGAAAATAGATTTGGCTGCCAATAAAAAACCGATTCCTTCCCAGAAATTAATCAATACAAAAAAGAAAATAAACAATCGCTCTAACATCCCGATGTATTTACCAGCATTATTAGTATTCCCATCATTATTTTTTATGACTTGTTCACTCCATTTAGACAACAATACTTTCAAAACAATTGCACTCACATAAGTTACCATTACTAAAGCAGTAATCAAGGCTAAATTTTGCTGCGAATATAAATTACCAACAGGAATTTGGTATGGAAAATAATAATTCACAACTAAAGCAATCACCACTAAATGCAAGAACTGATCTACAAAAAACCAGATTTTTGTTGTTTTCTTTTTTTCGAAATATAATTTGGCACAATCAATCCCAAAATGACTTAACGCAATCAAAATAATCGCAAAGAAATACTGGCTATCAAACTGAGTAGCGATAAGCAATAACAACAAATGCAAGCCAACATGATAATACAAATACTTCGATTTGATTTTTTTCTTCTTCTTGTCTTTTACCCAAATGGTTGGTTGCAACAAAAAGTCGCCTAGTAAATGAGCCAAAAGCAAACTTAAAAATAATACTACCATTGTTTTTTGATTTCTTGTTTGTAAAATGCAATCATATTCTTCAACTCCTCATAACCTGCTCTTTTTAAAGAAGAACTTATTGAACTTTGGCTCTTTCTATTCAGGGCTGTGGCCAATTGGTTTTGGTTAATATCCGAATTTTCGAAAGCTTTTTTAAGAATTTCGGCTGAAGTACTTGTCCAATTATCTGCAATCATAAGCATGAAAGGAAGTACAACTGAAAAAGTAGTATTAAATTCTTCCCAAGGTGTTTGAATTCCCAGTGTTTGTTTTTTCAAACTCTCAAAACATTCTCCTGAGTTAATAAAAGCAACGCCATTAGATTCGGTTATTTTATCAGCAACGTAATCTATAGTCCCCACTCCTATTGCCATGCGCACATCCAACTCTTTGTGCTGTTTGATAGTTGCTTTTATAAGTAAAGCTATTTCGAGCGCATTATCGGCTGCTACAAGTAATTGAAAACTGTCTCCACGATAAATTTCCCAATCTTTTGGTTCACTACCGTATTGATTCAAAATAGCCTTCAAATCGCCCAGCCAAATAGCTGAAGTCAATTTTCTGGAATGCATAATATCTCCTGTAATTACTGCTTTCATAAAATAGAATTTGAAGCAAGATACAAAAATTATCACTTAATTTGACGATAATTACAATTATCGCTTAATTCAACGATAATTTAAAATATCGTTTAATTTGACGATAATAAATCAAAATAATCATTTCTAAAAAAATCTCATTTTTAAAATTCCCAATTAAAAACTATCTTCGTTTTTTAAAAATTGATGATGAATCAATTGTTATAAAAACTAAATTCCCTAAATGTCTTCTAATAATCTCCTACTCACTCCTATCGAATACTTAAAAGGCGTTGGTCCCAGCAGGGGCGAATTGCTTCGTAAGGAATTGGGGATCCATAAGTATGGCGATTTATTGAATTTATACCCTAATCGTTACATTGACCGCACCCGTTATTACAAAATCAACGAGTTGCAAAACAATGTTGCCGAAGTACAAATCATAGGGAAGATTATCAATGTCAAAACTGTAGAATTTGCCAAAGGAAAAAAACGTTTGGTAGCAACTTTTATAGATGATACAGGACAAATGGAATTGGTTTGGTTTCAAGGTCACAAATGGGTTCGCGAATCTTTGAAACTTAATGAAGCCATTGTTATTTTTGGCAAATGCACTTCTTTTAACGGCATGTACAATATGGCGCATCCCGAAATTGAGTTGTGGAGCGAACACCAACAAAGTTTGCGCTCGGCAATGCAGCCTGTGTATCCTTCGACCGAAACTCTGAATAATCGCGGAATTTCAAATAGGGCAATAAACAAGATGATGCAACAATTATTTTTAGAAACACAAGCCTTATTTACAGAAACTTTACCTGATTACTTAACGCAAGAGTTGAAGTTGATTCCGAAGAATGCTGCTTTGTTTAATATTCATTTTCCTAAGAGTACCGATGCTTTGGCGAAAGCCCAATTTCGATTAAAATTTGAAGAATTGTTTTTCATTCAGATGCAACTGATTATGAAAAACCTGATTCAGAAACATAAAATTAAAGGACATTCCTTTACCAAAGTAGGTGAATTTTTCAACGAATTTTATCAAAATCACCTTCCATTTGAACTCACAAATGCTCAAAAAAGAGTGATTAAAGAAATCCGAACTGATATGGGAAGTAATGCCCAAATGAATCGTTTATTGCAAGGCGATGTAGGTTCGGGGAAAACCATTGTAGCTTTTATGAGTATGCTTTTGGCTATGGATAATGGCTTTCAGGCTAGTTTAATGGCACCTACGGAAATCTTAGCAAATCAACATTTTTTTGGACTTTCAGAATTAGCTAAAAAACTGAATATAAATATCAAAATACTAACTGGTTCAACTAAAACTTCAGATAGAAAAATTATCCATGAAGAGCTCGAAAACGGAACTTTACAAATCCTTATTGGTACACATGCCTTATTAGAAGACAAGGTAAAATTCCAAAATTTAGGTTTGGCAATTATTGATGAGCAACATCGTTTTGGTGTAGAACAACGTTCTAAATTGTGGAAGAAAAACGAAATTCCACCACATATTTTGGTGATGACCGCCACTCCTATTCCGCGAACTTTAGCTATGAGTTTGTATGGCGATTTAGATATTTCGGTTATTGACGAATTGCCTCCGGGACGAAAACCTATTCAAACAGTACATCGATATGACAGTAATCGTCTAAAAATTTGGAAATTTATTAGAGACGAAATTGCTCTTGGCCGCCAAATTTATATTGTCTATCCATTAATTCAAGAATCGGAAAAAATGGATTTCAAAGATTTAATGGATGGCTACGAAAGTATTTCCAGAGATTTTCCGCTACCACAATACGCTATTTCTATTGTTCATGGCAAGATGAAACCCGCAGATAAAGATTCCGAAATGAAACGCTTTGCTGACGGAAAAACGAATATTATGGTAGCTACAACGGTAATTGAAGTTGGTGTAAATATCCCTAATGCTTCGGTGATGATTATCGAAAGTGCCGAACGTTTTGGACTTTCGCAACTGCACCAATTGCGTGGTCGCGTAGGTCGTGGAGCCGAACAAAGTTATTGTATTTTAATTACGGATTACAAATTGAGTTCGGATAGTAAAACTAGAATGGAAACGATGGTTCGCACCAATGATGGTTTTGAAATTGCCGAAGTAGATTTAAAACTTCGTGGACCAGGAAACCTGATGGGAACCCAACAAAGTGGCGTTTTAAACCTTCAAATTGCCGATATTGTTCGCGATAGAGAAATTTTGGCCTTAGCCAGAGAAAAAGCTTTAAAAATAATTAATGCCGATACCGCTCTGCAAAAACCAGAACACGCTGTACTAAAAGCAGTTTATTTAGAACTAACTAAGAAAAAAAATATTTGGAACTATATTAGCTAAACAGTTAATATAAAAGCGATTACTTTCTGCAAAAAAATTCCGTCTTATCTTTTTTTGTTATATCTTTCTTAAAGAAATAAACCTTTGCCTAAAAATTGCGTCAAAGCTAAGCACAGCAGGCAAAATTGTAAATTTCATTTCTTGTTAAAATTACACAAATTCAAATAGTTGTATGTACAAGAATTAAATAAATCTAACTTGCTAAACATTAAAAAATAAAACCCATATCTAAAATAAATTATTCATTTTAAATTCTTTTCTTCCTCACGTTATGAAAATAAAAAACTTAGTTTACGCTTTAATCATCATCGGATTTGGTTCGTTTATCACTTATCGAATTATGGAAAACAAAAATGATTCGGAAAACTCAAAAGACAAATCAGATAAAAAAAAACCGATTAAAGTCAACGGAATTGTAGTTCAACCGCAAACTTTTGATAATAATCTTTCTTTATCGGGTTCTATTGAAGCCAATGAACAAGTCGAAATTCGTTCGGAGGTTTCAGGAATTGTAGAAAGCATCAATTTCAAAGAAGGTAGCAATGTTAGCAAAGGACAATTACTATTTAAAGTAAATGATTCCGAATTAAGAGCGCAATTAAGCCAAGCCAATACCAAAGAAAAATTGGCTGCTGAAAATGAAAGAAGAGCTAAACTTCTATTGCAAAAAGAAGCCATCAGCCAGGAAGAATATGATGTGGCTAGAGCTGAATATGCTTCTACGAAAGCCCAAAGTCAGTTAATCAAAGCTCAGATAGCTAAAACTTCGGTAAGAGCCCCTTTTTCGGGGAAAATAGGTTTACGCTCTATTTCGGCAGGAACTTATATCACACCTTCTATTTTGGTTAGTAATTTGGTAAACCTTGGAAACTTAAAAATTACCTTTTCAATTCCAGAAAAATATGCCACGCAAATAAAAAACAATACAGAGTTAAGCTTCACTGTAACTGGTTCTACCGAAAAACACAAAGCAAAAGTCTATGCTATAGAACCATCGGTGGATGTAGCAACACGCACCTTACAAGTGCGCGCAATAGCAGAGAACAAAAACGGAAAATTATTAGCTGGAACTTTTGCCGATGTTGAATTGCCATTAGCTGTAATTAATGACGCCATTGTAGTTCCTACCGAGGCAGTCGTTCCAGTAGAAAATGGTAAGAAAGTTTTTATTTCTGATTTTGGCAAAGCCAAAGAAATCATGGTCGAAACTGCCACTCGTACCGATGCTTCTCTTTTAATACTATCTGGTTTAAAAGCTGGTGATACCGTTATTACCAGCGGAGTAATGGCTCTAAAAAATGAAGCTCCTGTAAAAGTTAAAGTTAAATAGACTGCAGATTATAGATTTCAGCCCTAATCTTAAATCTAAAATCAAGAATCATAAATCTAAAATCTAAATGAGTTTATCCACCTTAAGTATCAAAAGACCAGTACTGACTATTGTTATGAATCTGGCAATTATTATATTCGGAATTATCGGATATACCTATTTAGGTGTTCGGGAATTCCCTTCTATTGATCCGGCTCAGGTTTCTATAAAAACCAGTTATACTGGTGCCAATGCCGATATTATTGAATCTCAAATTACCGAACCTTTAGAAAAAGCCATCAACTCCATTGACGGAATTAGAAATATTAGTTCGTCTAGTAATCAAGGAAGCAGTGTGATTACAGTAGAGTTTAATCTAAACAAAAATCTGGAAGAAGCCGCTAATGATGTTCGTGATAAGGTATCGCAGGCATTACGATCATTACCACAAGATATTGATGCACCACCCGTAGTTACTAAAGCCGATGCCGATAGTGATGCTATTATTTCGATGACGGTGCAAAGTGATTCCAGAAGCCAACTAGAATTAAGTGATTATGCCGAAAATGTAATTTCGCAAAGACTGGAAACCATTCCCGGAGTCAGTGGAGTACAAATTTGGGGGCAAAAACGTTACGCTATGCGTTTGTGGATTGACCCTGTTAAATTAGCTTCATATGGCTGTACGGTTTCCGAAGTAAAAACTGCTTTAGAAAAACAAAATGTCGAATTACCTTCGGGGAAACTAACAGGTGACAATACTGAACTTACGGTAAAAACCATTGGAAATCTATCTACAGCCGAAGAATTCAACAATATTATTATCCGCTCCAATGGAGAAAAAAATGTGCGATTGAGCGATATTGGCTATGCCGTTTTGGATGCCGAAAATATCGAAACTAAACTTACTCAATCAGGATTACCATTAATCGGATTGGCCGTTATCCCTCGTCCGGGAGCTAATTATCTTGATATTTCTAAGGAGTTTTACAAGCAATATACCGCTTTAAAGAAAGATTTACCTAAGGATATTCATTTAAATATTGCTTTAGATAATACTATTTTCGTTAAGAAATCAGTACTTGAAGTTGCTGAAACTTTAGGTATATCTATTCTTTTGGTAATCTTAATTATCTATCTGTTTTTTAGAGACTGGGCTATTGCATTTAGACCTCTAATTGACATTCCTGTTTCTTTGATTGCGACCTTTTTCATCATGTATCTTTTTGGTTTTTCAATCAATGTATTAACCTTATTAGCTATTGTACTGGCAACTGGATTAGTGGTTGATGACGGAATTGTTGTAACCGAAAATATCTTCAAGAAAGTCGAAGAAGGAATGAGTCCTATTGAAGCTGCTATCAAGGGTTCGAACGAAATATTCTTTGCAGTAATTTCTATTTCTATCACTTTGGCAGCGGTGTTTTTACCTGTAATTTTCTTAGAAGGATTCGTAGGACGTTTGTTTAGGGAATTTGGTGTCGTCATTGGTGCTGCCGTATTAATATCGGCTTTTGTATCGCTGACCCTAACACCTATGTTGAATGCCTATTTAATGAAAGGTGGAGAGCAAAAAAAATCAAAGTTTTACAATCTAACCGAACCTTATTTCGAAAAACTAAACAAAGGATATGCCGATGCTTTGGAGCGTTTCATGGCAAAAAAATGGATTAGTTTCCCTATTCTAATTACTTGTTTCGGATTGATATTTGTATTTTATAATTTGCTAAAAAAAGAAACCGCTCCTTATGACGACCGAAGTTCTATCATGGTTAGAATGACTACTCCAGAAGGTTCTAGTTTTGAATATACGGATCGATTCATGCAAGAAATCTCAAAATTAGTTGATGATTCTATCCCAGAGAAAAAAGTAGCTTTAACACTCGTTGCTCCAAATTCAAGTGGAGGAGCTGTAAACAGTGGTTTTATCCGACTTTCATTGAAAGAAGCAGAAGACAGAAAAGCATCGCAACATGAAATTTCAGATAAATTGAATAAGTGGACTAAACAATATTCTGATGCCAAAATTTCAGTTTCTGAACAACCTACTATTGCCGTAAATAGACGTGCTGGATTACCAATTCAATACATTATTCAAAATCAAAATTTTGATAAACTAAGAGAAAAAATTCCTCAGTTTATGGAAGCAGTAGCTGATAATCCTACTTTTTCTATGAGTGATGTGAATCTAAAATTCAATAAACCCGAAATCAATGTTTCCATCGATCGCGAAAAGGCAGAGAGTTTAGGCGTTTCGGTAATTGATGTTGCACAAACCTTACAACTTTCATTAAGTGGCCAGCGTTTTGGGTATTTTATGAAACAAGGAAAGCAATATCAGGTTGTTGGACAATTTGACAAAAAAGACCGTTCAAAACCATTGGATTTGACTTCGATGTATGTAAAAAACAACAAAGGAGAATTAATCCAAATGGATAATATTGTTCACGTTGAAGAGCAAAGCAATCCGCCACAATTGTATCATAATAATAGATTCATGTCGGCAACAGTTGCGGCAAATCTCGCTCCAGGCAAAAGTATCAGTGATGGAATTGAGGCTATGAACGAAATAAAAGCTAAAGTTCTTGACGATACTTTTACAACCGATTTAGGTGGAGAATCTAGAGATTTTGTCGAAAGTAGTTCGAATACGGCTTTTGCCTTTGGACTGGCTTTATTGTTAATCTTCTTGATTTTATCGGCTCAGTTTGAAAGTTTCATCGACCCATTTATCATTATTTTGACTGTACCAATGGCGGTTGCGGGAGCTTTATTCTCGCTGTGGTTGTTTGACCAAACCTGGAATATTTTTAGCCAGATTGGAACAGTAATGCTTATTGGATTGGTAACTAAAAACGGTATTTTAATTGTCGAATTTGCAAATCAGCTTCGAGAACAAGGAAAATCAAAAATTGATGCCATTTTGCAAGCTTCCGAAGCAAGGTTGCGACCTATTTTGATGACCAGTTTAGCCATTTCCTTAGGTGCATTGCCTATTGCGATGTCATTGGGAGCAGCGGCTAAGAGTAGAATTGGTATGGGAGTTGTAATTGTGGGAGGAACTATTTTCTCTTTAATTCTAACTTTATTTGTGATTCCAGCGCTCTATTTTATGTGGTCGAAAGCTAAAAAACATTATCCTGAATTTGAACATATTGAAGAATATGAAAAACAAAGTAAATAATATGAAGCATTTAAATAAATGGTTTCTATCACTAAGTCTGCTTTTCATTTGTATTTTTAATGCAAATGCGCAACAATCTTTATCGATAGAAGATGCCTTAAAAATAGCATTAGAAAACAATTACGAAATCCAAATTGCGTCCAATAATCTAAAAGTAGATCAAACCAATAATACTATTGGAAATGCTGGAATGTTGCCTAAGCTTACGGCTTCGGTGGTGGACAATAATAATATTCAAAATTTATCGCAAACGCGTTCTGACGGAACGGTGAACAGCCTAAACAACGGAAAAAGCAATAGTTTAACTTATGGCGTGGGGCTAGACTGGACTATTTTTGACGGTATGAAAATGTTTGCCAAAAGAGACCAACTCCAAGAACTTCAAAAATTAGGCGAATCTACTTTAAAATTGAATATTTTGACGAAAGTTGGCGATGTTTATGCTACTTATTACGACCTAGTACAACAGCAGCAGCAACTAAAAGCCTTAGATTCTACGCTTATCATTTCGAATCAAAGATTAGATTTGGCTCAAAACAGATTTGGCATTGGGAAAGCTTCCAGGTTAGAAGTTTTGAATGCTCAGGTAGATTTGAATACCGATAAAGTGACATTACTGAAACAAAAAGAATTGTTTAACAATACTAAAATTTTATTGAACCAAATTCTAGCTAGAGATGCTAAAATAGATTTTAAAGTAATGGATTTTATTCAGGTAGATGCTACTTTAAAATTAGACGAATTGAGCAATTTAGCACAAAAGCAAAATCCGCAGCTTGAAGCACAAATTATCAATAAAAGAGTAGCTGAGTTGCAATTAAAACAAGTAAAAGCCACGAGATATCCAACGTTAAAAGTAAATTCAGGTTATAATTTCTCTGAAACACAATCTAGTTTAGGGTTTACCACCCAGTCTTCGGCAAGAGGATTTAATTATGGATTTAGTGCTTCGTTAAATCTATTTGATGGTTTGGCGCAACATAGAAACGAAAAAATAGCCCATTTAGCGATTGAAAATGCCGAACTACAAATCAAACAGCAAAATCAAACACTAGAAACTCAATTAGCAACTGCGTACCAGACCTATTTAACTAATTTAGAATTGATTGCACTGGAAGCTACAAACGAATCGATTGCGAAGAAAAATCTAGAAATTACTTTGGATAAATTCCACATTGGAACCATTACTACTTTAGAATTTAGAACCGCACAATTAAATTATATCAATGCCACGGTGCGTTACAGCAATGCGCAATACGAAGCCAAGCTTTCTGAAATTGCGTTAAAAGAATTGGCGGGAAATCTAAATTACCAGTAAAAATTGAAATTTATAGAATAAATATTTACTAGCTTTTTTAGCAAAAAAACAAACCCACTATTTTAATCGAGATTTAAAATAGTGGGTTTTAAGTATTACATTTTTAATGTTAGCCTTTAATTAGGAAAAAACTATTCTGCTTAGAGTTTTACAGATGTCTTTTTTCCATTATATGAAATACTCTTAGTTATCTCAGCTGGAGCATCTGCTATGGCTTGATT
>JAZJZW010000026.1:0-45319 GCA_040389425.1 Bacteroidota bacterium | reverse complement strand
ATACTTAATATACAAAAACCGCCTCAAATTGAATTTGAGGCGGTTTTTGTATATGATAGAAAAATATTAAGTATTCTTTAAATTGATAATTTCTTGGTCAGTAAGTAATCTCCAGTTACCTCTAGGTAGGTTCTTTTTAGTCAAACCTGCAAAAGCAACACGGTCAATTCTTAAAACATCATAATCAAAATGCTCAAATATAGCACGAACCACTTTTACATTTGATGTCTTTAATTTTAAACCAATTTCGCTTTTAGCCTCGCCTTCAATGTAGCTTACTTCTTCTACATAAACACGGTGTCCGTCAAGAACAAGTCCTTTGTTTATTTTTTCTAAATCGTCAAATTTTAAGTTTTTGTCCAATGAAACCTGATAGATTTTAGATGATTTTTGATTAGGTAAAGAAAACTTTCTAATCATATCAGTGTCATTGGTAAACAATAAAAGACCTGTTGTGTTTTTATCCATTCTCCCTACAGCGGCAATTTTAGCAGTAGTAGAACCTTTTACCAATTCCAATACATTTCTAAATTCCTGACCTTCGTCAAGAGCTGTAGTAAAGTTTTTTGGTTTGTTTAATAAAATATATACTTTTTTCTCAGGTGTTAATGTTGCACCATCAAAGTTTACATTATCTCCAGGTTTAACCATGTATCCCATTTCGGTAACGGGAATACCGTTAACTTTTACATTTCCTGACTGGATGTAAATATCGGCATCACGACGAGAACAAATCCCAGAATTGGCAATATATTTATTTAAACGAATTTCGTCTTTTACTTTAGGTCTTTTAGGAGCCTGGTTCGGTTTTTTTTCTACTTTATCAGTAGCAACCTCAGCAGCTTTCGTATTTATTTTTACTTTTTTAGGCCCTTGTGCTCTTTTTTGCATCGCAGGTTTTGGCTTATTAGAGCTTGGTCTTGAACTGTTAGGTCTAGAACCGCCTCTTTTGTTATTGCCTTCCTTGTTATTCATAATATTCTATAATTTGTGCAAAGATAGCATTTATATAATTGCTAATTGATAAATGCCGATTATAAAACACTAACTGACTCGTTAATAAGAAGATTCAATTAGATTGAATTACTGTTTAAAAAGATAATAACAGTTTTTTTCCGTGCCATAAAACACTTGGGTTAATTAAAATAATGCAAAATACGCCAGAAACAATTAAAAATTTCAGCACATTATGAAGCAATAAAAATTGAGCTTTTGTGTTTGATTTCCATAAATATTTCAAGAAGAAAATTAAGATAATCAAACAGATGTAAAAGTAAATATCCATATAGCCTACGTCGTAAATAGCTATTAAAATATAAACAGGAATTAGAGTTGCAAAACATAAGAAAGTGATGATTCTCTTCGAAATTTCCGCTCCGTAATGCACCGGAATGGTATTGTAATTATCGACTAAATCACCTTTTATGTTTTCTAAATCCTTAATCATTTCTCTAATGAGTAATAGTAAAAAGAGAAAAGTGGCATGTGCCGAGATAACCATAAACTGGCTTTTGTATACTTGTATTTCGTATAAAGGTATTTTGGTGTAGTAATACAATAAGATGGCAAAGAAAGGAAGTACAGCTAGTATGGCAGCCATAAGATTGCCAATCAACGGATACTTTTTAATTTTATGAGAATAAAACCAAATTAAAAATATATAAAAAGAAAAGAAGAGAAAAGCACGAAAAGAAATTACTAAGGCAATTATAGCAACTATAAAATTTAACGTAAAGTAAACTTTTAATTTAGTGCTTTGGCTAACCAATCGATCAAGGGTAGACTTGTTAGGGCGATTGATTAAATCTTTACGACTGTCGTAAAAACTATTGATAATATAGCCCGATGCAATTGTTATAGATGAAGCAAATACAATTAGAAACAAACTAAAGTCTAGCAAAATATCCAAAGCTCTAATCTCAGGAGCAAGGATAAATATCGCCGATAAGTATTGTGCTAAAATAATAATAGGAATGTTATAGCCTCTTACTACTGAGAACAAACTGATAATTTTTAACGCTAAAAGTTTGTTTTTTCTATTGAACATTTTAATCAGATAGGATTGTGTTTCTTGTAGGCTTTTTTTAAAATTGGTAAACTACTTCTAGTTTGTAATCTTTTAAAGAAGCCTTGGCTCGTTCTAAATCTTGAGTGAAACCCAGGATATAGCCGCCACCGCCAGAACCACATAATTTTAAATAATAATCATTAGTCTCAATTCCTTTTTGCCATATTTCATGAAATTGTTCAGGAATCATGGGTTTGAAGTTATTTAAAACGACACGGGATAACTTTTTAGTATTCATGAACAAAGATTTCATGTCGCCACCAAGGAAATTCTCAACACAGGCATCTGTATATTTGACAAACTGGTTTTTAAGCATAGCACGGAAACCTTTGTCTTTTAAGTTTTCCATAAAAATATTAACCATTGGTGCAGTTTCTCCTACAATTCCAGAATCTAACAAGAAAACAGCACCTTTTCCATCAAAACTTTGAGTTGGAATACCAGTAGCTTCAATATTATCTTTAGAATTAATAAGGATAGGAATGCTTAAATAACTGTTTAAAGGATCCAGTCCTGAGCTTTTCCCATGGAAAAAACTTTCCATTTGAGAAAAGATATTTTTTAATTGCAATAATTTTTCACGAGTCAAATTTTCCAGAACTGTGATTTTGTTTTGAGCATATTTGTCATAAATAGCTGCAACTAAAGCGCCACTACTACCAACGCCATAGCCTTGTGGAATGCTAGAATCAAAATACATTCCTGTTGCAATATCACTCTTTAAAGTATCTAAATTGAAAGAAACCAAATTAGTTTGCTCTTGCTCTAAGTTTTCTAAATAATCAGCAAAACGTTTCAAACTAGCGTTAGAAGCTATTGCTTCAGCAGAAGGGTTTTCTTCTTTTTTCAATGCCCCATTATAGAAATTGTAAGGAATAGACAATCCTTTAGAATCACGAATAATTCCGTATTCTCCAAAGAGTAATATTTTTGAGTAAAATAAAGGTCCTTTCATTGTTGTTTTCTAGGTTTAAGTTTGAAACAGAAACAGTAGTAAATATATAAAAATAAATTATTGTATTTGAATAGCTCCGCTACCAATTTCGTCACAAAGGTACTGTCCATTTTGACAAAAGCCAACTAATTCGTTCTTAATAAATTGTAATACGCTTTCTTTATCTTTATTTGGGTATAAAACATGCACATTGGCGCCAGCATCAAGGGTAAAACAAACTGGAATTTGGGTCTCATTTCTGAATTTCCATATCGCATTGATAATTTGCAGGGTGTTTGGTTTCATTAAGATATAATACGGCATTGAAGTCATCATCATCGCGTGTAAAGTCAAGGCTTCGCTTTCGACTATTTTAATGAATTCTTCCAGATTACCGTTTTCAAAAATGGCAATCAATTTATCCAAGTTTTCGTGCGCTTGCTCAAATCGCCTTTCGGCAAATGGATGGTCGTGCATCAAATCGTGTCCAACGGTACTTGAAACCTGTTTTTCGCCTTTATCAACTAATAAAATAGTGTCTTGGTAATTCTTGAAATTGTCATGAATATTATATGGAAATTCTACGCCGAATAAATCTGAACTTCCTTTAATATTTGCCTGAATTCCCCAAGCTACAACTTCTCCTTTTACACTTCTACATGCACTTCCAGAGCCCAAACGAGCTAACATTGAGGCTTTTTGATAGAAATAATCTTCGGTCATTTCTGGGTTTAAAGCTTTTTCTAAACTCATTAAGTTCATTGCTAAAGCCGCCATTCCAGATGCCGAAGAAGCAATTCCTGAGCTATGAGGAAAAGTGTTTTGAGTATCAATCGTAAAATGATAGTCTTTTAAGAAAGGCAAATAGATTTCGATTCGCTCTAAAAATTTCTGGATTTTTGGCTTGAAATCTTCTTTAGCTTTACCTTCAAAAAGTAGGTCGAACGAAAAATTATCAGCTGTCACATTGAGCGCAGTCGAAATGTTTTTTTTTACGAAAGCCAATTTGGTAATCGTTTTGCAGTTATTCAATGTAAAACTTACCGAAGGATTGGCAGGAATCTGATTGTCTTTTTTCCCCCAATATTTCACTAAAGCTATATTGCTGGGTGCGCTCCATTGGAAATTACCACTTTCTAAAGATTGAGAATATTGAGTTGGAATAAAATCGTTTGCTGTAAACATGAATAATAAAATTTGCGCAAAGATACTTTTTTGCTTTATACGTTGATTTGTTTATTTGTCCAATCAGTATGAATTTTTTGATTATTTTTGAATCAAATTGAAAGAAATGAATAAGATTACCAAAATACTTACTATTGTTGTTACTTGTCTTGCAATTGGATATTTTTCAGGAATTGTAACCCGTTCCGCTATTTTAGATTGGTATCCAACATTAATTAAACCAAGTTTTAATCCGCCAAATTGGATTTTTGCACCTGTGTGGAGCATGTTGTACATCATGATGGGAGTGGCGGCAGGATTAGTTTGGAATCGAATCGATTATGAAAAAGAAACAGTAAAAAAAGCATTAATTTTTTTCGCACTACAACTAGCACTCAATGCTTTGTGGTCCTATTTGTTCTTTGGTTTACACAACCCGATGTTAGCAGGATTAGAAATTATTGTTCTTTGGTTAATGATTTATGAAACCTATATTCAATTTGCCAAAATCAATAAAATTGCAGGCTATTTATTTATACCTTATTTAGCTTGGGTAAGTTTTGCTGCAGTATTGAATGGCAGTATTTGGTGGTTGAATCGATAAGTTTTTATTAACTAAAAAGCATTATTTATTATTAAAGCTATTTAAAAACTTAAAAAAAAATATTATTCTACAGCGTGTATCTTTTTAAATTCAATGTTTTTTTGATACAGGAAATCCATCAAAACAAGAGCGTTTGAATTATTAGTTAATACTTTTTTTGACTCGGGGTCAAAATTGCAAAACGTAAGGAAGGGTTCTATTTCTTCTTTCTTTAATTGTAAAGTTTCGGTATAGAATTTTTCGTCAAAATTGGATGTAGCAACATCTTTAAATTCTATTTCAGCATCAGGTTTCTTGTCTTTTTTGAATAATCCACCAAAAAGCATTTTCCCTATTTTTACAAAATCCATTCCGTTTTCTATTGTGCCATCATATACGCCTGAGTTTTTTAAAGTCTTTGATTTTCTATAGACTGCAATTTCATCTCGTTTTAGTTGCTCCCATTTTTTATCAAATTCCCAATCAGTACTAACTTTACGAATCACTATTTCTTTTAGCTCTTCGGGTTTTCTATTAATTCGAACAATAATATTGTTAGTTTCTAAATCATCTAAACTCAATTTTATTCTTTTTAAATGATAGTTTTTGTCATAAAAAAGAATACTATCATTTGCACTTGCTGAAATTATAAATTCACCGTTTTCGTTGGTTTTAGTGCCTGTTTCCTTGTTTTTATTAATGACATCAACATTTTGCAATAAGAAGTTCTCAGACATCACTTTTCCTCTGAGTAATTTATGCGTTTGAGAATAAGTAAATTGTCCGATACAAGCCAACAGAAGTATGAGTAATCGTGGTTTCATTTAATTTGGATTTGTAAGTAAAATTACAGTATTCTGGCTAAAGTATTTCTAAAGATTTGTTAATTAATACTATATCGAATTCGCTAAAATAAACCCGCTCGTCCCTATATTTTTAAAATCTTTTTTAACTAAAAATATAGTCAACAATACTTTTATAAAATATCCATTTGTTTATTTGTTTTTTCTAAATCCTGTATGCTGCCAAACTATTTTTTTTCAGCAAAATATTTAGGGTTTGTATTTAGCATTGAAAAAATTAATAAAGTCATCATATTTCGAGAGATTTGAAATGGTGTCTTCTTTGATGGAAAACCAGTGGCTTGATTTTGGAGAAATCATTTTCTGGGCTTTATTAAATTTAGCATTAAAGACAAACTCAATCTTACAAACTTTTACGTCATTATGGTTGTCTAAACTCTGGGATAAGGAAAAGTCTATGTTTTTTAACCCTTTTGAATAATATATTAGTGTCGTGTCTGGAGATGATTCCCACGTTGTTTTAGGGATATAAACTTCGATTTTGGCATACTCTCCCTTGTTTTTAAAGGTTTTATTTAAAACGTATTTATCTTTGTTTTTAAAAAGGTCACCATCTAAAAAACCTGTTTTTTGTAATAAGGAATCTGCGAATAATTTACGGTTACTTATTGTATTTAAAGAATCATACAGAAAACCATGCTCATCTCCTTTTTTCAATATAAAATATTTATACTTAACTTCTTCGCTAGTTATTGTGTCCTTACTAATTGTAGCTGTATGATTGGGCATCATTTCATATAATGTGAAATTATTCTTGTAGATTATAGATGTGCTGTCTTTTAATTCATAAATGTTTCCATCAATAATTGCAGGAAAAGAATAGGTAGTTATTATTTTCCGAATAGTGTTTTTGTTGCTAATAAAAGAATAAAACAGTAAGGTTGTAGTAAGTATTAAAGCTGTTTTAATTGCCTTAATACTCTTTTTTGAGTTATTCATTTATATGAAATTTATTTGTAGAAGTAAATAATGCCTGTAAGGTTATCGTCTTTTGTTTTGGCTAATAGCTGTGCATTCTATAACTACTCTAAGTTGTAATTTATGATTACTCATTATAGTAAGAGTCATTTTTATTCTCAAAATACTCGGTAGCTTTGTCTAAAAACCGCCAAACTTTTTTAATAGTTATATAAACCATAAAAATAACTAGAAGTAGTATTACTACATACAAAATTTGAAAAAGTAAATAATTGAAGTCATTACCTACTTCTATTGTATTGAAGCCATTATCAACTGTTACAGTATTGAGGTCACTAGCTACTGCTACTGAATTGAATCCATTATTTACTGCTTCTATGTTATTATTTTCCATAATTAATTTTTTTGTGTTTTTGATTATAGATACTCGAAGGAGTATATTTATAGTAAGTTTCTCTTTTTTTGGTTTGTTTAATATGTAAAGTAATAATTTAAATTACTGTTTTACAAATTTTTCAACTAATTTTTCTTACATTAAATGAGCCTGACACAAATTAATAATTGTAGATATAAGTTATAATGAATTCGCTAAAATAAACCCGCTCGTCCAGGCATTTTGGAAATTAAATCCACCAGTGATGGCATCGATATTTACGATTTCACCAGCAAAATATAGATTTTCATGTAGTTTACTTTCCATGGTTTTGAAATTGATTTCTTTTAAATCTATTCCGCCAGCGGTGACAAATTCTTCTTTAAAAGTGCTTTTTCCGTTGACTTGAAAAGTAGCTTTCGTTAATTGATTAGCTAGGTTTTGTAATTGGTTTTTGGATAAATCGGCCCATTTGGTTTCAGAAGTAATGTCTGATGCTAAAACTAAACTTTCCCAAAGACGGTTAGTTAATTCGAAAGGCGATTTTTTAGATACCGTTTTTTTGGCGTGTTCTTGTTTTAGGTCTTTTAGAGTTTTCTCTACTTCGTCAGTTTCAACATCATTCAACCAATTGACAGAAATGGTAAACTGATAATTTTTGTCGTGTAAAATGCGTGCTCCCCAAGCAGATAATTTAAGGATGGCTGGACCACTCATTCCCCAGTGGGTGATTAGTAAAGGTCCTGTTGAAGTTAGTTTTGTGTCTTTGACTTTTACTGTAACCTGAGCTGCAACGCCAGGTAATTCTTTTATTCTGGTATCTTTGATGTTGAATGTGAATAGGGAAGGAACAGGATTTACAACCGCATGACCAAAACTTTGTAATAAATCCCAAATTTTAGAATTGCTTCCTGTGGCAAGAATTAGTTTCTCGGTAATGTAATTTTGGTTTTGAGTTTCTACTTTCCAAAGTCCTTCTTTCTTAAAAATAGATTGTACACTTTGCCCAGTTAAAATGGAAATTCCTAGTTTTTGAGTCGCTTTCAAGAAACAATCAATAATGGTTTGCGAAGAATTAGAAACAGGAAACATTCTGCCATCGTCTTCAATTTTAAGTTCTACGCCGTGTTTCTCGAACCATTCAATAGTATCGCCAGAACAAAACTGATGGAAAGGACCACGTAATTCTTTTTCACCACGAGGGTAGAATTTCACTAATTCGTTAGGCTCAAAACAGGCGTGGGTTACGTTGCAACGGCCACCACCAGAAATGCGTACTTTTTGCAATACTTCGGCACCGCGTTCCAGGATGGCTACTTTTGTTTTTGGATTTTTTTCGACAATGTTAATGGCTGTAAAAAAACCTGCTGCGCCACCGCCAACAATGATTATATCAAAATTTTGATTCATATTCTATCTGGAAAATCAGAGATGATTCCGTTTACGTTAAATGATTTTATTCTTTCTATGTCGGCTGCGTCGTTGACTGTCCAAGGGAAAACTTCAAAGCCGTTGTCCTGTAGTTTTTTTGTGTTTTCCTGGTTCAATAGTTGAAAATCGGGATTGATGGATTTTGCCTGAATAATTTTTGCGAAAGCGAGAGCTTTTTCTAAATCTTCTTCAGTCAGTATCGCAATTAGAATTTTGGAATCGATGAAATTAATTTCTTCCAGCGCATCCCAATTGAAACTAGAAACTAGAAAATCAGTGTAGTTCCAGTTATTTTCTTTAATGTATTTTTCGATTATAAGGACAACTTTAGCAGTGGTTTCAAAGCTTTTCAATTCGATATTAATCAGGCATTGTTTATTTACTAAATTAAATACTTCTTCGAGTGTTGGGATTTTTTTGTCTCCTTCAATGCTGAAATTTTGTAATTCAGCCCGTGAAAAGCTGTTTACTAAACCTTTGCCATTTGTGGTTCTGTCTATAGTTTCATCATGAATAACCATGAGTTCGTCATCGGCACTTAGATGCACGTCGAGCTCAATGCCGTCAACGTTCATGTCAATGGCTTTTTGAAAACTGGCTAAGGTGTTCTCGGCGGCATAACCTCTAGCACCACGATGACCTATTTTAAGCATGGCGTGTTTTTAACCACAAAGTTCGCAAAGTTTTACGCAAGGTTCACAACGTTTTGCTTTTTATTTATAATCTGGATGTTCTTTTAATCGCAAAGTTCACAAAGAAGCGACTTTTTCGAGTATTCTTTGTGAATTTTTAGGTTAAAAAAGTTATTCTAATTCTAAAATTAATGCCGATTTTCCTTCGATAGCAATAGGCTTAGATAAATAAAGTTTTGCATCCGTTAAGACGTTTTTCCCTGTTTTGTAATTCTTGATGTTTTCTTTGAATCTTGGGGTTTGAATTTCTTGATTTTCGGGATTGTTATTAACTAAAACCATCACGGTTTTTGTAGCATTGTATCTAAAATACACATAAACATTATTTTCAGGAATGTAATGGGTGGTTTTGCCAAAATGAACCGCATCATTGGTTTTTCGCCAATTGAATAATTTGGAGGTAAAATCAAAATAGGCGTTTTGGCATTCCGTTCGGCCTTCTGGGGTAAAAGCATTGTTTTCATCGCCATCCCAGCCGCCAGGAAAATCTTTTCGAATATCGGCATCGCCTAAATTCTGATTGCCGGCCATACCAATTTCGGTACCGTAATACAACTGAGGGATGCCACGCAAAGTAGCTAACATGGTCATTGCCATTTTGTATTTTCGAATGTCGTTATTATAAATATGATTGAATCGTTTGGTATCGTGATTTTCGGCAAAAATCAATAGATTATTCACATTTGGAAACAAAAAATCTTTTGAAAGAATATCATATACTTTGGTTATTCCATGATCCCAAGTATCATCGTCTTCATTGAAAATTATTTGTAAGGCATCTGACAAAGCGAAATCCATTACGCTAGGCAAATTAGAATTGAAGTTCTGGATTTTTCCTATTGGACTATCTTTTTGCCAGTAGGAGAGTAGCCCTTGATTTCGCATCGTGATTTCGCCGACAAGATTAAAATTTGGATATTCATCGGTGATGGCTTTTGTCCATTTGGCAATAGCTTCGGGTTCAGAGTAATTATAAGTATCCACTCTAAAACCATCAAGATTGGTATATTCAATCCACCAAATAGCATTTTGACAAAGATAATTGAATACTAAAGGATTCATGATGTTTAAATCAGGCATTGACGGTACAAACCAGCCTTTAAGACAAACATCCCGATCCATTTTGGAAGCATTAATATCGCTAATAGTACTTCTTTTATGATTGGTTTGTGTGTAGTTTTCAAATTGATGAATCCAGTCAGTTGAAGGAGCATCTTTCATCATCCAATGTTGTAGTCCCCAGTGATTAGTCACATAATCCATGATTAATTTCATATCACGTTTGTGTATTTCATCCGATAAACGAAGGTAATCTTCATTAGTACCATAACGCGGATCTATTTTATACACATCCGATTGACCATAACCGTGATAAGAATATTCAGCGTCATTGTCTTCACAAAGAGGCGTACTCCAAATTGCCGTTGCGCCTAAGGAATGAATGTAATCGAGGTTTTGTAAAATGCCTTCAATATCTCCGCCATGTCTTCCTCCAGGTAATTCCCTGTTGTATTTTTCAGTTGTGGTTTTGTCGTTATCGTTGTTTTTGTTTCCATTAGCAAAACGATCTGGCATCAAAAGATATATCATGTCTGAAGAGTCGTAACTTTTGCGTTGAGCAGAGTTTTCTCTTCTGTCTTTTAACTCATATTTTTGAGTAAAAGTTGATTTGTTTTTATTTTTAAATGTAAAATCGATATTTGTTGCAGCGACTTTTGTGGTATTAATGGTAACGAAAATATAGTTGGGGTTTTCAGTACGTTTTACATTGGTAATCACTGCGGGATTAGCTGTTGTAACTTGATATTGCGCAATTTCTACGCCGTAGAATAAAATTTGCACTTCTGGGTTATGCATTCCGGAAAACCAAAAGGGAGGTTCGATTCTTTGTATTTGAGCGTTTAACGAAATATTCATAAAGAAAACCATTAACACAGTTGTATAAAAAGACGAACTGTTAGATTTGAAATTGAATTTTGTATTTCATAATTCAGATGTTTATTCTTTAAACTGATTCTGGTTAGAATTTAGTTTGATTTAGAGAATTAAACTTCTGGATATCAAAAACGAATGTAGTGAAATAAATTGTTTTGCGGAGATTAAATGTAGAACGTTAGTTAATATATATGTTAACAAACCCGAAAAGATGCTGAATCTATTTACGGGTTTGTTAGTTATTTTAAAATCTTACACGCTATTTAGCTTGCATTATTGTGGTTAAATAAATCTATTTTAATTCTAAAACCAAAGCTGATTTTGGCTCTAAAGTAATTTCAGAAGATAAATCGAATGTTTTTCCTGTAATAACATCTTTTCCTGATGTAAAGTTTTTGATGTTTTCTTTAAAACGATTTGTTTTTACAGTCTGTGATTTAGCATCGTTGTTAAAAACCACCATTACCGTTTTAGCATCGGTATATCTGAAATAAACATAGGTATTGTTTTCCGGAATATAATGTGTCATTTTTCCGAAATGAACTGCCTCATTCGATTTTCTCCAGTTGAATAATTTTGAAGTAAAATCAAAATATTGGGCTTGTTGCGTAGTTCTTCCTTCTTTGGTTACAGCATTGTTTTTATCGCCTGCCCATCCGCCTGGAAAATCCTGACGAATATCAGCATCACCTTTGGTTTTATCACCGCCCATTCCAATTTCTGAACCGTAATATAACTGTGGGATTCCACGAATCGTAGCTAATAAAGTCATAGCCAGTTTGTATTTTGCTAAATCATATTTGTACTTATCGTTGATACGATCTGTGTCATGATTTTCAGCAAATACCAAAATATTATTCGTGTTTGGATACAAATAATCCATCGCGAAATTATTGTAGAATTTAATCAATCCGCTGTCCCAATTTGGTTCATCTTCATTGAAAGCAGAAGCAACCTGACTTTGAAGTGTAAAATCCATTACAGTTGGCAAATTCGAATTATAGCTTTCGATTGCGCCAATTTTACTGTCTTTTTGCCAATATGCTAAATTTGCCTGATTGTTCATCCAGATTTCTCCCACGATATTAAAGTTTGGATATTCATTCGTAATTGATTTTGCCCAATTTGCCATTGCAGTTGGGTCAGAATAATTGTAAGTATCTACTCTAAATCCATCAAGATTGGCAAATTCGATCCACCAAATAGCATTTTGAGTTAAGTATTTAGCAACTAAAGTATTTCTCAGATTCAAATCTGGCATAGAAGGCACGAACCAGCCATCGATACATATTTCCTGATCTAATTTTGAAGCGTGCATATCGGTAATTACTTCACGACGATGATGAGTTTGTGTGAAGTTTTCAAATTGATTGAACCAGGTTTTGGTTGGAATATCTTTCATCATCCAGTGTGTAATTCCCCAATGATTGGTTACATAATCCATCACCAGTTTCATATCTTTTTTATGCAATTCGTTTGATAAACGAATGTAATCTTCATTGGTTCCATAACGTGAATCAATTTTGTAAACATCAGATTGTGCGTAACCATGATAGGAATGTTGTTTGTCGTTGTCTTCGTTTAAAGGTGTGTTCCAAATTGTGGTAGCACCTAAAGATTTAATGTAATCAAGATTTTTGATGATTCCTTCGATATCGCCACCATGACGTCCGCTTGGATCTTGTCTGTTTTCTTTTTCTGTTAACGAAGCATCACTGTCGTTTTTAGTATTTCCATTTGCGAAACGATCCGGCATAATCAGATAAATCATGTCTGATGCATCGTAACTTTTTCTTTCGGCAGAGTTTGCTCTTCTTTCTTTAAGGTAATATTTTTGTGTAAATGCGACTTTGTTTTTGGTTTTAAAAGAAAAAACCAATTCTGAAGTTTTGATATTTTGTATGTCGATTGTAATGAAAACGTAATTAGGGTTTTCGGTTTTTTCTACATTTTTGATCGCAACATTGTTTGAAACCGAAGCTTCATATTGTGCGATGTTTTTTCCGTAAAACATAATCTGCAATTCAGGATTCTTCATTCCTGCATACCAAAAAGGTGGTTCTACTTTTTGAATTTGTGCTTTGGCGGAGGCAGAAAACAACAAAACAAGTAGAAGTATTTTATAGAATGAATGGTTTATTTTTTTTATGCTCATAATTTATAAGTATTGTTCTTTTGGTAAAAAAAAAAAAAAGACAAGTAATCTTAGGAAAGATACTTGTCTTTTAGGGAATTATTTAGCTTCAATAATACTAATTGCGTAACCTCCTCCTGGAACTGAAACCTGAGACAATTTAGACTTGTTTGTTATTGTCATTTTACGAATCGTGTATGCTTGCGGATTGGTTTTGTAATGGGCATTTTTAGCATCAGCATAAATGGTCGCAGTATATTTTTTTCCTTTTTCTAAGAAATCAAATGCGATGTTTGAAGTACGGTTTTCCACTCCGTTTACATTTCCAATAAACCAATTGTTTTTTCCTTTTGCTTTACGTGCTACAGTAATGTATTTTCCTGGTTCAGCTTCTAGGTAGTTGCTTTCATCCCAATCTACAGCTACATCTTTTATGAACTGAAATGCATCTGGGAATTTTTTGTAATGTTCTATAATGTCGGCTGCCATTTGTAAAGGGCTGTACATGGTAACATACAATGCTAATTGGTTAGCTATTGTACTATTTACATGTGAGTGATTCTCTGGATTCAATTTAGTTAAATCCATTTCGAAAATACCGGGAGTATAATCCATTGGTCCACCTATTAAACGTGTAAAAGGTAAAACGGTAACATGATTTGGTTTAGAGCCACCAAAAGCCTGATATTCTGTTCCTCTGGCAGCTTCGTTACCTATTAAGTTAGGATAAGTTCTGCAAATTCCTGTTGGACGAATTGCTTCGTGAGCATTTACCATGATTTTATAATCGGCTGCTTTTTCAATGGCATATTGGTAATGATTCACAATCCATTGGTTATAATGGTTTTCGCCTCTTGGCAAAATATCACCTACATAACCACTTTTTACAGCATCATATCCATTGTCTTTCATGAATTGATAAGCTTTATCCATGTGACGTTCGTAATTGCGAACTGATCCTGAAGTTTCGTGGTGCATAATCATTTTTACTCCTTTTGATTTGGCATATTCGTGAATTCCTTTCACATCAAAATCAGGGTACGGAGTCACAAAATCAAAAACATAATCTTTTGAATGTCCAAACCAGTCTTCCCAACCTTCATTCCAGCCTTCAACTAATACTGCATCAAAACCATTTTGGGCAGCAAAATCAATATATTCTTTTACATGTGCAGTATTTGCACCATGTTTTCCGTTAGGTTTTGCTTTGCTAAAATCGGTAACGCCTAACTGTACTGAAGGGAATTCATCAGTGTAAGCCCAAGAACTTTTTCCTGTAATCATTTCCCACCAAACGCCGATATATTTTACAGGTTTAATCCATGAAGTGTCATCAATTTTACAAGGATCATTTAAGTTTAATGTCATTTTAGAACCTAGAATAGTTCTTGCATCATCGCTAACCATAATGGTTCTCCAAGGCGAATGACCAGGTGCTTGTATATAGCCTTTGTCTCCTTTGGAATCAGGTGTTAACCATGATTCGAAAATCATGTTTTTATCGTCTAAATTCAAATGCATGCACGAATAATTAATCAAGGCTGCTTCGTGTAAGTTGATGTATAATCCGTCAGACGATTTCATCATTAATGAGGTTTGAACGCCAGTAGGAGAAAAAGATTTTTGAGATACATTTTCAGTATATGCTTTTTCAGATAGACCTCTAATTTCAGATAGTTTAGATTCGGAATAATCGTATTCCTGAGTGTCGTAATCCCCAGGAATCCAAAAAGCGGTATGATTACCAGCCATGGCAAACTGACTTCTTTCTTCTTTGATGATAAAATAAGTCAGGTTTTTTTGTGATGGGAATTCATATCTAAAACCAAGACCTTCGTCAAACATTTTAAAACGAATGATGATTTGGCGATCCGTTTCTTTTTGATTCAAGGTTACCACTAATTCATTATAGTGATTGCGGATTTGTTTTACTTCGCCCCAAACTGGTTTCCATGTTTCATCAAATGTGCTTGTTTTGGTTTCTAAAATTGTAAAATCATTTAGTAATGACTTTTTATCGTTTTTTAGTTCTAAGCCCAGTTTACTCGTTTTGATAACATCTTTTCCTTTGTATTTAAGGTTGTAAGTTGGAGTTCCGTCACTTTTAAGCGAGAAATCCATAGTTAGCAAGCCGTTTGGGGATTTTAATTGCTGCGCATTAGTGCTGTTCCAAATAAGGAAACAAACGCAAAGGCTAAGGATAAACTTTTTCATGTTTTGAGTTTTATGAGTAAATATTTTTAATTTATACAGTTACTGCTTTTGATACAACGATGTTTTTTCCATTAACAACAATTGATAAATCGCTACTGCTATCAGTTGAAAATTGGGTTTCAGTATGGCTTACTTTTACTTTTAAAATTTGATTTCTAAAATTAATTTTAAACGAATAGGCTTCCCATTCTTTAGGGATTTTTGGAGAAAAATGAAGTTGGTTATTTTTGATTCTCATTCCTCCAAAACCTTCTACAATGCTCATCCAGGTTCCAGCCATCGACGTGATATGACAACCTTCTTCTACTTCTTTGTTGTAATCGTCCAGGTCTAAACGAGAAGTTCTTAAATAAAAGCGGTACGCCATATCCATTTTGTCTAAAAGAGCTGCCTGAATGGAATGTACGCAAGGCGAAAGCGAACTTTCATGCACAGTAAATGCTTCGTAAAATTCAAAATTGCGTTCTATTTCTTCTTTCGAAAAATGATCTTCAAAGAAATAAAGGCATTGCAATACATCGGCTTGTTTAATGTAAGGCGAACGCAACACCCGATCCCAAGACCATTTTTGATTGATTGGTCGTTCAGCTTTGTCTAAATCTTTTACCTCAATCAATTCTTTGTCTAAAAAACCATCTTGTTGTAAATAAACACCCAATTCCTCCGATTTTGGGAAATACATATTATCGGCAACTTTGTTCCAATCACTTATTTCATCCTCGGTTAGATTTGTTTTTTCGATTATTCGAATAAAATCAGCGTTGTATTTCGATTGTACTTTATCAATTTGTTCGCTAGCATAATCAATACACCATTTTGCAATGTAATTGGTGTAGAAATTATTGTTGATGTTGTTTTCATATTCGTTTGGACCAGTAACACCTAAGATAACGTATTGGTTTTTGGCTTTAGAAAAAGAAGCTCTTTGATGCCAAAAACGCGCAATCCCAATTAAAACTTCCAATCCTTTTTCTGGAATATAAGAGTAATCTCCAGTGTAACGGTGGTAATTGTAAATGGCAAAAGCAATAGCTCCATTACGGTGAATTTCTTCATGGGTGATTTCCCATTCGTTATGACATTCTTCTCCATTCATAGTCACCATTGGGTACAATGCCGCTCCATTTTTAAAGCCTAGATTATCTTTAGCATTTTCGATGGCTTTGTCCAATTGATTGTAACGATAGGTCAATAAATTGCGTGCTACTTGCTGGTCTTTGGTAGCCATATAAAACGGAATGCAATAAGCTTCAGTATCCCAATAGGTCGAACCGCCGTATTTTTCGCCAGTGAAACCTTTTGGACCAATGTTCAATCGGCTGTCTTTACCTGAATAGGTTTGGTTTAATTGAAAGATGTTAAAACGAATACCTTGTTGTGCTTTTACATCGCCATCAATTGTAATATCTGACATTTTCCAGATTTTGCTCCAGGCTTCCTGCTGTTCTTCAAGTAGCTTTTCGTAGCCTTTGCTTACTGCTTTTTTAATTGCATCAGTTGCTGCAGCTAAAGTGTCGTCATGGTTTAACGATACGGTGTAACCACCTATTTTTTGTATTGCTGAGGTTTGTCCTTTGGCAATAATAGTCTTGTAAGTATATTGTATTTTATCTTTGGTGCTATCAACTGATGAAGCTGAAATGTTAGTATTTTTGTCGTTTTCAAAAATACTATTGTGCATAAAAGAGCTAACCTTAAAATGGGTTTTAAAGGTTTGAGCGGTTAAAAAGGCTTCGTTAGTCCCTTTTTTTATTTCAAGAGGTTCCCAGAATTTTTCTTCCCAGTTAGCATCTTCGTTCGAAACTCCAGCATCAATATAGGGTTTGTAAACTATTTTAGCATCTTTGTTTAATGGAGTAATTTCATATTTTATAACGCCTACTTCGTCTAAATTTAACGAAAAAAATCTACGAACGTTGACGGCTATTTCAGTTCCGTTTTGCAAAGTAGCTTCGAAAGAGCGATTGTACCAACCTTCTTTCATATTCAGTTCACGACGAAAACTTTTCACTTCAGCGCAATTGTTCAGGTCAAGGTTTTCGCCATTTATTTCAATGTCAATTCCAATCCAGTTTGGCGCATTCAGCACCTTGGCAAAATATTTAGGATAACCATTTTTCCACCAGCCCACTTTAGTTTTGTCAGGATAATAAATCCCAGCGATATAGCTTCCCTGGAAAGTTTCTCCAGTATATTTTTCTTCAAAATTGGCCCGTTGTCCCATTGCCCCATTACCTATGCTAAAAAGACTTTCGGATGATTTTACATTTTCGGGATCAAATCCGTCTTCTATTATTGACCAATTATCTGGTTTTATATAATCTCGATTCATTTTGTATCATTTAAACATTTAAGAAATTGGATAGGAAAGGGGAATGGAATTGTTTCCTAATTTTATTTCTTTTTCTACTAATTTTCTTCTCCAATTAATTTCTCGATAAAGGAGAAACTGATTTTGGTAAAATTCTCAAAGACATAATTTGCCTCATGAAGTATTTTTTCTTCGCCTATACCAATGCTAGTCATTTCTCCAATATTAGCTGCCTGAATTCCAGCAACCGAGTCTTCAAAAACAATAGCATTTTCTTTTTTTATGTCCAATTGTTTCGCGGCATTTAAAAAAACTTCAGGGTCGGGTTTCGCATTAGAAACATCGTTTCCATCTACAATAGCATCAAAATAGTGCAAGATTCCTGTTTTTTCGAGAATGGGTCTGGCATTTTTACTAGCCGATCCTAAAGCGATAAGCTGTTTTTTTTCTTTTAAAAAATCTAAAACATTCATAACTCCTGGCAAGATTTCGGTTTTATCCATATTGACTAAATAGGACAGGTATTCTTCATTTTTTTCAATGAGCCATTTGTTTTTGTCTTCTTGTGATGCTTCGATATTTCCTAATTCTAAAATAATATCAAGCGAGCGTACACGACTGACTCCTTTTAAGAGTTCGTTGTCTTTAAGTGTGAAATTTATATTTAGTCTAGAGGCAATTTTTTGCCACGCCAAATAGTGATATTTAGCGGTATCGACAATTACGCCATCTAAATCAAATAGAAAAGCTTTTTTGTTTAACGAGTTCATTTTGTGATGTGTGATTTATTGTTGGATGTCGTCGACATCTTTCACTTTATAGACTAAAACAGCAGCGATTAAAAAACTTAATCCGCTGGTGATTAGTGCATAAATAGCGTCTCCATTATAGAGGTATTTTACAATTGGTCCACCAATAAGCGCATTGATAATTTGAGGTATTACCACGAAAAAATTGAATATTCCCATATATACACCCATTTTTTTAGGCGCAATCGAACCAGCAAGAATGGCGTAGGGCATTGCTAGAATACTTGCCCAGGCTACTCCAATAAGGATCATTGGTAATACAACCCAATTTTCATCAGGCATGAAATAAATAGAAATTAATCCGATACCTCCAATAATTAATGAAAGAGCATGAGTTGATTTTCGTCCAATTTTTTTAGCAATATAGGGAAGGAAGAATAAGGCGATGATAGCCGAAACTAAGTTGTAAACGCCAAATAATATTCCTACCCAGTCACCAGCATTCTGGTATTGTTGACTGGAAGTATCTTCTAATGGTAATTCATAAATATGATGTGCAATGGCAGGAGTTGTAAAAACCCACATTCCAAAAAGTCCAAACCAAGAGAAAAATTGCACCCAACTTAATTGGCGCATCGTGGCCGGCATTTTAGTGAAATCAGTAAAGATGTCTGTTAGTTTTGAATTCGTAGTTTCTGGAATTTCAGTTTCATCCTGAGGATTTTCAAAACGATTAAGTTCTTCTGGCGAATATTCCTTGGTTGTTACCAAAGTCACCACTATTGAACCAATTAGAATAGCTGCTCCAATGATAAAAGATAAACTAAGATTCAATGGGACGCTGCCTGGAACTGTGTTATTCGAAATTCCGAACCATTTTGTTAATACATAAGGTAAGGCCGAACCAATGACAGCTCCAAAACCTATCAATGCTGTTTGAATACTAAATCCTGCGGTACGCTGATCAGTTCTTAAATTGTCGCCTACTAATGCACGGAAAGGTTCCATAGCAATATTAAAAGAAGCATCCATAATCATCAGCATTCCAGCACCAACCCATAAGGAAGGTAAAACCGAAATAAAAATGTCTGCTTGCGGCATTAAGATTAAACCAACCGACGCTAAAATAGCACCAATTAAAAAGAAAGGTTTTCTTCGTCCAAATTTCCCCCAGGTTTTGTCACTATAATATCCAATTACGGGTTGTACAATTAAACCCATCAAAGGAGCAATAATCCAAAACCAAGACAATTCACTAACATCAGCTCCAAAAATTTGAAGAATTCTACTCGCGTTTGCATTTTGAAGAGCAAACCCCATTTGAATTCCCAAAAAACCAAAACTCATGTTCCAGATTTGCCAGAAACTTAATTTACGCTTTTCCATTATCGTAATTTTATATTGATACGATAAGCGTTATGCTTATCAAAACTAATTTGTTTTCGAAGTAAAAGTAAAAGTCTTGATCAGGGTAAAATTAGATGTAATATTTTTGTTTTAGTTTTTAGAAATCAATAAAATCGTGTTTTTTCAACTACAAGGTTGTAGTTGAGAGTGTTTTTAAAGATAATTCTTATGTATTTGTTGATTCCCTCTCAATAAGATGCGTTTCAATAACTTCTGTTTTATAATTTTCATCGTCATCGTCATCTGATTCTAATCTGCCAATGAGCATTTTAGCAGCTCTGTTGCCCATTTTTATTCCGCTTTGACTTACGGTTGTAATAGTAGGAGTTGCATATTTAGATATGATACCATCGGTAAAAGCAATTACGGCAAGATCTTCAGGGACTTTAAGTCCTACTTTAGTAGCTGCCTTGATACTAGTAACAGCAAAAAGTTCATTAACTGCTAATATTCCGTCTATGTTTTTATCTTTCAAAAATTGTTCGATAGTTATTTCGCAGGTTTCATCATCTTCAATCTTAATAATTAGATTTTCATCAAATGGAATATCATTGTCCCATAAAGCTTTAGTATAGCCATCGGTTCTTAGTTTACCCACACTAACATAATCTACGGTAGTTACCAATGCAATTTTTCTTCGTCCTTTATCAATTAAGCTTTGAACAGCATCATAAGCCGCTTGTTTGTCGTTTATAATTACTTTGTCGCAAAGGATTTCATTGGCAACTCTATCAAACATCACTACGGGCATACCTTGGTTAATAACCTCGGTAATATGATGAAAATCTTCCTTAAATTGGGTTTCTTTTGATAAGGACATAATAAATCCATCGATACTTCCATTAGCCAGCATTTCCATATTCAGCACTTCTTTGTCAAATGAGTCATCCGAAAGACAAATAATAACACTATAGCCGTTTTCATTGGCTACTTGTTCGATTCCATTAATAACAGTAGAGAAAAAATAATGAACTATTTCAGGAATGATGATTCCTATAGCTTTTGCTTTTCGGTTTTTTAAACTTAAGGCAATATTATTGGGTTTGTAATTATAGAATTTAGCAAATGCCTGTACTTTTAATCTGGTTTCTTCTCCAATGTCTAAACTGTTTCTAAGTGATTTTGATACAGTAGAAATTGATACATCAAGTTCCTTGGCAATTTGTTTTAGGGTAATCTTCTTTTTCATGATATGATATCAATAGTAATTATTTCGTAATAAAGGTATGATATGTTTTTATTATTGACAATTTTATCCATAAATTCTTAGACAATATTAAAAGTTTTCAACACTATCACGTTGTAGTTACCTATTTGAAAAGTGACTTTGTTGAGCGTATTGTTAATTGTATAATTTTATCACTCGAAGTAAGAGTAGAAGTTGTTCTAAACTATTAATAACCTAATTAAATTATTAAAAAGTATGAAAACAATTTATACAAACGTGTTGTTTTTATTTTTGATATTACCTTTTGGTGTTCTTGCTCAGAATTCTTTAGGAGGTACTGTTTTAGATAAAATTTCTAAACAACCATTGCCAGGAGTAAACGTAAATATACAAGGAACTACAACTGGTGCATCAACTGATTTTAACGGAAGTTTTAAATTACTTAATGTTAAGAAAGGTGATAAAGTAATATTCTCTTTTATAGGATATAAGAATTCAGTAATCGTTTTTGGTTCTCAAAAAGATGTAAAAGTTATTTTAGAAGAAGATTCAAACCAATTGCAGGAAGTAGTAGTGCAAGTGGGTTATGGTAGCGTTAAAAAGAAAGATGCTACTGGATCAGTATCAGTAATTAAAGCAGAAGATTTTAATAAAGGACCTAATGTAACAGCCGAAAATTTAATTAATGGACGCGTGGCAGGGGTAAATGTAACTGGGGGAGGTGCTCCTGGTGCTAAAGCTGATATTAGAATTAGAGGAGGTTCTTCTCTTAATGCTTCAAATGAACCCTTAATTATTTTAGATGGTTTACCAATGAGTAATTCGGTTCCTAGCGGTGCTACAAGTGTATTGTCTACAATAGATCCTAATGACATTGAGTCTTTTACCGTTCTAAAAGATGCTTCGGCTGCGGCTATTTATGGTTCTAGAGCTGCTAATGGTGTAATTGTAATTACCACTAAAAAAGGCTCAAAAGGCGCTATGAAAGTATCGTTTAATTCTCAAGTAGGAATAAATACATTGGCTGATAAAGTGGATGTTTTAACTGCAAATCAGTTCCGTGCTTTGGTAAATGAAAAAGGAAATAGTGCTCAAAAAGCAATTCTAGGTACTGCAAATACAAATTGGCAAGACGAAATATTTAGCACTGCAATAACTACTAATAACAATATTTCGGTTAGTGGTGCTTTGTTTAATAAACTCCCAGTTAGACTTTCCGTTGGAAATACTAACTCACCTGGGATCTTAAATAATACTAGTTTTGAGAGAACCACTACCTCTATCGCTTTGAATCCTACATTTTTTGATAATCATTTAAAAATTGACATCAGCGGAAATTTATCTTTTGGTAAAAATAGATTTCAAGATGAGAAAAAAGTTATTGGAAGTGCTATTTCATTCGACCCAACACAATCGGTTTATCAAGCAGGTTCTCGTTATGGAGGTTATTTTGAATGGTTAGAAGCCAATGGAAACGTGGCCTTGCTTCCTGCTAAAAACCCAGTAGCTTTAGTGAATCAAACTGAAAACAGATCTACTTCAACTAGAAAATGGGGAAATGTTAGATTAGATTATAAGTTTCATTTCTTCGAAGATTTACGATTTATTGCTGAAGCGGGTATCGATAGATTTGACAGTAATGGTTATATAAAAGTGAGTGACCAAAGTATTACGGGTTATCAACCAAAACTTTATAATTCAGGAGAATGGGTAAACCTTGGCGGTTATTCTCATTTTACAGATGCTCGTGAAAACAAAAACCTGAATACTTATTTTAACTATGTTAAAGACATTGGTAAATTTAAAGTGGATGTTACAGCAGGTTATAATTACCAATTGTTTTCAAGAGTAGGATTTGATAGCTTTCAAACAAAAGATCCTTCGGCTAAGCAACCAGATTTTACAACAGATCCGGATATTAATTTACAATCTTATTTTGGACGTTTGAATTTAGGGTATGACGGTAAGTATTTGTTAACGATTAATCATAGAAGAGACGGAACTTCTCGTTTTGCGGAAGCCAATCGTTGGGGGAATTTCTCAGGAGCTGCTTTTGCCTGGAATATTAGCAATGAAGCTTTCATGAAAGACAGTAAAACAATTTCTAATTTAAAATTGAGATTGGGTTATGGAGTTACTGGACAACAAGATATTTCGGCTTCTTATGATTATCTAACCAGAGTTACCTTAGGAACTACAAATTCGCAATATATTTTTGGAAATAGCGCTTATACCGTTGCAAAAATCGAAGGATTTAATTCAGATATAAAATGGGAGCAAACTAAAGAGTTAAACATTGGTTTAGATTATGGTTTGTTTGATAATAGAATTAGCGGGTCATTGAATTACTTTCATAAAAAATCAGATGATTTGTTAGCTAGTATAGCTTATCCTGACGGAGCTAACCTGAGAAACGAAGGTTTTGTAAATATAGGTAGCTTTACTACTAAAGGTGTTGAGTTTAGTATAGAATCAGATATCATTAAAAATGATAATTTGAAATGGAATGTTGCCTTCAATACTACTTATTTAGATCAAAAAGTAAATGATTTAGGGGTTACAGTGCCAGGTTTTCAAGGTTACACTACAGGAGATATTAATGGAGGAAGTAATAATAAAATTCAAATCAATACTGTAGGTTTTGCACCGCGTTCATTCTATGTTTATGAGCAAATCTATGATGCGAACCATAAACCAATTCAAGGTTCTTATGTTGACAGAAATAAGGATGGTGTAGTGGATAATTTAGATCGTTATAGATATAAAAGTCCTACTGCCGATTTTACTTTCGGATTTGTAACTGCTTTGAACTACAAACATTTTGATTTCTCTATGAACTGGAGAGCAAGTGTTGGGAATTATGCTTTTGATAACATTAGTTCAGATAAAGGATATTTGCAAGCTGCTTTAAGAAGAGATACTGATTTGGCTAATATCACTACCGATTATTACAACACCAATTTCAATTTTGAAGATAATGGAACATCAAGATATCTTTCGGATTACTTTGTAAAAGATGCTTCATTTATAAAATTAGACAATGTAACTGTAGGTTATACTTTAGACAAAGCTCTACTAAAAACATTTTCGTTGCACTTCACTGCTGGAGTTCAAAATGCTCTTATAATCAGTAAATATAAAGGGTTGGATCCTGAAATTTTCTCAGGAATAGATGGAAATATTTACCCTCGTGCTAGAACTTATATATTTGGTTTAAACGCTAATTTCTAGTTTTTGATTATCGAAAATGTCTATAAAATTTAAAAATATATAAAATGAAAATATCATTTAAAAATAGTATTTATTTATTCCTAATGATTTTAGGGCTAAATATGTTGTTCACTTCGTGTTCAAATGATTTGGATGTTACACCAAAGGATGATGATGAATTCCTTTCGGAAACATTTTTTCAAAATCCAGAATCCTATAAACAAGTGTTGGCTAAATTATATGCAGGACTTTATGTAGGTGGAAATGATGGTGATGGTACAGCCGATATTGCTGGAATTGGAGGTGATTTTAGTAGCTACCTAAGGTTGATTTTTTTAATGCAGGAAGTAACTACTGACGAGGCAGTTATAGGATGGGGAGATGGAACTTTGCCAACATTGAATACGCAAACCTGGTCTCCGAATAATGAATTTTTATACGGAATCTTCTCAAGATCATACTATGAAATTAGTACGGCTAACGAATTTTTGAGACAAACTACTGATGAAAAATTAACAGCAAGAGGAGTTTCTAGTAGTTTAAAAGCGGAAATCCAATATTTTAGAGCCGAAGCTCGTTTTTTAAGAGCGTTTTCTTATACTCAATTGATGGATTTGTTTGGAAATGTGCCTATCACAACCGAAAATGATCCCGTAGGATTCTTTTATCCAAAGCAAAAAACCAGAGCCGAAGTATTTGCTTTTGTAGAAAGCGAATTAAAAGATTTAGGAACTTCTCTTAAGGCTACTAAAACAAATGAATACGGAAGAATAGATCAAACGGCAGCTAAATTTTTATTGGCACAAATTTATTTGAATTCAAAAGTTTACACAGGAGTTGAAAAAAATAATGAAACGGTAACTTTATGTAACGAGATTATTACTACTTCAGGTTATACTTTTGCAAATGTTCCTTACAGATACTTGTTCGCTGCTGATAATAATAGAAATGGTGCTCAAACGGAAACTATTTTTCCAATTGTTTCTGATGGACTTTTAATTAGAGCAACTGGGGCAGGAATGAGTTTTATTCTACATGCATCAATTGGAGGAAGTATGGATGCTAGTGCCAGCGGAATGGACGGTGGCTGGTGGGGACTTAGAACCCGAAAAGAGTTTGTTCAATCTTTCCCAGATGCAACAGCTACTGCTGATAAAAGAGGAACTTTCTATACTAATGGACAATCATTAGATATTAATGCTATTGGATCGTTTACCGATGGCTATGCGGTTACTAAATATAAAAATGTAAATGCCGATGGTACTGCAGCACAAAAGAATGATATTCCTGATACTGATTTTCCAATGTTTAGATTGTCGGATGTTTATTTGATGTATGCCGAGGCTACTTTGAGAGGTGGAGCTGGTGGAAATTTGACCACTGCTTTAGGTTATGTAAACACAATTAGAGCAAGAGCAAATGCTACTGCAATTACAGCTGGAAATTTGAATCTTGATTTTATTCTTGCAGAAAGAGGAAGAGAATTATTCTGGGAATGCCATAGAAGAACTGATTTAATTCGTTTTGGTAAATTTACTGGAGGAAGTAAACTTTGGCAATTTAAAGGCGGCGTTCAGGCGGGTGTTGCAACTCCTGCTTATAGAGACTTAATGCCAATTCCTGCTACAGCAATTCAAGCTAATCCAACTTTAGCACAAAACGATGGCTATGTAAATTAAATTAGTTTTTTTAACAAATAGAAAAGACCAGTAATTTTTTTTTTACTGGTCTTTTTTTAATTAACTAAGTATATGAATTAAGAATTAAATTTTCCCTTTTTTAATTTCCTCTACAATTTCAGGATTCAATAAAGTTGAGGTGTCTCCAAAATTAGAATAATCTCCTTCGGAAATCTTACGAAGAATTCTTCGCATGATTTTTCCAGAACGTGTTTTTGGTAAACCAGACACAAACTGAATCTTATCTAATTTAGCAATAGGACCAATGTGATCAGAAATGTGTTGGTTAATTTCTTTTGCCAAATTTTCTTTATCACGTTTTTCGCCAGTTTCTTTTAGGATTACAAAACCATATAACGCATTTCCTTTGATGTCATGAGGGAAACCTACAATGGCACTTTCGGCAACTGCTGGATGTTCGTTGATGGCATCTTCAATTGGAGCTGTTCCTAGATTATGTCCTGAAACAATAATTACATCATCAACACGACCTGTGATTCTATAATAACCTACCTCGTCACGCAAAGCACCATCTCCACTGAAATATTTACCTGGAAAGGTTGAGAAATAAGTGTCTTTATAACGTTGGTGATCGCCCCAGATAGTTCGGGCAATTCCTGGCCACGGATATTTAATACACAAACTTCCTACTACCTGATTATCTTCAATTTCATTGCGTTTTTCATCCATCAAAACAGCTTGAATACCAGGAAGAGGTAAAGTAGCATAAGTAGGTTTTGTAGGTGTGATAAACGGAATTGGAGAGATAAGAATTCCTCCTGTTTCTGTTTGCCACCAGGTATCAACAACAGGACAACGTTTTCCACCTACGTGGTCGTTGTACCAGTGCCAAGCTTCTTCGTTGATAGGTTCTCCTACTGAACCAATTACTTTTAATGAGCTTAAAGGGTATTTTTGTACATAGTCTAAACTTTCTTTAGCCAAAGCTCTAATGGCTGTTGGCGCAGTATAGAATTGGCTTACTTTGTGTTTTTCTATCACTTCCCAAAAACGACTAAAATCAGGATAAGAAGGAACTCCTTCAAAAATAACTGTAGTAGCTCCATTTAATAAAGGACCGTATAAGATGTATGAATGTCCAGTTATCCAACCAATATCGGCAGTACACCAGAAAACATCATTTTCTTCATAGTTAAAAACATTTTGGAAGGTGTAAGCAGTATAGACCATATATCCCGCTGTGGTGTGCACCATTCCTTTAGGTTTTCCTGTTGAACCCGAAGTATAAAGAATAAACAATGGATCTTCGGCATCCATAATTTCAGCAGTATTGTTGTCAGAAGCTTTTTCTAAAAGTGGTGCTAACCATTGGTCGCGTCCTTCTTTCATTTCGATAGGAGTTTGCGTTCTTTTAACGACCAAAACGTTTTCTACCGATGGACAGTTAACAAGCGCTTCGTCAACAATTCCTTTTAAGTCAATTGTTTTGTTACCGCGGTAACCACCGTCAGATGTAACTACCATTTTACATTCACTATCATTGATTCGAGCTGCAACAGCTGAGGCAGAAAATCCAGCAAAAACTACGGAGTGAATCGCTCCAATTCTGGCGCAAGCTAGTGTAGTAATTGCCAATTCAGGAATCATTGGTAAATAAATACAAACGCGATCTCCTTTTTTGATTCCTTGACTCAATAGCACATTTGCCATTTTGCTTACACGTTGGTGTAATTCATTGTAAGTGATAGAAATTGAAGCTTCGTCAGGATTATTAGGTTCAAAAATAATAGCTACTTTTTCTCCTTTTTTGGCAAGGTGGCGATCAATACAGTTTTTTGTTATGTTCACTTTAGCATCAACAAACCATTTTATCTCAGCATCGGCCATATTAAAATCAACTACTTTGTCCCATTCCTGGTACCAAGTAAAGTTTTCTGAGGCAATTTTGTCCCAAAATTTCTTTGGATCTTTAATCGATTTCTTGTACTCTTTAAAGTATTCTTCGAAATTACTTATTTTATAACGACTCATGGTTTTTGTATGTATTTAGTTTTGTTAGTTTATTAATTCTTGTGCCTGTTCGACTAATTTTTTAAGCGAAAAAGGTTTGGTAATATATAAATTAGCTCCCAGTGATAGTCCTTTTTCAATGTCTTTTTCTTTGTTTTTTGCCGATAAGAAAATGACTTTGCAATGTTCTAATTTAGGCTCTTTTTTTATTTGTTCTAATGTGCTGTAACCGTCAACCATTGGCATCATAACATCGAGGATAATGATGTCAGGAAGTTGGTTTTTTAAAATATCCAATGCTTCTTGTCCGTCGCGAGCAATGAATACTTCAAAATTATTCTTCTTGAAGGTGTATTCAAGTGACATTACAATATTCGGTTCGTCATCTACAATTAATATTTTCTTCATTTTTCAGTGGTATTGTAATTGGGTAATGTAAAAATAATGGTAGTCCCTTTTCCAAAGGAGCTTTCAACCCATATTTTTCCTTTATGATGTTCTATTATTTTTTTGCAAATAGCTAATCCTAATCCGCTTCCGATGGGTTTTTTTACGTTTTGATTTCTGGATTGGTAGAATTTATCAAAGATAGCTTCAAAATCTTCAGATTTGATTTCTTTCCCATTGTTATGAATCCTTACCGATATGAATTCAGGGCTTTCGGTTAATTGGATGCCGATTTTTCCTTCGGTAGCTGCGCAGAATTTTATCGCATTCGAAAATAAATTATGCAGTACCTGAATGAGGCGTTCTTCGTCATAAAAAGCTTTTATTTCCTGAGATTTCCTTTCAAATTCAACGTTTATATTTTTGTTTGCAATTAATTGTTGTAACGATTCTAAGGTATTGTTGATGGTTTTGGTAAGGTTGTTTTTAGAAACATAAATTTTTTGTTTTCCTGTTTCAAATTTTTCTAAATCCAGTAATTTATCAATCAAACGGTTCAATCTATCTGATTCGGAGATGATATTCTGTAAAAACTTTTGACGTACTTCGGCAGGAATGTTTTCATCATCATGCAGTATTTCGGTAGCTGCTCTAATGGCCGTTATAGGCGTTCTTAATTCGTGAGTAACGGTGTCTAGAAATTCATCTTTTTGAATGTCTTTGTTGATGAGTTCCTGATTTGCAACCTGGAGTTTTTCGGTGATTGTTTTTAATTCATTCGAACTCTCCACTAGCTTTTTATTGATAATGATGTTTTCTTTGGATTCTTCCAGAATTCGCAATACTTCGGGCAGACTTATTTTGTCTTCCTTGGCTACACTGGCAATTACTATTTTGGCGGAAGCCGTACCAATATGTCCCGTCAATAAATTTTCGGCAAATTTAATAAAACGTGCATCGGCAATCTTGTTGTCTTTGTCGATGTTGTATTTTAGGTTGAAAATCGTCACTGCACGTTGTGTTCTTTCGATGCCTAAAAAACGCTCTAATATTTTTTCAATGTCCGAGATATTAGCTGTTCCTTTCCATACATAAGCATTCTCATGATTAGTGATGTATTTGTCTATGTCTACAAACATTTCGGCATAATTGCGTTCTCGATAATTACCACTAAAACTTACTGAAATGGCTATGTAACTTAAAAAATTGACTAATAAACTCCAAAAAACGGCCTGCGGAATAGGATCTAAATAATCCAATCCAAAAAGCTGAAATGGTTTTAATAATGCAATTCCCCAAGGACCTTCTTGTACAAAGGTGGTTGCTGATTTAGTAGTTCCAATGGCGTATGGAATTAACAAGGTGTAGAAACAAACTAAAAAGCCAAGAATGATTCCGGTTACTGCTCCTTTTTTAGAACCGCGTCTCCAAAATAAAGCTCCAAAAAAAGCAGGTGCTAATTGGGCTATAATTACAAAGGAAACTAAACCAATGGAAACTAAGGTGTAATCTAAAATAAAAACACGATAGATAATATAGGCTAAAATGATGAGTGAAAAGATTCCGATTTTTCGGCTAAGAACAATTCGTTTAGTATTCTTTTCTTGTGAGATGTTTTCTAGTGAACCAATAAAACCATACGGAATTAAAAGGTTATTGCTAAGCATGGTTGCCAGCGTAATTGAGGAAACAATAATCATTGAAATAGCTGCCGAAAATCCTCCAAGAAATACAATCACGGTTAAGAAATTATTGTTGAAATGCTGAGGAATCAATAACGAATAAGTATCGGAATTAAGAGCTTGAGTGCCAAAAAGAATGTTCCCTCCCCAGGCTATAGGGAAAACAAAAATATTAAAGAGTAGCAAATAGAGTGGGAGTAACCAAATGGCTGTTCGAATGTGTTTTTCCTGATTGTTTTCTACAATTGCGGTATGAAATTGTCTTGGTAAAATAAAAATGGCAAACATAGAAATCAGACATAAGAAAAACCAGTTGAGACCATTGTTTAAATCCCCAATTGTGTTTTTTTTGTCGAAATTTTCTAAGACTGAAGCTTTGGCATAAATATCGTCAAAACCATCAAAAACAAAATAAGTTACATAGATTCCGATTATCAGAAAGAAAACTAATTTCAAGATCGATTCAATAGCAATTGCGGTTACTATTCCGCGTCTTTTTTCGGAAGCATCCACATATTTATTTCCGTAATAAGAAGCAAATAAAGCTAATGCAATACAGATGTAAGTGGTGTTATCTGTGAAAATATTGGAACTTGGATGTGTTTTGGTTACAATATGAAAAGTATCTGATATGGCTTTTAGTTGTAAAGCAATATAAGGTACAATTCCGAAAATAGAAATCAAGGTAACTAAAGCTCCAAGTGATCTGCTGTTTCCATAACGCAGCGAAATAAAATCGGCAATGCTTGTTATTTTGTTGATTCTGGAAATTCGGATAATTCTTTTAAGAATAATAATCCAGGTAGGAATAATGATAATTGGACCTAAATAAATGGGTAAATAATCCAAACCTGATTTTGCAGCTAATCCAATGCTTCCATAATAAGTCCAAGCAGTACAATAAACGGCTAGTGAAAAAGAATAAATGTAAGGGTTGTTAGTCCATTTAGAATGACTTCTTTTTTCTGACCAATGCGCAATGTAAAAAAGCATTACTACATAGATGGCTAAGATTACTAATAAACCCAGACTACTCATAGTATCTTTTGATAATTAAGTAGGTTGTACATATTGAAAATAACCAGGCCGAAAAGAGGTATATGTAAATAATGGGGAAACCAAATAAGGGTTTTGAACTATCAAATAAGAGAATAAGCGGAATGTTCAATGCTAAAATCATTAGCATTGAGAGGATAATCAGCTTTTGTTCATGTCTCTGTTTCATATATGAAAAAACACAATAGCCTTAAATGATTCAGGCTATTGTGTGATTAAGTATGCTATATTTATATTTCTTTTTTATAATGGTAATAATTGTTTGCCTAGTTTTTCATTAATTACAATTGCAGCTGCTTCATAGAAAGCAAAGAATCCGCATAAAATTCCTTCGTAACCTGCAAGGGTATGAATACTTTCGCTTCCTGTAAAACTAGCTGCTGATAATAGTGCAAATAGAATTACAAGTGAGCCAAAAATAAGTTTTCCAATAGTGTTTCCGTTCAATGTTCCTATGAAAAATGCTAGGGTAAATAATCCCCACATGCCTAAATAGCATCCCATTGAAGCGCCGTCAGGTTTTGTGCCTCCAAATAAAGGAAGTAACCATAAAGCAACTAGAGACAACCAGAAGAAGCCATAAGAAGTAAAGGCTGCCATGGCAAAACCATTTCCTTTTTTCCATTCCATAATTCCGGCAATAACTTGTTGTATTCCTCCAAAAAATATTCCCATTCCCATAATCATTGCATTAAGCTCGAAGAATCCGGCATTATGGATGTTTAATAAGATAGTTGTCATTCCGAAACCGAAAAGTCCCAATGGTGCTGGGTTGGCAGTAGTGTCTTTGAAGATTTGTTCCATAGAGGTTAAAAGGATTAGAGTTGATTTTGGTTTTTTAAAACAAAATGTAATTTATAGATTTAACTGGTTTTTGTTAAAATAGAGGAGCAAATTCAGTTTTTTTGTTTAGAAAAAAAAATACCATATATAGATGTGTTAATGCTATAGTTATTTTTTAAAGCGTTCCCATTTTATAAGCATGAATTTATCTCCAAGCTCAGTTATAATCATTCCTGCACCCGAAAGTGTTTTTTTGTTTTGGATATATTCTACTAGTTCTAAGTGATTTAGTATTTTGTAGGTAGGGTGGTAATTTGTATTGTTAGGTTTCTTGATATTGAATGATTTTATCCAATTACTGATGCTGACGTGAGAAACTCCAATGATTCTTTCAATTTCTCTATAGCTCAATCCTTCTAGATAAAGTTGTAAAGCTTTGGTAACATAGTAGTCGTCTATTTTTTTGCCGATTTTATTTACGGTAAAAAAGTAGTTGCAATCCTTGCATAAGTACCTTTGTTTTTGGTTTATAACGCCACTTTTAACTATGTTGCTATTTTGGCATTTTGGACAACTGATGACTTCCATGTATATAAAATTTGCATAAATATACTAAATTAGCAATTATGTTTAAATAAAATACTATTTCTAAATTTTAGAAGAAAGAATTTTGTAAGGAAGTGTGTTTGTTTTTTATATGTAATGAAATGATAATGAGTTATTTTTGTGCTAAATAAAAAAAAGTTGTGATTTACTGAGTATATAATAAAAAGAGTGTCCTTTATGTGTGAAAGAACTTTTTTATAAGTGTGATTTTGGTTAGTCATAAATTAGTATTGGTTTGAAAGAGTTGTTGTTTTGTAGCAGCAACTCTTTTTTAAACAAATAAAATGACATGTTATTTCATAATTATAAAGATAAATAATTAATAAACTTTTGGATTTGAAAAATCAAATTTTAAATACAGCGGTTCTTGAAGATAATCAGCTATGGTTGGATTTAAAAGCAGGTGATGAAAAAGCATTTTCAACACTGTTTAAAAAATACTATAGTTATTTAATTAAGTATGGGAATTCTTTTTCGCCGTTTTCTGAAAAAGTTCAGGATTGCGTTCAGGATGTTTTTACTGATATCTGGATATATAGAAGTAGTTTGAGTAGCACTGTAATAGTAAAAGCGTACTTGTTGTCTAGTGTGCGCAAGCGTATTGCGCGTTTGCAAGAACGCGACCGTGTTTTTAATAAATCAAAATCAATGGATGCGCTTGCTTTTTTGTTTGACTTTAGTATAGAACATCAATTAATTTCTGATGAGTTAACGGCTGGAAAAGTAGCGCAGCTTAATAAGATGTTGAATATTTTACCAGCGCGACAAAAAGAAGCCTTGTATTTAAGATACCATCATGGTTTAAATGTAGATGAGATTGCTGAGGTTTTAAATGTTAATTATCAATCGGCGAGTAATTTAGTGCATAGGGCCTTGGTGAATATACGAAAAGAATGGAAGGGAAATATTGCTTTACTACTGTTATTGTTAGCAAATTGGATTTAATTTTTGAAAAAATAAAAGTTACAAATTACTGAGTATGTAACATGGTGGTTGTCCTTTATGATAACAGAAACACTTTAAGAAATGAAAGAACGTAATCAATATAGAGAAATAGAAGATTTTTTGGCTGATGAGTCCTTCCGATTGTGGATGACATCTCAAAAAGATATTGCTGGTTGGGAAGAATGGACATTGGAAAATCCTAAGCGTGCAAAACTTGTAGAGGAAGCTCGTTTGTGGTTGTTAGCGATGAAAGTTCCTGAAGAAAATTTGTTGGAAGATGAGGTTGATACTGCTTTACAAACCACATGGATGCGAATTGAGCAAAAAGAAAAAGATAGAAAAATGGAGCAAAAGGTAATCCAATTGTGGAATACTACATGGTTTAAAAAGGTGGCTGCAGTTTTAGTTTTTGGTTTGCTTTCGTTCTATGTTTATGATAATTATTTTGCTACAACTAATTATTATTCTGTTTATGAACAAGTGGTTACTAATGATAGCGATGGCTTGCTAGAACAAATTAATAATTCAAATAAACCACAAATTGTAACCTTGTCTGATGGAAGTTCGGTTCTATTACAGCCTAAAAGTAAGCTAAGTTATGCTAAGGTTTTTGAAGGAGATGAACGTCATGTTTACCTTTCAGGAGAAGCCTTTTTTGAAGTTAGTAAAAATCCAAAGAAACCCTTCTTTGTTCATGCTAATGAGATTGTTACTAAGGTTGTTGGGACAAGTTTTAGGATTAAAGCTTATGCTAATCAATCTAATGTAGAGGTTTTAGTACGTACAGGAAAAGTAAAGGTAAATTCGGAGGAAGCAATTCGAAAATCTTCGGATAAAGAAATTGTGTTATTGCCTAATCAAGCGCTTCGCTTTGTTCGAATGAATCAAACTTTTAATAAAATTACTGATATTACTTTGGATAAAACAATAAGTAGTTCCGTGGGAAGTATTGAGCAGTTGAGTTTTGATTTTACGGATATTCCTGTAGCTCAAATTTTTAAAACAATTGAACAGGCTTATTCTGTAGAGATTGATTTTCCAAAAAAGGAACTAGAAAAATGCCATTTAACAACTTCGTTAAACGATCAGCCTCTGCCCGAAAAATTAAAGATTATTTGTAAATCTTTAGGTGATAATTCAACTTATACGATGAATGGAAATCAAATAACTATTGTGTCTAAAGGATGTAATTAAAGTCATTAAACTTATTCAAAATTAAATAAAAAAGCGTCGAAATGCTGTAACATTATCGACGCCTAAATTCTTCAAGCTCACTCTGTAAAGTGGGTTTGAAATGTTTCTTAAAATACCCTCAAAAATTGTATTAATCAAAACAAAACAAAATTATGAAAAAAACCGTAGTAAAACAACGATTACTAATTCGACTCATGAAGATGACATTATACCAATTTGTATTAGCACTGATTTTTTCGACTGTTACCATGGCAAATAGCTTAAGTGGTCAGGGAAAATTAGACACAAAAGTAACCGTATCCATAACTGATATGAACTTAAATAATGCCTTGACAGAACTGGGTAAATCGGCAGATGTGAAATTTTCGTATAATTCGAGAATGGTTCATTTGGACCAAAAAGTAAGCGTTAATGCTAACAATGAATTATTATCAGTAGTACTTTTAAGAATATTAAAACCACTCAATATTTCTTATACTTTAGTTAGTAATCAAATAGTTTTACAAAAAACAAACACAAACGACAATATAATAGATAATTACGCAAATGTTACTGAACAGCAACAAAAAATACTTAGTGGAGTTGTTGTTGATGCTGGCGGACTTTCGCTGCCTGGAGCTAGTGTTCTTGTAAAGGGAACTAGCAATAGTACTTCTACTGATATAGATGGAAAATTTTCTATTCGAGTTGATGCTGCTGCGACCACTTTAATCGTTTCTTACATTGGTTATGATACTATGGAAGTTCCAATTGGTAACAAAACCGATTTTAAAATTACTTTAAAAGAATCTTCGCAAGCGCTTAATGAAGTTGTGGTTATTGGTTATGGTACTCAAAAAAGATCAGATGTTACAGGTGCCGTTACAAGTGTTAGCGCTGAAGTATTAACTAATAGACCCGTGAACAATGCATTGGAAGCTTTGCAAGGAAAAGCTGCTGGTGTAGATATCACAAGTAGTCAACGTCCTGGTACTATTGGTAGTGTCCGCATTCGTGGTAACCGATCTTTAACAGCAAGCAACTCTCCACTTTATGTAGTTGACGGTGTACCATTAATGTCTTCGTCTTCAATTGAAACTTTGAACCCAAGGGATATTGAATCTATTGATGTTCTTAAAGACGCTTCTGCAACAGCTATCTATGGTTCTCGTGGAGCTAATGGCGTAATCATTGTAACTACTAAACAAGGAAAAGCTGGGCAATTTAGTTTGAATTATGCTGGAACTGTTACAACTTCTCAAATAGTTGATCGTTCTCCTTCTATGAGTTCTGCTGATTTTATTAATTTTAGACGTCAAGCTGCTTACAATCTTGATTCTGTAAAATATGCTAATCCAAATGCTCCAACTTTAGCAAATGATAATCTGTTGTTTGATAGTCCGTTAGATGGTCAAACTTCTAGAGATAATGTGTTAAAAGGATGGGCAAGTGGTACTTGGGATCCTTCAAAAGTTACCAACACCGATTGGACTAAATTTGTAACCCAAACAGGGATCACAACCGAACATGTGTTAAGCGCAAGTGGTGGTTCTGAAAAAGTAAATGCATATGGGTCTTTTGGTTATTTAAGTAATGATGGTACTCAAATAGGACAATCTTATGATCGTTACACTTCAAAACTTAGTGCAAATATAAATGCTACAGATTGGTTTAAAATGACTGCGTCTTTTAATTTGTCATGGAGTGAACAAAATTATGGAATGTCTACATTAGGAGCTAGAAGTGGTACTTCACCAAATGCCATTTACGATGCAGCTAAATCAATCTATAATATAGCTGTACCTTATGATGCTAATGGAAATTTAATAATAAATCCAGGAGGAGAAAGTGCTACTTATACCATTATGGATGAATGGAAAAAAAGCACTCAATTATCACAAACAATGCGTGCTTTAGGAAATTTTTCTGCAACGTTTGATATTGGTAAAATATGGAACCCTGTAAAAGGTTTGAGTTACAAAATTAACTTTGGACCTGATTTTCGCCACTGGAGAGAAGGGGTGTTTATCGATGGAACATCCTCACTTAAAGTTAATTCAGATGGTAGCGCTGGTGCAAATTATGCCAGATTGAGAAACAATAGAGATTTCTCTTGGACATTAGATAATATGATTACTTACGACCGTACTTTTGCTAACAAACATAAAATAGGTGCTACTTTATTACAAACTGCTTCTTCTTGGAATCAAGAAAGTTCTTCAATGGCAGCAAGTAATATTCCTTTACCATCTTCTTTATGGAATGCCATGGGATCAGTAGATATTACAAACGCAAATAACAAAGCCTCAATGAGTTCAGGACTCACTGAACGCCAATTGAGTTCATATATGGCTCGTTTTACTTATGGTTTTGATAATCGTTATTTATTGACTATGTCTGGACGTTGGGATGGTGCTTCACAATTAGCAGAAGGACATAAATGGGATTTTTTCCCTTCGGCAGCATTGGCTTGGCGTTTAGAAAATGAAGATTTCATAAAAGATATTAATTGGATAGAAAGCCTTAAACTTCGTTTTGGAGTAGGTACTACTGGTAACTCTTCGGTAGATCCTTATTCGACTAAAGGGAATATTTCTTCAATTTATCTTCCTTTTAATGGAATGAGCAACCAAATTGGTTACACTACTAACGAACCTTATTATACTTCAACCCAAGTTTCATTAGCTAATTCTGCTTTAGGATGGGAAAAAACGACACAATACAACCTTGGTATTGATTTTAATTTCTTTGATGGTAGAGTTAGTGGTACAATAGATGCATATAAATCAAAAACAAAAGATTTATTAATGCAAATGACCATCCCAACATTAACTGGTTACCCTTCAACTTATGCCAATGTTGGTAAAACATCTAACCATGGTGTTGAGGTTACATTAAATTTAATTCCAGTACAAACTACTAGTGGATTTACTTGGGAATCTAATTTGAATGCTGCATTCCAACAAGATAAAATTGACGAGCTAGCTTATGGAAAAAATGACATGGTAGACAACTCTTGGTTTATTGGTCAATCAATCAATGTGCTTTATGGTTATGCTAATGAAGGCATTTGGCAAAACACAACTGAAGATATTGCCGAAATGGCAAAATGGAATGCTAATGGCTACAAATTTACTGCAGGTAACGTTCGTCCAAAAGACCAAAATGGTGACTATAAAATGACAGTAGATGACCGTGTGGTTCTTGGTAACAGTAGCCCGAAATGGACTATGGGATGGAATAACACCTTTAGCTATAAAGGATTAGAATTGTCTATGAATCTTTACGGAAGAATGGGTTATACAGCCTCTGTTGGTGCAGAAGCCTTAACTGCTCATGCTAATCAAAGACAAGTTGACTACTGGACTCCGGAGAATACAAATGCAGACTACCAAAAACCTATTTTAGGTCAAGCAACTTCTGGTTCACAAGATAGTTTCTCTGGCTTGCTTGGTTTCAAAAAAGCATCTTTTATAACAATTCGTAATATTGCATTAGGTTACAACTTCCCTAAAGATGTTTGTTCAACAATTGGAGTAGCTAATTTAAAACTTTATGGACAAGCTGTAAATCCTGGAAACATTTATCAATCATTAAAATGGTATGATTTTGATACAAGTGCCACTTATTACAACCGTAGTTTTGTATTAGGTCTTCAGGTTGGCTTTTAATAAATTTAAGTTTCAATGAATAACATTAAAAACATAGAAAATGAATAATATAAAAAATATAACAATAGGTTTTTTGATTATGGCAGGATTATCCTTAGGTTCCTGTTCGAAAGACTTTCTTGACGAAGAATTGACAACTCAATATTCTACAGATTATTTTAAAACTACTGAAGGACTTCAAGCCTTGACAGTATCACTTTACGGAAATCTAAGATGGCATTTTGGTTACGAATGGGCTTATGGTACAACCCTTTATGGAACAGATGAGTTTACCAATGCAAATGATCTGACCAATGAAATGTGGAACACCTATGACAATCGTTTTGGACCAATTAAAGCAACTACAGCATTAGGTGCTGCTAATGGTAATGCTACCGCAGCCTCCGATCTTTGGGACGAGATGTATTATGGTATTGCCTCAGCTAACACTATCATTTCTAATGCTCATTATATTGAAGATTTAGCCATTCGTAATCGTTGTTTAGCACATGCTTATTTTTTACGTGGTTACAACTATTATAGATTAACAGCTCAATATGGAGGAGTAGTTCTTCAAACAGAACCTGTAACCTCTGTTGTTCGTAATTTTACTCGTTCTACCGAAGAGCAATGTTGGGCTCAAGTAATTTCTGATTTTAGAAATGCATACGATTTATTTGAAGGTGAAATCTATACTTATGGAAAAGGAATTACTTGGACTAAAGCAACTGCGGCACATTTCCTAGCTAAATCACTATTGTTCCGTTCTTCTGAACGTTGTGCTGCTTGGAACAGCGCTTATAAAGCTGCCGATCTTGCTGAAGCTATCAATGCTGCAACTTATGCAATTAATGCTAGAGGTCCATTAACAGCTAATTATAGTGACCTTTATGCAAATTGGACAGGAGTTGACTGTGCTAACGAGCAACTTAACGAAATATTAATGGCTGCTGGTCACAATGCAGATGCAACTACAGTAGGTCGTTTTGGAAATCGTACTTACAACTACTTCGATCCACAATTTTCAAGTTTCTCGGGCGGATGGGTGAAACGAGGAGTTTGGATTGGTGGAATGGACTTTCAACGTTGTCGTCCTACTGAATATAGTTATGAAGTTTTTGATCACGTAAACGATGCTCGTATGTGGAAAACTTTTAAAACAGTTTATGGAGCAAATACTATTATAGCTCCAAATTCAAATGGAGTCAAATTAGGAGACCCTGGGGTTGTAATGATCTTAAATACCAAAGCAGATCATACTTATGATGGATATAAATTTGGGGCTTCAATTCAAGTGCCAACTTGGAAAGATAATAATTCACGTTTAGCAGAATGGAGTACAACTGCACGTCAAACAGCTATAGCTGGATCTTTAACGACTAAAGTAGGTCAATATGTACCAAATTCATTGGTTTTATATCAGAACGGAACTTATGTGGCTCCAACATTTGGTAATCAAGCCATTTGTAATTTCTTTGCTGGTATTAACAAAACAGCTGATGGATCTCGTACTGCTGAAAAAGGAGATGCTCATCGTGATGTTATTATGGCTCGTTTAGCCGAAACTTATCTTGTACGCGCTGAATGTTATGTTCGTCAAGGAGATTATAGTAATGCCATGAACGACATCAACGTAGTTCGTGCAAGAGCACAATGGAAAAATGGAGAAAATAGATCTTTCTACAGTGACGGTTCACAGGCATTTAAAACTAATGCTTTAAATGTTACAACAGCAGCAACAAATTACATCAATTCTAATTTAGATATGAATACGTATTACTTATCTAATCCAACAGTTGCTGTAACAACAGCTGCGTCTAATTTGACGTTGACTACATTTCCAAGTAGTTTACCTGCTGTAGATGAAGCTGTCCTTGCAAAAATAGGAGCTTCAAGTGCCTATGATCGTGCATTAAACTTTATTTTGAATGAAAGTACAAGAGAATTATTAGGGGAATGGCAACGTTGGGAAACTCTATCTCGTACAGGTACATTAATAACAAGAGCTAAGGCATTTAATGCAGAAGCTGCAACTCATATTACTGCTAATAAACATGAATTACGTCCTATTCCACAATCATTTATTGATGGTTTATTGAATGACGATGGTAGTAATTTGTCATCTGCGCAGAAAAAAGCTTGGCAAAATCCAGGATATACAGACTAAGAAATACTTTTGATTTAAATTAATTATAGAAAGCTCCATCGTAAAATTTACTTTGGAGCTTTTTTCATGAATTTTAGTCCGAATTAATAAATGTTTTTTTTACATTTGTTAATTCGGACTTTTGCTTTTTTAGAAAGGAAAAGTGTAATTATTTATAAAATTTAAAACAATGATAAACGGAATCCAATTTAGATTACTACTCTGTTTAATGAGTTTTTTAATGCTAATGCCTTCATTTGCAAAAAATAATAGAAAGTTAGAACATCCAGCTTCAGTGTATTTATTTGCTTATACTCCTGAAAACTTATCGGGTAGAACGGGTTTGCAATTTGCCTGGAGTGTCGATAGAAAGAATTGGAATTCGGTAGGTCAGAATTTTAATTTTTTATATTCCGATTACGGAAGATGGGGTTCGCAAAAGAAAATGATAGCACCTTATCTTTTTCATGATGCTGACGGAAGCTGGCATTGTGTGTGGAGTCTGAATGATAAAGACGGCACTTTTGCTCATGCTGCTTCTAAAGATTTGATTAATTGGGGACGCCAGTCTTATCCTGAGGTTATGACCAATAATAATTGTTTAAAACCTATAATTTCTCAAAATAATGAAAGCTTTACAGTGTCATGGATGAGTTCTGCGAATTCTAAAAATGAATCTCATGCGGTAACCACTAGTAATTTTGTTGATTATTCAACAACAAAAACAATTCAAAATTCAGATCGTACTGATTTAAGAGAGACTGCTACTATTGCTGGAATTGCCCAAAAAGGAACGGTTTATCATGTGTCTTGGGAAATGGTTAATAATTTAATTAAGACGGAACAACTGGCAGATTATAATAACCAGATAAAAGGGGAGTTGTCAAAAACTGATGACAGTCGTTTTGCAGGTTTAAAAAATGTAAATGCTTCAATTATGATAAATGCTTCCCAAAGTAAAAAAATAAGTAACATGCTTACTGGGGTGTTCTTTGAAGATATTAATTATGCAGCTGATGGTGGATTATATGCTGAGTTGATTCAGAATCGCGGTTTTGAATACACTTTAAGTGATAAGGAAGGTCACGATAAGTCCTGGAATAGCACTAAATCCTGGAGTGTTACAGGAAATCAAAATACTTTTTCTATCGATTCGCTTGCGCCAATACATGAAAACAATAAGCATTATGCAGTTTTGAAAACCACTGAAGTTGGAAAAGGTTTAATCAACGAAGGTTTTGATGGCATCGCTTTAAAAGCGGGAGAGAAATATGATTTTTCAGTATTTGTTCGAAATTTGGCTGGAGCCAATAAAAAAATTCTGGTTCGCTTAATCGGTAAAAACGGAGGCAACTATGCCGAAACTTCGATTAATTTGAATAGCGAAAATTGGAAAAAATATGCTGCTGTTTTAGTTGCTAATACAACGGTGACTGATGCCAAATTAGAGCTTGTTCCTCAAAGTACGGGAAGTATTGCGCTAGATATGATTTCGTTATTTCCTCAAAAAACATTCAAAGGACGCAAAAATGGTTTGCGTGCCGATTTAGCTCAAACAATTGCCGATATTCATCCAAAATTCATGCGTTTTCCCGGTGGTTGTGTAGCTCATGGTGATGGTGTCGGGAATATTTATCATTGGAAAAATACCATTGGACCATTAGAATCCAGAAAACCGCAACGCAATCTTTGGGGCTACCATCAATCGATGGGATTGGGGTATTTTGAATATTTCCAATTTTGTGAAGATATGGGTGCCGCGCCTTTGCCAGTAGTTGCCGCGGGAGTTCCTTGTCAGAATTCAGGAGTTGGAGGAGCAGGACAACAAGGCGGAATCCCGATGGCTGATATGGACGATTATGTTCAGGACGTTTTGGATTTAATCGAATATGCTAATGGTGATGTGAATACCAAATGGGGTAAAAAACGTGCCGAAGCTGGACATCCAAAACCATTTAATCTTAAATATGTTGGCGTAGGAAATGAAGATTTGATTACCGATATTTTTGAAGAACGTTTTGCAATGATTTTTAAAGCGGTAAAAGAAAAATATCCTGAAATTACAGTTATTGGGACAGTTGGACCATTTTACGAAGGAACTGATTATAACGAAGGTTGGGCTCTTGCAGATAAATTGAATGTGCCAATGGTAGACGAACACTATTACGAATCGGTGGGCTGGTTTATCAATAATCAGGATTTTTATGATAAGTACGACCGTTCTAAAGCGAAGGTGTATTTGGGTGAATATGCTGCTTTTTTACCGGGACGACCTAATAATATCGAAACCGCTTTGGCGGAAGCCTTATATTTAACATCAATTGAGCGCAACGGCGATGTGGTGAGTATGGCGTCTATAGCACCGATGCTTGCCAAAGAAGGACATACACAATGGAATCCGGATATTATCTATTTTAATAATGCTGAGGTGAAACCAACAGTGGGTTATCAGGTTCAGAAAATGTACGGAAACAATGCCGGAGATGTGTATTTGCCAAATGATATAAAAGTTTCTGATACGAATGAATCGGTTAGAAAACGCATAGGAGTTTCAGTGGTTCGCGATAGTAAAAGCAATGATTTGATTGTGAAATTAGTCAATATGCTTCCTGTTGCTGTAAATACACAATTGAATTTGAAAGATTTGGGAATAAAAGCTTCACAAGCGAGTCGAATTATATTAACAGGAACGCCAGACAGTAAAACAGCTTTACCAAAAACAGATACCGTTGCGGTTAGCGAATCTTTTTCAACTGAAATTCCAGCTTATTCTTTTAGTCTTATTCGAATAAAAACTAAATAATAAATCGGTTGTAAAAAGGTCAGTTCGAGTGTTTTTGTGGAATAATAATGAAGCAAAAATGTATCGAGAACTCTTTTAAAGAGTAAATAAATTGGTAAAATATAATCTTGAAAAATAACTAAAGGAGGAGTCTGTTTTTCGAAATAAAAAATAAATAAAAATGATGGTCTTAAAAAATGTAAAAAACAATCTTTGGGCGACTGCTTTATTTGCTTTTAGTGCTAGTGCTTATTGTCAGTCAGCACAATTGCAGAGTTTTCCGTTAGCGTCAGTGCGTTTGTTAGAAAGTCCTTTTCAAAAGGCGCAACAAACGGATATGAAATATATCTTAGAATTGGATGCCGACAGATTGTTAGCGCCTTATTTAAAAGAAGCGGGAATCACGCCTTTAAAAGAGAATTATGGCAACTGGGAAAACACAGGGCTTGATGGACATATTGGTGGGCATTATCTTTCGGCTTTGTCTGAAATGTATGCCGCTACCGGAAATTCAAAAATTAAGGAACGTCTGGATTATATGTTAGATTGGCTTGAAAAATGCCAATTGAAAAATGGCGATGGATATATAGGTGGTGTTCCGGGAAGCAAGGCATTGTGGGCTGATATTGCTAAGGGAAAGATTGATGCAGGTGGTTTTTCTTTAAACGGCAAATGGGTGCCTTGGTATAATATCCATAAGATTTATGCAGGTCTTGTAGATGCTTATAAATTGACAGGAAACGAAAAAGCAAAGAAAATGCTAATCAAGTTATCGGATTGGTGTTTGAAATTGACTGCTAATTTATCTGATGATCAAATTCAGCTGATGTTGAAAAGTGAGCATGGTGGTATGAATGAAGTTTTTGCCGATGTAGCTGCTATTACTGGAGATAAGAAGTATTTGGTTTTGGCTGAGAAATTTTCGCACAAGACTATTTTAGATCCATTATTGAAAGATGAAGATAAATTAAACGGAATCCATGCCAATACACAAATTCCAAAAGTTATCGGTTTTATGCGTGTTGCCGAAGTAGGTGGAGATGCAAAATGGGCTGATGCGGCTAACTTTTTTTGGAATACGGTTGTCAATAACAGAACAATTTCTATTGGTGGAAACAGTGTTAGAGAACATTTTAATCCGTCTAATGATTTTTCTTCGATGTTAGAATCAAGAGAAGGTCCTGAAACCTGCAATAGTTACAATATGCTTAAATTGAGTAAGCATTTGTTTTTAGCGCATCCAGAGGCAAAGTATATGGATTATTATGAGCGTACTACTTACAATCATATTTTGTCATCGCAGCATCCTGATGGAGGATTTGTATATTTCACGCCTATTCGTCCACGTCATTACCGAGTGTATTCGGAGTCGCAGCAATCTTTTTGGTGTTGTGTGGGCTCTGGTTTAGAGAATCACGGTAAGTATGGCGAAATGATTTATTCGCATGATAAGGCTAATTTGTATGTGAATCTTTTTATTCCTTCTACTTTAGAATGGAAAGAAAAAGGATTGAAATTGACTCAAAATACCAAGTTTCCTTTCGAAGAGCAATCAAAGTTTACATTCGATTTGAAAAAAGCGCAGCAATTTTCGGTTAAGTTTAGATATCCTTCCTGGGTAACGAATGGGCAAATGAAAGTTAAGGTCAATGGCAAAGAAGTAGCTATTGAAAAAGATGTGAATTCTTATGTTAGCATTAATCGAAAATGGAAATCGGGAGATGTAATTTCTGTTGTGTTACCAATGCACAATAGTGCGGAACAACTGCCTGATAAATCGGCTTGGGTTTCGTTTGTACATGGACCAATTGTTTTGGCTGCGGTTACTGATACGACTGATTTAGTAGGTTTAAGAGCCGATGGAAGCCGAATGGGGCATATTGCCAACGGGCCAATTTATCCAATCGAAGAAGCACCAATGTTGGTTTCAAATACTGCTGATTTATCACAATCATTAAACCTAATCAAAGGGGCTTCCCCTAAAATGTGACCTTCCGGGTCTTTGTAGATGACCTGTAAATTATTTATTTCCCCTTCAATATAGGCATATCTTTTTTGAGATGTGTACGGTTCAAAACAGACATATTTTTTGGATATCGTATCACATCTATATAAATTTACTAGCGGGTCCCTGTTATTTTCGGTTGTCGTATAATAATTATCGTTTCTCACTCCAATCAATGTAACTGTAATATACATCAGGTCTTCAACGATCTCATATGGTAAAATTGCAGTTTCAACAGATACATATTTAATATTTTTAAAATTTTTAAGAATATTTGCATTTTGTTTATCATCCGGAATG
>JAZJZW010000025.1:50969-172686 GCA_040389425.1 Bacteroidota bacterium | reverse complement strand
GTCCTTTTCCATCAATTGGAAAACCAAGAGTGTTTACTACACGTCCTACCATTTGTTCTCCTACTTTAAGAGAAGCAATACGTTGTGTTCTTTTAGCAGTAGATCCTTCTTTAAGTCCTGTAGATGGTCCTAAAAGTACCACACCTACATTGTCTTCTTCAAGATTCAATACAATAGCCTCAAGACCATTTTCAAATTCTACTAACTCACCGTATTGAACATTAGAAAGCCCGTAAATACGAGCAATACCATCTCCAACTTGAAGTACCGTTCCTACTTCCTCTAGCGTAGCGCCAGATTCAAAACCTTCTACTTGCTTTCTTAATATTGCTGAAATTTCAGCAGGTTTGATTTCCGCCATCTTAATTTATAATTTAGACACTTAATGTGCAATAAAACTAGTTACTTAATTCTCTTTTTAATACTTGTAATCTGTTAGCAATAGAAGCATTGTATTGCTTATCGCCTATTCTTAGAATAAATCCTCCAATGATTGCAGGATCTACTATATTTTTTATTGTTATTTTTTTATCTGACAAAGATGCAATTTTAGCTAATACTTTAGCTTCTAAATCGGCATCCATTGGGATAGCTGTAGTTACATTAGCTACTTCTATACCATTAGCTTCGTCATATAATTCAGAATATGCTACTGCAATAGCTTCAAGAATTTCAAATCTTTTATTTTCGAATAATAAATGAAAGAAACCTTTAGTTACACCATTAACATTAGCAAAAACTTCCAATAGTGCACTTTCTTTTACATCAACACTTATCGTAGGATTTTGAATAAAATTACTTAATTCAGTATTTCCTTTAATAGTTGAAGCAATTAAAACCATATCGTTATTAATCTCGCTAGCAACTCCTATTGAGTCTGCTAAGCTAAGAATCGCTTTTGCGTAACGAATTGCTGCTCTTGTACCTGCCATAATATTAGTTTAACTTTACGTCACCTAACATCTTCTCAACTAATTTAGTTTGAGCTTCTGTGTTAGATAATTCGTCTTTCAATAATTTCTCTGCGATACTCAATGACAAAGTAGAAACTTGTAATTTCAATTCAGCCATAGCTGCATTTTTCTCACTGTTAATTGCTGCTTTAGCCTGCTCAATCATTTTCTCTCCTTGTGCTTGTGCTTCTGTTTTAGCATCAGCAACCATCTTCTCTTTCATCTCACGAGCTTCTTTCAACATAGCATCACGCTCTGCTCTAGCTTCGTTTAGAATTCTTTGATTGTCAGCTTGAAGATTTTGCATTTCTTTTCTAGCATTTTCAGCTGATTCTAATGCATTTTTAATCCCTTCTTCTCTTTCATTAACTGCATCAAGAATAGGTTTCCAAGCAAATTTTTTCAATAAAAATATTAATCCAACAAATATTAATACTTGCCAAAAAAACAAACCAAACTCAAACTGATTAATTAACTTTTCCATTATATATAATTCTAAGTTTTATATTCTAAATTTAATCTTCTTGCATTGCTGCAATGTAATGTTTTAATTTTAAAAACAATAGTTACAACCAACCGTTGCAACTATTGTCTTTTTTAGTTTTAATTAAGATGCGAATAACGCAGCGAAACCAATACCTTCAATAAGTGCAGCAGCGATAAGCATAGCTGTTTGGATTTTTCCTGAAGCTTCTGGTTGACGAGCAATAGCGTCCATTGCTGAACTACCAATTTTACCAATACCTAAACCTGCTCCGATAACGATTAAACCTGCTCCAATGATTTGTGGAATTTCCATGATATATAAATTAAAAATTAAACATTCTTTTTTGGAAGTTAAATGCTATTGGTTAAAAGCCAATCGACTTCTAACTCATAACTATAACTTTTTTAGTGGTGCCCTTCTTCGTGGTGGTGTTCTTCAACAGCTGAACCAAAATAAAGAGCCGATAACATTGTGAAAATATACGCTTGTAAAAAAGCAACTAATATTTCAAGAATAGAAAGTAAGAATGACAATCCAAATGACAAGCTACTTCCAATCCAGCTTTTAAAGATAAACATTAAGCCGATGATACTCATCAATACAATATGTCCTGCAAAAATGTTTGCATACAAACGTATCATTAATGAGAAAGGCTTAATAAAAATACCTAATAATTCGATTGGAGCTAAAATAATACGCATTGGTTTTGGTACACCTGGCATCCAGAAAATGTGTCCCCAATAGTTTTTATTAGCTGTTAAATTTGTAATTAAGAAAGTTAAAAATGCTAATGAGAAAGTAATAGTTAAGTTACCTGTAGCATTTATACCTAGTGGAGTTAATCCGAAGATATTTAAGAACAATACAAAGAAGAATATCGTTAATAAATAACTCATATAGTTTTTGTATTTTTTCTCACCAATATTTGGAATCGCTATTTCGTCACGAATATAAACTACAAGTGGTTCAAAGATACGTCCAGCACCTTTAGCAATTCCACCATTTTTAGTATATGATTTTGCCAAACTAGTGAACAAGAAAAACATTAAAATTGCTGCTCCTATAATTGAAACTACAGTTTTAGTGATTGAAAAGTCAATAGGACGAATGTTTGTAGGGAAACCAGTTTCTTCATTCTCAGTAATTGTTCCTGAAGCATCTGTTCTGTAAATTTTACCATCGTGGTGGTTGATAGCGTAGAAGTTACCATTAGACTCAGCTAATTCTTTTCCGTGGTGGAATTTAGCAGAAGAGAAAATTTGCAATCCATTATCCCATAAAATTACAGGTAAAGGAAATCCCCAGCTTTCTCCTGTTTCATCATCTTGAGTTAATGAGAAATCGTGAGAATCTAAAACGTGGTGGTTTACAAACGCTTTAATTTTAGATTTTAAATCTGTAGGTTCAGCATGAGCTCCCTCATGGTGTCCTTCGGCTACTACTTCGTGAGTTGCTTCTGCCTTTACTTGTACCGAATCAACTTCTTGATTTGCAAAACTAATCAATGGAAGACACGCTAAAAATGTTGCTATTATCAATCTAAGTGGTCTCTTTAAAATCACCATAATTACAAAATATGTTATATTTACGTTTCTAAAATTTGGCGCAAAGGTACATTATTATTTTATATCTAAAAGGATATAAAAACATATTTTTTTTAAACCCTCAATAAAGCCCTGTTTTTATTCCTTTTCGCCTAATATTCTTATAGTTACAACGGTCTCTATCGTCAAAAAAATAATAAATAACGCAAAAAAATTCATTTTCTCAGTTGTGATGTCATAATGCCTAATCTTCAAAATTGGCTTCAAGAGGAAATAATAGAAAACCATTTTTACACTGGTTAACAACATAAAAGACATTCCTAACTGATCAAAATTGCGTTCTTTTATCTTTAACAGTATGAAAATTATCACTATAGAAAGGATAAAAAAGATAGAATACAGCTTTTCTAAACTATAATAAAAGCTGTCCTGATTGATTTTGAAAAAATAAAAAACCAATTTGTGTAACAGATAAGCAACTACTACTGAAATCACTAAAAATAAAAATGACTTGTAATTTTTAAAAATCATAATTGCTGTTTTGCCTAAAAGGCATTCCTTATTTAATTAATCTTTGTCTTTGTTAATCTCGTTGACTTGTCTTATCACATTGTACAATGCTAAGAACACGCCTAGCATAACCAAAACCTTATTATAGTATATTTTAGGATGTGGATGGTTTTCGTCCAACCAGCCTCCTAAATAGGAAAACAAAAAAATAATTGCTCCCATTTGAATGGGAATGTTAATCAATGCCAGCCATTTGCTAGGTCTTCGATTGTTTGGTTTCTCCTCCATCGCTTATAGGTTTTATTGAATTTTCTTTCATGGTACAAGAAGCGCTAAAATCGGCTCCTGGTTCTACTGATAATTTTCCCACGGTAGCATCACCGTGAACACTTGCTTTGGATTTTACATTTAATAATTCTACTACCTTAATTGTTCCACTAAATTTACCTTCAATATCAGCATTATTACAACTAATATCACCGGTAACACTTCCTGAAGGACCAATAACGAGTTTCCCCTCAGATTGAAAATTCCCTATGAGTTCGCCATCTAATCTAAAATCAGCCTTCGAAATAATATCTCCTTTTATGATTGTTCCTTCTACAATTCTATTGGTTTTTCCTAAAAGGTCAGTATAGGGCTTATCTTTTTTATTGAACATCGTGATTATTTTTTGGCTTCTAAATAAGAATTTAGATTTTTCTTAATTTGAATGATTTTATAATTTTCATTAGAAATTATTATCGCTGGCGTTGCTATTCTATAACTTGGATTCTCTTTTAAAACATCGACTACACTCGCAGCATATTCCTGGGTTGTGATTCCTTGGATAATTACAAAGCCTTCATTATTAGTATATGAATTAAAAGCGAGATTCAACTTTTGTGCATTCTCAGCATTCATAAACTTAGCAATTTTTTCTTCTATGGCTTTTTTATCTTTACTAGCATCTAAAGTTATTGGATACAATATTTTCCAATGATTGGAAGGTTTGAAATCAAAATCCATTTTCTCTAATAACGGAATTTGTTCTGCCAAAATGCTATGGGCTTTTTTGCCCTCTTCGGTATTAGGATAAGTATCGGCAACAAATTCTAAGGCTGTTTTATAAGCTGTTAGTCCTTTTAGTTTTCCAATGGTATGCGCTTTTAAAAGTTCCAATTTCGGCACTACTTCTTCGCCCGAAAACTGATTAATCAAACCATCAATTTTTCCTAAAACAGCATCAAATTCTTCATTGGTATACTGTTGATATAGTTTTTTATAAACCACATCAGGACTTCCTTCTTCGACAATTACATTCGAATTATTTAAAATTTGAGCATAACGAGAATTAGGATATTGGGATGTAATCTTGTTCTTGATTGCTTCGGCTTTAGCGCTATCAGTAATTTGGTAGATTTTAAACAAATTGTACAATGTAGGGAGCACCAATTTTTTTTCAGGCTGATTTGCTAATAATTGCTCTAATTTTTTTGCAGCCAAATCATTCTCTTTGAACTTTTCTTTATAAATAATTCCCAGCTGATAATAGGCATCATTGCGTTCTTTAACAATACTATCAATAGCCGTTGCTGAAGTAGGAAGTTGTTTTAAATAAAAGTCGGCAGTATATTTAGGTTCAACTTCCTTCTCTTTTACTGATTTTTCTATATTTTCATCTTGCTGAACAATAGCTGTAGAATCCTTAGCAAGAGCAGTATTGTTATTATTCCCTGAAGAGGAAACTCTCCAATATCCATCTGAACTACGTTTTCCCCAGTTTTTCTTAAAGGCTACTTTTCCAAAAGATTCCGATGTAGGATTATAAAAATAAAAGTTGTTATTATCTGCTCCTTGAAGACCTGCCATTGATGGTGGTGCAAATGAGGTTTTAGCTACTGGCTTTCCCGAAGCTGAAACAGCAGCATCAGCTGTTGCCGATTGACTGTTTCTCTCGATATTTTTTTGTTTCTCGGCTTCTTTTTCTACTACAATTTTTTTAGCCTCATCAGCTTTTTTTAATTTTTCGATATAGCCATCAAAATAAGTCAGCTTATCCGTTTCTGGCATTGAAACCACTTTAAGAATACTATCATTTCTAACAGCAATAGCTTCATATAAAATAACATCATCTAGATTTTTACGCACTTTTTCTATATGAATAAACTCTCTGGTTTTTGGGTTTAGTTTTACCAAAGTACTATCATAATATTTAGCAGCAGTTAGATAATTAGCATTTTTAAAATAGTTGTTTCCAATGTTTCTATAATCCGATGCCATTAAATAATTATCTGACGTAGCTTTCTTTAAAGAAGCATTATAATATTCCAAAGCTTTTTCGTCCTTGCCTTGCTTATCATAAAAAATAGCCATTTGATAATTTAAAATATCTAAAAAAGGACGGTTCTCACGATCTTCTAACAGCTTATGATATTTTTTATCGAAAGCCAATTTATCGCCATTTTGATAATCAAATAAACCAGCTAATCTAGCCTGCGATTGCATCATGTATTTTCTATCGGCTTTTCTATTCATTTTCACCACCGATTGGTAATACGCTCTGGCAACCTCATTCTGACCTATTTCTTCATGCAGCTGTCCTAGAATAAAACGGTATCTAGCTCTTTCATTATTATGTCTGGTAAAAATGACTGCCTGTTTCAATTTGACAATAGCGCTGTCTTTTTCTTCTAAATTTAAAAACGCCGACGCTAAAAGTGCATTGGCATCAGCCAAAACCTGTTTCCTAGGTTTGCGTTCTTTGAGCATTTTGCTAATATTTTTTATTACCAAAGCATCGTTACCCAAACGCATATTGGTTTTTTCGCGCCATATTTTAGCTTCATCAATTCTACTACTATTAGGATATTTGTATAGAATATAATTAAAGGCATCTAAGGCTGGAATGAATCGTTGATCGTAATAACGGGCTTTACCCAATAATATATAGGCTTCGTCGATTTGAAAATTTCGCTCTTTGCCTCCAATATTCATCGAATGTTTCTGAATGGCTTTAGTAGCTTTGGTCTCCGCCAATTTAAAATCGGCATTTTTAGTAGTATCAGCAACCACCACATCTTCATTGATTCGCATTGGCTCAATAGGCAAACGCTCCCAAAAATTATCCTGATTACTTGATTGAATGGCTTTAATTCCTTTGTCTAATCCTATTTGCCCGTTGTATAAAATATTGTATTTCGTACTTAAAGCATGCGAATTGCGAGACAAAAAACTATCGTTCCTAGTAGAACAAGCTACCAAAACACACAAACACCCTAAGGGAATTGAATATTTAAATTTGTTGGTTTTCAATGGTTGGTAGTTTTTATCATTAAACTTTTAAAATAAAAATTTAGTATAATGACTTGTAAAAATACGTTTCTTTTTGAAATATAGAAATTTAAAAATGGAAAAGCTTTTGAGTTGATTTAAATACTTGGTTTTATTATTGAAAAGCAGTCCTTTTTTTATTGAATTGCAAGTGATTGTAGGCAAGATTTAAATAGAAAATGGAAAGACATAAAATGGTTATTGGAAAAATAGTTTGTATAAAATGAAAATCAAAAATAGAAGTGTTTACTTTAAATTTAAAAACACCTGTTGCAATTAAAATTAGATTAAAAATTTGCCAGAAACCACTCTTATCAAACAAATAACCAAAAGTAGACAAATGTATCGATTTCCAAATCTTGTATTTAGCATAAATAAATAGAATAACTCCCGTAATACTTAAAAATTTTAACAAATTATTTAATCCGAAAACTACTTCTTCATTTTGTAAATATCTCATAAATAGACTAAATACAAATGAAGTCAAAGTCCCAGTAATTAGAGATAATAACAAAATACGGTTTACTATTTTAGTACATTTATTTGTAACAATATATGGAGTTGATTTACTATATCTGAACCAAAAGGAATAAGTAGGTCGTAATTGGATTTTCCAATTCTTGAAAACAAATTTTAAATTTTCTTCGAATGAAAGTGCATTTTCTTTCATTAAAACTTCAATTTCTGAAGCAATATGATCAGTAATTTCCAATTTTAAATCCTCAAATTTTAAACCATTCAAAATCAAAGTATCTTCGATTACGGTTATTTGCTCTATTGTCAATTTCATAATCAAACCAATTTATATTTCTTCACAATTTTAAAATGTTCTACTGCTATCATAACTAAATAGACAGCCATGAAAAAGTAGAAACCCTTAAAAATCCAATCTAAAAAGTTTAAAAAAATATTTTTATAACTATAATAACGATACAAATTGCTTAGTCTGTTTAAACCTGAATAAATCAGATAAAGATTAAAGGCTGTTAGACCTAAATTTACTTGAAAAAATCGCCCATAAATTGTTTTTATTTTTAATTTCCAGATAAAAAACATACTTATTATGTTAATTAAACAGATTAAAGAATATACCGAATAAAAAACTAAATGTAAATTATTATAAACATATTCTTCAGGTTTTAGCCTTGTAATGGTTGTCATTAAAATACTAAAAATAACAGCCGCAAGTAAAGAGAATTTGTATTGATTTTTAGTGATCTTAGAAAATTTTTCTTTTACTATTCTTGAACCAATAACATTTCCCCAAATATTAGAAGTTTCTTCCAATGCCTTTTCCCATTTAATAATGTCTTTCGAAAGAGCAGCATCAAAATCAGATTCTTGGTTCTCTAACTGATTTTCAATATCAGTTGCAATATGGTCTATCAATTCTAGTTTAATGTCTTCATAAATCAAACCTTTATCTATTAAAGTTTGATCAATTATTGCGATTTGTTCGTTAGTTAATTTCATAGCTCGAAAATTAAAATTCTAATTTTGGGTTCACTAAACTCTGCATGTTTCTAATAAAATCTTCTAATTCTGCTAATCGGTTTACGGTTTCTTTAGTACCAGATTCAGTGAGTTTGTAATACTTTCGCATTCTATTATCTACTTTTTCAATCTCCACATCAAGCAAACCTTCGGCTTCCAGTTTATGCAAAGCAGGATATAATGCTCCTTCAGTAATATTTAATTCACCTTGAGTAATAGCTTTTACTTTCTGGGTAATTTCATAACCGTACATCTTACCATTTTCTTCTAATAATTTCATGATAATGGTGTTCAAACTTCCTTTATACAATTGTGAATTTTTCATTTCCTTCTCATTTTGAAAAACAAATATACATAAGATTCTTATACATAAATTATTTAGGCATGTTAAATTTCAAAAACTTTGATTTAAGAAACCTATTCACTTTAGTATATTTGCAAAAAATTATATACCATGCCAAATTTTCTTAAACTCCTTATAAAAGAGGTTAAAAGAGAAACCGCAGCTGCCGTTTCGATTCTTTTTAATGTTCCTGAAGAACTAAAAGACAACTATAAATTCATTGCAGGACAATATGTAAATATTAGATTAACATTGGACGGAAAAGAAATTCGCCGTGCTTATTCTATTTGTTCTTCTCCTGAAAGTGGCGAATTGCGTATTGCTGTTAAAGCCGTTAAGGACGGTGCTTTTTCACAATTTGCTAATACAAAACTAAAAGCTGGCGATGTCCTTGAAGTAGGAAAACCAGAAGGGAAATTCATCTTAGAACCAGAATCTGGCAAACAAAAAAACTATGTAGCTTTTGCCTCTGGAAGCGGAATTACACCTGTTTTGTCTATCCTGAAATCAGTTTTAAAAAGTGAGCCAAAGAGTTCTTTTGTATTGGTTTACGGAAATAAATCGCCTGAACAAACCATTTTTCACCAAGAATTACACGACTTGCATTTGCAATATGTAAACCGATTATTTGTTCATTATGTTTACAGTCAAGCCAAAGCTGATGAAGCTTTATTTGGTCGTATAGACAAATCGGTGGTGAATTATGTTTTGAACAACAAACACAAGGAATTAGAATTTGAAAAATTCTATTTGTGCGGACCTGAAGAAATGATTGACACTATCTCAGGCATTTTGAAAGAGAAAAACGTAAAAGAATCGGCTATTAAGTATGAGCTTTTCACCTCTTCGGTTCATGAGAATGAAATTCAGGAATTAATTGGACATTCTAAAATTACCATTATGGTTGACGATGAAGAAACATCATTTGAAATGTCTCAAAAGCAAACCATCCTGGAAGCCGCTTTAAAACAAGGAATTGATGCTCCTTATTCTTGCCAAGGTGGAATTTGCAGCAGCTGTCTTTGTCGCGTAACTCAAGGAAGTGCCGAAATGAAGAAAAACTCTATTCTAACCGATAAAGAAATCGCAGACGGACTAATCCTTAGCTGCCAAGCACATCCCACATCTGAAGTGATTTATGTAGACTATGATGATGTTTAGTCGTTAAATTCCTATTTACAATAATTTGAATTTTAAATAATTAACTTAAAAACTTCTCTGAAAAGGGAAGTTTTTTTTTGCTTAAAAATGTTATATTTTTATTATCTTAGTACTAAATCTAAGATAATCGCAATCTTTCTAAACTTAGAATAGATTTGTAGAGTCAAACCTAATTGTCAACCTATTTAAAACATTAAATATTATGACCTTCCACAACCAAATTCATCCTCTTCATCTCTCTTTTATTTTACTATTTGTAGTAACTGCTCTTTTTTGTGCTTTAATCATTATTAAAATATTGAGAACTAAAAAAGTACCTAAATTACTTGATGAAGAAAAATATCGTTCAACAATGATTAGGAAAATGTTGGAAATTTCAACCAAAGACATAACTGTTTTTAACATTTGGCCTTTTGTAAGCCAATTAAAAACGGCTAAAATTCTATCACACAAAATTAAAGAACGTGAATTAATCTATAAAGTTTATAGAAATTCAACCGAAGATTTTGAACACATTCTACTATCTACGGAAAAAGACAATAATTTTGTTGTGGTGGTTGTAGATAAAAACAAAAACAAAACAATAGGTTATTACCTCCTTGATCAAGCTGGAGAATATGACTTAGTAGCTTAATCTTTTTGCATAAAAAGATTTAATATTCACAACAAAAACTTCTCTGAAAAGGGAAGTTTTTTTTGTTTTAGGAAAGTTGTGATTTTTCTTATATTAGCGAAAAATGATTTATGGATACATTAAAGAAAATGAAATTTAATTTCTTAAAACCTACATTGATTTCATGTGTAATAGGGATTTTTATTCCAGGCTTTACAGTAATCTTATTTTTCTTATTTCAACTTTTGACTGAAAAACTTAATATTGAATGTGAAAAATATTGGAAATATCTATGGATATTGACAACTATAGTCTCTATTGTTGCACCAATAATTTTCATAAAAAATATTGAAAAAACTAAAAATTCAACGCTTACAAAATTAACAATTTTCAATTTCGTCGAATATATTTCTCTACAAGGTTGTTTAGCACAATTTTTTACAGATGCAAAAACAATTTGTTATGGCTCTGGCGGGCAGAATGGGATGGAATTAATTTTTACTGCATGGCTTGCTTTACCAATTTTAATTTGTTTAAGTTTTGTATTTAAATATAGATTTGAAATTGTAGAAAATCAATCATTTTAAGTCTTTTTAATATGAAATCCATTAGAGAAATATTCAAAAACAATCCTTCCCTTCTTGACGAGCCAGAAGTAAAGAAGCTTATGAACTATTGTGAAGAATTGCAAGATGAAATAGTGGAATTTAAATTTCAGAAAACGGACAATAAAGAATTAGCAATGCTCGATATGTTAAAGGAAGTCATCAAAGGCTGTAATGCAATCGAAAAAGAGCAAATGGAACACGAGCGTTTTGGATATGATACTCCTAATTATCAAGGAACTATTTCGAATCTAAAAAGTTACATATTGAAACGTTGCCAAGATGAGAAGATTTGGCTGTAAATCAGTTTCGGTTTGACACAATCCTAAAACCTGTCTATACTAAACTTATAAAAAAGCATTCCATAAGAAGATATTTTTTTGTCGTTTACCTTCTTCTTTATCCTCGCCATAGCTATACCAATCTTTTGTTTTTTCTTCTAATAACGATTTTAAGCCTATTAAATCATAGGTTTTTTTAGCTTCGATTGGTTTTATGCCGGAGGTGTTACTAAGTGTTACATCTACTTTAGTGGCTATATAGGAAGTATATAATCTTGGTATTGTAAGACCCAAAATCATACCTGGCAAACCATTTGTAGAACATGGGCCGCCAGAAATAGTAATATCGTCAGTGTAAAAAGCAAATACATATACATCATCCATAATTTTCCCTACTGCTTTTCGGCAATTGTAACCCGCTATTTCTCTGTTTTCATTTGTAAGCTTCCATTGAATTTTGGGTATACTGTCGGCTATAACAAAATTAGTTCCTGCTATTTGTTTTTGCATATTTATCATTCCTTTTGTAAAATCAAAATACCAGATGTTTTCTTCATCTGCCTCTTTTTGGTATTTTGGAATTCTTGTTTTTGGACTCCATCTATCAAATTTGAATATGCTCTTGTTGTCTGCAAACGTATAGGTGAAATACGAGATTTTAAGATCTGATAAATTATCTTTCATCATCTCATCCCAACTATGATTGCTCATCATTTTCTTTAGATTGGTATTTACTTCATATTCAATTACAGCTTTATCTACAAATTGCTGTGCTATTGAAGTAGTTGTAAAAACTAGAGCAGTAATAAAAAAAAGTATTGATTTCATCGTTTGTAAGTTATGAGTTATAGGTTATGAGTTGTGGAATTGTCATTGAAATTTCCAGTAGTTACAACCCCAATTAGCGTGTAATTTATTTTTTTGCTGTTTCGCCTTTGTTTTTAAAATTCCAGGTAAAACCTATCATAGCATACCTTTTAAGTCTATCGTTTTGTTCCTGACTAATGGTATTTTCATAAATATTTCTTTGTATGCCTATGTTTTGATTCAAAATATCTCGAACTAGGATATAAGCTGTAAACTCATCGTTTTTAAAGGTACGCTGTAACCTTGCATTCCACAATTGATTAGTAAGATTGTCTTGAAAATCGATGGTTTTTTGTCTCGAATTTAAATTGTAATCTGTAGATAGTTTCCATTTCTCTGCAAAATAAACTCCAATATTCAGATTCAAATTATTAGTGTTATAGGATTTGACTTCATCGTTTTGAGAAGTCGTATTTCTATTTATTGAAAATCTATTATTTAAGCTTAAATCGTATTGTTTTTGTTTGAACTTATATAAATTAACCGAGAGTCCTGTGTTTAAATTCTTAGCATCACTCAATTTGTCATTAATACTAAGCACCGTTTTATTATAGCTAATAGACGGGCTAACATCAACTCTTAAATCTAATTTTTTTATTTTTTGTCCATATCCAAAATAGAAATTTCCCGAAAAATTTCCGTTTGTATTTATAGGTTTAGAAATAGTTTTTGCAGTTTCTGCATCTATAACTCTGCTGTATGAAATTAAATTACTTGTTGTTCTAAAAGACAGTCCTTGGTAGATTTGTCTCTCTGTCAACATATCATAACTACTCTGGTTTATGTTTATACTATTTGTAAAAGATTGCTTTAAATCAGGATTCCCTACGGTTTGATTAAAAAAGTCCTGATTGTTTCTCAACGGCTGCAATTGATCAAGAGTAGGCTGTCTGGTTGCCCCTTGATAATTGATACGTAAGCTACTATTGCTTTTGTACTTGAATGAGAAACTTGCCGATGGAAAAAAGTTAGTATAGCTTCGTTTGTATTCTTTGTCTAAAGTTTCATCTAACAAATCAAAAGACGTAAAACCAAAACCACTACCAAAGCTATAATTGATTTTTTTAGCATTATAACTCAATTTTATATTGGGTCTGTGTGTAATTACGGTCTGTCTGAACTGGTTTGACAATGAACTTACTTCCTCGTCATACTTGCCTGTAATATCCGAATAATCATAGGTAAAATAGTTGTTTTTACCTTTATCATAGGAAATTTGGTAAGCAAACTGTAATGCAAATTGTTTAGCAATAGGTTCAGAATAACTAAAGTTTGCTGTGAAATTTTGATTTGATCTATCGCCTATTTTATTTTGATCCACATCGTCTTTTTTAGCATAAACACCATCAACATAACTTTCATTAGAAGATTTTAAAAAGTTATTGGAGTTAGTACTTAAAATATTCCAACTACTATTTACAGTAAATGTTCGACGTGCTTTGGCAAATTTATGCTTGAATAAAAGACTAGCAGACAAAGAGGTTTTATCAGAATTTGTTGTGGATATTTTCTGTTGTTTGTTTTTTAATATTCCCCCATCTCCAGTTGTATTTCCGTTTGTAAATTCATCGCTATCAGTAGTATAAAAATTTGTTTTGGCAGAGAATTTTATAGAATTTACCGAATCTAATTTTACGTCATAAATAGCATTTAGTTTAAAATTACTTCTGTTTACATTCGTTTCTGTAGATCTTACTTCATTTAATTGAGTATCTCCCACCTGTGTTTGCGAAATTCTACTATTGTTATTGGTATAAATTTGCTTATTGAATTTTGGTGACACATTTAATGTTTGTTTATCATTCCACTTATTAGTGTACTGCAAACCAGAATTGGTGTTTTTAATAAATCCGTTTTGAGTATTTATATTAGGTTCTCCATCATTATTATCCCCAACCCATTCATAATTTACATTTCCATCATCATCCATGTTCATACTAAAATTATTATCACGAGCTCCAAATTTCTCGCTATCCTCCCAGCTCAAACCATCTTGCCCTGTATTTCCATTTAATAAAAATGCCGATAACTTTCTTTTTCCTTTAAAACTACTAAACATCAAATTGCTATTGTATCTGGAATCGGCATCGGTAAAAGGCTGATTGGCTCCATCTATTTTTCCAAAATACCCTTTCTTTTTATCCTCTTTTAATTTTAGGTTAATTGTCTTTTTAGTATTTCCATCGTCTATTCCTGTAAACTCGGCTTGATCACTTTTCTTATCAAAAACCTGAACTTCTTTTACAGCATCAGCTCTTAAGTTTTTGACCGCCATACCAGGATCGTCTCCAAAAAATTCTTCGCCATCCACCAATACTTTTTGAACGGTTTCGCCCATGGCTTTTATAACTCCATTTCTATCTACTTGAATTCCTGGTAATTTTTTTAGTAATTCTTCTACGTTTGCATTGGCATCAACTTTAAAATCACTTGCTCTGTAGCTTGTAGTATCTCCTTTAATTCTAATTGAACCTGTCTTTATAACTACTTCTCTTAGCAGTTCTATTTTACTTCTCAAATTGATAGTCCCTAAATTTTTTAGGTTTTCGGTAACGTTTATAGCATCTACATAATCGGCATATTGACTATGTGAAGTCATCAATATATAGTTTCCTGGTTTTACATTTTTGAAGTTAAATTTTCCCTCTTTGTCTGATCGGGTAAACTTATATAAAATAGAATCTATAGGAGTTAATAAGGCAATAACTGAATTGTAAACCACTTTTTTTTCGTTCCCATCGGTTATAACACCCGAAAGATTTGCTTTTTGAGAAAATGCTGAAAATGAAAATAAAAACAAAATTGTAATTAACCCTAAAATTCTTTTCATAAATAGTTTTGTTTTATAGTACTTGCCTTTCGAAATAGATAAAAATAAATTAATGTAAATTTAACACTTTTCTAAAAGAGCGAACTTACCTAGGGTAAAAGTATTATTAATTTCAAACTCTATTGTTAAATAATTGATAAAATTATTCTTTCAAAAAAACTAAAAAATAAACTTAAATATAAATGCGATTTATTTAGATACTGATGATTGTTAGGTAGTTAAATATAAAATCCAAAACTTCAACTGTAAAAACTGGAATTTGTGATTTTTTTTATTTTTCGAATTTTTAGAAATTTAATCAGCTAACTGCAACTCAACATTAGAGACTACCTTTTCAGGTAAAATCGTTCGCATAGCATCTTCATAACCAGCTACTTTTTTATTTCCGTAAACTGAGGTAGGTAATAATGGATATTTTTCTCTATCCGAAACCAACGCATTTTCTAATGGTTGATTGAATGGTGAAAAACCAGCATAAGGATGTGTAGCTCCCCAAAGTGTGAGGACTTTTACTCCCAACATAGCTGCAATATGTGCATTTCCAGAATCCATAGAAAGCATGACATCCAGATTGCTAATCAATTGTAATTCCTGCTGAAATTTGATTTTTCCGGCCATGTTAATCACATTCTGTTTTCCTTTAGAAAGCGATTCTAGGATTTCGATTTCTTTCTTTCCTCCGCCAAAAAGCAAAATTTTATAATTGGCATTTTCAGCTAATAGATTGATTACTTCCTGCATCAAATCAATAGGATAAACTTTGGAATCATATTGGGCAAAAGGAGCTATTCCGATTAGTTTCGCATTGTCTTCTCCTATTATATCAAGAATTTCTTTGCTTAAAATAGCTTTCGCAGGGAATTCTGTCCCGATGCTTCGGGATGATAAATCAATGGAAAAACCTAATTGTTCGAAGACTTTAGTGTGTCTTTCAAACATGGTCGGTAATTGTTCAAACACTTTATTTTCGGCGCGAGTCAAGGCTTTTTTCCCTTTTCTTCCTTTATTAACCGAAGCTACTTTTTTTCCTGTTAAACTAAAAAAAGTACGGACAATTTTAGAACGAAGTACATTATGCAAATCGGCAAAAGCATCAATATCCAACTGATTTAATTCTTGAAATAACCGAATCAATCCTGGAAAACCTTTGTGACGTTCTTTTTCGTCAAAAGCAAAAAAAGAAACATTTGGTATTCCTTCGAAAAAAGGTTTGAAAAAAGGACGTGAAATTACCGTTAATTTCACCGTAGGGTTTTGTTTTACAAAAGCGCGTAAAACAGGCACCGTCATGGCAACATCTCCCATAGCGGAAAGTCTCATGACGGCGATATGCTTAATTTTTGAAGTCAACTGACCTTACAATTATTTCTTTCCTTGGTACAAAACAGGATTCAATTCATCATCATTGTACATTTTCATTTGTTTGTACACTTTCATGAATTTATCACCATTTTCAATATCAGTCAATAAATCATCAATAGCTGTAGATAAATCAGTTCTTTGCTCTAAAAGAATATTTAATTTTTCTTGGCATTTATCTCTATGCTCTTGTGAAGCTTCTGCACGAGTAGCTTCTTCAGTCATATGATAAATTTTCAATGCTAAAATAGACAATCTATCAAATGCCCAAGCTGGACTTTCTGAGTTGATTTTAGCCTCTTCTTTTACAAGCACTTTGCTGTATTTTTGAAGAAAATAACTATCGATATATTCCACCATATCCGTACGTTCTTGATTAGAAGCATCAATTCTTCTTTTCAAAGTCAATGCCGCAACTGGATCAATTTGTGGATCACGAATAATATCTTCAAAATGCCATTGTACTGTATCAATCCAATTTTTTAGATACAATAAATGTTCAAACTGCTCCTTTGGGAAAGGATTGTTTATCGGTTGGTCAACATTATCAAATTGATGATAATCTTTGATACTTTGTTCAAAAACGGAATAGGCTAATTTTGAAAACATATTTATCTTTTTATTTAGACAAAGATACTTTTTATACTTTTATAAAAAAATTACAATTCAACTTTCTAGTTCTCATTATTAAAACAATTTTTCTCTTATGCAAATTCATGATTTATCAGATAAAAATAGCGTCTTAAATCACTTTTTAGGCGAAATAAGAGACGTTAGTATTCATAATGAAGCTATGCGTTTTAGACGAAATATCGAGCGCATAGGCGAAATTATGGCTTACGAATTGAGTAAAGAATTAGATTATACAGCAGTCGAAATTCAGACGCCTCTTGGAATCAAAAAAACAACGAAGATTGCCCAACCAATCGTGCTTTGTTCTATTTTAAGAGCTGGATTATCGATGCATTTGGGATTTTTAAATTATTTTGACCAAGCCGAAAACGGATTTATTTCGGCCTACCGATACCATCCAAATAATGATGACTATTTTGAAATAAAAGTAGAATACCAAGCCATTGCCGATATTAACGATAAATGCTTATTATTAATAGATCCAATGCTCGCTACGGGACAATCTATTGTAGCGGTTTACAATCGATTGATGGAAAGAGGAACTCCAAAAACTATTCATATTGCCGTAACAATTGCCGCTCCAGAAGGCATTACATATCTAGAAAAACATTTGCCAGAGAATTGTCATTTATGGATTGGTTCCTTAGACGAAAAACTAAATGAGCATAGTTATATTGTTCCGGGCCTTGGAGACGCTGGTGATTTAGCTTATGGAATCAAATTATAATTGAGAGAAAAAAGCAAATAAACTACAAAGAATTAAGACTACTAAAGCAACTTCCTGATTTAATTTTAACTGCGGCATTTCGATATGACTCGTGGCCATCATTGCCAAAGGAGCAATTGTAAATATTAACAGATCATTGCTTTTATGAGTTGAAATCGCAAAAATAATTACTCCAATAAAAAAACCAATGATAATTTTCTTAAACGATGCATGCAATAATAAGGGTCTTGAAGACAATGTCATTAGCATCGAAATAACAAAAAACAAAGCCACCGTGGCATAAATAGACAGCGCTGCATTTTGATAATTATTGGTAAAATAATCAATACTAAAATCAGTTTCTATTCCATTAGTAACATAACTAATTGCATCAGCATTAAAAACTATTGAATACACGGTAAAAATAATTGCTACTGCAAAAAAAGCAATAAACGGTAAAAGCCAATTTCTATAATCGCCTGAAACATGCGAGATAATAGAAATAAATACCAATGCCAAATAAAGAATACACCAAAAATGAAACATTGAAGCTACAAAAATCCATAAAGAAGCATCAAATATCTTCTCTTTAGATGCTTTTTGAGATTGCAACGAAATAAGTCTTCTAAAAGCTAAAAGAATAAAAAAATTAGCAAAAACTAGATTGATATTATCATAAAGGCTTGGAAAAAAAAGCAGTAATAATAAAAAGAAAAAAATGCTGTAAGCACTGTCTTTACTGAGTTCATTTCTTTTAGATACAAAACTGGTAATTAAACTTGAAGCTAAAATAAAAAGTCCAACTCCCACTTTTTTAAATAACAAAACAGCCGAATTAGACCAAGCTAAATCTTGCATTTGATATATAAAATCGAAAAACAGTATCAAAAATACTACTAAAGAAAAATTTAATGGTGTAGATTTTTTAAAAACACTTGTAATCATAAGGATATTTTATACTTTTGTGACTGTAAATATAGTACTTGTTTAAAAAGGAAACGAGTTATAGTATAATTTTATTCTATCAATAAAATTTTAAATTATTTACTCATTTATAAAACGATTAATAAAATTTTAAATTCTATATCATGAAAGCATTTTTCGAAGGAATACAATCTCTTTTTGTTGATTTTCTTTTCAAACCATTAGATGGATTACGCTCTTTAGAGTTAAGTTCTTGGTTTGCAGCAAATACTATAAACTGGTGTTTTATGATTATTTGTGCTTCTGCAATGGTTTATTGGATTAAACAATTACGTATTTTTGAAGACGCAGGAACTGAAAATCAAGATACTACTGCACACTCTTTCTTGAAATAAGGATAGAAAAACAGAAGATCTCTAAATAAAAAAACCGAATTGCATTTTTAAGTGCAATTCGGTTTTTTTATACAAAATGGTTTCGATTACACTAAATCGAAACCAATATCTTTTCTGAAATATACATTATCAAAATGTATTGCTTCAATGTTTTTATATGATTGTGCCAAAGCTTCCTGGAAAGAATCACCATAAGAAGTAATTGCCATAACTCTACCACCATTAGAAACTACATTTCCATTATCTAATTTAGTTCCTGCGTGAAAAACAATAGAATTACTTACGTTTTCTAAACCAGTAATTACTTTTCCTTTTTCAAAATCTTCAGGGTATCCACCAGAAACAAGCATTACAGTAGTTGCACTTCTTTCGTCTATTTCAAGATTGATTTCGTCTAATTTTTCATTGGCTACAGCCAAAAACAATTCAACTAAATCTGTTTTCAATCTTGGAACAACTACCTCAGTTTCAGGATCTCCCATACGTACATTGTATTCAATAACAATTGGTTCGTTTTTTACATTGATTAAACCAATGAAAACAAAACCTTTATAGGGAATTCCATCTTTCTGGAAACCTTCAATAGTTGGTTTTACGATGCGTGTTTCAATTTTTTCCATCAACACTGCATTAACATAAGGAACTGGAGAAACTGCTCCCATTCCGCCTGTATTCAATCCAGCATCACCTTCGCCAATACGTTTGTAATCTTTAGCTGTTGGTAAAATTTTATAGTTTTTCCCATCAGTAAGAACAAAACAGCTCAATTCGATTCCATCCAAAAATTCTTCGATAACTACTTTTGAACTTGCAGCACCAAATTTTTGACCAACAAGCATGTTTCTCAATTCTTCTTTGGCTTCATCCAAATCATGAATAATCAAAACTCCTTTTCCTGCTGCTAATCCGTCTGCTTTAAGAACGTACGGTGGCTGCAGAGTTTCTAAGAAATCACAACCCTTTTCAACTGTTTCAGCAGTAAAACTATCATAAGCTGCTGTTGGAATATTATGTTTTACAAGAAATTCTTTAGCAAATTCTTTACTTCCTTCTAATTGTGCACCAATTTTTGATGGTCCAATTACAGGAACATTTTTCAAAGCTTCATCATTCAGGAAAAAGTCATAAATACCTTTTACTAATGGATCTTCAGGACCTACAACAACCATTTCGATATTTTCAGCAATAACTAAAGCTTTAATAGCCTCAAAATCGGTTACAGCGATATTTACATTTGTTGCTATAGCATCAGTTCCAGCATTACCTGGAGCCATAAAAAGGGTATCACAAAGTGGACTTTGAACCATTTTCCAAGCAAATGCATGCTCTCTTCCTCCTGAACCCAATAGTAATATATTCATGTCTTTTAATTTTAGTTGCAAAACTCGTTTTTAGAGTGCTGCAAAAATAATTGCTTTTGGACGTAAAAAATAATTATTTCTTAAAAAGTTGTCGATTCTCCAGCTGTAGTTCTGCTTATAATATTATTTTTGAAGAAATAAACGCTTTTATGTTTTCTATTTTCGACATTTCGCTGCAATTGAATGCTTTCCCAATTAAGAAAGCCAAATCTGATTTGGACAAAATAATAGCACTTTCTGCAACCGAAAAAAAGCAATTTATTGAAAATCAAAAACAAGCCATTGTTGAATATCATTTGCAAAACAATACGTTTTATCAAAAATTAGTTGGTTCTAATAAATCACAGCACTGGGAAGATTTACCTATTTTAAACAAATCTAATCTTCAAAGTCCGTTACAAAATCGTCTTTCAAATGGCTTTGCGCCAAAGAACAGCTACTGCAACAAAACCTCTGGTTCCAGTGGCGAACCTTTTATTTTTGCAAAGGATAAATATTCTCATGCGCTTACCTGGGCCTCTAATATGTATCGATTTGGCTGGTTTGGAATCGATTTTAATCGTTCTCTACAAGCAAGATTTTATGGGATTCCATTGGATTTTATGGGCTATCAAAAAGAACTTTTCAAGGACTTTTTAACTAAGCGTTTCCGTTTTCCTATTTTCGATTTATCGGATGAAGTTTTAGAAAAAATGTTACAGAAATTCACGCATACAAAATTCGAATACCTCAACGGTTACACCAGTTCGATTGTTTTGTTTGCCAAATTTTTGCGAAAGCAAAACCTCATCTTGAAAGATATTTGTCCAACATTAAAAGTATGTATGGTAACTTCCGAAATGCTTTTTGATGATGATAAAATTCTGTTAGAAACACAATTCGGAATTCCAATTATCAATGAATATGGAGCATCTGAACTGGATTTAATCGCTTTTGAAAACCCTCAAGGCGAATGGCAAGTAAATGCCGAAACACTTTTTGTGGAAATTCTTGACGAAAACAATCAGGTTTTGCCTTACGGTCAAGAAGGTCGTGTTGTTATTACTTCCTTGTTCAATAAAGCCCATCCTTTTATTCGTTATGATATTGGCGATATTGGAATTTTAGATGAGAAAAGCACTTTAGAAAAACCTATCCTTAAAAAATTAATTGGTCGTACCAATGATGTTGCTCTTTTACCAAGTGGGAAAAAATCGCCTGGATTGACCTTTTATTATGTTACGAAGTCTATTATTGAAGATGCCGGAAATGTAAAAGAATTTGTCATCAAGCAAACTAAAATAGATAGTTTCGAAATTGAATATGTTAGCGAAACCAAATTAGATTTGGCACAAATTCAAAAAATAGAAGATGCTATAACTTTATACCTTGAACCTGGATTAAAATTTCATTTCTTTAGAAAAAACACCTTAGAAAGAACCGCTAGAGGAAAGCTGAAACAGTTTAGATCATTTTTATAATGTAAATAAAATCGTATATTAGTATTTATAAACTATAAAGTGATGAACTCAGAACTTATTCTTTCAGAAGAAACCATTTCTAATACTATTTACTACATTGGAAATCAAAAAGTGATGCTTGACAGAGATTTGGCATTACTTTACGGGATTGAAACTAGAATTTTAAAACAAGCCGTAAGACGAAATATATCTAGATTTCCAGAAGATTTTATGTTTGAACTTTCGAAAACAGAAAATGATTCTTTAAAATCACAAATTGTGACCTTAAAGAATGGAAGAGGTCAACATCAAAAATATTTGCCTTTTGCCTTCACCGAACACGGTATTTTAATGTTATCAAGTGTTTTAAATAGTGATAAAGCCATTCAGACCAATATCCAAATTATGCGCATTTTCACCAAAGTGAGACAAATGCTTTTAGACACAACCGAAATGAAATTAGATATTGTTCAAATCCAGAAAAAACTGGAAAATCAAGATAAAAATATTGAATTAGTTTTCTCGTATTTGGATGAACTAACTGAGAAAAAAGAAGAAGAGAAACCAAGGACAAAAATTGGGTATAAAAAATAATCAGCTTACCTTACTATAAATAGGTTTTATCACTAATTGAGTAAATAAAAACCCAATCATACAAAGTATTGAAATCACTAAATTAAAACCGTGAAATTGTCTGTAAACCGCAAAATTATACTTGATTAAAGCAGTTTTAGAAGTAGAAAGCGAATTATCCCTAACTCGATACCAAGCCAAGCTTTCAGGAACTGGTTTTGCCGTTTTAATCTTTTTTAAAATGCTAAGCCAATGCATCCAATCCTGTCTTTTTCGAATGGAAGAAATAGCTATTTTTCCAAAATAATCCACATCATAAATTCCAGTGAGATTGCCTACATAATTGCAAAAAAACAATTGCCAATAGGACATTTTTTTGGGTGCTTCCACTCTTTTTTGCAATGATTTTCCTTGCTCATCAATGCAATCGTAAAACGAAAAAGTAAATGGAAGTCTATTCTTTATAAGGAAATCAAGCTGTTTTTCCAGCTTTTGGGGTTTCCACAAATCATCAGCATCAAGAAAAGAAATATAGCGACCAGAAGCTTTAGAAACTCCAAAATTTCGCGCTACTCCTGTTCCGGAATTCTTCTGTAACGAATAAAATTGAATTCTTTTATCCGTTAGAAAAGAGCTTATTATAGCATGGGTTGCATCGGTAGAACCATCGTCTACCACTAACATTTCCCAGTTTTTATACGTTTGATTTTGGACAGAAGTAATAGTATCTGAAATGTATTTCTCAGAATTGAATGTTGGAATAATTACAGATACTAAAGGCGTTTCCATTTTACTTAATATAATCGGTAAAGTCTTTGTGTTCTTCTTTTAAGAGTTCTTCTTTAGACAGAGATTTGAAATAATCATAAGTAATTTTCATTCCTTCGGCTCTGTTTACTTTCGCTTCCCAGCCTAAGATTTCCTTAGCTTTTGTTGTGTCTGGTTGACGTTGTAATGGATCATTTATTGGCAACGGATGATACACCACTTTTTGTTCTGTTCCCGTTAATTTAATGATTTCATCGGCGAAATCTTTGATGGTAATTTCATCTGGATTACCAATGTTTACAGGATATACATAATCAGAATGCAACAATCTAAAAATCCCTTCTACCTGATCGTCAACATAGCAAAAAGAACGGGTTTGCATTCCGTCTCCAAAAATGGTTAAATCTTCGCCACGCAAAGCCTGACCTATAAAAGCTGGAATTACTCGTCCGTCGTTAAGGCGCATTCTAGGTCCGTAAGTATTAAAAATACGCACAATTCTGGTTTCTACACCGTGAAAAGTATGATATGCCATAGTGATGGATTCCTGGAAACGCTTGGCTTCATCATAAACACCTCTAGGTCCAATGGTATTTACGTTTCCATAATAATCTTCCGTTTGCGGATGCACTAACGGATCTCCATAAACCTCAGAAGTCGAAGCAATTAAAATTCGTGCTTTCTTAACTCTTGCCAAACCTAACAAATTATGTGTCCCTAACGAACCTACTTTTAAGGTTTGAATAGGAATTTTCAAATAATCTATTGGACTCGCTGGAGAAGCAAAATGCAAGATATAATCTAATTCTCCTGGTACATGAACAAACTTAGTAACATCATGATGATAGAACTCAAAATTTTCCAGTTTGAACAAATGTTCGATATTTTTTAAATCTCCTGTAATGAGATTATCCATTCCAATAACAAAATATCCTTCTTTGATAAAACGATCGCATAAATGAGATCCTAAAAAGCCCGCAGCACCAGTAATCAATATTCTTTTCATATATTATGTCATTGCGAGGAACGAAGCAATCTATTCCTCTATTTAATCTAAATGATATTAAAAATTTGTTCCAAAATCTTAATGGTAATCAAATAAGTAGGTTTCACCCCAGTTGTTCCCAATCCTCCTGAAGCTAGAGTACTACCCGTTTCTAAGGGATTATCAGATGCGTAATAAGCATAACGTACTTTGACATCTTTGGGGATACTTTTTCTAATTTTTGAAGCCGATTGTATTGCTTTTTGATAATAAGATCCTTCCATTTCCAAGCCAATAACACCCCAAGTCGATTCGTGGAAAAACTTCAATAAATCTCTGTTTTGCAACGAAGTTCCTAATACGGTAACCATCGAACCAGAAAAAACAGCAATATGATTGCCTTGAAACATTTCGGGAGTTAATTCGTTTTCGAAAAAATAATTATCTGCCGTTCCCTCATTGATATGCGCATTCGGAATCATGATATCCCCTTTTCCACCTTCTAAAATTCCAGCTTTCCCCATGATAGAAACCGATTGTACATTCAAGAAAATATTCTTTTTGTAGGGTTTTAATAACTCATCAACGGTTTCATAAGCTTGTTCGCCAAAGGCATAATCCATCACAATAAGTACTGGTTTTTCTTCGCCAAAATTAGCATTTGGAAAAGAAGTTGTAGCCCAATCAATCTTGGCAGTATCAAAAATTTGGACGTCAATATTGGTTCCTGAATTTTCAGGTATCGAAATCATTCCTTGTTTTAAAGCCACTTCTTTGACTTTATTCCTAACTTCATTCGCCGATGATTTACTTAATTCTTCAAAAATATCGAAATCCGACTTGCCTTTGAAGCTGGTTTTCAACACATTTTTAGCAAAAATAGAGTTCATTACTGAGTGCATATTGGCACTAATAACATGAATAGGGCGTTCTAAAAGATCATTTTCTCTTAAAACCTCCTTGATGTTCGTTGCCCATATTTCGCCGTGGATATGATGTCCTAAACGTTCTCTAAGAATTGGGCTAAAAGTAATGGTTCTTTTGTTGTTATTTACTACTTCTTCCATAGCTAATTTACCTAACCAAAAAATGACATGTAAAAAACGATCCGTTACTTCCTCTGAACCAAAATCATCATATATTTCTAATACGTCTTCAAAGCTTCGACCCAAAATATTAGCCGCATGCGAAATGGCAATTTCCTTTTCAACCAGCGTTAATTTTTCATTTTTCAAAACCGCCTGTTCTAGTTTCAACCAATCTCTAGAGACTTCGCCTGCATCATCAATTAAAACTCTGTTTTTAATCTTATGCGATTCGATAAAAATAAAAGTCAAATGCGTCAAAATATCATAAATATCCGAGCGCCCTCTAGTAATTTCGATATTCATTTGTTCCTCATCAATTCGGTAACAATTGCGTCTTCTTTTTGGTGGAACTATAGCTTTAAAATGTGATTTAGAATAACCTTCATCTGAAGTTAGATTGATAAAACGACACTCTTCAATCCCTACTGGCAAACGCTCAATAACATATAAAAGTCCTTTTAATTCTACTTTCTCATCAGCAATATTTCCATAAATTTCAGGACGTAAAGTCATCAATGCTTCACGCAAAGTATCGCCCGAAATTCCCATTGGTTTATAAAATCCTCTATTGAACAAATGACGCATCGTAATGTACATTTTCTCAATAGCCGCCGATGATTCCTGGGCTCTGGTTCTTAATATGTTTTTAACTTCTTTCATATTTCTTTAGATAAAAAATTAGCAATTTTTCTATCATTAGCCAGTCTTGGTATTTTATTTTGGCCTCCCAATTTCCCGATGGATTTCATATATTCCTGAAAACCATTTTTAACCACTTTGGTAATAACCACTTTTTGCAAAATGTTACCCACAATTAAATCATCATAATAGATGTTTTGCTTTCGCATGGCGTTATCTATCGCTTCCGCAAATGTGCTCATGTTTTCTGGTTCTTGCTCAAATTCGATAAACCATTCATGGTACGGCAAACCGCTAGCTGGTGTAATTTGGGGCGCCACCGTAAATTCATTTACTCGAATGCTAGTTCCTTCCATAGCTTCCTGCAAAGCACTTTCAACTTCTTTTCCAATAACATGTTCTCCAAAAGCCGAAATATAATGTTTGATTCGTCCCGAAACAATCACGCGATAAGGCGTTAAAGATGTAAACTGAACCGTATCGCCAATATTATAGCCCCAAAGTCCAGCATTAGTAGAAATAATCAACACATAATTCACTCCTAATTCTACTTCTCCAATAGTGTAACGTCTTGGATTTTGGGTATAAAACTCTTCTGATTTTATAAATTCATAGAAAATTCCCGAATTCAAAAGTAACAACATTCCTTTTTCTTTTTGGGAATCTTGGTATGCAAAAAACCCTTCCGAAGCTGGAAACAATTCAATACTATCTACTTTTCTACCAATTAGGCTTTCAAATTTAGCGCGGTAAGGTTCATAATTTACACCGCCATAAATAAACAAATTAAAGTTCTTGAAAATAGCACCAACCTTCTTTCCGCCTTTTTGTTCCAAACGCTCAAAATACATCTGCACCCAAGAAGGAATTCCTGAAATAACAGTCATATCTTCTGGAAAAGTCTCTTCTACAATGGCATCAATCTTAGCTTCCCAATCTTCCATACAATTGGTTTCCCATGATGGCATGCGGTTTTTTTGCAAATATTTAGGAACAAAATGCGCTACAATTCCAGAAAGACGTCCAAATTTAATTCCATATTTCGCTTCTAAAATAGGACTTCCTTGGAGGAAAATCATTTTTCCATCTACAAAATCAGCCTTACCCGTTTCATGGATATAATGCAAAATCGCATTTCGAGCAGCTTCGATATGATACGGCATTGATTCCTTGGTAAGCGGAATGTATTTTGCTCCCGAAGTAGTTCCAGATGTTTTAGCAAAATACAATGGCTTACCTTTCCAAAGCACATTTTCCTCACCTTTAACCACTTTTTCAACATAGGATTTCAACTGTTCATAATCGCGAATAGGAACTTGTAATGCAAAATCTTCAGTTGTTTTTATTTGATCAAAATGATGATCTTGCCCAAATTGAGTATGTTGTGCTTCTTTAATCAAAGATTCAAAAACCGTTTTTTGAGTCGCTATGGGATTGGTCGCCCAAAGTTGAGTTTTTTTATAAATTCTATTAGCAAATAGTTTTGCCGCTATTGATTTTATTGACATTTGGTTTTACTGATTATTGTTTGTTGAAGAAAAAATTGGTTTAGTTATAAAAGTAAATCTTTATTTCTTCTTCTTTTTGGCTGGAGTTTGCTGTGCTTTTTTATCTTCTTTCTCCACCTCGGCTCTCAATTCTAGCTCTTCTTTAGAAGGCGCTAAATCTTCTTTTTGAATAGTATCTACTGATGCTGCTAAAATGGAATCTTTATTGAATTTAGCATAATCTAATTGCCCCGTTAATACTTTTTGTATCGATGAAATATACGCCTGATTTTTCTTCAAAATAGTGGTTAATGAGTCGGATTTTAAAGCTAATTCGGTTGCATCTTTCTTTAATTTTGTCGAAGAATATCCTGGAATAAATTCACGCAAAGGTGTAAAAGCAATGATAAAAGTAGTCACTGCAATCAAGAAAATTGCACCTAATGAGGCTACTACAAAAACATTCATTAAGGTCAATTTTAAAGAAAACGTTTCCTCAAAAGTATCTTCATTCAATATAACCAATCGGTTTTTAGTGAATAATTTACTGTGAAGTTTCTTTCTTTTTAATCTTTTACCCGACATGCTTTTTCTTTATTTCACAAATATAATAATTAATGTCACTCAATGTACTTAGTGAGCTTTAGCATATCATTATAAAATATTGAAAAAAATTAAATAATTTTTAACGTTATCTAAATTAAATAATTGCGTGAAATTGAATTCATATTAATTTATTCTATTTACCTTTGTCCTTCAATATTTATTACAAATTTGCTTCGGCATAAATTATTCAATCATGGGAAGATTAGGTTTACCAGAAATCCTTGTTATAGTTGCGGTTGTTTTATTACTTTTTGGAGGTAAAAAAATTCCAGAATTAATGAAAGGTCTAGGTAGTGGAATTAAAGAATTCAAAAACGCTGCAAAAGAAGATCAACAACCAGCTGATAAAAAAGAAGAAAACAAAAGCGAAGAAACAAAATAAAAAAAGTCCCGATAATCTCGGGACTTTTTTTATAGAGTTAAATCACAATATCTCTTTTTCAAAATATTTACATAGTTAAAACATTATAAACTTTTTCCTATTATTATAGTTTAGAAGGACTTTACTTACTATATTTGTGCCCAAAATTTAACTTAATAATCAGATGAAAAAAATTTTATTCTCATTAGTTGCCTTAATTTCTTTTGGCTTTGCTAATGCACAAATTAGAGAAAAAGGTACTGTTGAAATTACACCAAAAATTGGAACTTCTAGTTTTTCAGAATACAATGAAGATAATGATTCTAATGAATTTAATTCAGGAGTAGAATTAGGAGCAACTGTTGATTATTATTTTAATAATAGATGGAGTTTGCGTTCAGGACTGATTTTTGATAAAATGGGTGGTAAATATGATGTTGGTGATCCTTTTTTGTGGGAAGATCAATTAAATTATTTAAGCGTTCCGATAAATGCAAACTGGCACTTTGGTAGCACCAGAAAATGGAATTTAAACTTTGGATTAAGTCCTTCATTTTTAATGAGTGCTAAATTAAAAGAAAATGGATATACTAGTAATATTCCTAGTAGTGAAATAAAATCTTTCCAATTAGGTTTCACTTTTGGAATTGGTTATAAAATAGGAATTACCGAAAAATTTGGAATTTTAATTGATGCACAATGGTTTAACGGTTTAACAAATATCAATAACGCCAATAGTTCAGAAATAACAAATGGCGGTTATAGCTTTAATTTGGGTGGCGTTATCCAGCTTTAAAGACATATAAACAATAATAAAAACGGGGTTCAAATTTAATGAACCCCGTTTTTATTATTGTTAAATCACCATTGTCAACTGAATTCGTTTCCTGTCTTCATCAACTTCCGTAACTTTTACTTCAACGTGTTGGTGTAGTTTAACCACTTCATTCACATCGCTTACAAATCCAGCTTTTAACTGAGAAATATGAACCAATCCACTTTCTTTGATTCCAATATCTACAAAGCAACCGAAATTGGTAATGTTATTGACAATCCCAGGTAAAATCATTCCGGTTTTTAAATCTTTAATCGATTTTACATTCGGGTCAAATTCAAAAATCTTAGCCGATTTTCTTGGATCTAATCCTGGTTTCTCCAATTCTTTGATAATGTCTTTTAAGGTTAACAAACCTATTTCTGATGTGATATAATTTTCAGGTTTGATTAATGCCGTTTTTTCTTTATTGCCAATTAAATCTATCACTTTTAGTTTTAAATCTTTAGCCATTTTTTCTACAATAGAATAGGCTTCGGGATGTACAGCCGAGTTATCCAATGGATTTTTAGCATTCGAAATTCGAATAAAAGCGGCTCCTTGTTGAAATGCTTTTTCACCTAGACGTGGTACTTTTTTCAGTTGTTTTCTATCTTCAAAAGGACCGTTTTCGGAACGATAATTCACAATATTTTCGGCCAACTTCTCTCCTATTCCACTCACATAACTCAACAAATGTTTACTGGCCGTATTAATATTTACCCCCACCGAATTCACGCAACGAATTACCGTTGTATCTAATTCTTCTTTCAGTTTACTTTGATCCACATCATGTTGGTATTGCCCCACTCCAATAGCTTTAGGATCAATTTTAACCAACTCAGCCAATGGATCCGACAAACGTCTTCCAATAGAAACCGAACCACGAACGGTAACATCATAATTTGGAAATTCTTCTCTCGCAATTTTCGAAGCTGAATATACCGAAGCTCCCGCCTCAGAAACAATGAAAACCTGCACGGGTTTATCAAAAGCAATTTTCTTTATAAAGAATTCTGTTTCGCGAGAAGCCGTTCCGTTTCCTATAGAAATAGCTTCAATATTATAAGCATTCACCATCGAACGAATTTTTTTCATTGCCATTGTAGTTTCGTTTTGTGGCGCATGCGGATAAATAGTTTCGTTGTATAACAAATCTCCTTTTTCATCCAAACAAACTATTTTACAACCACTTCTAAATCCTGGATCAATCGCTAAAATTCGTTTTTCACCCAAAGGTGGCGCTAACAATAACTGACCTAAATTATTCGCAAAAACCTGAATTGAATTCGCATCAGCCTTTGCTTTGGCTTCTTGTAAAACTTCATTAGAAATAGCGGGATTCAACAATCGTTTATAACTGTCTTCAATGGCTAATTGAACATGTGACATACTTGAATTTTGTCCTTTTAAAATTAATTCGTCAATAATATCATAAGCTTCATCAATTTCAACTTCGACTTTAAACTTGATAAAACCCTCTTTTTCGGCACGAAGTATTGCTAATAATCGATGCGATGGCGCTTTAGTCAATGGTTCAGACCATTCGAAATACTGATTGAATTTCTGTGCTTCCTGCTCGTCTTTTTTTGTTTTTACAACTTTTGTTGTAACCGTTGCTTTTCGTTGAAAAAGTCTTCGCAATTGCTTACGAACAAAAATATTTTCATTAATCCATTCGGCAATAATATCACGTGCTCCTTGCAAAGCAGCCTCTTCATTACTAACATTTTCATTGATGTATTTTGTCGAAATAAAATCAACATCATCATTATTTTGAGCCATGATAATTTTTGCCAAAGGCTCTAATCCGTTTTCACGAGCGACATCCGCCTTAGTTTTTTTCTTCTTTTTAAAAGGCAAATAAAAGTCTTCTAAATCCTGTAAATCAAAAGATTTATCAATTTTTGATTTTATTTCTGATGAAAGCTGTCCTTGTTCTTCAATTGATTTTAAAATAGCTTCTTTTCGCTTAACAATAACATCATACTCTTTTTGAAGTTTGGCAATTTGCTCAATTACAACTTCGTCTAAATTTCCTGTAACATCTTTTCGATACCTAGAAATAAAAGGAATTGTACAATCTTCTGAAAGTAATTGAACTGTTTTTTGAATGTTTATAACTGCAGTAGTAACAGTTTTTGAAATGAAATCTATGTTAGTCATTATAAATATGTGAATTTAATATCAAGAAGCAATTTAGCTAAATCGTACTGCGAAAATACTATCTTTAACTTTTAATTAATCACCAATAATGCTTTTATTCTACACTTTTTTAGCACTTAATTTACTCGCTTTTTCAATTATTGGCTACGATAAAAATTTGGCTAAAAACAAAAGAAGAAGAATTTCTGAAAAAACACTTTTAGGTTTTGTGTTAATTGGTGGAACTATTGGTTCAGTATTAGCAATGTTGATATTTAGACATAAAACAGCTAAAAGAAGCTATTTATTGAAGTTTTGGCTGATTACAATTATTCAACTTTTAATAATTTGGTTTTACTTTAATAGATAAAATAAAAAAGCCCAGTTAAAAAACTGAGCTTTACTATTCTATTTGGTGCTTAGCACCGCGAAAATTTTTATTTACATGCAATTTTATCTACACGATTTTGGTGTCTTCCACCTTCAAATTCTGTAGTTAAAAAAGTATCTACAATTTCAATAGCTTGTTCTATAGAAGTATAACGCGCTGGAATACTTACCACATTAGCATCATTATGCAAACGAGTTAAATAAGCAATTTCTTTAGTCCAACACAAACCAGCTCTTACACCTGCATGTTTATTAACAGTCATTGCAATTCCGTTTCCGCTTCCGCAAATAACAATTCCAAAATCAGCTTTTCCTTCTTCAACATCACTAGCAACAGGATGACCAAAATCAGGATAATCAACAGAAGCTGCTGAATCAGTACCATAATTAATTACCTGATGTCCTTTTGATTCCAAATGTTGAACAATTGCTTTTTTATATTCTGGACCTGCGTGATCGTTACCTATTGAAATTTTCATTTTGTATGTTTTTTATTTTTGTGCAAATTTACCAAAACTATTTGTATTTTATTATTTTTTAAAATAACTAAAATCTATAATCGAATTTAGATAGCTAATTGGCACATAATAAGCTAACTAAGTAGTTTATCAACATTTTTAAAAATTCATAAAACGTTGTAAATCAATTAATATACTTTAAATAATTTGTTAAAATTTTGAATTGTTAATAGCCTTTCATAATTAGCTGATTTTCAGTTAACCTTAATTTAACATTAATTGTTAATAAGTAAAGAAAGAAAATTAGAAGTTTTTTTTGGTTGTATCAGAAAAAAAACTAATCCAAAACTGACATTTAAAAACCTAATTAAGTTTGATGAATTTTTAGAATAGTTATCAATACTTAATAATGGGTTATCAACAAAAATTAAAAATTTACTTATTTACAAATTGAAATGCTTTTAGATTATTAACCATTGTTAATTAAAATTCAAAAAGACTTAAAGATTAAATATTTAACTATAAATAACTATGTTAATAACTCTTGATAACAACAAAAAACTTCATTTAAAGACAATTTCTAAAAAAATTATAGTAGCTATTAACAAGCTATAATAACAAACAATAAATTAATTTAAATTAAATTTTCTTTTTTATAATATTAATATATGTTGACAACTTTGAAAAAATTAAACGATTTTCAAATTGTTATCGTATTTCATTTCTAGAAGAATTGCTTTTACAGTTTCAAAATCGTTGGGATGAATTTTAAGTTTGATTCCGCCAAGTGCTGTTGAATACATCGGAGCAATGGAAGACATGATTTCGTTTTCAAAATAATATTGAAGACCTTCCTGATCCAAACGATGTTTCAATATTTCGATTTCATGAATGTAATCAAAAGTAGCAATGGTGATAAAAGCTTCCATATCGAATTGTTTTTACAAAGTTTAGAACTATAAGTAATTACGTTATATTTTCTTTAAAACTGATTCTTTTTCTTTATAACTGGGTAACTATTTTGTAATTTTCGACTTTTAAGAAAAGACGTATGGGAAAAAGATTAAGAAAGCCTGCCAAGAAAGAGAAAAGTTTCTCAGATAAAATTATAAAAATATTATCTAATAGTGCTAATAAAGCCTTTAATTATAAGCAAATAGCAACAGTTTTAGAACTTGATGATACACAAAGTAGAAATCAAATTATAAAAGATTTAAAGATTCTAGCTGCCGAAAAGAAAATTATAGAAAGTGAACCTGGAAAATATTTAATCAAAGCGGTTAGCCAGGATTACTACGAAGGAACCATTGATATGACAAGTCGAAAAACGGCTTATTTTATTTGTGCTGAATTTGAAGAAGATGTTTTTATTCCAACGAATAATTTAAATCGTGCTTTAGATAAAGATAAAGTAAGCGTTTATGTTTATAATCGAAGAAGAGGTAAACGTCCTGAAGGAGAAGTAATTAAAGTTTTAGAAAGACATAAAACTGACTTTGTAGGGGTTATTGACATTCAAAAAAACTTTGCTTTTGTATCTACTGCAAATCCAAAAATGTACACCGATATTTTTATTCCAAAAGATAATTTAGGCGAAGCTGAAAACGGAGATGTAGTTTTAGTTCATATCGAAGATTGGCCTAAAAGAGCCGATAGTCCTTTTGGAAAAGTAATTAAAGTTTTAGGAAAACCTGGAGAACATGATACTGAAATTCACGCTATTTTGGCTGAATATGGTTTGCCAGCTGAATTTCCAATTGAGGTAGAAACTTATGCTCAAAAGATTGATACTTCGATATCAGAAGCTGAAATTGCTAAGCGTCGCGATATGCGTGATACTTTGACATTTACGATTGATCCAAAAGATGCTAAAGATTTTGATGATGCACTTTCGTTTAAAAAATTAGAAAATGGAAACTACGAAATTGGGATTCACATTGCCGATGTTTCGCATTATTTAGAAGAAGGAACCATTTTAGATGATGAAGCTTATCAACGTGCAACATCAGTGTATTTAGTGGATAGGGTAGTGCCAATGTTACCTGAAGTACTTTCAAATTTTGCTTGTTCATTACGTCCGCAGGAAGAGAAATATACTTTTTCGGCAGTATTTGAAATCACCGAAAAATGTCAGGTTGTCAATCAATGGTTTGGTCGAACAGTAATCTTTTCTGATCAACGATTTGCTTATGAAGAAGCACAACATATCATAGAAACAAAAGGAGACGTTATTCCCGAAGAAATTTCGATAACTGGTAGTTCTTATCAAGTTTCGGAAGAAATTGTCGCAGCAACGCTTAAATTGGACGAATTAGCTAAGATTTTCCGCAAGAGGAGAATGAATGAAGGAGCTATTTCATTTGATAAGGTAGAAGTAAAATTTAATTTGGATGCCGAAGGAGAACCAGAAGGTGTTTATTTTAAAATTGCTAAAGATGCCAATCATTTGATTGAAGAATTTATGCTTTTAGCTAATAAAAAAGTGGCTGAATACATTGGAAAACAAAATAAAACCTTTGTATATCGAATTCACGACGAGCCAAATGAAGATAAATTAATTGCAATGCAAAATGTAATTGCAAAGTTTGGTTATAAAATTGATTTTAGAAATCCTGGTGATATTTCGAAATCTTTGAATCAATTAATGGCTGATGTAAGTGGAAAAAAAGAACAAAATTTAATTGATACACTGGCAATTAGAAGTATGAGTAAAGCCAAATATTCTACGGATAATATTGGTCATTACGGATTAGCTTTCGAATATTATTCACATTTTACTTCGCCTATTCGTCGTTATCCTGACGTTATGGTACACCGTTTGTTACAGTTTTATTTAGACGGAGGAAAATCAGCTGATGAAGAAGTGTTTGAAGCAAAATGTTTACATTGTTCTACCATGGAAGGTTTAGCCACAAATGCCGAAAGAGATTCTATCAAATACATGCAGGTTAAATACATGCAGGATCATCAGGATGAAGAGTTTTTGGGTGTTATTTCAGGTGTAACTGAATGGGGAATTTATGTTGAAATTGTCGAAAATAAATGTGAAGGAATGATTCGAATTAGAGACATAAAAGACGATTATTATACTTTCGATGAAAAACAATATGCTTTAGTTGGAGCAACTTCAAACAAATTATTACAATTAGGAGACGAAATTTACGTTAAAGTAAAGAACGCCGATTTAGTCAAAAAACAATTGGATTTTAATTTTTTAAGAAGATCTGAATAAAAGTAAATTAATGAAAATGAAAAAAGTATTTTTAGTAGCAATAGCAATTGTATCGCAAGTAAGTTTTGCACAAGTAACAAAAAAATTAGGAGATTTTAATGCCGTAAAAGTATTTGATAAACTCAGTGTCAAATTAATAGCTTCAACTGAAAACAAGGTTGTTATAAGTGGAGCAAGAGAAAAAGAAGTAGAAGTTGTTAATAATAATGGCGAATTAAAATTGAGAATGCCTTTTCCTAAATTATTATCAGGAGATGCTATTTCGATCAAATTATATTACAAAGATATTGATGATATTTCAGCTAATGAGGGTTCCTCAGTTTCCAGTGATGCCGTTTTTAAACAAACTATTTTTGGTTTGAATGCCAAAGAAGGATCTCATATTAAACTAAAAGTTGATGCTCAAAAAGTAAATGTAAAAGCAGTTACTGGAGGTATTATTGAATTGAGTGGAGCTGCAGTAAATCAGGATGTGATTATCATGTCAGGTGGTGTTTTAAAATCTAAAAATTTACAAACATCACAAACTACAGTAAACCTCTCAGCTGGAGGTAATGCCGAAATTAATGCAACTACTTTAGTAGATGCTAAAGTAAAGGCAGGAGGGACAGTTTCTATCTACGGAAAACCAAAGCAAATTAATCAACAAACTATTTTAGGGGGAAAAATTGAAGAAAAAGAATAAAAAATATGTATTTTTATTCTGTATTTAATTTTAAAATTAATGATTAACGATATTTTATCAGGGATACCTTGGGGTATATTCTTGAGCTTTATGATTGGTCCTGTTTTCTTTATATTACTAGAAACTAGTATAGTAAAAGGATTCAGGGCCGCTCTTGTTTTTGATTTAGGAGTAGTTTCAGGCGATATTATTTTTATTGCAATAGCTTATTTGGGTAGTTTTAGATTGATTCAAAGTTTAAAAGATAAGCCCGCACTTTTCATTTTTGGAGGTATTTTAATGTTAGCCTATGGAGTTATTTCATTTATAAGTTTACATAAAGAAAAGAGGATAAATACTAAAAAAATTGATGATGAAATTATTAAAAAAAATTATTTTGGTTTGTTTATAAAAGGTCTTTTTTTAAATATTATTAACATTGGAGTTTTAGGATTTTGGTTGGCTGTAATCATTTCGGTTGGACCAAAATTAGACATGCAAACTTCAAGAATGATGACTTTTTTTAGTACTGTAATCATCACTTATTTGTTAGTTGATTGTATTAAAATTGTATTAGCTAAACAATTACAAACTAAAATGACTCCTTCAAATATATTAAAAACTAAAAAAGGAATTAGTATTGTTTTAATGGTTTTTGGAATAGTGTTAATAACTCAGGGTTGGTTTCCAAAAGAAAAAGAAATGGTTAAAAAAGCCTTTGAACATATTGAAAAACAATAGTAAAATTGATATTCAAGCCGCTCTAAATGAGCGGTTTTTTTATGCTTTGTTATTATCTAATAATGATAAAATCTGTTGTTAACAAAGTAAATAATCAAGTATAGTTTTTCATTCCAAAGAATCAGGCATCTCATCAAGTGACTCACATAACGGAAATTCTTCGTTCCTCAGGATGAAATAATTATCTTAAAATTAGACATTAAAAAAACCTCTAAATTGCTTTAGAGGTTTTTGAGGCATCGTCCGGATTCGAACCGGAGTAGGAGCTTTTGCAGAGCCCAGCCTAGCCGCTCGGCCACGACGCCATTGTTTAATGGACTGCAAAAGTAATTAAAATCTTTAAAGTTTTAAAGTTTTACTCTAAAACTTTTGAATTTAATTTCTACTTTCTTCTAATATAATGGTAACTGATTCAACATCACCACCTATAGGAGGATTGATTTTAGAAACTTCAACAATAGTTTTCATTACCATTGGAATCTCATCTAAAACTCTTGTATTTATTCTTTTTGCAACATGTTCTAATAATTGAGAACGAATAGCCATTTCTTCAACAACAATACGATTTAAGTGCACATAATCTACTGTATCTGCTAATTCATCTGATTGGGTAGATTGCTGTAAATTGGCCTTAATTTCTAAGTTAACAGTGTATTCAGAACCTATTTTTCCTTCTTCAACTAAACATCCGTGGTAGGAAAAAGTACGGATATTTTTTAATTTAATAGTTTCCATATATCTAATCGGGTATTGCGCTGTTTTATTTTGTTGCAAAAGTACAAAATATTTGAAATTTATAGTTTTAAAGCAAATAAGCATTTCTACTATTCCTTATTTAACCAACAATTTTGATAACTTTGTCTTTTTAAAATTAAGACATGTCAACCGAAGAAAAATCACTCCATTTTATAGAACAAATTATCGAAGAAAACGTAGCTAATGGTTTTCCTCAAAATAAATTAAGATTTCGTTTTCCACCAGAGCCTAATGGGTATTTACATATTGGACACGCTAAATCAATTTGTTTGAATTTTGGTTTAGGATTAAAATACAATGCTCCAGTAAATTTGCGTTTTGATGATACTAATCCTGCTAAAGAAGAGCAAGAATATGTAGATTCAATCAAAGAAGATTTGCAATGGTTAGGATTCCAATGGGATAAGGAATTGTATGCTTCGGATTATTTCCAACAATTGTATGATTGGGCCATTCTTTTAATCAATAAAGGCAAAGCTTATATTTATAGTCAATCATCAGAAGCAATGGCGGAACAAAAAGGAACGCCAAGTCAAGCAGGTGTTGATAGTCCGTTTAGAAATCGTTCTATTGAAGAGAATTTAGCTCTTTTTGAAGGAATGAAAAATGGTGATTTTGAAGAAGGAACGCATATTTTGCGAGCTAAAATTGATATGGCTTCTTCTAATATGTTGATGCGAGATCCTATCATGTATCGTGTTTTACATAAAGAACATCATAGAACTGCGAATGATTGGTGTATTTATCCAATGTATGATTATACGCATGGAGAAAGTGACTATTTAGAACAAATTTCGCACTCTATTTGTACACTAGAATTTGTAATGCACCGTGAGTTATACAATTGGTTTCTAGACCAAATTTATGATGAAAATCTAGTAAGACCACATCAATATGAATTTGCTCGTTTGAACCTGAATTATACAGTAATGAGTAAGAGAAAACTGTTACAATTAGTTCAGGAAAATATTGTAAACGGTTGGGATGATCCTAGAATGCCTACCATTTCTGGTTTAAGAAGAAGAGGATATACAGCAGCTTCAATTAGAAAATTCTGTGAAAATATTGGTGTTGCAAAACGTGAAAATATCATTGATGTTTCGCTTTTAGAGTTTTGCTTACGCGAAGATTTGAATAAAACTGCAGCAAGAGTAATGGCTGTTTTAGATCCTGTGAAGTTAGTAATTACTAATTATCCAGAAGGAAAAGAGGAGTGGTTAGAGGCTGAAAATAACCAGGAAGATGAAACTGCTGGTTATAGAAAAGTACCATTTTCAAGAGAATTATATATTGAAAGAGAAGACTTTTTAGAAGTTGCTCCAGCTAAATTTTTCCGTTTAAGTATAGGTAATGAAGTTCGTCTTAAAAATGGATATATCATTAAAGGAGAAAGTGTTGTAAAAGATGCTGAAGGTAATATTACTGAAATTCATGTGACTTATGATACTGATTCTTTGAGTGGAAGTGGAAGTGAAGCTTCTAAACGAAAAGTAGCTGGAACTTTGCATTGGGTTTCTATACAGCATGCAGTAGAAGCAGAGGTTCGTTTGTACGATCGTTTGTTTATTGATGAAGCACCAGATAGTCATAAAGAGAAGAATTTCCTTGAATTTATGAATACTAATTCGCTTTCAATTGTAAAAGGATTTGTAGAACCAAGTTTAGCTACAGCGGTTTCTGGAGATAAATTTCAGTTTCAACGTTTGGGTTATTTTAATGTTGATAAAGATTCAACATCTTCTAAATTAGTGTTTAATAAGACTGTAGGTTTAAAAGATGCTTGGGAAGAAAAAGGAAAAAAAGAAATTAACAGTGTCAATAATGCTTTAAAAGATATTAATAAATACTTTAAAGTTGAAACTCGCGAAGAGCGAATTGCCATTAGAAAAGCAATAGGGGAGACTTTAGCTGGAATTTCTAATTATAGTTTATTGCAAAATTCATTCAAGAAAAATATCAACAATAATAAAAGTTCATTGTTGTTTGCTAATTTGATTTTGAAATACGCTCCATTAAATACTTCTGATTATAATCCAGAAGATGTATCTAAATTGTATTTGATGTCTCTTAGAAGCGAATCGACTTTTGTTCGTTCAAGAGCAGTTTTAAATCTATATCATTTAGAATATGAATCAGAGTTTGTAAATTCATTTAGAGACGAAATTTTAAAATTGGAATCTAATCCTCCTAAAAGTTCAACCGAAAGAGAGAAGGAATTTATAGAACAACTCTTAAATAAATTATAACTATCAAAAAGCGCTCATTGAAGCGCTTTTTATTATTATTATAAAAATCTATTTATATTTTAAAAATTATAGAATTTTATAATTAAAAACAGCTTTCATAAATTCGTTTTAATGAATTGTTTTGTTTTTTATGAGTTAGACTATCAGTGTATACTAAATGTTATAATATAAAGGCTTATTTAAAGTTTTTAAAAAATGAAATCACTTTAACGGCATATTAACATCATTTTATTAATTTATTGTTTAATTTTAGAATAGTATTAATTTTAATTTTTAGTAGTGATGGCAAGTAACAGAGAAAATACATTGATGGCACTTTTAGTTGGTGCGGCAGTTGGTGCCGGAATTGGAATTTTATTTGCACCCGATAAAGGTTCAAAAACAAGAGGAAAAATTAAAGAAGGTTATGATGATACAAAAAATAATTTGAAACATAAATTTGAAGATGCAACAGAACATTTGCGAAATAGATTTTCAGGAGATAAAAAACAAGATTTAGAAAATACCTTTGAAAATTTAGTTTCCAACATGAGTCATAAAACAGAAGATATTATTTCTTTTTTGGAAAAAAAATTGACAGCTTTAAAAGAAGAAAATGCTAAGTTGCAAAAAAGTAGTGTAGCAAATCATAACTAAAGATTAATTATTTATGGGTTTTGATGAAGTAAAAGAACATTCAGATAATATTCAAGAACAAACTAAGGATTATATAGAAAAGAATCTTTCTTACTATAAATTGCTTTCGTTTAAGATGGCTATGAAATCAACCACTATGATTTTTAAGTTCAGCTTAATTTTGTTATGTATTTGTATGGTTTTATTATTTTGTTCTATTGCATTATCTTTTGCTATTGGTAATTATTTAGAAAGTTATACTTATGGTTTTCTTTGTGTAGGCGGAATTTATTTTGTTCTAACGGTTTTGTTGTTTTTAGTTAAAGATAAAATTGTTGAAGGACCTATTTTAGAGAAGTTTTCAGAAATATTTTTTAACGACTAATTATCATGCAAACAAAGAAATATTCCTCTTATGCTCAAATTGATAGGGAACTCGAGATTTTAAAAGTTGAAAAAGAAATCAGTTATCAAAAGTTAGTTTTAAGTGTTCAAAAAACAAAAGAAAGCTTTTCATTGTTAAACATTACTACTAATGTTTTAGATACCGTTAAAAGTACTTTTTTTAGCTCCTACGGAACAATTTTTAGATTAGTGATACCAATTATTATAAAATGGTTTAAAAACAAAAAAAGAGGCGATTAAGCCTCTTTTTTTGTTTATCTATACTTCATCAATTGGTTCTGATGGATTTTCAGGTTTTTCTAATTTTGATTCATCTTTTTTAGGCAAGACTTTTCTATTTTTCTTCATCATTTCGCCTACTTGATTTGATGCTGAAAATGAAGCCACCATATTATTCAACATTTCGCTACCAGCTTGTGGAGAATTTGGAAGCAAAATTAAATTGGAATTAGCATCAGCTCCAATGGCTTGTAAAGTATCATAATGTTGCGTTACAACAATCAGGGCAGAAGCTTCTTGAGAGTTGATTCCAACACTATTTAAAATATCCACACTTTCAACTAATCCTCTTGCAATTTCTCTTCTTTGATCGGCAATACCTTGTCCTTGTAATCTCTTGCTTTCTGCTTCTGCTTTGGCTTTAGCTACAATTCTAATTCTCGAAGCTTCGGCTTCAAATTCGGCTACAGTTTTCTCTCTATCGGCAGCATTAATTCTATTCATGGCGTTTTTTACCTGAATATCTGGATCAATATCTGTTACTAAAGTATTGATTATCGTATAACCATAAGTAGTCATAGCTTCGTTTAATTCGCGCTTTACAGCAACTGCAATATCATCTTTACGTTCAAAAACATCATCTAATTTTAGTTTTGGAACTTCGGCACGTACAACATCAAAAACATAGGAAGTAATTTGATCGTGTGGATATTCTAGTTTATAAAAGGCATCGTAAACAGTTTCTTTAACCACCATAAATTGTACAGAAACTTTTAGTTTAACAAATACATTGTCTTTAGTTTTAGTTTCGATAATAACATCTAATTGTTGGATTTTTAGATTGACACGTCCAGCAATTCTATCAATCATCGGAATTTTTAATTGAAGTCCAGAATGTCTAATACTTAGGTATCTTCCAAAACGTTCAATAATTACAGCTGTTTGTTGCTTAACGGTAAAGAAGGAGGAAAGCAAAATAAAGAGCGCAACAAATAAAAGAAAAATTAATGGAGTGTTCATATTGTATAATTTAGTTAATATTTCTCTGTTAAATTACAAAAAAACTTTAGGTTTGTGTTTGTTAAAACTCATATTATGAAAAAGCTACTGTTATCTTTTTGTTTCCTTTTATTCTCAATATTCAGTTTTGCGCAGTATGGTTATCGCGATGCAAATAGAATTGGAATTAATGTAGGAGTAAATCAGTTTACTTTAAATACTAATAATTTTCAAACCAAAGCTGGAAACGGATGGAACGCAGGTCTTTCTGTACGAGGTAATTTTTATGATAATTGGGATATGGTTTATGCAATTCAGTTTTCTGAAAACAATTTTTCGGTACAGACTGATCAATTGGTTTTTGGTAAAGAATATGTGGATTACAAATTGCCTTCCGGCCAAATTTCATTACAACTGAGTTATGCTATAATTGATAATCATCTATCAATTGAATTTGGACCTTTAGTTCAGGTAAATGGGAAGTTCAAAATTGATGCTGAAAAAGAAAATAATGTAATTTCAGGAACTACTTTATTAGCTAAAGATATTACTGATATTGGTAAATTTAATTTTTATCCAACTGTTGGAATTACTGCTGGAGCCAAACATTTCAGATTGAATGTTTCTTATCAATACGGAATTTCGAATATGCTGGGTAATTTAAATTCTAAAAACCTAGGTTATCATTTCAAAGGAAATCCTGGAATTCTAAACGGGAATGTTATTCTTTATTTATAAAAAAAGCCTCGGAATTCCGAGGCTTTTTAATTTTATATTGTTTCAATTGCTTTTTGAATTCTGGAAATTGTTTCTTCTTTTCCAATGATTTCAACAATGTCAAATAGGTGAGGACCTTTTAAAGCACCAACTAAACTCAAACGGAAAGGCTGCATTACTTTACCCATTCCAATTTCGTTTTTAGTTAACCAATCTTTGACTATCGTTTCAATATTCACAGAAGTAAAATCGGTTATTTCTTCAACCACTGAAATCAATTCCTGCATTAAAGCTGGAGTTTCTTCTTTCCAATTTTTCTTCGCTTTCTCATCATAAGCTGTTGGAGCAACAAAAAAGAAATCACTCAAATCCCAAAAATCAGTTACAAAATTAGCTCTCTCTTTAATAGACGAAACTATTTTTGTTGTCATTTCGAGCGACGTCGAGAAACCTTTAGATGCTAAAATAGGAGTAAAGTCTTTTGCTAATGCTGAATCACTTTTATTAATTAAATATTGGTGATTGAACCATTTATTTTTTTCTGGATCAAATTTAGCTCCTGATTTGTGAACTCTATTTAAATCAAAAGCTTCTACTAATTCTTCTAATGAAAATAACTCTTTATCAGTTCCGTCATTCCAACCTAATAAGGCTAAGAAGTTAACAACAGCTTCAGGGAAAAATCCGTTTTCTCTATATCCTGATGAAATTCCTTCTTCGGTTTTCCATTCTAATGGAAAAACTGGAAAACCTAATTTATCGCCATCGCGTTTTGATAATTTTCCGTTTCCAACAGGTTTTAAAATTAATGGAAGGTGAGCAAATTCTGGTGCAGCCCAACCAAATGCGTGATACAATAAAACGTGTAATGGCATAGATGGCAACCATTCTTCACCACGAATTACGTGTGTTGTTTCCATTAAATGATCATCAACAATATTAGCCAAATGATACGTTGGCATTCCGTCACTTTTAAACAAAACTTTATCGTCTAAAAGATTAGTTTCAAATTTTACATGCCCACGAATAATATCTTTAAGATGCAAAATTTCGTCAACAGGAGTTTTAAAACGGATAACATAAGCTTCTCCATTAGCAATTCGTTGAGCTGTTTCTTCAGCAGAAATTACTAAAGAAGTATCTAGTTTTTCTCTGTTATGATGATTGTAGATAAAGGTTTTTCCTTTTTCTTCATGATCTTTTCTATGTGCATCTAAAGCTTCTGCAGTATCAAATGCATAATATGCCCAACCAGAATTAATCAATTGATCAGCATATGTTGCATATATATGTTTTCTTTCGCTCTGACGGTAAGGACCAAATTTTTCATTTTTACCAATAGTTTCATCAGGAGCAATTCCTAACCATTCTAAAGCTTCCATGATGTAGGCTTCGGCGCCAGGAACAAAACGATTTTGGTCTGTATCTTCAATTCTTAGAAAGAAAGTTCCACCATTTTTTTTGGCAAATAAATAATTAAATAAGGCAGTACGAACTCCGCCAATATGCAAAGGTCCCGTTGGACTAGGTGCAAAACGCACACGAATTGGGTTTGACATTTTTATAAATTTTGCCACAAAGATACAACTTTAGATTTCTGGTAAATTCCAAATTTTTAAAATTCCAAATTCCAAAGTATGAGTTGTTATTTGGAATTTACTTTTTGGAATTTTCATAGCCACAATGTATTGTTATAATTACTACTTTTATAAGTTATTATAAAGCGAAATTATTTTGAAAAGTTCCAATTTTATATACCAAAAATTAGAGGCTTTTATTAGAAAGTACTATTTAAACGAATTGATAAGAGGCGTTGTTCTCTTTATTGGTTTGGGATTATTGTATTTTCTTTTTACGCTTTTTATAGAATATTTTCTTTGGTTGAAACCAATGGGAAGAACCATTTTATTTTGGACTTTTGTTGGAGTAGAAGTCTTTTTACTTTTTCGTTTTATATTCTTTCCTGTTTTTAAACTCTTAAAATTTAAAAAAGGAATCGATTATAATGATGCTTCGGCTATTATTGGAAATCATTTTGTTGAAGTAAAAGATAAGTTGCTCAATTTTATTCAGCTTTCTAATCCTGATAGTACGACTTATAAATCAGAATTACTTTTAGCTTCCATTGAACAAAAAGCAAATGCTTTGCAACCTATTCCTTTTTCTAAAGCAGTAGATTTTAATTCGAATAAAAAATATTTGCCTCTCGCTTTAGTTCCAGTTTTGTTATTTGCTTCATTTTATCTTTCAGGAAATAATTCAATAATTACTCAAAGTTTAAATAGGGTAGTACATTTTAATGTTTCCTTTTTACCGCCAGCTCCTTTTGAATTTGTAATTCTGAATTCTAATTTACAAACTGAACAGAACAAAGATTTTATTGTTAGAGTAAAAACCCTTGGTAAAGTAGTTCCTGAAAATGCAATGATTCTCATTAATGATGAAAGTTATTTTATGGAGAATACTCGTCCAGGAGAATTTGAGTTTAAAATTGAAAAACCTACCGTGGATATTTCTTTTCATTTCAAAGGAAATTCTGTTTCATCAAATGATTATACTTTGAAAGTTATTGCAGTTCCTTCTATTTTAAATTTCGAAATGCAATTAAATTTTCCTTCGCATTTACATCGAAAAACGGAAATTATTAAAGGAACTGGAAATGCAATTATTCCCGAAGGAACTTTGGTAACTTGGAAAATGATTACCCTTGAAACTGAAAAAGTGGTGTTTTCTAATCAAAATAAAGTTTTTCCATTCGCTAAATCAGAAAACAACTTTGTTTTAGCAAAAATAATAAATGAAAACACAGATTATCAAATCATTACCTCTAATAATGCTGTTAATTCGTTCGAAAAATTGAATTATCAGCTCAATGTTGTCAAAGATCAGTTTCCAAGTATTAGTGTAAACCAAGCTCCTGACAGTTTGAAGTTGGCTAACAACTATCTTCTAGGAAAAATAGCCGATGATAATGGTTTGTCTAGATTACAAGTGGTCTATTATGAATCGAATAAACTAGCTACTGCCAAACGTGGAACAATAGCTATCAAATCAGGAGTTTTTGATCAATTTGTATTTTCTTTTCCCGCTAATCTTCCTGTTACTGAAGGAGTGACTTATGATTATTATTTTGAAGTTTTTGATAACGATGTTTTACATCATTTTAAAAGTTCTAAATCGGCTGTGTTTTCAAACCGAATTGTTACTGCTCAGGAAAAACAAGATTTACTATTAGAAAAGCAATCTGACAATATTCAAGGATTACAGAAATCTTTAAAAAGTCAGGATAAACAATTTTCTCAATTGGAGAAGATTCAACAGTCAGGAAAAGAGAAAGAAAATTTTGAATTCAACGACCAGCAAAAAGTAAATGATTTTATCCAGCAGCAAAAGAAGCAAGATGAAATGATGCGCAATTTTATGGATAAGATGAAAAATAATTTAGAAGAATCTAAATCTCAACCCGAAGATAAATTTAAAAAAGAATTAGAAAAACGTCTTGACAATAACAATGAAGAGTTAGAAAAAAACAAGAAGCTTTTAGATGAATTAAAAGCTTTGAATGATAAAATGAAGAATGAAGATTTACTTGATAAGTTAGATCAGTTTAAGCAAAAGAGTAAAAATCAAGTTAAGAATCTTCAACAATTAGTTGAACTTACTAAGAAGTATTACGTTCAAAAAAAGGCTGAACAAATAGCTGATAAATTAGAAAAATTATCAGATAAACAAGATAAGCTTTCTGATGATGAAAAAGAAAACAAGCTTTCAAACCAACAAGAAATAAATAATGATTTTGATAAGATTCAAGAAGATTTAAACGAACTGGAGAAAGACAATAAAGTATTGAAATCCCCTTTAGAAATTCCGAAAGATGACAATACTGAAAAAAGCATTGATGAAGATTTAAAGAAAGCTGCTGATGAATTAAAGAATAGTAACAGTTCTAAAGCTAAACCCAAACAGAAAAGTGCTGCCAAGAAAATGAAGTCTATGGCTATGAAAATGGATCAGGGAATGGAAGGAGCAGAGATGGATCAGTTAGAAGAAGATGTAAAAATGTTGCGTCAGGTATTAGATAATTTATTAGCTTTTTCTGTTTCTGAGGAAGATGTTATGTTGGCTTTTAAATCTATTAATTCTAGTTCGCCCGCTTTTAATAAGAAAATAAAAATGCAGCAAGATTTAAGAATTCAATTTAAACATGTTGATGATAGTTTGTTTGCTATGTCTTTGCGTAATCCAAAAATGACCGAAGATATTACTAAGGAAGTTGGCAATGTACAATACAATATTGATAAAGCAATTGAAAGATTAGCAGATTCTGAAACTTCAAGAGGAGTTTCTCATCAGCAATATGCTGTTGCTTCAGCAAATAAATTAGGTGATTTTTTAAGCGAATTATTGAACTCTATGCAAATGTCTTTGTCTTCTATGGGGCAGGGAAAACCAAAACCAGGTAAGGGAGAAGGTATGCAGTTGCCAGATATTATTTCTAAACAACAAGCTTTAGGTGACAAAATGAAACAAGGTATGAAATCTGGCGAAGGCAAAGATGGTAAAGAAGGTAAAGACGGAAAGCCAAATTCTGAACAGGGTGAAGATGGTGATGGAGGAGAAGGAGACGCTAAAGCTATCATGGAGATTTATAAACAGCAGAAGGAACTTCGTGAAGCATTAGATGCGGAATTGAAAAAACAGGGTTTAGGTAACCAAGGTCAGAATGCTTTAGAACAAATGAAGCAAGTAGAAAAACAGCTTTTGAACAAGGGTTTTAAAAATGAAACCTTGCAACAAATATTAAATTTAAAACAAGAATTATTAAAGTTAAATAATGCTGTTCAACAACAGGGTGAAGAAAATAAAAGACAATCCCAGACTAATAAGAAAGATTTTTCTAATCAATCCAGAGTTTTGCCTAAGTCGCTGATAGAATATTTAAACAGTATTGAGATATTAAACAGACAATCATTACCTTTGCGCTCCAATTTTAACCGTAAGGTTCAAGAATATTTTAAAACAAAATGATAAATTTTAATTACGAAAGCGACTTTAATTTAGATAATGAAGAGGCAGTTGCTTCTTGGTTATCGGCAGTAATTGCATCTGAGAAAAAGAATGAAGGTGAGATTAACTACATTTTTTGTGATGATGATTATCTACACAAAATTAATGTGGAGTATTTAGACCACGAGACACTTACTGATATCATTAGTTTTGATTATACAGTTGGTAATGAAATAAACGGAGATATTTTTATTTCAGTAGAACGCGTTCAGGACAATGCTAAGGATTTTAATGTTTCTTTTGAAGAAGAATTAAAGCGTGTTTTAGTTCATGGGGTTTTGCATTATTGTGGTTATAAAGACAAGGGTGATGAAGATGAACGTTTGATGCGTTCTAAAGAAGATGAAAAAATTGCTATGTTCCACGTGGAACAATAAAGTTGAGTTTTTCTTTTTGAACCAAATGTTTCACGTGGAACATTTGAAAAATAATAGAATAAAAACACTTCTTTTAGGAGTGAAAAAGTAAACAAGATTTTGGTTTCGTAATTTGTTTTTGAAACCAAAATGCAATCCCTGGAGACGGGGTAAATAATAAAAAAGATGTTTCTAGAAGAGTATGATGTAATTGTTGTTGGTGCTGGTCACGCAGGTTGTGAAGCTGCTGCTGCTGCCGCAAATTTGGGTTCGAAAACTTTATTGGTTACAATGAGTTTGCAAAACATTGCCCAGATGTCTTGTAATCCTGCTATGGGTGGAATTGCAAAAGGTCAAATAGTTCGAGAGATTGATGCGCTGGGAGGATATTCAGGAATTGTTTCTGATAGAACTGCAATTCAATTCAAGATGTTGAACAAGTCAAAAGGACCCGCTATGTGGTCTCCTCGTGTTCAAAGTGACCGTATGCGTTTTGCCGAAGAATGGAGAATGATGTTAGAAGGAACTCCAAATCTTGATTTTTATCAGGAAATGGTTAAAGGGTTGATTATTGAAAATGGAAAAGTAAAAGGAGTTAGAACTTCGCTCGGAATTGAAATTCGTTCTAAATCTGTTGTGTTGACAAATGGAACTTTTTTGAATGGTTTGATTCATATTGGAGAAAAACAATTCGGTGGAGGTAGAGCAGGAGAAAGTGCTGCTCATGGAATTACCGAAGATTTAATTGAAGCCGGTTTTGAAGCTGGAAGAATGAAAACAGGAACGCCTCCTCGTGTAGATGGTCGTTCGTTGGATTATTCGAAAATGAATGAAGAAAAAGGGGATGCTAAGCCAGATAAATTTTCTTATTCTGATTTGACAACTAAGTTGACGCATCAAAGATCTTGTCACATGACTTATACTTCTCTGGAAGTTCATGATATTTTGAGAGAAGGTTTTGATCGTTCCCCAATGTTTAACGGTCGAATTAAAAGTCTTGGGCCAAGATATTGTCCTTCTATCGAAGATAAAATTAATCGTTTTGCTGATAAAGAAAGACACCAATTATTTGTAGAACCTGAAGGATGGCATACTTGCGAAGTTTATGTAAATGGATTTTCGACTTCGCTTCCTGAGGATGTTCAATTCAAAGCTTTGAGTTCGGTTGCTGGATTTGAAAAAGTAAAATTCTTTAGACCGGGTTATGCTATCGAATATGACTATTTTCCTCCAACGCAATTAAAACATACCTTAGAAACTAAGTTAGTTGAAGGTTTGTATTTTGCTGGACAAATCAATGGAACAACAGGATATGAAGAAGCAGCTTCGCAAGGATTAATGGCTGGAATTAATGCGCATTTAAAAGTGCATGAAAAAGCACCTTTAATTTTGAAACGTGACGAAGCTTATATTGGAGTTTTAATTGACGACTTAATTACTAAGGGAACAGAAGAGCCTTATAGAATGTTTACTTCTCGTGCTGAATACAGAACCTTATTGCGTCAGGATAATGCCGATTTTAGATTAACACCAATGTCGCATGAAATTGGTTTGGCTTCTGAAGCACGTTTGCGTAGAATGGAACGTAAGTTGAAAGAGTCAGATAAAATGGTTGCCTTTTTTAAAGAAACCAGTGTTTCAATTGCTGAAACGAATCCTATTTTAGAAGCGAAGGAAACGGCGCCAATTTCTCAAGGTGACAAGATGTTTAAAATTTTCTCTCGTCCGCAAATTGATTTAGAAGACATGATGAAATTTGAAAAAGTTCAAACTTATATTGCCGAAAATGATTTGGATCAGGAAATTTTAGAACAGGCCGAAATTCAGGTAAAATATTCGGGCTATATCGAAAAGGAGAGAAATAACGCTGATAAATTAACACGTCTTGAAGATGTGAAAATTCCAGCCGATTTTGATTACAATAAAATTAAATCAATGTCTATTGAAGCAAAACAGAAATTAGACAAGATTCGTCCTGTAACTATTTCTCAAGCTTCAAGAATTAGTGGAGTTTCTCCTAGCGATATTTCGGTATTGTTGATTTATATGGGAAGGTAAAAAAGTATTCAGTGTTCAGATTTTAGTATTCAGTTTAGCTGTTTTCTGTAAAACTGAAAAATGATAACTGATTTGTTCCACGTGAAACTACGCTCGGAAGTATTGCTATTACTAAGAAACTTCGATTTAAAAAAAATAAAATTAAAAGAGCAATGGATTTTTATTCATTGCTCCTTTTAAAAATTAATATAAACTTTAATGTGTAATTTCAATCTTCATAATTTGAATGACGACTGAAAACCGACGACTGAAACTAAAAATGGATATTTCAAACAAAAAACATTTTCTTACTGTAAAAGATCATTCTGTTTCTAAGGAAACTTTCGAATTGTATTATGATGAAGATTTGGATATGCTAATTACACATCCGCAACCGAGTTTAGAAAATTTAGGAAAGTATTACGAAAGTGAAGATTATATTTCACATACCGATAATAAAAGATCTTTGTTTGAAAAAGCCTATCACTTTGTAAAAGGTATTGCGTTAAAGAATAAATTAAATTTAATAAATGCACAGCAAACCGCTAAAGGGAGAATTCTAGATATAGGAGCGGGGACAGGAGATTTTTTAGCTGTAGCAAAAAATGATGGTTGGCAAACAACAGGAATTGAACCGAGCGATAGAGCTAAAGGAATTGCAATTTCTAAAGGAATTTCTTTTGTTGAAAATACTAGCAAATTAGAAAATCAAAGTTTTGATGTCATTACAATGTGGCATGTTTTAGAACATGTACCTGATTTGGATTTTCAAATTAAAGAGTTAAAGCGTTTATTAAAACCTACAGGAACTTTAATTGTTGCTGTTCCTAATTTCAAATCTTTTGACGCCAAATATTATAAAACCTATTGGGCGGCTTTTGATGTACCAATTCATTTTTGGCATTTCTCTAAAAAAGCAATTCATTTACTTTTTCAAAAAGAAAATATGAAATTAGAAAAAGTGCTTCCTATGAAATTTGATTCTTTTTATGTGAGCCTACTTTCTGAAAAGTATAAAAACGGAAAAATGAATTTTATAAAAGCCTTTTTTATCGGATTACAATCAAATTGGAAAGCAAAACAAAATTCAGAGTATTCATCGCTAATTTATGTGCTTAAAAACAACTAAAAATCATTTTAAAGCTATTTAATGAGCTTTTTTGATGTTTTGGGTGTCTTTTATTGACTATTTTTTGTTTTTGCTTTATTTTGAATCTATTGAAGTCGGTTTTTATAGTTTTAAATTATAGTTTTTGATTTGATAATAATAAAATTCAATAGCTTAAAATTTCCCCATTTTTTTAGTGTTTTCTAGTATACTATCTATTTTTTTATATTTTTGCTTCAAAGACATCAATCACAATTTAATTAAAATGAAAAAAGTATTATTAATTATCGCAATTTCTATTTCAGTTGTTGCTTGTAACAAAACTGCAGAAAAAGTTAAAGAAGTGAAAACGGCTTACGTTGATACTTCGGAATTAATGAAAGAGTTTACAGAGGCGAAAGATCTTGAAGCAAAATACAAAGCACAATCAGAAGAAAAAGGAAGACAATTAGATGCTGAGATAAAACGTTTTAAACAAGAGGCTGCTAGTTTTCAAAGTCAGGCTCAAGCCAATGGTCAAGAGTGGGCTCAAAAAAAAGGAGCTGAATTGCAAAAAAGAGAGCAACAATTAGGCTATGCTCAACAAGCTTTAGCTCAACAATTGCAGCAAGAAAGTGGTGCTGAAATGGATACACTTGTTAAAGGAGTTAAAAAGTTTATTAAAGAATACGGAAAAGAAAAAGGCTATTCTTATATCTACGGAACTGGTGATGCTGCTTCTATTTTGTATGCAGAGGATAAATATGATATCACTAAAGAAATTGTAAAAGCTTTGAACGACAAATACAAAAGTTCAGATAAAACAGAAGAAAAGAAATAATTTATCTTTTTAATAATTTGAAAAAGCCTTCAATTTCTAATTAGAATTGAAGGCTTTTTTTATTTAATTTAGACTAAAAAAAGAAAAATATTATAACTGTACGAAATGCAAACCCTATCCGAAGCCGCTAAATATACCTTACAATTTATCAATCAAACCCAACGTTCGGTTTTTTTGACAGGAAAAGCGGGGACTGGAAAGACCACACTTTTGCGTGAAATAATTGAGACAACGCATAAGAATACTGTAGTTGTGGCGCCTACGGGAATTGCCGCTTTGAATGCTGGCGGAGTTACCATTCATTCGATGTTTCAATTGCCCTTTAGCGGATTTATTCCTTCGCATACTGCCGAATCACAGTTTTCGGAAACGATAAAGTTTGAAAATAAAGAAAGTTTACGCAGGCATTTTAAAATGAATGGGGTAAAAAAAGCAGTTATTCGAAATATGGAATTGCTGGTGATTGACGAGGTAAGTATGCTTCGTGCCGATTTGCTTGACGCGATGGATTATATGATGCAAACCGTTCGTAAAAAAACGGCTCCTTTTGGTGGAGTTCAGGTTTTGTTTATAGGCGATTTATTGCAATTACCTCCCGTTGTTCGTGATGAGGAATGGCGTACTTTGCGTAATTATTACAAAGGAAAGTTCTTTTTTCATTCGCATGTTATTCAGCAATATCCGCCTTTGTATATTGAATTATCTAAAATTTTCCGTCAAACGGATACCGGTTTTATTTCGGTTTTAAATAATCTTAGGAATAACCAAATTACCCCTGAAGATGTTCAGGTTTTGAACCAATATGTAAAACCTGATTTTGATTTAAAAGCCAATAAAGGCTATATCACTTTAACTACTCATAATGCTAAAGCCGATGCAATGAATGCGCAGGCTTTAGCCGATCTAAAAGGAGAATTAATTACCTACAAATCTGAAATCGTTGGCGATTTTCCAGAGAAAATATATCCAGTAGAGCACAATTTGCAATTGAAAGTAGGAGCACAAATCATGTTTGTGAAAAACGATTTGGCTTTCGAAAAAAATTATTTCAATGGAAAAATGGGAATTATTAAATCGCTTTCGAGCCAGGAAATTCTAGTTCATTTTCCAGAAGAAAATAAAACAATAGAAGTAGAGCGCTACGAATGGCAAAACATTCGTTACAAAGTGGATCCTTTGACCAAGGAAGTCGAGGAGGAGGTTTTGGGAACTTTTGTGCACTATCCCATCAAATTAGCCTGGGCAATTACGGTGCATAAAAGCCAGGGATTAACTTTCGACAAAGCAGCAATTGATGTTTCGCAAGTTTTTATGCCAGGACAAGCTTATGTGGCTTTGTCGCGTTTACGTTCGTTAGAAGGCTTGGTTTTGCTTTCTCCGCTGCGAATGAATGGCATTTCGAACGATCAGGATGTGATGAATTATGCGCAAAATAAAGCTTCGGAAGAAGTTTTGAAGCAATCGTTGCATTTTGAAACCAAGAATTTCATTCATAATTATTTGATTAACAGTTTTGATTGGTACGATTTGGCTCAGGAATGGCGCAATCATAAGTTTAGTTATTCAGATAAAACCGAAACTTCAGCGAAATCGAAAAATGCATTTTGGGCGGCCAAACAATTGGAAAGTATCGAATCACTTTTGGATCCTTCCAAAAAATTCATCATTCAGCTGAATAAAATTTTTGCTAATGAAACAGTCGATTTGATTCATGTTTCGGCGCGAATTCAGGCTGCGTTTGATTATTTTTTCAAATCAATGGACGAATTGGTTTTTGAGATTCTGTGGAAATTAGAAGAAGTACGTCGCGAGAAAAAAGCCAAAGCTTATTTTGAAGAATTATCCGAATTAGAAGAGTTGCAAACCAAAGCTGTTCTGCGCTTGATGAAAGCCAAACTTTTAATCGAAATTGTTATTGCTAACGAAGCGATTTCGAAAGAAAAACTGACTTCTGATGAAATTAAAAAATACCTTTCGAGGAAAAAAGAAGCAATTCAAAATCAGTTTAAAGAAGTTCATGTTACGCTGATTGAAGATGAAGCCGATTTGAATAGATATTCTTCGAAGAAAAAAGCTCCAAAAGAAACTAAAAAATCTACGGTTGAAGAAACTTTCGATTTGTGGATTGCTAAAAATTCGATTCAGGATATTGCCGATATTCGAAAATTAAGCATCCAAACTATTGAAACGCATTTGGTTAAATTAATTCAGGCAAAACGAATTTCGATAAGCGAAGTTTTACCACAAGATAAAATTGACGAATTAGCTGAAGCTTTTAAGTATTACAAAGAAGAATCGCTGAGTGGTTTGAAAGAGGAATATGGCGAAAAATTTACTTGGGACGAATTGAAAATGTTCAAAGCGAGTTTGAATTGATTTTAGTATTAAGAAATTAAGACAGAATTATTTCGAAAAGATTCACAAAGCAAACACAAAGATTCGCTAAGTCTTTTTTATTCTTTTGAGTATCTCTGAGATTTCTTTGAGAATCTTTGCGTAACCACTAAATCATTTATTTTTTATATTTTTGCAAAAAATATTCTCAACTTAAACTGTTTATAGCATGCAACTGTACAACACCTTAAGCGCAGAAGAAAGAGCCATCATGATTGATGATGCCGGAAAACAAAGACTTACTTTGTCTTTCTATGCTTATGCGCAAATCCAAAATCCAACACAATTTCGTAACGATTTATTCCTTGCTTGGAACTCACTTGAAGTTTTAGGTCGAATTTACGTTGCTCACGAAGGAATCAACGCTCAATTGTCGCTTCCAGCAGATAATTTTTACGCTTTTCAAGATACCGTAGAAAAATACGATTTTATGAAAGGAATGCGTTTAAACATTGCTGTTGAGCATGATGATCATTCGTTTTTGAAATTGACGGTGAAGGTGCGTGACAAAATTGTTGCTGACGGTTTAAATGATGAAACTTTTGATGTGACCAATATTGGAATCCATTTAAAAGCCAAAGAATTCAACGAAATTTTAGATAATCCAAACACTATTGTAGTTGATTTTAGAAATCATTATGAAAGTGAAATTGGTTATTTTAAAGGCGCTATTACGCCTGATGTAGATACTTTTCGCGAATCGTTGCCAATTATCAATGAGCAATTACAGGATTTTAAAGAAGATAAAAATTTAGTAATGTATTGCACTGGAGGAATCCGTTGCGAAAAAGCATCTGCCTATTTTAAGCATCAAGGTTTTAAAAATGTGTACCAATTAGAAGGCGGAATCATTAATTATGCGAAGCAAATTAAAGAGGAAAACCTTGAAAGTAAATTCATCGGGAAAAACTTTGTTTTTGATCACCGCTTAGGCGAAAGAATTACCGATGATATCGTTTCGCAATGCCATCAATGTGGAGCACCATGCGATGTGCATACCAATTGTGTGAACGAAGGCTGTCATTTGTTATTTATCCAATGTGATTCTTGTAAGGAAAAGATGCAAGCTTGTTGCTCATCAGAATGTGTGGATGTGATTCATTTGCCAGAAGAAGAGCAAAAAGCCATTCGAAGAGGAATAAAAAATGGTAATAAAATATTCAAAAAAGGAAAATCGGATAAATTGACTTTTAAGAATAACCAAGATCCTTTGGCTGCTGTTCCTACGCTTAGCGAATTAGTAAAGTCTAAACCAAGAGTAAAAAAAGAAGTAAAAATTAAAAAAGAATATTTGGGTAAAGGAACTCACTTTTTTCCAAAACCATCAATTGCTCAGTTTTTAATTGAAGAAAACGAGTTGAAAATTGGTGATAGTATTTTGATAAAAGGAGTAACTACGGGAGAACAAAAACTAATTATCGAAGAAATGTTAGTCAATAATGCAGCTTCTGAAAAAGCAGTTGCTGGAGATAATGTAACTTTCAAATTGCCTTTTAGAATCCGATTATCTGATAAGTTGTATAAAATTTTAGACTAAAATATACAGTTATAAAATTGTTAGGAAGCCTATTTCAACTGATTTGGAATAGGCTTTTTTTTATAAAAACTTTAATCTTTTTGGAAATTCAACCTCTTGCATCTTAAGATTAAAAAATACTATCTTTACAGATTAAACGTTTTAAGAACTTAAGTTGTGCTGGTCACAACACTACATATAAAATTATGGCATGTGCAAGTTGTTCAACTTCTGATGGTGGCGCACCAAAGGGTTGTAAAAATAATGGGACTTGTGGCACCGATAGCTGCAATAAATTAACGGTTTTTGATTGGCTTTCTAATATGAGTTTGCCTAATGGTGAAGCTACTTTTGACTGTGTTGAAGTCCGTTTTAAGAATGGAAGAAAAGAGTTTTACCGCAATACCGAAAAATTAACTTTAAGCATGGGAGACATTGTGGCAACAGTCGCTTCTCCTGGGCATGATATAGGAATTGTTACTTTGACTGGTGAGTTGGTTCGCATCCAAATGAAGAAAAAAGGAGTGGATCCAAATGGCAATGACATTCCAAAAGTATACCGAAAAGCATCTCAAAAAGACATCGATATTTGGTCGGCTGCTCGAAGTAAAGAAGAGCCGATGAAAGTTCGCGCCCGCGAATTAGCGATTGCTCAAAAGCTAGAAATGAAAATTTCGGACATTGAATTTCAAGGTGATGGATCGAAAGCTACGTTTTATTACACGGCAAATGACAGAGTCGATTTCCGAATGTTAATCAAAGATTTTGCAAAAGAATTCAGCACGAGAATCGAAATGAAACAAGTAGGTTTCCGTCAGGAAGCTGCTCGTTTGGGCGGAATTGGTTCTTGCGGAAGAGAATTGTGTTGTTCTACCTGGTTGACTGATTTTAGAAGTGTAAATACATCGGCAGCGCGTTACCAACAATTGTCATTGAATCCGCAAAAATTAGCGGGACAATGCGGGAAATTAAAGTGTTGTTTGAACTACGAATTAGACACTTACATGGATGCTTTAAAAGGTTTTCCTGAATTTGAAACTAAATTAGTTACTGAAAAAGGAGATGCTATTTGTCAAAAACAAGACATTTTCAAAGGTTTGATGTGGTTTGCTTACACTAACAATTTTGCAAATTGGCATGTTTTAAAAATCGATAAGGTTAAGGAAATTATTGCCGAAAATAAGTTAAAAAATAAAGTATCTTCTTTAGAGGATTTTGCTATTGAAGTAACTCAAGAAGTTGAAAAAGACTTTAATAACGCTATGGGACAAGAGAGTTTAACACGTTTTGACCAGCCTAAAAAGAGCAAACGACACAATAAAAAGCCTAAAAAAGCAGTTGAAAATACTACAGCTGCGCCAAGTGTTAAAAAACCGGTACATAAACCAGCGGGTAACAAACCAGCAAATAATGCAGCTGCACCAGCTCAAAAGCCAGCGGCTGATAAAAAACCTAAGGAACCTAGAAAACCTATAATTATTAAAAAAAATGAGGCTAAAAAATAGCATTTTAATACTTTTAGTTAGCATACTCCTTTTTTCATGTGATAAAAAAAGGGTTTTTGATGAATACAAATCCGTAGGTAGTGCTTGGCATAAAGACAGTATTGTTTCTTTTAATTTGCCCGAATTGGATTCTACAAAGCGATATGATTTATTTATTAATCTAAGAGATAATAATAATTACCCTTATAACAATCTTTTTTTGATTGTAACAATGGAAAAACCAAATGGTTATACTAAGGTTGATACTTTAGAGTACCAAATGGCAGCTGCTGATGGTACTTTGTTAGGAAATGGATTTACTGATATAAAAGAGAGTAAATTGTATTTTAAAGAAAATGTGAAATTTAGAGGAAAATACAAAGTTAATATCAAGCAAGCGGTTAGACAAGGAGGTAAAGTTCCTGGTGTAACCGAATTAGATGGTATTACAGATGTAGGTTTAAGAATTGAAAAAAAAGAATAAATAGTTATGGCGACTAATAAAAAGACAACTAATACGGAGCACGATTTTAAGTATTATAACAAAAAATTCTGGAAGTTTTTCTTTTATGGAATGGGAGGATTAATCCTGTTTTTCCTTTTTGCTTCTTGGGGACTTTTTGGTTCTATGCCTTCATTTGAAGACTTAGAAAATCCAGATTCTAATCTGGCAACTGAGATTATTTCTTCGGATGGAGTGGTTATTGGAAAGTATTTTCAAACCAATCGTTCGCAATTAAAATACTCTGATTTACCTAAAAACTTGGTGGATGCCTTAGTAGCTACTGAGGATGAGCGTTTTTATGAGCATTCAGGAATTGATGGTAGAGGAACATTAAGAGCTATAGTAACTTTAGGGACTAATGGAGGAGCGAGTACTTTAACTCAGCAATTAGCCAAGCAACTTTTCCATGGTGAAGGTTCTAAATTCCTGCCTTTCCGTATTGTTCAAAAAGCCAAAGAATGGATTATTGCTATTCGATTAGAAAGACAATATACTAAGAATGAGATTCTTGCGATGTATTGCAATGTATATGATTTTGGAAATTATTCAGTGGGAGTAAGTTCGGCAGCACAAACTTATTTTTCTAAAACTCCAAAAGAATTAACTGTTGATGAGTCGGCTATATTAGTAGGGATGTTCAAAAATTCAGGATTGTACAATCCAGTAAGAAATCCTATTGGTGTAAAAAACCGTAGAAATGTGGTGTTGGGGCAAATGGAAAAATCCAAAATGATTTCTACTGCAGAAAAAGAAAAATTGCAAGCTTTACCAATTACGCTGCATTTTAAATTAGAAAGTCATAGAGAAGGATCTGCAACTTATTTCAGAGAATACCTTCGTGATTACATGAAAAAATGGGCTGAAACTAATAAAAAGCCTGATGGTTCAGATTATGATATCTACAAAGATGGTTTAAAAATATATACGACTATCGATTCCAGAATGCAATTACATGCTGAAGAAGCAGTTGCAAAACATATGGCAAATCTTCAGGAACAATTTTTTATTGAGCAAAAAGGAAATAAAAACGCTCCTTTTGTCAATATTTCTGAAAAAGAAACCAATCGTGTTTTGAAACTTGCTATGAAAGCTTCAAACCGTTGGACTGTTATGGAATCAATGGAAAAATCAGAAGACGAAATCATTGAATCTTTCAATAAAAAAGTAAAGATGACTGTTTTTACCTGGAAAGGAGAGAGAGATACAATTATGACACCTATGGATTCCATTCGTTATTACAAGCATTTCTTGCAAGCAGGACTTATGGCAATGGAGCCTCAAACAGGAAATATTAAAGCTTGGGTAGGAGGAATCAATTATAAATATTTCCAATACGATCACGTAGCTCAAGGAGCTAGACAAGTAGGTTCTACGTTTAAACCTTTTGTTTATGCAACAGCTATCGAGCAATTAAATATGTCACCTTGTGATTCTATAATTGATGCGCCGTTTACTATTCCTGTTGGTCGTCATCATGTTACGGAGACTTGGACTCCAAGGAACTCAAACAATACTTACCTTGGAATGGTAACTTTGAAAAAAGCATTGGCAAATTCGATTAATACTGTTTCGGCTAAATTAATTGATAAAGTAGGGCCAGAAGCCGTTATCAAATTAACGCATAAATTGGGTGTTAAAACCGAAATTCCTGCGCAACCGTCTATTGCATTAGGAGCTGTAGATATTACGGTTGAAGAAATGGTGGCTGCTTATAGTACTTTTGCAAATCAGGGAGTTTATAATAAACCACAATTTTTATCTAAAATTGAAGATAAAGGTGGTGTTGTTATTTATGAGCCAATTCCAGAATCGCATGATGTTTTGAATAAAGATATTGCCTTTGCAGTAGTTAAATTATTAGAAGGAGTTGTTGAAGGCGGTTCAGGTTCAAGATTGAGATCTGAATATGGAGGAAGTGGAGACAACAGATGGACGGGTTATCCTTATGCATTTAAAAATCCAATTGCAGGTAAAACGGGAACAACACAAAATCAATCAGATGGTTGGTTTATGGGAATGGTTCCCAACTTAGTAACAGGAGTTTGGGTAGGTTGCGAAGATCGTTCGGCCCGATTTAAAAGTCTTACTTATGGGCAAGGAGCTACAGCTGCATTGCCAGTTTGGGGTTATTTTATGAAATTGTGTTACCAAGATCCAAATCTTAAAGTTTCAAAAGAAGATTTTGAAAGGCCTGCTAACCTTTCTATAAAAGTAGATTGCTATCAGGCACCAGTTGCAAAAGTAAAAGACACTACTGCTGTTATTCAGGAAACAGAAGAATTTGAATTTTAATATAGATTTAAATAGCAAATTGATTATGTCAGAAATTAAAGTGGCAATAACCGAAAATGAAATAGCTTCCTGTTGGGAAGCTATTTCTGTTCTACGACCTATGCTAGAAAGAGAAAATTTTGTTTCTCAAATTCAGGATTTGCAAAAAGAAGGCTATAATTTGCTTTATATTCAGGAAGAGGGTAAAACGGTAGCAATTGCGGGTTATCGATTCTATACGATGCTGTATTGCGGTAAAATGCTTTATCTTGATGATCTTTCAACATTGGAAAGACATAGAGGAAAAGGTTATGGAAGCCAACTTCTAAATCACTTAAAAGGAATTGCTGAAGAGCAAAATTGTGTTTCTATCCAATTAGATTCTGGTCCAGCAAGAACTACTGCTCATAAACTCTATTTTAAAGAAGATTTTACTATTAGTGCTTTTCATTTTCAAAAAATGATATAAGTCGATTTTATTTTTTTCGAATTGTACTATTCTTTTTTGTTTTTGAAAATAAAGACTTATTTTTAAGAATCAAAAAGAAATCAATTCGTTATGATTAACAAAAAAGTAAACTCTGTTCAGGAAGCACTGCATGATGTTCAAGATAATGCAACCATTATGTTGGGTGGTTTCGGATTGTGTGGTATCCCCGAAAATTCAATTGCTGAATTGGTACAAAAAGAAATCAAAAATCTCACCTGCATATCCAATAATGCGGGCGTAGATGATTTTGGTTTGGGATTGCTTTTGCAAAAAAGACAAATCAAGAAAATGATTTCTTCTTATGTGGGAGAAAATGCCGAATTTGAGCGTCAGATGCTTTCGGGTGAATTGGAAGTAGAATTAGTTCCGCAAGGCACTCTGGCAGAACGCTGTCGAGCTGCTCAGGCTGGAATCCCTGCTTTTTTTACACCAGCTGGTTATGGAACCGAAGTTGCCATTGGCAAAGAAACCCGAGAATTTAAAGGAAAAATGCACGTAATGGAATTGGCTTTCGATGCTGATTTTTCTATCGTAAAAGCATGGAAAGGCGATACGGCAGGAAATCTTATCTTCAAAGGTACGGCTCGAAATTTCAATCCTGCCATGGCTGGAGCTGGAAAAATTACCATTGCCGAAGTCGAAGAACTAGTCGAAGCAGGAACTTTAGACCCTAATCAAATTCATATTCCAGGTATATTTGTACAACGCATTTTCCAAGGAGAAAAATATGAAAAGCGAATTGAGCAACGTACGGTTCGGAAAAAATAGTGATCAGTATTCAGTTTTTAGTGTTCAGTAAAAAGTCAGACTCAATGAATCTAAATTTCTTAATGGTTTAAAAAATGTTTTATGTTAGATAAGATAGGAATTGCGAAACGAATTGCGCAGGAACTTAAAGACGGCTATTATGTCAACTTAGGGATTGGAATTCCTACTTTGGTAGCCAACTATATACCCGAAGGAATAAACATCGAAATACAGAGCGAAAATGGCGTTCTAGGGATGGGTCCGTTTCCTGTTGAAGGAGAAGAAGACGCCGATATTATCAATGCGGGAAAACAAACGATTACGACTTTAGCTGGAGCTTGCTTTTTTGACTCAGCATTAAGTTTTGGAATGATTCGCGGTAAACATGTTGATTTGACTATTCTAGGCGCCATGGAAGTGGCCGAAAACGGTGATATTGCCAACTGGAAAATCCCTGGTAAAATGGTTAAAGGAATGGGAGGAGCAATGGATTTGGTGGCTTCTGCCGAGAATATCATTGTTGCGATGATGCACGTCAATAAAGCAGGCGAATCTAAAATTCTTAAGAAATGTACTTTGCCATTAACGGGTGTGGGCTGTGTTAAAAAAATAGTTACCGAATTGGCTGTTATGGAAATTACCCCAAAAGGTATTAAACTACTTGAACGAGCACCAGGAATTTCAGTAGAACATATTATCGCTTCCACTGAAGCTGAACTGATTATTGAAGGTAATATTCCTGAGATGGTGATTCAATAAAAAAGTATTTGTCACATCGAGCAGAGTCGAGATACAAAATTAGTTCTCAATTGCGTTAGAACTGACAAAATCATACAAAAGAAAAGACCGCTGTTATTAGCGGTCTTTCTTTATATAAATCTTTGTGAAGCTTGCGTAAAACTTAGCTTCCTTTGCGGTTAAACTTTACAAATTCTCAAAGAAATCATTTCCTTTATCATCAGTAATAATAAAAGCAGGGAAATCTTTAATAGTGATTTTTCTAACAGCTTCCATTCCTAATTCTTCGAAGTCTACTACTTCTACTTTTAGGATATTATCCTGTGCTAAAATTGCCGCTGGACCTCCAATAGAACCTAGATAGAATCCACCGTAAGTTTTACAAGCATTCATCACCTCTTTGGTACGGTTTCCTTTGGCAAGCATCACCATACTTCCACCATTTTTTTGGAATTCTTCAACATACACATCCATACGTCCTGCAGTTGTAGGTCCAAAACTTCCTGAAGCCATTCCTTCTGGTGTTTTAGCTGGTCCAGCATAGTAAATAGGATGGTTTTTAAAGTATTCTGGCATTGGTTTACCAGCATCCAATAATTCTTTGATTTTAGCATGCGCAATATCACGAGCGACAATCAAAGTTCCGTTTAGCTTCAAACGTGTTTTAATTGGATATTGTGACAATTTTTTAAGAATATCAGCCATCGGTTGGTTCAAATCGATTTCAACCGCTTCTTCCAAATGTGGAGGAGTAGCCGGTAATAATCGTTTTGGGTTTATCTCTAATTGTTCTACAAAAATTCCGTCTTTGGTAATTTTTCCTTTGATGTTTCTATCTGCCGAACAAGAAACTCCTAATCCAACTGGACAAGAAGCAGCGTGACGTGGCAAACGAATTACACGAACATCATGTGTGAAATATTTTCCACCAAATTGTGCTCCAATAGCACTTTCCTGACAGATTTTTTGCACTCTTTTTTCCCACTCTAAATCACGGAAAGCCTGACCTGACATGTTTCCTGTAGTAGGTAAATTGTCAAAATAACCAGCAGATGCTTTTTTTACCGTAGCCAAATTCGCTTCGGCAGAAGTTCCACCAATTACGAAAGCCAGGTGATATGGTGGACAAGCTGAAGTTCCTAAATCCATGATTTTAGCACGTACGAAAGCTTCCATTGATTTATCGTTCAATAACGATTTTGTTTGTTGGTACAAATAGGTTTTATTGGCTGAACCACCACCTTTTGCTAAAAATAAAAACTCATATGAAGCTCCTTTTTTCGAATAAATATCAATTTGAGCAGGAAGATTTGAGCCCGAGTTCTTTTCTTCAAACATGCTAATTGGCACAATTTGAGAATAACGTAAGTTGCGTTCTTGGTAAGTATTAAAAATACCTTTAGAAAGCCATTCAGCGTCATCAACACCTGTATATACGTTTTCGCCTTTTTTGGCCATTACAATAGCTGTTCCCGTATCCTGACAAGAAGGCAATGCCCCATCTATAGCCACAACTGCATTTTGCAATAAATTATAAGCCACAAAACGGTCGTTGTCTGTCGCTTCTGGGTCGTCAAGAATCGCTCTTAATTTCTCTAAATGTGAAGTTCGCAACATAAACGAAACATCTTTCAATGCTTCTTGTGCTAACAATTCTAAACCTTTTGGATCAACAGTTAGAATTTCTCTATCGCCTAGTTTTTCAACTTTTACAAAATCAGAAGAGATTTTGCGGTATTGGGTATCGTCTTTTAAAATTGGATAAGGATCCTGATATATAAAGTCCATTGGTGTTTTATTTTTTTTGCAAAGATAAAAATTATTTGGCGTAGCCACAGTCTTTTAGCAGCTGTGATTCTTTCGAAAAATCACACATTTTGTTATAAAAACAAGCGAAAAGAGATGATATTTATAAAATACCATCTCTCTATTTTCAATAATTATGTTTTAATATTAGCTTATTAAACTTGTAACTAAAAACAGAATAAGCAATCCTATAGCGATGTATTTCGTGTATTTTGACATTTCTAATTATTTAAGAATTATTAATTTTTATTATTTGTTATGACCAGGAGCAAAGTTTCTGGCACTTTTACTTCCTGTCATTTTTTTGGCTTGTCCAGGTGGAATTTTACCGGATGAATTGTGTCTGGTATAATAAACGCCACAACTCAATAAGCTTGTAAGTAAAAACAAGATAAGCAATCCTATAGCTATGTATTTCGTGTATTTTGACATTAATGATTTGATAAATAGTTGTATAATTTTCAAAAGAATGAAAAATAAATCAAAACTCCTAATCTTCTAAAATGAATTAACCACAAATTCCGCAAATCTTAACAAAATTAATTTGGGAGAATTTGCGGAATTTGTGGTTATAATTTCCTTGGTCTTATAAAATTGGAGTTCTTTCTAAAAAAACCAGCTTGCTACAAAAATAGCTGTAATCACACAAATGGCATCTACTATAAGCATCGTTCCTAAAGCGTAACGGGTATTTTTGATGTTTACTGAACCAAAATAAACGGCAATCACATAAAAAGTGCTTTCGGCGCTACATTGAAAAATACTGCTTAATCTTCCAGTTAATGAATCGGCACCAAAAGTATTCATCGAATCAATCAAAAATCCTCTTGATCCAGCCGAACTAAAAGGACGAAGCAGCGCCACCGGCAAAGCATCAACAATTTCTTTATTTACTCCCATATTCGAGAACACAAATCCAAGGGCGTTGCTAATGATTTCGAATAAACCACTATTTCTAAACAAAGAAATAGCAACTAACATCCCCAAAACATATGGGAAAATAGTGACTCCTGTTTTTACGCCGTTATTAGCTCCAGATACAAAAGCTTCAAAAACTGTGGTTTTAGCTTCGGTAAATTCCTTCTCTTTTATAAATGAAAATATTAAAGTAAAAGCAATAATTCCAACTAATATCAGCGCAGAAAGATTAGAGGTGAAATAGTTTTTACCAATTAAATCCAAATTATTTACATAAAACAATAACCCAATAATTGCTGCAATTAATGTTATCAAAGCGATAACCAAAGAAGCGCTTTTGAAATTTATTTTTTGTCTGATTCCAACAATTAGAAATGCGGCAATGGTGCCAATGAAAGAAGTAATAATACAAGGCAACATCACATCGGCTGGATTGGTAGCATTAGCAGCGGCACGGTATCCGATAATCGAAGTTGCGATTAATGTTAGTCCCGAAGCATGCAGACACATAAACATAATTTGTGCATCGCTGGCTTTGTCTTTTTCGGTGTTTATTTCCTGTAAACTTTCCATGGCTTTCAAACCAAATGGAGTTGCGGCAGAATCCAATCCCAGGAAATTAGCGGCAAAATTTAAGGTCATATACGAAATAGAAGGATGGTCTTTAGGAATACTAGGAAACACTTTTACAAATACAGGACTCAATAATTTAGCCAATTTCCCAGAGGCTCCCGAGATGATTAAAAGTTCCATTAATCCACAGAAAAAAGCCAAATATGCCATCAATGGAAGAACTAAATCCATTAAGGTATTTTTACAAGTAGGTAATAAACCATCCGATTTTTGAATACCGCTAAAGATTTTTACCGTTTTGTTTTTATAAACATAAGTCGTGTCGATATTAAGCGTATCACGATTGATAATCATGGTTTGTTCAGGCGCTTTTTTGATGCTATCTTTAATAAAAACAGGAAGTTGTTCGATATATTTTTCAGAAATTAAAACAGGATCATCTTTCTTACCATTCAATACATAATCAATGGTGTACGTATCTGCAGTAAACAAACTCACTACAATAAAGGCAATCGAAGAAATAAAAATAGCTAACCAAAATCTACTTAATACCATATTTTTTTAATTTTTGTAAATGTAAATATTTAACCGCAAAGTTCACAAAGAATATTGTAACCTTATTTTCATAATTTGTAATATTTTGTTTTTTATTTATGCGCAAATATTTGCATATGTGCAAATATTTGCGCAAATTTGCAATAATTAAAATCGTTAGTTATGTCAGATTGGAACGATAAAGTCAAGCGCTTATTAAAATCAGAATTGGTTCGGAGGGGAATTTCAAATTCTGATTTGGCTTCTATGCTTGAAAAAATTGGAGTTGAAGAAACTAAATCAAGTATTGATAGCAAAATCAGTCGAGGAACTTTTAGTGCATCTTTCTTTTTACAATGTTTGACTGTTATAGGTTGCGAAAAGATTGAAATCGAAGAATATGAAAATCATTTGTCTATTGTTGCTGAGCCAAATGCAGATTATAATTTAAAAAATCAATAAAAATGGAGAAAATTAAATTTATAGATTTATTCGCAGGACTTGGAGGAATCAGGTTAGGTTTTGAAAAATCTTTTCAAGATTTAGGTTTTAAAACGGAATGCGTAATGACCTCCGAAATTAAACCTTATGCTATTGAAACTTTAAAAAAGAATTTTAATCATGATTATTTCGTTGGGGATATTTTTAAAGTTGATAATACTCAAATTCCAGATTTTGATTTTCTATTAGGCGGCTTTCCATGCCAACCATTTAGTGCTGGCGGAAAACGTAATGGTTTTGTTGATACAAGAGGGACATTGTTTTTTGAAATTGAACGAATTTTAAAAGAAAAAAAACCTTATGGATTTATCCTTGAAAATGTTGAAGGACTTGTAAAACACGATTTAGAAGATAAAAGTCACATGATAGGAAGAACTTTAAAGACTATTATATTTAAACTTGAAAATGAATTGGGTTATAATGTTTCTTGGAAAGTTTTAGATTCTATAGAATTTGGATTACCTCAATCTAGAAAAAGGATTTTTATTGTTGGAACCAAAGATGAAAAAGTAAATTTAGCCGTTACGGATAAAAAATTTAACCCTTTAAAAACTATTTTGGAGAATGGATTAAAAACAATTAAGTCTGATTTTACTGAGAAACTTTTTAAGCATTTTACAATGGAGGATTTATACGGGAAATCCATTAAAGACAAAAGAGGAGGAGATAACAATATTCATAGTTGGGATATTGGAATAAAAGGGGAGGTCTCCGAAGACCAAATTATCTTATTAAATAAATTATTTAAAGAAAGACGTAAAAAGCATTGGGCTGAAAAAATTGGTATTGATTGGATGGATGGAATGGCTTTAACTCTAGAACAAATTTCTACTTTTTACAAAAAAGAAAATCTAGAGATATTACTAAATGATTTAGTAAAAAAAGGTTATTTAAAATTTGAACACCCTAAAAAATTAGTTCATGAAGAATCTGAAAATGGGAAAACAAAATATCGTATCTATGATGAAACAAAACCCAAAGGTTACAATATTGTTACAGGTAAATTGAGTTTTGAAATCAATAAAATATTAGATCCAGACGATATTGCTCCGACCCTTGTTGCAACAGATGTTTCCCGTTTAGCAGTTCCAGATAATGACGGTTTAAGAAGATTAACAATTCGAGAAGGGCTAAGGTTATTTGGTTATCCTGAATGGTATGAAATTCCTGTAAAAGAAACCGAAGCTTTCGACCTGTTAGGTAATACAGTTGCAGTTCCTGTTGTAGAACATGTTGTAAAACAGGTAGCAGAGATTTATGAAAAAAAATTAATTTATTCTACTATTAATAAAATTCCATTATGTTCTTGATAATTTTTTAATACTTTTTTCAACCAATGCCCGTTACCATGTCTTGTTTGAGGATATTGGTAACGAGTATTGTTTAATGCCGTAAGAAATTCTTCTTTGGAGTTAAAAGACTTAAATTTTGTCTTTTCAGAATACCATTTACCAGGTCTTATATTGTAAATAACACTTTTCTTTTCTTGGACTTTCAAAGGATAAGTACTACTCGGACAAGCTAACTCCCATATTTTCTTTAACCAAACATTTTTAATACTAATAACTCCATCATTCATTTGGTAAGCTAAAATAAGATAATCTGAATCGAGACGATAGGCATTATCTAAAAGTGAGTTTGAATAAGAATCAAAATTTGCTAAATCAAATCCTGGCCCTCTATCAAAATCGAAAGACTTAACTTCAAGAAGTCCTTTTTTATGATTGTCTTTATCTAACAGAAAGTCAGGAAAAGTCTGTGAATTTGTATTTTCTTCAAAAGAAATACCTGACTGTTGTAGCCAAGCTTTTATCCATTCTTGAAGTAAATTCCCAACCGTATCTTTTGTTTTAATTAAGACACTTAAATCCTTAACAGTAAATTTAATATTTCCTATTTCTCCAATTATTTTATATTCTTCTACAAGTTTTTTGTATAATTGTTCTGCTGTTAATTTCATTTAGTTGTTGATTTACTTATTTTTCAAATATAGGAAAATTATTAAAAACCTAAGGTTTTTATTTATACATGAATAATCTCATCCTCAATCAATAAATCTTCCCGCCTTAAACGTAGAAATATTTGCGCTACAGCAATGGTGTCTTTTTCACAATAGGTTACTATTCTATCAATGTCTTTTTCTACATAAAAAACATGACCTACCTGACTGCCGTCGATATCTCCTTTGGGAGAAGGGATTCCGAGGACTTTACACATCAGTTTTAAAGAAGTGAAATGTTTGTAATCACCAAATTTCCATAACTCTAGTGTATCCAAATGCGGAATTTCCCAGGGTTTTTTGCCAAATAAATTCAGCTTATCGGGAATAGGAATACTGTTAATTATCATTCGTCTAGCTAGAAACGGAATATCAAATTCTTTGGCATTATGACCGCACAAAAGATGTTGCGGTCCATTAAAATGATTGTTTAGTAAATTATTGAAATCTTTTAACAGTTTGTCTTCTTCACCAAAAAAAGAAGTCACTCTAAAATTTCGAATATCGCCTTTGATGACAAAAAAACCAACGGAGATACAGACAATTTTTCCAAACTCAGCCCAAATACCAGCTCGATCATAAAACTCTTCGGCGGTAAAATCCTCTTTGCGTTGGTATTGTGTCTTTTGCTCATACAAAGCTTGGGTTTCAGCATCCAGAGTATTAAAATCTTCGGTTTCAGGAACAGTTTCAATATCTAGAAAAAGGATGTTATTGAGGTTTATTTTTTCAATCATGGTTTTATTTTTTGGCTTGTTCCAACATTTTATAAGTTTCCTCTAAATACACATAAAAATCATCATTGTGTGGGTTACCAGTTGTACTTTTTATATCATGATGTCCTAATCTTACAATAATCAAATTGTCATCGGGAACAACAATTACATATTGCCCTAAGTGCCCTCGCATGTAAAACACTTTTTTGCTTTTATATTCACTCAGCCACCAGCCGTAGCCATACTGTGGTGAAGATTTAAAACGTGGCGTTACTGATTTGGCCACAAAAGCGCTATCTAAAATTTGCTGACCGTTCCATTTGCCATGTTGTAAATAGAGTTTTCCAAATCGGGCAAAATCCCTTGCATTACTGGCAATACAGCAATAGGCCTTTACAATTCCGTTTAGGCGGTCGGTTTGCCAAAAGGCATCACTTTCGGCTCCCATAGGTTTCCAAAAAGAGTCTGAGACATAATTGGCTAAGCTTTTTCCAACGGCTTTTTGAATACACATCGCTAAGAGTTGGGTGTTTCCACTTAGATATTTGTAGGTTTTTCCTGGTTCTTCAATACCTTTTATTCCTAAGATAACAGCAGTAAGATTGTCATCAAAATAGGCGCGGGTGGTTACTGAAAATGGATCATAATAAGATTCGTCCCAATCTAATCCAGATGCCATCGATGATAAATCACCCACCGTCATATGGGCTGATGTTCCTTCTTTGAATTCGGGGAAAAAATCAGAAACTTTCTGGTCTAAACTTTTAATTTTCCCTTCCATAATCGCTTTTCCCAATGCAGCCGAAACGATGCTTTTGGCCATCGAAAAGGAATTGGATTTAGTATCTTTAGTGTAACTATCATAATAGCTTTCATGCCAAATGCTATCATTTTTAATAATCAGAAAAGCAACAGTACCAATTTCCTGATGTAATTTTTCAAGTTTTTCAGTAGTTTTTACCTGGTTGCAATCTTTGGCAATTTTCCAAGGTTGCGCAGTTGTAGATTTTTCAATTAGTCTATTTGAAAAATACTTATAATCTTCTAAAAAGGCAGTTTTATGCCCGTTTAAATAGGTTACCCGGACGGCTTTAAATAAATAATCAATTTTAAAAATATAAAATACGGCTTCTACAATCAATATAAAAGCAATCAATCCGATTAAGAGTCTTTTTAACCATTTCATAGCGAAATACTTTACAGAGTTAGCACGAATTTACATAAAATTGAGTTGGTTTTCTTTTTTAGAACAAACTTTGTTGTGTAGTTGGGTTTTCGTGTTCCAATAGCCATTTTTTGCGCCACAAACCACCTGCATAACCCGTAAGCGAACCATCAGTACCAATAACTCGGTGGCAAGGAACCACAATCCAAAGCGGATTTTTTCCATTAGCTGAAGCCACAGCCCGAATGGCTTTTACATCGCCTAGTTTTTTGGATAATTCCAAATAACTCATTGTTTTTCCAAAAGGGATTTCAAGTAATCCTAACCACACTTTTTGCTGAAAATCTGTTCCTTTTGGGTTTAATTTAAAATCAAAATAACTTCTTTTTCCTTCGAAATAGTCGTTGAGTTGATTTACGGCTTCTTTTAAAACAGCAGGGATTTCAGCAGTAACATCTCCTTCATCTACTATAGAAATAACCGAAATGCCATTTTCATCGCCTGTGATTTTTGCGATTCCTAATGGTGTTTTTATGTTGGCTATTTCTGGATTGTTATTATTGTTCATTTTTCAAATTCTGATTAGTTAAAAATTCAATAGCTGCTTTTGAAATTTCTGATGGATTTCCTTTTGGCGTTGCCAATAAAATATCAGTAAAAAGATTAACTTTCTTAAGTTCAACAAATTCCAATTCAGGATAGTTATGACTTTTCATAATGGCGGTTGGTACAATCGAAATCCCTAAACCATTTTTAACCAATTGAATGATGGACGAAATGTTGTTGGACTCGTGAACTACTTTTGGTGCAAAACCATATTCGGCGCATATTTGCAATAACGCATCATAAAAATAAGGCGCATATTTTTTATTAAAAAACACAAAGGTTTCTTCTTTCAAATGTACCAAATCTTCTTCGGATGTGATGTTATATTTATTTCGATTAAACACTAATGAAAAACTGTCTTTAAACCATAATTGAGCATCTATTTTCGGCGAATGCAAAGGTGCTCGAATGATTCCGAAATCTATTTTTCCATCTTCTAAAGCCGCAATTTGTTTGACTGTTGGTACTTCGTATAATCGAAAATTGACAAAAGGATATTGTTCCGATAAAAACTGAATCAACTTCGAAATATCACCCGAAAAAGTAGAACTTACATACGCAATTCGGAATTCGCCACTTTGATTTTGACTTATTTTCTTGGTGGTCAAATTGATGCGTTCCAGGTTTTGTACTAATTCTTGAATTTCCTTTTGGTAATATTTTCCAGCATCGGTAAGGATTACACGTTTGTTGTTGCGCTCGAAAAGAGTCGCGCCGAGTTCGGTTTCTAATTCTTTAATCTGACGGCTTAATGGTGGTTGCGAAATGAATAGCTTGTCGGCAGCGCGAACAAAGCTTAATTCTTCGGCTAGTTTTAGGAAATATTTTAAATGACGTAATTCCATAAATACTTTTTAAGTATTAATAATTGACAAAATAAGCATTTTTGAGTCATATATAAAAATTATAAGTTTGTAATATAAATATTAGAAGCTATAGGATTTCTGTTAGTGATGAGTTTATTACAAGTAAATATAAAATGATATGGAACAACTTTGGAAAGACCGTTGGAATGAAAGATACAGCAACAAAGAGTTTGCTTATGGAGAAGAGCCAAACCAATATTTAAAAGAGCAATTAGACAAACTAAAAGCGGGAAAAATTCTTTTCCCAGCAGAAGGAGAAGGTCGTAATGCTGTTTATGCTGCTAAACTTGGCTGGACTGTTTCTGCGTTTGACATAAGCATTGAAGGACAAAAGAAAGCTTTACAACTTGCTAAATCTAATAATGTTGAAATTAACTATCAAGTTGGGGAGCTAGAAGCAATGAATTACGAAACCGACCAATTTGATGCCATTGGACTTATTTACGCTCATTTCCCTGCTGCTGTTAAATCCCATTATCATAAAATTTTTGATAGTTATTTACGAAAAGGAGGTGTCATTATTTTTGAATCTTTCAGTAAAAAACACCTTGATTATGTTCAAAAGGATGAAAAAGTTGGAGGTCCAAAAGACATTGAATCTTTATTCTCCATTGCCGAAATTAAATCAGATTTTCCAGATTATGATTTTGAAGAATTGGTAGAAAAAGAAATTGAACTCAACGAAGGACTATTTCATAACGGAAAAGGTTCAGTAATACGATTTGTGGGTAGAAAAAAATAAAAATTATGGAAAAATCAACAGTAAACGAAATCAAAGAACGTTTTGATAATGAGGTCGAACGCTTTTCGAATTTAGAAACCGGACAAGTAGCCACAATGGACGCTCAAATTTCATTAGAACTTTTGACCAGTACAGCAAGAGCTGTAAAACCTAATGCTACCAACGTTTTAGATTTAGGTTGTGGAGCGGGAAATTATACGTTGAAAATGCTTTCTAAAGTACCTAATTTGAATTGTACTTTGGTCGATTTGAGTCAGAATATGTTGGATAAAGCTCAAGAACGAATTTCGGCAGTAACAACTGGAAAATTGGAAACGATTCAAGGTGATATCCGTGATATTGATTTACCAAAGAATCATTTTGATATTATCCTGGCGGGAGCAGTTTTGCATCATTTACGCGAAGATTCCGATTGGGAATTTGTCTTTCAGAAATTGTATGACTCTTTAACCCCTGGCGGTTGTTTCTTGATTTCGGATTTGTTAATTCAGGATAACGAAGCCGTCAATCAATTGGTTTGGGAAAGATATGGTGAATATTTGAGACAACATGGAGGAGGGGAGTACCAACAGAAAGTGTTTGATTATATCGAAAAAGAAGATACGCCGCGATCGATGACTTACCAATTGGATTTGATGAAAAGAGTAGGTTTTTCAAGTGTTGAAATATTACATAAAAATGCTTGTTTTGGGGCTTTTGGAGGAATAAAGTAACTTTATTTTTCACGCAGATTTTGCAGATCATGAGGATAAAAAATCTGCTGAATCTGCGTGAAATTTAATTCTGTTGTTGTTATAGCCCTGATGGAAGCGGCATCCTTTGCTTGCCTTCTTTAGGCAAGTAAAGATATAGTCTCGTCTTTAAGGACGAGAGGAAATAGCTCCTATTACTGCGTCTAGATTATTTAAGATTCGAATGAATATAAGCTTCCAGACCTTGTAATTCCTTATCGCTAAAAGTTTTTGTCAATGTCAAATTAGCCTGCATTACGGCAAATTGCGAAGGATCAACAATAGCCTCGTTTTCACCTTTTAGGAAAGTAACTATACTGCCGTTTTTTTCCTGGTAAATTTTAGCGATATCCTTTAGGCTAGGTCCAATTAGCTTTTCATCGGTTTTGTGGCAGGAAACACAGTTTCCTTTGCCTTCAAAAATAACTTTTCCTAGTTCTTCGGGTGCTAATTCTTTGTCTTCGTTAGCTACTGTTGTTTGGTTTTCTTTTTCAGAAGAAGTGTCTTCTACTTTGTTTTTGCAAGAAAAAGCCAATATTGCAATTGCTATTAAGGCTATTTTTTTCATCTTCTATTTTGATTTAAGATTATGGCTGCTTCTTTGGCGAAATAAGTCGAAATAAGACTCGCTCCAGCACGTTTGATACACATGAGTTGTTCCATCATGATTTTGTCGTTATCAAGCCAACCTCTCTCTGCTGCGGCCTTAATCATCGCATATTCGCCCGAAACATGATATACGGTTACGGGAACATTTACGGCATTTTTAACTTCACGAACGATATCTAAATAAGCAATTCCTGGTTTTACCATCACCATATCGGCACCTTCTTCAACATCCCAAAGGGCTTCTTTGATGGCTTCGATGCGATTAGCATAATCCATTTGGTATGTTTTTTTGTCTTTTGGAACTACTACATCGGCTTCTTTTGGTGCGCTGTCTAAGGCGTCACGGAAAGGCCCATAAAATGCCGACGCATATTTAGCCGAATAACTCATGATTCCCACATTGTGGAAACCCGCAGCGTCTAATCCTTGGCGTAAGCGCAATACACGTCCGTCCATCATATCCGAAGGCGCTACGAGATCGGCACCAGCCTCGGCATGCGAAACCGCCATTTTTACCAAAGCATCGTTAGTTGCATCGTTTTCAACATCGCCATTAGTAATAATTCCGTCATGACCGTAAATAGAATACGGATCTAAAGCCACATCAGGCATTACAATCATTTCAGGGCAAGCGGTTTTTATAGAACGAATGGCTTGTTGCATTAATCCGTCTTTGTTCCAAGCTTCTTTTCCTGTATTGTCTTTTAAATTTTCGCTTACTTTTACGTATAGGTTTACGGCACGAATTCCAAGTTCGAATAATTCTTTAACTTCTTCTACAGTTAAGTCAATAGAGCGACGGAAAATACCCGGCATCGAAGGGATTTCTACTTTTACGTTTTCGCCTTCGGCAATAAACATTGGAAACATAAAATCCGACGGACTTAAACTGGTTTCACGTACTAAAGAACGAATGGATTCGTTGGTTCTTAATCTTCTACCTCTTTGTAATGGGAACATAATTATAGTTTTTCAAGCTCCTTAGGAGCGTAATATTTATAGTAATTTGTATAACCGTGTTGAATACGAACCCCGTAGGGGTGATATCTTTAATTAAATATCATCAAAAATATATTCATTTTTGTAATCTATATCAAATGCTTTTAAAAATTCGACATATTCTTCTTTGAATGTTTTTGTCTTATGATGTTCTTCTTGATTTTGAATATAATTGATAACATTTGTCAATTGCGAATGACTATAGGTGAAAGCTCCAAATCCAGTTTGCCATTCAAATTTACCATTTATCCATCTTTTTTCATTGATGAATCGAGAAGAATTAGCTTTTATATCTCTTACTAAATCAGATAATGCTTTATTAGGTTTTAAACCAATTAAAATGTGAATATGATCAGGCATTCCGTTAATAGCAATTAATTTTTGGTCTTCATTTGTAATAATTCCTGTGATATATTTATACAATTCATCTTTCCATTTGTTGGAAATTAAATTTTGTCTGCCTTTAACAGCAAAAACAATTTGTATATATAATTGAGAATAGGTGTTTGCCATTATAATAAATATTTCTCACCACTGGTGCTCTTTGAAAATATTATATTTTGCTATAAATATTTCGCTCTTACAGAGCTATCCAGTCAATTGGATTTTCTAATACTTTTATTAACTTTTCTTCTTCGCTATCTTTTTCAGGATGATGATCGTAAACCCATTGTACATGTGGTGGTAAAGACATCAAAATACTTTCAATTCTACCATTGGTTTTTAAGCCAAATAAAGTCCCTTTGTCATGTACCAAATTGAATTCAACATAACGACCACGACGGATTTCCTGCCATGTTTTTTGTTCATCTGAATATGGTAATTCTTTTCTTCTTTCTACAATTGGAACATAAGCCTGAAGGAAACTATTACCAACTTCAGAAACAAAGTTAAACCAATTTTCCATGCTCATCTCTTCGGTTGCTTTGCAATAATCGAAGAATAATCCACCAATTCCGCGTGCTTCGTTGCGATGAGCATTCCAAAAATAAGAATCACATTGCTTTTTATATTTGGGATAAAAGTCGGGATTGTGTTTGTCGCAAGAAGTTTTGCAAGTTTGGTGAAAGTGCGTTGCATCTTCCTCAAACAGATAATAAGGAGTTAAATCCTGTCCGCCGCCAAACCATTGTTGGATTACGTTTCCGTTATCATCATACATTTCGAAATAGCGCCAATTAGCGTGTACTGTTGGCACCATTGGACTTTTTGGGTGAATTACCAAACTCAATCCGCAAGCAAAGAAATCAGCTTCGCCTACGGTGAATAATTTTTGCATCGAATCAGGTAATTTTCCATGAACGGCCGAGATGTTTACACCGCCTTTTTCGAAAACTTTTCCGTTTTCAATCACGCGAGTTCTTCCGCCACCGCCTTCTGGACGTTCCCAAAGGTCTTCTTTGAATTTGGCTTGACCATCAACAGCTTCTAATCCTGCTACGATTTTCTCTTGAAGGATTTGTATGTAGGTATAGAATTTATCTTTCATTTTGAAATTAAATAAACATGATTAAGAAAATAATTGAAATTAAGATTAAAAAAGGCAATGAAATAAATTCATAATCAGTGTAGTATTTTTTTTTGAGAATAAATTAATAATTGCAAGTATTACCAAAAGTACTAGAGATAAAATAGGAGTTAGAAACATTAATCCAGCCATCATATTTCCTGCACCGCATGGAGTATGATTTTTAAATGATTCCATTTTGAAAATATAAAAATACAAAACAAATAATACCCACAAGCTGTGTAGTCCGATAGGTAAGATATTCTTTTTATTATTGATTTTTAAATATTTCAAATTTGTTTTTCTATTAAAAATTCTTTTAACTTTATTATCCTAATTTGTTTTCGCAGCCGCTATTTTATTAGAAATTCCAAACGAAAAACTTTTACTTTCCGTTTGAATATGATTGTAAATTACAACAGCTTTTTCTGTTAAATTAAAGGTGTTTTCTTTTGAAAAGCTAACTAAAAAATCAGCAAATTGTTCTTTTTGATTCCAATCAAAATACAATTGATCCAAAAGTAGAATCAAAGCATTAGATTCGATTTCGATCAAACTTTCAACAGTTAGTCCAAAATCTTTGAGCTGCTCATCCATTTGATTCAAATCTTCAAGATTCCAAAATTTTGGCACAAAAACTACCGACATCAATCTTTTAAGAATGTTGTCAATGCGTTGACTTTCTTGATCTCTTAAACCTTTGTTTAGCATTTTATTGAGTTTTCAGTCACAGTCGCAGTTTTCAGTTCCAAACGAAAACTGCGACTGAATACTGCGTACTAATTTCCGTATTCTTTCACAGCATCAATAAATGCTTTGGCGTGATCCACGGGAATAGTTGGTAAAATTCCGTGGCCTAAGTTTACAATGTATTTGTCTTTTCCGAATTCGTCAATCATTTCATGAACCATTTTCTTGATGGTTGGAATTGGGGAAAATAATCTTGATGGATCAAAATTTCCTTGTAAAGTAATATTTCCACCAGATAAATAACGTGCATTTCTAGCCGAACAAGTCCAGTCTACTCCAAGTGCCGAAGCTTTACTTTTACCCATATCGTTTAAAGCAAACCAACATCCTTTTCCGAAAACAATAACCGGAGTTACTTCAGCTAATGCTTCGATGATTTGGTTGATGTATTTCCATGAGAATTCCTGATAATCTACAGGAGAAAGCATTCCTCCCCAAGAGTCAAAAATTTGAACGGCATCTACACCTGATTTTACTTTTTCAAGCAAGTATAAAATAGTAGTATCGGTAATTTTTTGTAATAAAGTATGTGCTGCTACTGGATTTGAGAAACAAAAAGCTTTGGCAGTATCAAAACTTTTAGAACCTTTTCCTTCAACAGCATAACAGAAAATGGTCCAAGGCGAACCTGCAAAACCAATTAAAGGTACTTCGTCATTCAGCATTTCTTTGGTTAATTTGACAGCGTCAAAAACATAACCTAAAGTTTCATTTACATCTGGAACATAAACTTGGTTTACTTGTTCCATAGTACGAATTGGATTTGGGATAATCGGACCTAAATTGTCTTTCAATTCTACGTGAATTCCCATTGCTCTTGGCACTACTAGAATATCTGAGAACAAAATAGCAGCATCTGGAGCAATACGACGAATAGGTTGAACCGTGATTTCGGCAGCTAATTCAGGAGTTTCGCAACGTGTAAAAAAGTCATATTTGTCACGTAACGCTCTAAATTCTGGTAAATATCTTCCTGCTTGACGCATCATCCAAACTGGTGGACGTTGTACAGTTTCTCCTTTTAGTGCTCTTAAAAATAGGTCGTTCTTTAACATTTTTCTGTTGCTTTTAATTCCTCGACACAGCGAGATTAAGGGATTATTTAATTTTTGTCTGATGAATCAAAACTTTCTGGATTGTAATAGGCTAAAACCTCCATAATTACATCTTCGATAGTAGGTGTCTCAGGTACTATAATTTTCTTGATTTTATTTTCTTCTAAAGCTTTGGCTGTCGTATTGCCAACACAAAAACAAATTTCATTTTTGATTTTGTTATTACTCAAATAACTCTCTACTGCTGAAGGACTAAAAAACAAAATAGCGTCAAATTTTTCCTGAGTAGATATTTTGAAAGGCGCTAGTTTGGTTTGATAAACTTCTATTTCGTTTAAGGTTATATTGGCGCTTTTTAAAGCTTTTGGTACTGTTTCTTTGCGCAAATTGCCACTAAAAAAAGTGTAGCTTTCTTTGTTGTAAATTAAGGTAATAATTTCGGCTAATTCTGAGGCGTAGTCCAAATAAGCAACCACTGTAAAGCCATTTTGTTCCAGCAAATTTTTGGTTTTAATACCTACGCAAAAAACATTTTTGGATTTTAGAATTTCCCAATCCTTTTGTTCCATTAAACTCAAAACAGCATTTTGACTCGTAAAGATTAAATTGGTATTGATATTGTCCAACTCAAATTTATTGTTCTGAACTTCGATAAAATCTTGCTCTAAAAGGTCAAAATCGGCATCAAGGAATGCTTGTCTTTGTTCTTCTGATAATGTTTTGGTAGAAAGAATGCTAATTTGACTCATTATTTCTTCAAATTATTTTTGATTTTAGTCATTAATTCGGCTCCACCATCTTTCAAAATTTCCTGAGCCGAATGGAAACCTAATTTTTTCCATTCTTCGATAGGAACAATTTTGTTGACTTCGATTTTTTGTTTTCCATCTAAAGAGAATAAAACACCATCAAAATGAATGGTATCTTCGTCTTCATTGTATTTCGCCAAAGCACCAATAGGAGCGGTACAACCACCTTCAAGGGTTCTTAAAAATTGGCGTTCGATATAAGTACAAACTTCAGTTTCAATATCGTTTAAATGCGAAAGCGCATCTAAAGTATAGTTGTCATTTCCCATAGCTACCACAAGCATGGCACCTTGAGCTGGTGCGGGAATCATCCAGTCTAAATCGATATAATCGGCAGGTTTTAAGTTAATTCTTTCTAATCCTGCAGCTGCAAAAACAGCTCCATTCCAGTCGCTTTCTTGTAGTTTTTGCATTCTGGTATTTACGTTTCCACGCAAATCCACTACTGTATGATTTGGGTATTTATTTAACCACTGTGCCTGACGACGCAAACTTCCTGTGGCGATAGTTCCATTAGTTTCTAAGAAATCAAGATTGCCTTTGTGAACTAAAATGTCCAGAGTATTGGCTCTTTCTAAAACGGCTGCTTGCACAATTCCAACAGGTAATGCAGTAGGAACGTCCTTCATTGAGTGAACTGCAATATCCACATCGCCGTTAATCATTGCAATATCTAAGGTTTTGGTAAAAATTCCAGTTATTCCTAATTCGTATAGGGGTTTGTCAAGAATAATGTCGCCTTGGGATTTTACGGCTACAATTTCGGTTTTATAACCTAAATCGTTTAATTTATTTTGAACAGTATGTGCTTGCCATAAAGCGAGTTCGCTATCTCTTGTACCTATGCGTATTGTTTTTTCTGCCATTTTTGTTTTTTACAAATGAGATTTTAGTCATTTGAATTTTATTAAACCTTTAAGGAGGTTTATTGAGTTTTTATTTGCTTACCAATGCTTCAATTTTAAACACTTTTTCAATCCATTCGATGCTTTCATCCACCATGGTGTTTTCATCTTTCAGGTGATTTGCAAAATGAGTGGTGATTTTTTGAATGATTCGGTTGCTTATAATTTCAGCCTGTTCTTCATTAAAATCGACAATTTTTTTACTTTGGAAATCCAATTCCGAATTTTTAATGTCGTTTAATTTGGCTTTCAATGCATTAATTGTCGGTGCAAATTTTCGCCCTTTAGTCCAAAGACCAAATTCCTCTTTTATTTCTTCAATAATGGCTTCGGCAGCAGGAATGTGTCTTTTTCTATTTTCTAAAGTTTCATCTGTCATTTGAGATAAATGATCCATGTGAATAAGAGTAACGCCTTCTATTTCGGTTACATTTTCATTTACATTTTTAGGAATCGATAAATCTAAAATCAACAATGGTTTTTTAAGATTCAAGATAGCCTTGTCTATTGTTGGATTTTGTGCTCCAGTGGCAACAACAACAACATCAGCTTTTTGCAGCTCTAATTGTAAATCAGAATAATCTTTAACTATTAAATCTAATTTTTCAGCTAATTTTTCGGCCTTGTCTTTGGTTCTGTTGATTAAAGTAATTTGCTCGTGTTTAGTGTGTTTTACTAAATTCTCGCAGGTATTTCTACCAATTTTTCCAGTTCCAAAAAGTAGAATGTTTTTATTAGCAATATCTTCTACGTTTCGGATGATATATTGAACTGATGCAAATGAAACTGAGGTTGCACCAGAAGAAATTTCGGTTTCTGTTTTGATTTTTTTACTCGCTTGAATCACTGAGTTTACTAAACGTTCCATGAAGGTGTTTGTTAAACCATAAGATTTACTTTGGATAAAAGCGTTTTTTATCTGGCTGATAATTTCAAAATCGCCTAAAATTTGACTGTCCAATCCTGTTCCTACACGAAACATGTGATTAACAGCATCTTTATTTTTATAAATATAGGCTACTTCTTGAAATTCTTCTACGCTACCCTTACTGTTTTCACAAAGTAATTTGATCAATTCATAAGGATGATTGGCAAAACCATAGATTTCGGTTCTATTGCAAGTAGAAGTAACAATCAATGCTTCTATTCCTTCAGCTTCAGCTTGCATTAACAAGATCGATTGTGCCTTGGCGTCTAAGCTAAATTTTCCTCTAATCGTTGCATCTGCTTTTTTATAACTTAAACCTAAAGCGTAAAAAGTGGTGTTTCTGGACATATTAAAATTTTCCATATTATACTTTCCTTAAAAAGTTCAACAAAATTATTATTAACTATTTTATAAAAACAACGCTGTAAGTGCTTTTTGTATCGCTTAGAGATAATTTGATTCAAAATAGTGATTACAAAATCGATTATATTTAGAAATTGAGCAAAATCAAGCGTTTTTTAGGCAATTATGTAGATTTGTTCTAAATAACATTGCCGATTGATTTATGTCTTATATGCTAAAAATATCGCTTAGAGTTCTTGAAAAGTGTTATTAAAATATATTTATTTAGCACTTTTTTAAAATTATATAACAAGTAGAATTGGGTTTTATATTTGCTATTGAAATAGTATTTTGAATAAAAACGCTACCTTTTTTAGGCAGCGTTTTTATTTAATGATAGAATTAGATTTGTACAATTGTACTTCTCAATGATTCTAAAACAACAACAATATCAGCATAAAGTTCTGTGTTTGCTGCTACTCCATTTGCAACAGCAGCAGCACCAACATATCCTTCAAATTTAGTGTAATTGGCACTACTAGATTTTGCTCCCATACGTGGATTCATAGCTGGATTATGAGCCGCAGCCATACTTAAACCTGAATAGGTATTTACCGCATTGGTTCCACCAGTATTAAATGAAAAGAAATCAGTTAAATTATCTGATAATTTAGCAATATTTGTTGCCTGTGTTGGATTTGTTTCTGCTAAAAGAGGCGCGAAATGTGCTTGTAAATTTCCAGAAGCACTTGTTTGAATATCAGCAACAATAAGTCCAATAGCTGAGTTTACCACCTTACGGTAAGATAGACGTCCTTTTTCAATCATTTTGCTTGAATCATCAGGATCTGTAACCATAGTTGTTCCTCCTAAACGTTCGTAAATAGATGCTTTTACAGGAGCTGGATCGTCATTATTACTGCAAGAAGTAAAAGTAAATGCAGTAGATGCCATTAATAATACACCAAGTGTAATTTTAGAATAATTTTTCATGATAATAGAATTTAAGGATTAATTAAAAAATTGATTTATTGATTTAGATAATTTATAGCTTATGCTATTTTGATCCATTGGACACACTTCTTTGTTTGCTAGATTGGCTGGCAAAATATAGCGCTGTGCATCATAAGGTCTTTTGCTCATCAATTCATTGAAGACTTTTTCGGAATTGGTAATTCTATTATTGTGGAAATACACCACAACATTTCTTTTGACAATAATGGAATCAGATGTTAAACCTTTGATGGTTCTTAGGTCGGCACAAATTTGTTTGGCTTGAAGCGAATCGATATTTGATTTAAAATCAATTCGACTTACCTGCAAATTTGCATTTTCATAAACTGCGGGTTTAGCAGTAATGATGTGAAACAGTAAAATTGCAATAAACAATGCTGCAATTCCTGCTACAATTAATAGTCCTTTTTTGAGTGTTGCATTCATTTTCAAAAATTTTAGGTTTTGAAAATATTTACGTCAGTTTTAAGGACTTGGTTTTAAATTTTCGATGGAAAATATTAATTTAGAATTGTTTTAAATACTGTGCTTTTCAAAAGGCTAATAAAAGCTTAGAGTTTTAGAAAACTCTAAGCAGATTAAAGCCAAAAAACACATCGCCTTTAGTCCAGTCTCCAGTGGTTTGACCTAGATATCCAGCCTCATGTATTCCTTGAGAACTGGTAAAGTGCATTTGGAAAACGTGTCCACCCGTTTCTAAATCGAAACCAATGGAAAGTGGATTTTTATAAACGGAGTTAGATGCTCGGTTTAAATGTGCTGCATAATCAATATTTAGCGACCAACGTTTTGATAATTTATATCTACCTCCCAATCCAATGGCATATTGCGTATTATCTTGTTGGGGATTTTCGACAAAATTTTCATGGAAGAAAGTAGGAGCAATTTCTAAGGAAAGTTTCTCAGAATATTTTCTAGAAATTAATAATTGAGCTACATAAGTAAAACGATCATTAAAAGTCATATTAGGATAAAGACTTTCTTTGAGCGTATTATTGATGGCTAAGCTGGTAAAACCGGCAATATTAACTGGAAAACCATCTTTTATTTGGTTAAACAAAGTGAATTTAGTAGCAAAATCATAGGCTAATTCGCTTCGGGCACCACTAATACTTAATCCATTAGTCAATCCATAGACAAATTTTAATTGGGTATTGGCATTGTCTAAACCATAGAAACCTTCAAAGCCGTCTTTTATTGAGCCAAATCGATGGGCTACAATAAAATATAAATCTCCTTTTGCGGCAAGTTTGGTAGACTCCAGATTGACAATTTTTAAGCCTTTAAAGGCGGAGGTTACTTTTTCTTTTGTAGAAACACTGTCTACCCCAGATAATAAATCGTTTTGAGAATAACTCAATAATGGGAATAGAAACAAGAATAGGATGAACTTTTTCATAGGTTTGGTTTTAGATTGTTAGTTTTTTTAGTGTACAATGGAACTTTGATCCATTTTAAATTCTTCGAGTAGTTCGTCATAACCTAAAAATCGAGCTTTAATTCTTATCGTTTTTCCTGAAATGATGTCTTTTGGAATGCTGTCATTGAACGTAGCAAATACTTTTTTATCGAGAACAATGGCTTTGTTTTCGGTGTCAACCGCTGTTACTTGGGCGGTTATTTCAATGGTTTGGTCTTGATATTTGCTTGACGCTAGACTGTCATTAGTGGCAAATTCCTTTTGAAGACCTGTAATGCTAACTACATAAGCCGCATTTTCAGTACTTATATTTCTATGGTCTCTATATATGTAGCGGTAGACGCAAACCAAGACGACTATAGAAATCAAAATCCCGAATAGTATTTTTTTCTTCATAACATTGTTTTTTTAAGAGGTATAGATTTATCTACGTTAAAAGGATAGGATTGGATTTTATTTAAAAAATAGTTGCTAAAAAAACTGTAATAACAATTTCAACGTATATAATTTTAGTTAGCTGATTTTATGACTATAAAGTGTTGTAGAGTCTTTTTTTAATTTAAAAACCAATAGTCATGAACTCAAAAAAAATTCTCGTTCTTCTATCATTGGCTGGCCTTTTAATGGCTTGTTCTAATGATAATTCGGATAGCTTAATGAACGATACACCTATTATGGGTGTGGCAACTTACAAGCAAAATGTAAAATCTATTATTGACAACAACTGTATTGTTTGTCATGCTACAGTACCAAAAAATGGAGCTCCAATGTCTTTAGTGACTTACGATCAGGTGAAAAGTGCAGTTCAAAATCGGGGTTTACTTACCAGAATTTCTTTAGAAAATGGCAATAGTTCGCTGATGCCACAAGGTGGTCCTAGATTACCGCAAGCAACCATTGATGTTATAGTAAAATGGAATCAAGACGGATTATTAGAACAATAATTTAATAAAAGTAAACATGAAAAAAATCATATTATTAGCTATGCTATTGGTGTCTGCCATTGGCTTAGCCCAAGAGAAAATGATAAGCAAATCAACTAATATTGTTTTTGAGGCTTCGGTTCCTTCATTCGAAGAAGTAAAAGCAACTAACAATAGTACAACTTTGGTATTAAATCCAAAAACGGGTGAAATAGCTGGTTTGGCATTAATGAAAGGATTCCGATTTAAAGTGGCTTTGATGGAAGAACATTTCAACGAAAATTATATTGAAAGCGATAGATATCCTAAGGCAATTTTTAAAGGTAAAATTGATGGTTTTGATACAAATAGTTTGACTTCAACTCCTAAAGATTTCATCATTAATGGTAAATTAGAATTGCACGGAAAATCGGTAGCTGTTAAGGCTGTTGCAAAAATGAGTCAATCGGCTTCAGGGATAAGTATTTTGTGTAATTTCTCAGTTAATGCCAGTGATTTTAATATATCGATTCCGTCCGTGGTTAAGAACAAAGTGTCTAATAAAATCAATATTCAAGTGAGCGGAGTTCTGAAATAATTCGCTAAAAAACTAAAGATTTTATAAATTTAGAAGGAAGTAAACAATAAACCGTCAAAAAGATTTAATTTTGAAAGACCAAATAGAGCTGTTGGATTAAAACAACAGTAGTAAGTGGAATGAAATAAATCAAATAAATGAAGGAAGAAATAAAAATTGACGATGATTTTATTTTAATTCGTTTTCAAAATAATACCGATGAGGTTTTAACTTTTCAACGCCCAGTTCAGTTGGGTTTGATACAATTTCACTTTAGTTTGAAAGGAAGTGCTAATTATATTTTTAATCAAGGCAATTATGTGCTGAATTTAAAAGAAGAAAAAGCATTGTTGTTTTATAATACCGAAAAAGAACTGCCTCTAAATGTACAAATTGAGCCAAAAACCTGGTTGATTTCCATATTTGTTTCTGTCAGAAAGTTTCATGGTTTATTTACTAATGATGCGGAACATATTCCGTTTTTGAGCAAAGAAAATCAAGAAAAAAAATACTATAACGAGAGTGATATTAGTCCGTCTATGGCTATTGTTTTAAACCAAATGTTTCATTACAACTTAAATCCATCGATAAAAAATTTATATTACAAAGGAAAAGGATACGAGTTGTTGAGTTTGTTTTTTAATCGAAATGAAGATCCAAATGCGGAGCAATGTCCGTTTTTAGTAGATGAAGAAAATGTATTGAAAATCAAGAAAGCCAAAGAAATTATCATTGCTAATATGTCCGAACCACCAGGCTTACAAGAATTAGCCGATCAGGTGGGATTGAATTTAAAAAAGCTCAAAATGGGTTTTAAGCAAATTTATGGAGATACGGTTTACGGTTTTTTGTTTGATTACAAAATGGATTTTGCTCGAAAATTACTCGATAGCGGTTCATACAATGTAAATGAAGTAGGACTGAAGATTGGTTACAGTACGGGAAGTCATTTTATTGCTGCTTTCAAGAAGAAATTTGGAACTACGCCAAAAAAATATTTGATGTCCATATAACATAGATTGTAAAACAGTATTGTTTTTACATATTATAACATAAGTATAAAATAACATTTATCATATTTCTAAAAAGTAGGTTTCTCTACTTTTGTCAAAAAAACAAAACCTACCTATGAAAGGCGTATTATTAGTAAATTTAGGTTCTCCAGATAGTCCAACTCCCAAAGATGTAAAACCGTATTTAGACGAATTTTTGATGGACAAATACGTTATAGACGTACCGTTTTTGTTGCGGGCATTATTAGTTCGTGGAATTATTTTAAGAAAACGTCCTGAGGAATCGGCTCATGCATATCAAAAAATTTGGTGGGAAGATGGTTCTCCGTTAATAGTTCTCTCGGAAAGAATGCACAAAAAAGTTAAAGATTTAGTTGATATTCCAGTGGCATTAGCCATGCGTTATGGTTCTATGACTATTGAAAAAGGACTTCAGGAATTGCATGATCAAGGCGTTACTGAGGTGATGCTTTTTCCTTTGTATCCGCAATATGCTATGGCTTCAACCTTAACTATTTTGGTTAAAGCCGAGGAAATTCGCAAGAAGAAATTTCCAAACATGACTTTCACGGATGTTCCTGCTTTTTATAATAAACCTGATTATATTAAAAATCTAGCCGATTCGATGAAAAAGCATTTGGCAGGATTTGAATATGACCAATTGGTGTTTTCTTATCATGGAATTCCAGAGCGTCACATTCGCAAAACGGATGTAACCAAATCACATTGTAAAATTGATGGTTCATGTTGCAATACGGCTTCACCAGCGCATGATTTTTGTTATCGTCATCAATGTTATGAAACCACAAGACTTATTGCAGAATCACTTCAGATTCCTAAAGATAAATACTGCCTTACTTTTCAGTCAAGATTAGCAGGAGATAAATGGTTAGAACCTTATACTGATGTTGAAATTGATAATATGCCAGCTAGAGGAATTAAGAAAATTGCCGTTGTTACTCCTGCATTTGTTACTGATTGTTTAGAAACATTAGAAGAAATTGCCATGCGTGCCAAAGAAGATTTTGAGGCAAACGGAGGAGAAGAATTCTTTGCTATTCCATGCCTGAATGATGATGATGAATGGTGCGAAACTGTTGGGAATTGGATTAAGGATTGGGCGAAATAGAAAATGTAATTGGTTGAAAAAAATTAGATAATGATTTTATTTGATAATGATAGAATATAAAACTAGAGAAATTCACTTGTTTGAATTTGGAAATGTTCTTGTTTCTGAAGTTTCTTTAAATAATAAACTTTTAGATTTAAATGGACAATATATTTCTGATGAAGCAAGGTTTGTTGATGAGCAAATTTTCTTTTTTGTAGAAAAAAAGGAAATAGAATATAATCTGGGGAAATTGAAAAAATTAATATTAGACCAAGTTAGATGATAAGATTTCAATTTTTCCCAAGGTCCCAAGGGATTACAAATAAAATAAAAGATATTATAACCTGCTTTGAATTAGTAGATAATAAAATAAAATCCCCTGATTTTAATCTTAGCAGCAATGAAGTTTTAGAATTAGTTAGACCTCATTTAGAAAAAATTGATTTTACCTGTGAAACAGGAAAAACTGTTGCTAAAAAAATAAGTGTCCCTGTTTTGTTTGGTTTTGATAATAAAATTGACAAATCATTTAATGCTGACGCTGTAAGTAATGATGGGAAAATTGTGATTGAAATTGAAGCTGGAAGAGCCACAGAAAACAATCAATTTTTAAAAGATATTTTTCAAGCTTGTATGATGTGTGAAGTTGAATATTTAGTTATTGTAGTTAGAAATGTTTACAGAAAACATAAAGATTTTGAAATTATACATACTTTTTTGGAAACATTATATATTTCAAATAGACTTCATTTACCTTTAAAAGGAATTTTATTAATTGGATATTAAAGATAAAAAAATAGTCGTTAATTTTAAATAAATGGAATACTATAACTACCTAAAATCCCTGCATTTAATCTTTGTTATTACCTGGTTTGCGGGTTTGTTTTATATTGTACGCTTGTTTGTGTACCAAATAGAAGCTGCAGATAAGCCTTCGCCAGAGAAAGAGATTTTGCAAAAGCAATTCAAAATTATGAGCTATCGCCTTTGGTATATTATCACTTGGCCATCAGCAATTTTAGCTAGTTTCTTTGCTTTTTGGATGCTATTATTTACTCCTGTTGGAAATGCGTGGTTGCAGATGTCGTGGATGCACGTAAAACTTGGCTTTGTTTTTGCGCTCTATTTGTACCATTTAAAATGCCATCAAATTTTTAAACAATTACAAAATGATGAGGTAAAATACTCCACTAATTTCATGCGTTTGTGGAATGAGGGAGCTACCATCATTCTTTTTGCAGTTGTTTTTTTAGTAGTTTTAAAAAATGCCGTTAATTGGATTTATGGTGTAATTGGAATTATGCTGTTTTCGGTTTTGATTATGCTGGGTTTTAAATTTTATAAGAGAATAAGAGAGAAAAACAGTAAGCAGTAGCAGTAATCAGTTACATACTGAGACTGATAAACCGAGACTGAAAACTAAAATAAATGCTAAAAAGCTTCAAGATATCCATGCTTTCGTTGCGAATTCGAATTTTTCTTTCGATGATCGTAGTGATAATTATTGCGTCTATTTTATTAGCTTCTATTTCGATTATTCAGTTTAAAAATGAGGCTAAAGAATACCATGAAGAGCGTTTAGAACGTAAAGAAAACGCCGTTCGGGAACACATTAATTATGTGCTTTCTACTACTACTTATCCGTTGACAACTGAAAATTTAGAATTGATTTTTAAGGATAGAATCCATGAAATAGCACATATCCATAATAGCGAAATCAATATTTATGATTTAGATGGGAAATTGCTGAAATCTTCGAAAGAATCTTTTTCGGTAGATAAAGTTTCGCCGCCTATTCCAAAATATATTTTGAAAATGGTTCGTTCTTCGATTGAAAAACGATATGTTGATATAAAAACCATAAATGGAATTAAGAATCGTTCGTCATTTACTCAAATCAAAGATGATAAATTCAAGCCGCTGGGTGTTCTAAATTTGCCGTATCAGGAAGATGATGGTTTTTATGAAAAAGAGTTAAGTAGTTTTCTTATTCGCCTAGGGCAGGTGTATTCTTTTATGTTGATTGTGGCTTTTGCCCTGGCTTATTTTCTTTCGGCTTATATTACTAAGTCATTGAAAACCATTTCGGATAAATTAAACGAAACGCGTTTAAATCAAAAGAACGAGAAAATTCTAATCTCAGCCAGTAGTAAAGAAATTAATTTATTGATTCGCGGTTACAATCAAATGGTGGACGAACTTGAAAAAAGTGCCATAAAATTAGCGCAAAGCGAAAGAGAAGAAGCTTGGCGCGAAATGGCAAAACAGGTAGCGCACGAAATTAAAAATCCATTAACTCCAATGCGCTTGACGGTGCAAAGTTTTCAGCGTAGATTTAATCCTGATGATCCAGAGATTAGGCAGAAAATGAATGATTACTCCGAAACATTAATTCAACAAATTGATACGATGAGTTCGGTAGCATCAGCATTTTCGAATTTTGCTTCGATGCCAGCCCAACAAAATGAAACCTTAAATGTAGTTGATGTGGTCGAATTGGCTTTGGATATTTTCAATGAGGATAATATTGTTTTTGAAAGTGATGCCCCCGAGATAATTTCGAAGGTAGATCGTACACAATTAATCCGAATTATTACTAATTTAGTAAAAAATGCCATTCAGTCCATTCCCGAGCAGCAGGAAATTAAAAAGGTTTCGGTTTCGGTAAAAAAAGAAGGCAATAATGTGTTAATTATTGTTGAAGACAACGGAATTGGTATTAAAACAGAGGATATAAATCGTATCTTCGAACCTAAGTTTACCACTAAAAGCAGTGGCATGGGATTAGGATTAGGAATTATTAAGAATATCATCGAAAATTATAAAGGCAGCATTAGCTTTGATACTGAATACGGAATTGGAACTCGTTTTACGGTTTCGCTTCCAATTATAAACTCTTAAATCAATACAATGAGTTACAAAAACATTCTGATTGCAAAAGAGAATAATATTGCAACAATTACAATTAATCGACCTGAAAAATTAAACGCACTTAATAAAGTTACAATTAAGGAATTGCATCATGCTTTTGAAGAATTGGAACAAAATCAAGAAACTCGTGTTATTATTTTAACGGGTAGTGGTCAAAAGGCTTTTGTAGCTGGTGCTGATATTGCTGAATTTGCCGATTTCTCGGTAGAAGAAGGAATTCAATTAGCGGCTCAAGGACAAGATATCTTGTTTAATTTTGTCGAAAAATTGAGAGTGCCTGTTATTGCAGCCATCAATGGATTTGCCCTTGGAGGCGGATTAGAATTGGCTATGGCTTGTCATATCCGTATTGCTTCCGAAAGTGCCCGAATGGGACTGCCTGAAGTTTCATTAGGAGTAATTCCAGGTTATGGAGGAACGCAGCGTTTGCCGCAATTAATAGGTAAAGGTCGTGCACTAGAGATGATTCTTTCTGCAGGTATGGTAACAGCTGACGAAGCTTATAGAACGGGTTTAGTAAATCATGTTGTTCCTGCTGATGAGTTGGTTTCTTTTAGTGAGGAAATAGCCCAAAAAATCATTAAAAACTCCCCAGCTGCCATTAGCATGGCTATTAATGCTGTAAATGCTAATTATAAAGAAGGCGAAAATGGTTTTGAAACCGAAATAAAATCCTTTGGAAAATGTTTTGGAACAATAGATTTTAAAGAAGGAACCAAGGCTTTTTTAGAAAAACGTAAAGCGGTTTTTACAGGAATTTAATTAAATATTCAGTTTACAGTAGCAGCTTATTGTTATTGTTTAGAAGGAAGTTCTCGAGTTTTGAGAATTAAAAAAATAAAAAAGAAGAATGTCATACGAGCCTATATTTGCCCTTTTTTGGGAAAGAGTGAAACAAAGTATTGAAGATAAAACCTTTGCTAAATTAACCTTAGCAAAGACCATTGGCGATACCGAATTGAAAAATATCTATGTGCGCCCCGTTTTATTGGAAAATGATGTTTTTAGTCTTTCGCTTATTGCGCGATATAAAACCGAAGAAATAGAGAGTTTTCATAGTTTAGACGAGGCTTGTCCTATCTTAGCTTCTTATATGAACAAACCGTTTTTAACGGCGCTTTTATTCACTACTGAAAACGATGTGACTTTTAAGCTTAATAAAAAACGTGTGGGAACTATCATTGAGCAAGCACCTACTTTTAAAAGTGCTTCGGATGTGATTTTAGAGATGAAAGAGAAAGGGATTTGATTTCAGGTTTTTTTATTTTGTGAAGATCTAATCAAAAATCAATTTCAATAGCAAAAATCAATAATCCATCTGAAATCAGCATTCGTTAATCTACAATCTAAAAATCTACTTATTTCCTTCCCATTCAGCATAAAATTGTGCCAAAAATCCTTCCATGTAATGGTGTCTTTGCTTGGCAATTTGTTTTCCTGTCTGGGTATTCATTTTGTCTTTTAGCAATAATAATTTTTCGTAGAAATGATTAATTGTTGGTGCCTGACTATTTTTATACTCTTCGGTAGTCATTTGCTTGTTTGGAGCTATTTCAGGGTCGTAGAGCGTTCGGTTTTTAAATCCGCCATAATTGAATGTTCTGGCAATTCCAATCGCTCCAATCGCGTCTAAACGATCCGCATCCTGAACTATGTCCAATTCTATAGAAGTGAATTTTTTGTCGAAATTGCCTCCTTTGAAAGAAATGTTTTGGATAATATTGATAACATGATCTATTACTTCTCCATCAATGTGTTGAGATTCCAGAAATTCTTTTGCTACTTTTGGTCCTACAGATTCATCACCATCATGAAATTTACTATCAGCAATATCGTGAAGCAACGCGCCGAGTTGTACTACCTGTAAATTACAAACTTCCTCTTTAGCAATTAATAATGCATTTTTATACACTCTTTCGATGTGAAACCAGTCATGACCACCTTCGGCATTTTGAAGTTGTTCTTTAACAAAAGTGATGGTTTTATTGATGATGTTGTCGTTGTTCATATTATTCTTTTAAAAAAAATGTTGATTGTTAAAGTGGTTTAAACTTCAACAATCAACAAAATAAATATTCTTTTGGTGAGTTTCAATGGCAAAAATCAATAGCGATTTCGAAAAAATCAGCAATCTGAATTCTGCAATCTAAAATCGTTAATTACAATCTTGCAGGTTCTACCCATTTAAAGAGATGAGTTTCTTGAGGAATGACTATTCTTTCCGAAATTTTAGCCATTCTAGCTGGTAATTTCATCAGGTAATCACGAGCTTTTTCAGCTTCATCTGTCAAACCAGCAATTTTATCAATCTCCCATTTGTCGATTAATTTTTGCATAATCTCCACATAATCATTGGCTGTATAAACTCCAATTCGTTGTGCTGAGTCAGAGAATAATTCAAATGCCGAACTAATTTTTGCTCCTGATTCTCTCAAGAAATGTGCTGGCATTACAATTTTAGCTTTCATCATGTATTGAAAAGCAAGCATCATTTCGCTAGGATCTACTTTGAAAATTTCGCTCACAAAATGGCTGTATGCATGGTGGTGACGCATTTCGTCTCCAGCAATCATCTTACACATTTTAGACAATTTTTTGTCGCCATAGTTTTTGGCTAATTGCGAAACTCTATTGTGCGAAACATAGGTTGCTAATTCTTGGAAACTGGTGTAAACAAAGTTTTTATAAGGATCTCTACCTGTACCAATGTCGAATCCGTCATTGATAAGGTGTTGGGTTGTCATTTCGACTTCGCGCATGTTTACACGACCTGATAAATACAAGTATTTGTTCAGTAAATCACCATGACGATTTTCTTCACCTGTCCATTGACGTACCCAGGCTGACCAACCATTTCTTGCTTCGTTATCTACACCTTCTACTTCCATTAACCAGTTTTCATATGTTGGAAGAGCTTCTTCGGTAATCATATCACCCACCATAGCAACCCAAAAATCATAAGGTAAATCCTTTGAAATTTCGCGTAACTCTTTTACTTCTTCTAAGAAATTATCTCCTTCAGAATTTGGTAAAAAATCCGATGGCTGCCATATTTGTTCTACCGGTATCAAGTACTGATCCATATAGCTAGTCACGTTTTTTTCCAAAAACTGCATAACTTCTAATCGAATGTTTTTAATTGACATTTTATATATATTAAAATTTTATTCCTTTTACTACTGCACTTTCCGTCATTTCCATCAATTCAGGAAAATTAAATTCACTCACTTTTAAAGGTTTATGAATTACAAAGGTAAGATGATTTCCTAAACCCACTGGGAAAAAACCAAATTTTACCATTTTCCAAGAATTATTAATACTTAGTGGCACAACATAAGCTGACGGAGCACTCTTGCATAATATTTTTAATCCAGTTGGAGCAAATTCTTTAGGCTCGCCTGTTTTACTTCGAGTTCCCTCAGGGAAAATGACCGCTGAGCGTTTGTTTGTCTCGATGTATTGGGATAATTTTCTAAGTTCAGGGATTGCCTGTTTTGGATCTTTTCTATCAATCAAGGCGCCACCACCATGTCTTAAATTATAAGAAACACTTGGGATTCCTTTGCCTAATTCCTTCTTGCTTACAAATTTACAATGAAAACGGCGCAAAAACCAAATCATAGCTATAATATCATACATACTCTGATGATTCGCTACAAAAATTAACGGAACTCCTTCAGGAATACTGTCTCTGTTTTCAAATTTATAAGTTGTTCCTACTAAGTTAGTGCATTTTAATAAAAAAAAGTTCAAATAATCAACACTTTTTTTGTGTGCTTGATAGCCAAAAACATTTAAACAAATCCACTGAATGGGATGGAAAATTACTAACGTAAGTCCAAAACACAAATAATAAATTACGGATATGGGATACGAAATAAGTTTTTGCATTCTTAAAAAATTAGCTGCAAAAGTAAGAAATAATTTTTTAGCGCTAATTAATTCCTAAATAATAATAGGTTTACTGTTAAATTGTACCTTTGTGGTCTTGAAAATATGTCTTTTACCAATAAAAATGAGCTTTAACTATCCAAAAAACGAAAAACTAAAAAGTAAAATCAGCATTGGATTGTTGTTTTCTGAAGGCAAATCGGTTTCAAAATATCCTTTGCGTTTGGTTTATCATTCGGGTTCTTTAAATGAGAAGGAGAAAATAAAAATGGGCGTTTCAGTGTCTAAAAAATATTTTAAAAAAGCTGTAGACAGAAATAGGTTTAAACGTATTCTTCGTGAAACGTATCGACTCAATAAGCATATTCTTTTGGATAACTTAGATAAGCCTTATGCTTTTATGTTTTTTTATCAAACTAAGGATCGTTTGTCTTATGAAGAGATTAATACAAAGACCATTCAGTTGTTTGAGAAATTTGTAGCTCAGAATTTTAAAAAAGAATCTTCAGCGAATGAAGAAAAACTAGACCAATAATTGCATAAGTATTAGTTAATTGTCAATCTTAATATTGATGATTTATTTCTAACTTAGTAATCAATAATAAAAAGTATTATGGCTGTCTCTTTTAAGAAAAAATACATCATTCCCATAGTCGCTTCGGCTTTTTTGTTTATTGGTACTAGTTTTAAAGACGATTTTTTTGAAATTGCCAAGCAATTAGAAATTTTCACTACGCTTTTTAAAGAACTCAATACTAATTATGTTGATGCAACTAATCCTGGCGAATTAATGGATAGCGCCATCAAAGGAATGTTGGCCAGTTTAGATCCGTACACGGTTTATTTTAATGAGCAGGATGTGTTGAAGTTTAAAATCAATAACACTGGAGAATACACCGGAATCGGCGCTTTGATTACTCAAAAATCGGGTAAATTGATGCTTCGAGAAGTCTATAAAAATTTCCCAGCCGATAAAGCGGGATTTAAACCCGGAGACGAAATTATTCAAATAGGCGATGTGGTTTTGGCTGATTTTAAAGACGATGCTTCTCAATTGTTGAAAGGAGCTAAAAACACTAAAATTGCTATTCGCTACATTCGACAAGGGAAAACAAATACAACTGAAATTAACTTAGATGAGGTTGAAATTAAGTCGGTTCCTTTTTACGCTAAAATTGATGATAAAACGGGTTATATTGTTTTAAGTCGTTTCAATAAAAAAGCCTCGAACGAAACTAAAGAAGCTTTATTGGAACTCAAAAAACAAGGAGCTGAGCGTATTGTTTTGGACTTAAGAAACAATCCAGGCGGACTTTTAAATGAAGCCATCAATATCTGTAATTTATTTGTTCCTAAAGATGAAGTTATTGTAACCACAAAATCTATTAACGAAAAACACAACAATACTTATAAAACGGCTGTTGAGCCTGTAGATTTACAAATTCCATTGGTAATTATAGTCAATGACAAAAGTGCTTCGGCATCCGAAATTGTTTCAGGTGCTCTACAGGATTTAGATCGCGCTGTGATTGTGGGTAGCAGAAGTTTCGGAAAAGGATTGGTTCAAAAACCAATTGATTTGACTTATAATACGCAGTTAAAAGTAACTATTTCTAGGTATTTTACGCCTTCAGGCCGATGTATTCAAGCCTTGGATTATGCGCATAAAGACAAAAATGGCTTGGCTACACGCACTCAGGCTACCAATTATAATTCATTCAAAACACGTAGAGGAAGAACTGTGTATGATGGGGGAGGGATTATGCCCGATGTACCAATGGAGGAATCTAAAACAAGCGTTATTGCTAATGCTTTGATAAAAAACGACGGTATTTTTAATTATGCCACAGCCTATTATTATAAAAATCCGAATTTAGGAAACCAAATTCCAAATTTCACGAATGCTGATTTTCAGGATTTCAAACAGTTCTTGAAAGCTGAAAAAATATCTTTTGATACCGAAACTGAAGAAGCTTTAAAAATAACTTTATCCTTAGCTAAAAAAGAAGCGATTGATAAAGCGATTATCAACGAATACAATCAGTTGTTAGCAGTGGTTCAAAAAAGCGAAGCCGATCAATTAGATAATAATCAACAAGAAATTAAGGATTTAATTTTAGAAGAAATTATAAAACGGTACCAATATCAGGAAGGTTTTTATCAATATTATATGAAATCTAATTCGGTAATAAAAAAAGCGGTCAATATCTTAAATGACACTGCAGCTTATAAGAACATCTTAAAAATCTAATGCTAAAATCTATTTTAATTACTGCTTTTTTAACCTTTGGAGTGTTGCAAGCTCAAGAGAAAAAAATTGGAACCGTTTATTTTGAATTTGATAAGCACAATATCGATGCTGTTCAAGAGCAAATGATTACTGAATTTATTCATCAAATAGATACAACTCAGGTAGAATCCATCCAGATTTATGGTTATTGCGATGATCGTGGTGATAACGATTACAATATAAAATTATCCGAAAATAGAGTTAATAGCGTTAAAAGTATTTTGGTTGACAATGGTTTCAATAAAAACAAAATTGTAATTATTGAAGGCAAAGGTCGGGTGTTGTTAGATGCTTATTCGGGAGGAAGTTTAGAGGATATTCGTTCTAAAAATAGGCGAGTAGATTTGCTAATTGTAAAGAAAAACAGTTTTGGAAAAGGAATTTATACTTCATTTCAAGATCATCATGAAGTAGGCGATCGCATTTATCTGGAGAATATTTTTTTTGACTTGGGAAGTAGTAATCTTACGCTTTCTTCTCGTAAAGAATTAGATAAAATCGCCGCAATTCTCCAAAAAAACAAAGGATTAGAATTTGAAATTCGCGGGCATGTGTGTTGTACGCCTAATAATTATAAAGACGCTATTGACAGAGCTACGAAGGAGCGAAAATTGTCTTTAAACCGTGCGAAAACGGTTTTTAAATATTTGATATCCAAACATGTTAATAGTTTAAGAATGGGCTTAAAAGGTTTGGGTAATCAATTCCCTTCAGGAAAAGGAGATGAGTTTGACCGAAGGGTAGAATTCTTAATTACTAAAATTTAGTTTCTTTGAAACCATAGCCATGATTTTAGAAGTTTCCTTAGGAAGCGGTTTTTTGCCGATTTTAACCGATTTTATAATCGCTTCCAGCTCTAGCATTAAATCTCTCTTTTCTTTTGAAGGAGAGTAGCAAAAGCCCTCTAAAACGAGTATGCGATTGTTTTCTTTGTCAACTATTGCATAATTGATAAATGGTCCCGACATAAAATCGTTTTTTAATTCCCAAGTTCCCTTAGTTTCATAAGCTTTTTTATAGTCTAAGACAATATTTGAAAAGTAAGGAGCATAAGCTTCTTCGGTAACCATATCCGCATTTAATTCTTTACCGTGAACATATAATCTTCCAATGGAATCTCGCATTTGAATGATGCTGGATACCTTATCTTTTTTGGTTTCAATGCTGCTAATAGGAACTTCATAAAGCAAGATACTTGTGTTTCCGCTGATGATTTCTTTTTTAAACCACAGGAATTTCTCTTTTTGGAGCATCAGTTCATAACTAGAGGGCATTTCGATATTGATGTTCAAACTATCTTTAAAAAATTTCGGACTTAGAAGCGATTTCCTGTTGATGCGTTGGAATTCTTCAATCTCAGTTTGATGAATGGTTTTGATAATTTCGGCGGCGTTCGTTTGAATTAAACAAAGGATATCATCAGCTGCTCTCCCTGAAATATAGAACACATTTTGTGGAAAAGCCATTTTGTTTTTTTCTATTTTAAAAGCTTCCTTAGTGTCTTTTTTGATTACAATAATGTTGCGGCTATCAGTCATGAAGCCCTCCATTAATTTAACAGGATATTGATTGATAGTAAAAAGAGGTTCTTCTTGAGGAAGCCCAATTACTGGAGAAGCAAATTTATTTCGGATGCTATCACCAATTTCAGCATTCCACAACAAGTCGTCTATAATCACCGAAATGCTATTGATTTTTCCACTAGTTTTTGTTGGATTTTCACTTTGCTGTTTGCAGGAAATGAAAAAGATGGAAATGAAAAGCAATATAAAATGGATTTTATTCATTTTGCATCGATTAAGACTAGAATTCAAAATTTATAGATGAATTATTGTTTTTACTAATTTTTAAGGCTCTAATAGTTTACTCTGCTAATATCGTTCCAATTTTTCTAAAAGTAGAATAAAAATAAGACATAAGAGGTTTTTGCAATAAAAAAAGGCTTTATTTTACTAGAAAATAAAGCCCTTTTGATATAATTTGAAGATTGATTTATCCTCCTATTTTTAATTTCATTCCTGGTTTAATCTCTTCATTGTTGATTTCGTTCCATTTTTTAATATCAGAAACCGTTACTCCAGAGTATTTTTTAGCAATGCTAAATAAAGAATCTCCTTTTTTTACAAGATAGTCATGCTGTAAAGCATTGTTGTTTTTCTTAAAAGAAGCTGCTGTAGCTCTAGAAGTATTAATTGCAATTTCGTTTTTAGCCACAATTAATGTTTTTCCTAAAGCAATGTTGTTATCTGATAAATGATTCCATTCTTTTAAATCGGAAATTTCAGAACCGAATTTTTTAGCGATATTACCTAAGTTGTCTCCTTTTTGAACCGTGTACTCAATGTTTTTCAACTCAGGAGTGGCTGCAACTACTTCTTTAGTTTCGATTTCTTTTTCGGCAACTTGTAAGCTGGTTCCAGCTTGAATCGTATTTGCTGTAAGCTTATTCCATTCTTTAATTTGTGCTACAGTTACATTGTTTTCTTCGGCAATATCACTTAGGTTATCTCCTTTTTGAACAATGTAATTTGTTTTATTACTAGCAATTAAAGTATCTGCTTTAACTTCTTTTTTTACTTTCTCGGCTTTATTTACTTTGGTATTTACCGATGCAATTGCAGTATTTGTTTCTATTTCAGGAGCTATTATTGTTAAGACTTTCCCGTAAGAAACAGTGTTGCTGCTTAATTTATTCCATTTTTTTAAGTCGTTAATTGCAACATTATATTTGTTAGCAATGTTGCTTAAATTATCACCTTCTTTTACTTTGTAATATTGTGTAACACTTCCAATAGCATAAGATGGTTTTTCTACACTCGCAACGGCTGTGGTAGTAGTAACATTCTTAAAATGGCTGTTGTTTTTAAGCTCTGATTCGTGTTGCACATAAGCATAAATCTTATCTTCATTAGACGCAAAAACGCCAATTTTGTCTTTTGGCAGTCGCAAATAATGACTTTGATCAGCATAACGCGGGATTACATTAAGCTTGTATGAAGGATTTAGTAATTGTAATTGCGAGACAGGAACGTCCAATAAATCAGAGACTTGTTTGAACGACATCTGTTTTTTAATCATTATCGTATCGGTAGTAAAGTGCGGAATACTTGCTTTGTTTGGTTTAATTCCATGTTCGTTATGGTATTCGTACAAATACATTGTTGCTAAAAAAGCAGGAACATACCCTTGAGTTTCTTTAGGGAGATTTTGTTTAATGCTCCAAAAGTTTTGTTGTCCACCTGATCTTCTGATGGCTTTAGCAACGTTTCCAGGACCAGAGTTGTAAGAAGCTAAAACTAATTCCCAATCGCCAAAAATGTTAAACATATTAGACATGTATTGGGCAGCGGCTGCAGTGGCTTTCAATGGATCGCTACGTTCGTCAATATAAGAATCTATTTTTAGATTGTATTGTTTTCCAGTTTGATACATAAATTGCCAAAGACCTGTAGCACCTACTTTAGAAACCGCTTTTGGATTCAATGCCGATTCTACAATAGCCAAGTATTTTATTTCTAAAGGAACATTTTGTTTGGCAAAAGTTTCTTCGAACATTGGAAAGTAATAGTCTGAAATTGCCATTAAACGTTCGAAAGATTTTTTCCGATTCTTTAAAAACGACTTAATTATGTTTTCCAATCCCTGGTTGTACTGAATGTTAAATGGTGATTTAGCATTCATAGCTTCAAGCCTAGATTTTAATAACTCGGTCGGCAATTCATAATCAACTTTTTCATCCGTATTGATATTTTGAATATCCTTAGTGATGTCATTGTATAAATCGAGATCGGTAAGTTCTTTCGTCCATAGACTGTCTACGCAACTAGCCATGTTATCACTAACAAAGCTATGTTTTATAGAATCCAGATAAGAAAGATTAGTTTCTAATACAGCAGTTCCCTTGCTTTCGGCAACTTCTTGCGAAAACAAGGGAACTGTTAGTAATAGAAAAAATGATAAGGTGATTTTTTTTATATTCATATTTTTTATTGTCAACGTGCTTAATTTTAAACAATTAGAAAATTGTTTATGCAAACTTAATAGGTTACAATTAAAAAATTCAATAAAAACTGTTAAAGTTGTGATATTTAGTTTAAAATAGCCGCAATTCCAGGTAAAGTTCTACCCTCAAGCATCTCTAACATAGCTCCTCCACCTGTAGAAACGTAGCTCATTTTGTCTTCAAAACCAAATTGTTTTACTGCTGCAACTGAATCTCCACCACCTACAAGAGAGAAAGCTCCGTTTGCAGTTGCTTCTGAAATATAATCACCTAGAGCGATAGTTCCTTTAGAAAATGTTTCCATTTCAAAAACACCTAATGGTCCATTCCAAAGAATTGTTTTTGATTCTAAGATTACTTTTTTGAAGTTTTCTAATGATTTTGGACCAGCATCCATACCTTCCCAACCATCAGGAATAGTGTCTACGTTAACTACTTGTGTATTAGCTGAGTTAGAGAATTTATCTCCTGCTAAAACGTCAACTGGAATGTGGATTTGTACTCCTTTTTCTTTAGCTAATCTTAAAATTTCAAGTGCTAATTCTTGTTTGTCATCTTCGCAAATTGAATTTCCAATTTTTCCTCCTAAGGCTTTCACGAAAGTAAAAGTCATTCCACCACCAAGAATCATGTGGTCTACTTTGTCAAGGATATTTTCGATAACTGTAATTTTAGAAGATACTTTAGATCCTCCAAGAATTGCAATTACTGGTTTTTCGCTGTTTTTTAATACTTTATCGATGCTTTCAATTTCTTTAGCTAATAAAGAACCGAAACATTTATGTTCTGGGAAAAATTGTGCAATGATAGTAGTCGAAGCGTGAGCTCTGTGAGCTGTTCCAAAAGCATCATTTACATAAATATCTCCTAATGAAGCTAATTCTTTAGCAAAAGCAACATCTCCAGCTTCTTCTTCGGCGTGGAAACGTAAATTTTCTAACAATAAAACTTCACCAGCTTTTAAATTTGCAGCAGCTGTTTTAGCTTCTTCACCTACACAATTAGCAGCAAATTTTACTGGAACACCAAGGATTTCAGTAGCTGTTTTTAAGATGTGTTTTAATGAATATTTTTCTTCAGCTCCTTTTGGACGACCTAAATGTGACATTAAAATCACACTTCCACCATCAGCAAGAATTTTATCAATAGTTGGTTTTGCAGCATCGATACGAGTAGTATCAGTAACATTAAAATTTTCGTCTAGAGGCACGTTAAAATCAACGCGAATTATTGCTTTTTTATTTTCGAAATTAAAATCGTTTAAAGTCTTCATTAGGTATTGTTTTAGTTTATTTTTTTGAAAGTGAAGCAAATATAGAAATTTTCTAGTAGTATTAAATTTCAATATTTCAAAAAAAGACAGTTTTCGGCAACGAAAACGTTGTAAGTCAACAAATAAGATGTTTTTTATTAAATAATTTTATTTTTAGTCGTGTACAGGACCTTGAGTACATGGACAGTTGCTAATTCCAGCAAAGAAATCAAGCCCTATTGTAATAACATGTGTGCCTGTATTAAATTGAGTCAAATGATTAGTTGTAAGTTGGTAGGAATATCCAAAATAGAAATTCGATTTTTTGAATCCTGCCATAGGTCCTATATTCAAGGGTTTAAAAAATTGATCATTAAGGAAACGATAAGAAATACCAGCCCAAAAATAATCTTCGTATCTATTGAATTTACGGTATTTTATATTAATATCGGTACTGGAACGTTTATCGCTACTAAAATACTGATAGAAGATAGATGGCTCATATTCTATCCTGCTATTCTCAGGGCTTTTAAAAACATAACCAGAATAAATTTGGTAATTTCTAAGTAGGATAGGTTCGATTCCTGTGAATTTATCAGCATTTTTATTTAAAATATTAGCGGCATTTAAACTGAGATAAAAGTCTTTATTGCGGTATAGTATACCTACATCAAAGTTGTTGTTTGAAACAAAACGATTATCGGTAATGCTCGGATCTAAAACAGGTATTTCATAAGTCGTATTAAATTTATCGATATCTATTTTAAAATTATTGATGTTGTATGAAATACCAAGGGATAAATATTGTTTAGAATAATAATCAAGAGTCAGGTGATGGGCAAAAGTGAATTTCATTCCAGTTTGCCTTGTGTATCCATTTTTATCATTATATAAAGAGACACCAACTCCAGTACGATCAGCTATTCTAAAATCGGCATAGACGGATTGATTTTCAGGGGCGTCTTTGATTCCTACCCATTGGGCCAATCCATTGGCTCTAATTTTAAGATTGTCTCCAATGCCAGCAAATGTTGGAGAAATCACAAAATGATTGTCGGCCAAATACTGGGTGAAAACGGGTAAATTTAACTCTTGACTGTAACCCGGAGTTACTGTCAAGAGTATAAAAAATGCTATTATTTTTTTCATTTGAGAAAATTGCCTTTTCGTTTTAATTAATTTATCTGTAAAGAGTAAAATGACCTACAAATTCTCTATTGTCTTTTAAATCATTGAGTTTTAAAACATACCAGTAATCTCCTGTTGGAAGCTCTTTACTATTGTATTTTCCATCCCAATATTGACCAAGACGATAGCTTGCTACTTTTCGACCATATCTATCAAAAATATCGAAAGTCAAATTTTTATAATTTATGGTACACCCAGGAGCCCAACTGTCTTCGATTCCATCTCCATTTGGAGTGAAATGATTAGGAATACATACATCTATGTAATTAAAATGTCTGGTAGCTGTGGCAACACAACCATTGACATCAGTTACTGTAACGGTATAATCGCCAGATTTGTATATAATGAAATTGTTTGTACTACCATAGGATTCTCCATCGAGAGTGTATTGGTAATTGCCACCACCACCAGCTGCTGATGCCACGATTTCATTCAATCCGCCATCGTTTAAAACTAGTGTTAATGGTTGTATTTGTACAATATTAAAATCCTGAGTTTTTTGTTCGCATCCATTACTGTGTCTTGTTTTGACAAAGTGTGTCCCAGCTGGAACATTAGTAAAAGTATTGCTGGTTTGATAAGTTCCTCCGTCTAAGGAATAATCAACATCTGCTGGATTAGTGATACTGCTATCAACGGTAATCCTAACCGAATTAGAGGCAGCATTGTTTACGCAATCGTAATTAACGGTAGCTATTGGATTCATGTTTATTGACTGAGGTAAAGGAACTGTCCAATCTGTTGTACAATCAGCAGCATCACGGATATAAACCACATGATTTCCGCCTGTCAGTCCAGTAAAGTCAAAATCTGTTTGAGCTAAAGAGCCTTTTGTATAAGTGCCATTAACGTTATCTAAACTCACACTATAAGGAGCTGTTCCACCGCCTATAGTTATACTAAATGCTCCATCTTTATCACCAGCACAAATTTCAGGAACTATAGAAAGTGGAATCGTACTAGCTGTTAGTAAATTTGGTTCAGTGATATTAAAGTTAATTTTGATGAAACATCCCAATCGATCTTGAACAATTACGTCATAATTTCCAGGGGCGAGATTAGTAAAAGTATTTTTGTTGTCAAATTGATTCAAATTTGGAGAAATAGCATATTGAATCATTCCTGTCCCACCAGCAGCATTAATTTGAATTTCACCATTTTTTGCTCCATTACAGCTTACATTCTTGATAGTATGTGATTCGTTTAGAGCTAGTGTTGGTTCGGTAATGGTAATAAGAGCTGATGTTGTTGCACAGTCTCCACTAGTTACTTTTACTCTATAATTTCCTGCGGATAAAGCTGTAAAAATTCCTGGACTCAACTGAGTTGGAGTAGGAGATATTGTGTTTCCTCCAGCATCGACTAAACTGTAAATGTAATTGCCTAAACCACCTTGTGCTTCAGCAACAATATCAGCTGTATTGTCTCCTTTACAATTGACAAAAGCATTAGATAAGTCTAAATTAAGAGTCAAAGAAGGTAATGGATCTATTTTAATGCTATTTGAAACAACAGCAGAACAACTATTAGCGTCTTTTACATAGTAAGAATGTGTTCCTACTGGTACTGGAAAGCTTATAGAAGACGCAAATGATCCTAATATTGTTGTGAAATTTGGAGTATCACTATAGCTATATGTTCCTGTTCCTCCCGTAGCCGATAAGCGAAGTTGTGTTTGGTTTAAGCATGTTTGGGTAGTTGCTACCACTAAACTTGAACTAATTTTTGTAGGTTGATTAATTACAATTGGAGCAGAAACAGCCGAACAATTATAACCATCCCTTACACTTACGGTATAGGTACCTGCACCCAAACCACTAAATATTGGTGACAATTGTGGTCCGGAAGAAGTAGCTGTAGGTGAAATCATATTCAGGCTGTAAGTATAATTACTTCCCTGACCTCCTGCTGTAGAATTTACGGTTATGCTTGCATTTTTATCTCCAAAACAGCTCAACAAACTGATATTTGATGAAGCAGTCAATGTTATTGGAGTTGGCACCACTAATGGCACCATTGTGGTGGCTATACATCCTTTGTTGTCTCTTACATTTACTGTATAGTTTCCTGCTGTTAAATTGTTAAAATTAGTTTGTGAAGAGTAGGCTACGTTTATAGGTCCAACTAATTCAAATTCATAACCTCCTGACCACCCACCGCTGGCAGTTACAGAAATAGTTCCATCATTATTTCCAGTCACACAACTAATTGCTGTATGTGTTTCGGAAATAGTCAGCGCTACATTCGGTTGATTAATACTAAAGTTTTTAGACACTGTACATTGCGGACTATTGATTAATGTAGCTGCAATAGTATAAGTTCCCGCCGCTAGATTAGTTATAGCTTTAGGACCTGCATTAGGACTTGTGCCATTGGTAATTGGGGCACCTAATGCGTTTACAATAGTATAATTAAAGGCTCCCGCTTCATTCGTAGGAGTTGGTAAGCGATCAATAAAGCTAATATTGGCACTTCCATTTGTTCCTCCAAAACAACTTACATCTACAACGGAATCAATCATTAATTCAAATGTATTTGGATTGTTAACATAATACGCTGTTTGAATACTGCAAGATGTTGCTGGATTAGTTACCGTTATGATATAATTCCCAATTGGTAATCCTGTGAAAATACCGCTTGTATTTGTTTGAGAATAAATGCCTCCAAGTACTCCTCCTAAACTATCTTCTATCTTATAATTTAAAGATGCAGGAGTGCCACCAATAGTATTAGTTGTAACAGTAATGTCTTCATTTCTAATGCAAGTAATGGCGTAGTCGATATTTGTATTTATTTTATCTAAGGCAATAAATGGATTAATGGTTACTGTTGAAGGTACAGTGTTCATACAACCATTATTGTCATATACATTTACGGTATAGTTTCCTCCTGATACATCAGCTTCAGTATAAATATTAGACGTTCCAAACTGTACTACTGTAGCTCCTTTGATGAATTCATAATTAGAGTACGTTCCAGAACCCCCTGATACTCCACTAACAGTAATAGTCGCATAATTAGTTCCATTGGTTCCTGTGTTGCATCCAAATTGCGTTACTGTTGGAACAGGAACAGTTATAATTGCAGGTTCATTAATAGTAATTGTTTCAGTGTCTACACAGCCTCTGGCTGAAGTAACCTGAATAGTATAGAGTCCAGCTGTCAAACCACTAAAACTATTTGAAGTTTGTGTACTGACACCTCCATCAATGCTATAGGTATATACAGGATTATCATTTACTCCTGGTGCAGCTACAGTCATAGAAGCGGTAATGCTACCGTTATTTCCACCGTTACAAGTTACATCTGTTTTTGAAAGAGTAAAACCAGTAATTGGTGTTGCTGCAGTTAGGTTTACAGGAACTGAGAAAGTACAACCTTTGTTAGTATCTCTAACTTCGAATGTATGATTTCCAGCAGTTATTCCTGTAAAATTGGTCGTTGACATATAAGAACCTCCGTCTATACGATATTCATAATTAGCTGAACCTCCAGAAGCCAATAAGTTAACAACCCCATCTCCATCAGCACAACTTGGTAATTTAGTTATGGTTGCCTGTAATTGTAATGCAGCTAAGATAGTTACAGAAAGAGAAGGCGAACTAATACAGCCGTTAGGATCTCTAACAATTACATTATAAGTTCCAGAAGTATTTACCGTAAAAGTTGGACTGCTTTGGAAGCCAGAACCAATACTGTATTCAAAAGGTGCAATTCCTGAAGGTGTAACAGTAAAGTTATAATCTCCCGTTGCCGAAGGACATTGACTGTATGGATTAACTGTAACTGTTGGCAATGGGTCTGTTATGATTGTTATTGGAGTTAAAGCCTCACAATTATGAGCGTCTTTTACCCAAATTTCCCAAGTTTTAGCTGGGTCTAAAATGGCAGTATTGCTATTAGTATATAATTTTGTACCTATTGCAGTATCTACAAATGCATACAGATATTCTGGAGTACCATCAGCGGCAATTGCTTTTATTTGTGCTCCTAGCTTACAATTAGCGTTTTTAATGGTGCTATAATTTACCATTAAAGTATTTGGTTCTGTAATAATTACTGAAGCTGTTGCAGTACAGTTGGTAATTTTATCAATAACATCTATAGTATGTGAGCCTGGTGTTAAGCCCTGTAAAGAGATTAAACCTACATTTGTATTAGCAGGAGGACCTACACCATCTATAGTATAATCAAAGGTTCCATTGAAATCGGTAACGATAAAGTTTGCCTTACCATCATTATTGCCTTTACAGCTTATATCGGCAATAGGTTGAGGAGCAACTTTAATTTTTACTACGTCTTTAAGCTCAAATAATTCTTGATACGAACATCCATTAGCATCTTTAACTTGGAATAAATAAGTATCTGGCACTAAGCCTGTGAATATTCCAGAATTTAATCCAGAGACATTTGCTGTTGCACTGGCAGGGGTTAGTATAGAATAAGTTAATGTTCCTACTCCATTGGAAGCAGTCAAAGTAACACTACTTGTTAGGGCTGTACAAGTGATAGCTGTTGCGCTAAACGTTAAATCAGTAGGTTTGTTTAGTGGATTTACCGAAATGGTTTGAGGAGCTGTTGTACAACCATTAGCATCTTTTACTGAATAGCTAATTGTTTGAATAGCACTATTATCATTTACGGTATAAGTATTTGTGGTGGTGAATCCACCGCCATTAAAACTATAGTAATATCCTGTTCCAATTCCTGTTGGTGTACCATCAAGACCAGTTACTGTAATTGTTGTTGCAATACTACAAGTGGTGTTTGTAGGAGTGGCAGCGGTAGCTTTTAATAGAATTGGTTCATTAATGGTGGTATTTGCTGAAGCCGAAGGACATCCTTTAGCATCTTTTACCACAATAGCATAGGTTCCGGCAATTAATCCAGTAAATAAATTAGAAGCTTGGAAATTTATTCCGTTGTCTTTACTGTAAGTGTATGGTGTAATACCATTTGTAGCTGTTACCTGAATGCTTCCATCATTTCCGCCAGTACAACTCACATCTATTTTTGTTGTTGTAAAAGTTGGCGTTGTTTTTGGTGTTACAATAATGTCATTAGATTCTGCTTGACAACCTTGACTATCAGTTACTCTAAATCTATAAGTACCAGCTTGAGAATAAGTACCAGGTGAAGTTGCAGCCGCATAAGAGGAACCATTATATGAAACCTCGTAAGTTGGGTAGCTTCCGCTTCCTTCCGTTGCAACGAAAGTTATTGTGGCATCAGAAGTACAGCTTAAATCGTTTACTAAAGTGGCGTTTATTTGTACTTGTGTGTTTAAAATATAAGTTGTTGTTGTAGTACAACCATTAGCATCTCTTACGCCAAAAGTATAAGCATTTTTTGGAGCATTTAATGTAGCATTAGTTGATGCCAAATCAGATCCGTCTAAAGTGTAAACTGCTCCTCCCGCTGGTACGTTAAAGTAAGGAGTAAGATTTACTGTTAGTGGTGAACCAACAAAACATTGTGATGGAATTGGTAATCCTATTACCGTAGGTGCTGCATCATAGGTAATCGTTACAGTTTCTTTTGCTACACAATCGTTAATGTCTTTTACATATACATCCCAACTTAAATCAGTTAAATTAGTATCAACCGTTCCATTTGGATTATTAGAATAATCGCCAAGAACTGGTGTAACTCCTGTTTTTACATATGCATAAGTATAAACCCCTGTGCCTCCAGTTACCGCACTTACTGTGATTTGTGATTCGTCCTTTGAACAAAATACTTTGGTAGGGGTTGCTGTAAATGTAATTACTGTAGGTTCGGTTACGGTAACATCTGCGTTTTTGGTACAACTGGTTGTGTTATCTGTAACCTTTACATTATAAGTACCTGGAGCAAGATTAGATAAGCTAATAACATCTGCTGTTTGTGTATAAGGTGTTGGTGGTGTTGTCACAATAGTATAATTCTGTGTTGTGCTAAATCCTGTTACCGTGAATTTAGCCGAACCATTATTTGCACTATTACAAGTAATAGCATTTGCTAATTGAGCTGTAATAGCAATTGGTTTTACTGGTGCTACGGTATATGATTCTTGATACGAACATCCATTAGCATCTGTAACTTTGAATAAATAAGTATCTGGCACTAAGCCTGTAAATATTCCAGAATTTAATCCAGAGACATTTGCTGCTGCACTGGCAGGGGCTAGTATAGAATAAGTTAATGTTCCTACACCATTGGAGGCATTCAAAGTAACACTACTTGTCAGTACTGTACAAGTGACCGCTGTTGGGTTAAATGTTAAATCAGTAGGTGGGTTTAATGCTGGTACCGCAATATCAATTGTCGCTGCACTTATACAGCCGTTACTGTCTTTTACAAGTGCAGAAACTGTTCCCGCAGTAAATGTTGTAAAGGTATTGGAACTGGTGTATGATGTGCCACCGTTAAAGCTATAGCTATAAGTTCCTGTGCCACCCGAACCCGTTATAGTCACTATAGCTGCTTGTGTTGCGTTTCCTGCTCCACAAGTCAGTGCTTGAGTTAAAGCTGGTGTTCCGCTTACAGCCAATGGCTCTGTTATGTCTACCGTTTGCAAAGCAGAAGGACAAGATTTACTGTCTTTTATAACAATATTATAGGTTCCATGTGCTTTACTCAATCCTGTAAATACATTGGATGATTGGAAATTGGCACCATTGTCTATACTGTAAGTAAATGGCGGTATTCCAACTGTTGGAGTAATAGTAACAGTCCCATCATCTGAGGTGATACAGGTTTCATTAGTTTGTGTAAAAGTAAAATCAGGTGTTACTTTTGGATCAATTACAACATCTACACTTTCTACTTGACAGCCATTCAAATCAGTGATTCTAAATTTATAGGTTCCTGCAGCAGTAGCGGTATAAGTTGCCGTTCTGGTATCATTGCCAAACGAAATTGGAGCTCCTCCATAGCCACCCCCATTTATAGAAACTTTATAAGTAAAATCAGGAGTTGTATCGGCATTAGTAAATAAACCATCCGTTACATTTAAAGTAATTATAGCATCTGGGCTGGCTGTACAGTCCAATTCTTTAGTAACTGTTGGATTGACGGATAATTTTCTATATAAAGTTATTGATTGAGTATTCGTACAACCATTTAAATCCCGAACACTTATATTATAAGTTCCAGAATTGAGATTGGAAATGGTATAAGTATTATTAGGTATTCCTGGTACAAATGAAAAATTCTGATAAGCATTTCCGTTCACACTAATACTATAAGGAGCAACTCCTGCTGTAGCCTCGCTAACGACAATTTCAAAATCACCTTCAATAGCACATTTATCCGTTATGGTTAAAGCTATTACTGGTTTTGGATCTGATATTATTGATTGCTTGGTTGATGTCTTAACACAACCATAGGCGTCCTTTACATGCACATAATAATCTCCTACTGGCTCAGTAAATGTACTCACGGTACTTGGCGGAGTCCATAAAGGGTCATTTGATAAAGGTGCTGCTGGATTAGTATCAATTATGTAATAATAAGGTGCTGTTCCACCTTGAGCTTGAGCAGATATGATTCCACCATTATTACAATTAGCATTCTTTATTATATTGGCTGTAATACTTAAATCAACGGGTGATTCAGAAATTGTAAATGTAGCTGAAGCAGCGGTGCAACCATTATTTGCGGCTGAACTTGTTTGTTTAAATAAAATATAATAGGTACCTGTGCCTAAAGGTCCCAAATCATTGATTGGTGTTGTAACAGTTCCGTTTAATCCTGTTACTGTACCTATAGGAATTGATGTTGGTAAATTAGTTTGGGAATTAAAGATTTGATAAGAGACATCTGTTAATACAGGATACGCATCAGTAAAAGTAAAATCAACAGTTCCGTCAGCAGCACCTTTACATCTAACATTATGAGGAGTAACATTACTGGTTAATGTAGAAGTTGTTAAAGTTGGTGATGTGGCTTGCTTAAAATAGTAACAATTGGTTGCTTCATCATAAACTATGAAAGAATAAATTACTCCTGGGTTTAGTCCTGTAAAAGTTGATCTTAGAGGGAAACCAGCATCTGCATTTTGATACGATGTCATGTTTGAAGCATAATCATAAGGAGGTGTTGAACCAGAAATAATTGGAAATAAAGCAAAATGGTAAGGTCCACCTACAACTGTTGGATTTACAGTAACCTTAACTGTAGATGTACTACAAGATGGAGTTGCATTACTAACATCTATTGTTAATTCATTTGGTGGTGATGCCATCGTAATTACTTCTTTATGACTACAGCCATTGACATCAACAAAACTTAGTTCATATATTCCAAAATTAACAATATCAAAAGTATATACCCCACTAACAATAGTTGGGGCATTTACAATAGCTCCGACATTATTGGTTATAACATAAGTATAAGGAGCTGTTCCTCCAGTTGGTGTTGCAATAATAGAACCTAAAGTAGTGCCAGAACCACTACAAATTATTTCATTTTTTGTAGAAGTATATGTTAAAAGTGTAGGTTCATTTATGGTAATGTCCTCAGTGTCTGTACAGCCTTTACTGTCTTTTACTATTATTGTGTAGTTTCCAGCAACTAAACCAGTAAATAAATTAGAGGATTGAAATGCACCACCGATACTATAAGTAAATGGCGCAATCCCTTTAGTATTGTCAATATTTACTCTTATGGCTGCTGTAGCATCTCCATGACAAAATATTTGTTGGGTTTGCGTTAGAGAAGTAATTACTGGTGGAACAATTGTATTGATAGTTAAGGCATTTGATATTTTAGGACATCCATTTGCATCTGTAATTTCAAATTGATACGTTCCTGATGCAGCAGTTGTGTATGTGTTTCCAACTAGACCTGAAGTTGAATAAGTAGCTCCACCATCAGAAGATACTCTGTAAGCATAAGCTCCATTTCCTCCAGTTGCATTTATTGTGATTGTTGCATCGCTTGGTAATGTACAAGTTAAATCTTTGGTCAAAATAGCCGTTGCCGTCATGACTGCAGATACCGTTACAGAAGTTGTTGCGGTACAATTATTGGCATCTTTAACTTTAACTGTATAAATTCCTGGTGTTGTCACTGTAAAAACTGGACTAGCTTGAAAACCAGCTCCAATACTGTAAGTTAGTGTCCCAACACCGCTACTGCCTACGGCAGTAATAGTATATGAACTTCCATTAGAACTACATTGATCTGTAACCGATGCTGTAACTGTTGGTATTGGGTCTTTGGCAATCGTTACATCTAGTTTAAAAATACAAGCATTGGCATCTTTTACGTAGACATCCCAGTTTGTTGTTGCAGGATCTAAGTCGGACGTGTTTGAAGTGGAATAGGTTCCAGCAGCCGTTCCGTCTGGAACAAATGAATAAGTATAATTTGGCGTTCCACCTGAAGCCGTTACGGTAACTTTAGAAGTAGCTGCAATACAATTAGCATTAACATTGGAAGCTAAAGACAAGCTCAGAGCAGCAGTTGGCTGTGTGATTACTATTGTTGCATCATCCTTACAACCAGTAGATGTATCTGTCACTTCAACGGTGTAGATACCTGTTGCTACATTAGATAAGGTAATTGTATTACCTGATTGTATTAAAGTACCAGTTCCTAATGTTCCAGTAGTTAAAACAAAAGAATAAGCGCCTACTGTAGCATGACCAGATACAGTAAATAATCCACTTCCTGAACTATCACCAAAACACAATACATCGCTGGTTTTGTTTGCAGCAACAGCTACAGGTGTTACTGGCGTTATAGTATGCGATTGAGTATAATAACATCCATTGGCATCCGTAACTTTAAAGATATAAGTATCTGGAGCCAAACCTACAAAAACACCTGTGGTATTTGAAGTTGCAACAGCAATTGGAAAAGTAATTTCGTAGGTTAATGTTCCTACCCCTGTTCCCGCTGTTGGTGTAACGGTAACTGTACTTGTTGTTGCAGCACATGTAACGGCAGAGCTAGTAATAGAACCAGCAGTTGGAGGATTTAATTTTAATACGTTAATATTTTGTGTTACAGTGGTACAACCATTGGCATCTTTAACCTGGTAAGAAATTAGTTGATCGGCTCCGTTATCATTAACTGCAAAGGTATATGCTGTTGTAAAAGCGCCTCCGTTAAAACTATACAAATAACCCGGAGTTCCATCTGCAGCTGTTACTGTTACCGTTGCAGTAGTGCTACATGTAGTGGTAGGTACATAAGCAGCTGTCGCTGTTAAAGCATTAGCGGGTTCATTAATAGTCACAGGTGTAGAAACTGAAGTACAGTCTAGGGCATCCGTAACAACAATATCATAGGTTCCCGATGCTAATCCTGTTGTAGTGGCTGTAGTAGAAATTACAGATGCTCCATTTTTAACTTCATAGGTAAAGGGTGATTTTCCAGAAGTAGGGGTAATGTTAATAATTCCAGTACTATCTCCTTTACATTTTACATCTGTTTTTGTAGTTGATATAGTTAAGACAGTAGCCTTGGTATTTACAATTACATCTGATGTTATTGCCGTACAGCTTGCTGCATCAGTAACTTTAAATTTATAAGTTCCTGCAATATTGGTCACAAAAGGATTTGCTGCCAGATTATAGGTAGCACCACCGTCTGTAGAATAAGTATAATTATAAGTTCCTGTTCCGCCAGCAGCTGTTAAATTAATAGTAGTGTTTGCTGTACAAGTAACATCTGGTACAACTGCTGTGCTAATGGTTAATTGAGGGGCAACAACATAAGGCGTTGAAGCAGTACAGCCAAATTGATCTTTGATGTACAAAGTGTAAGAACCGACACCTAAGTTAAAATTTGGCGAAGCACTATAAGAAACATTATCGATACTATAAGAAGCTGTTCCTACGGTTGTACCCGTAATTGTAATTGCAATAGGTGTTCCTGTGTAACAGGAAGAAGCAATTGAATTTATGGTTGGGACATTTTCCTGAGTTACTGTAATGGGTTGCATTTCAGTACAATTATTATTGTCTTTTATATAAACATCAATATTTAAACCTAATATAGAAGTGTCCGCTGTGGTACTTGAAGAATAAGCAGCAAAAGATGGAGCGCTACTTCCTGCAGTTACATAAGCATAAGTATAACCAGGAGTACCTCCTGATAGTGTTGGGAAGTTGATGTTTGAAATCTTGTTGTTGCAATTTACTTTGGTTGCATTTGCTGTAAAAGTAATTTTCGTTGCAGGATTTATCGTAACAGATACTGGTGTAGAACTACAACCAGTGGTATTATCTTTAACAGTTATGGTGTAGGTTTCGGCAGCTAGATTGATTAAACTTAATACATCACTAGAAGCATTAGCTGTGTAAGTTGTTCCTAAACTATTTTTTATGGTTGCCACATAATTAGCCGTTGCACTAAATCCAGTTACGGTGAAAGTTGCTGTTCCATCTGTAGCACCAAAACATGTTATATCAGTCTTAGTTCCAGAAACGGCAATTGTCACTGCTGGGGCAATGTTATAGGAGGCACTTATGGTACATCCATTGGCATCGGTTACTTTAAAAGTATAATCGCCAGGCATTAATCCGCTGAATAATGCTGGACTTGTATTATCAGGTCTTACTATTGGTCCCCAGGCAGAAGGGGGTGTTCCAGAATTAGTTGCTGTAATTAAATAAGTCAATGGGCCGACTCCATTTGTAGTAGTCACTGAAGCAGTACTTGTATCATTAGGAGCGGTACAAATTATTGTCGTGTTTGTAATTCCTAGAACTGTTGGCGGGTTATAAGCGGGAATATTGATAGTTTGCGTGTCAATACATCCTTTAGTGTCTTTTGCAGCATAAGTAAGGGTAGAACCTGCTGCTGCATTTGTTATTGTAAACGTATTCGTTGCAGTATAAGTAGAGCTTCCATTAAAACTATAAGTATAGCTTCCTGATCCACCCGTGGCCGTGGCAGTTACAACAGTCGTTGTACCACAAGTAGTATTAGCTGATATAGTAGCAGAAGCAATTACTTTTGTTGGGTTATTTAAGCTAATAGTATATAATAGAGAAAGACATTCTTTACTATCTTTTACTTGATAGGTATAAGATGTAGTGGCATCTAATCCTGTATAAAGTGACGTGCTTGTAAAAGGACTTCCATTAAAACTATAGGTATATCCAGCAGATCCACCCGCTGGAATAATTTGAATTTGACCATCATTTCCATTATTACAATTTGGATTGGTGGTCGTTACAGTGGCAGTTGGATTAGTTATAGCATTTACCGTTGCCGTTGTCGTAGTTATACATCCTTGAGCATCTTGTATTTGAAATTGATATGTACTAGCAACAGCAGTGGTGTAGGTAAACGAAGTTGATGTTGGATATGCAATTGTTCCAGGTCCCGTTCCAGAAAGTACTGTGACCACAAATGGTGCATTTCCACCAGAAATAGTTCCTGCAATAATGGCATTGGGACTGGCTGTACAGTCTAATTCTTTAGATATTGAAGCTGCTGTTGTTAATTGTGGGGCAATAGTAATAGATATAGCTGGTGCAGTACATCCATAACTATCTGTTACAATAACGGTATGATTACCCACACTTACATTATTGTATGTATTACTATTTTGAGGCGCATTAGAATCTAATGTAAAGGTATATGGTGATGTTCCTCCTGAGGCATTAACTATTAATGAGGCTTGGTTCAGATTATCATAACAAAGGTCAGAACCAGCATCTAAGGATGCCGTTACTGTTGGTGGGGCTACTACACTTACAGCAGCAGCATTGGGACTAACACATGAATTAGCATCTTTAACAAATACCGTATAAGTTCCTGTAGGCACATTTGTAAATTGTGTAGCCAACTGAAAAGGAGTAATGATTGAAATACCTGCTGAATCTCTTAATTCATATTGGTAAGTTGGTGTTCCTCCTGCAGCAGTTGCGGCAATAGTTGCACCTACAGTACACTTCGCAACCGAAGTAACACTAGCATTAACAGTTAGTAATGTGGGAGCAGTAATTATTTGTGAAAAGCTTTTAACACATGTTCCAGTTGAAGAGGCATCAAAACGTATCTTTACGTCATATGTTGCAGCAGCTAATCCTGTAATGGTATATGGTGAGCTCATTTGGGTAATCCAGGTTGTTCCACCATTAATAGAATATTGAAATCCGTTAGTAGGATTAAAGTTTTCTGCTGCAATAGTGATTGTTCCATCATTTCCGCCAGCACAACTAACATTTTTAAATCCAGTAATAGACGCATCAAAGGCTTCATCTGTAGGGATAATAATTGGGAAATCTTTTTTAGTAATACAGGATTTAGGAAGCTGATAAACTTCAATATCGTCAACTGCAAAATCGATTCCATTAACTTGAGCTACTTCAAGACGTAAAACAAAATCAAGTGAGGTATTACTTCCTGGGTCAATGGTACGATTATATTCTACCCATCCATTGGTTTTAGGGATACCTCCTGTTGATTGTGATGATAATGCTGTACCAGCATTATTTTGTAATTCTACAGTTAAGGAAGCATCGGGTTGTGTGTTGCCTATTTTTAATAAATTAGTAGCAAAAAAGCGAACCTGAATAGGTTGGTTAGGAATGATATCGTTAATAGTTTTACGATATAATACGGCATTATTAGGAATCGCAGTTCCTGCATCCACTGCTAAATACCTACCATTGGCATTACCGCTGGTATGGTCTACAGGATTATGCCAACCGCTATAAGGATTGTTTTTAAGACTATTTGTAACGGTATATTCTCCATTGCCAAAAAGTTTGTCTCCATGACATTTTGTTGCTTCAACTTGTTGTTCAAAACAAAAAGCTGTATTGATACCAGGTGAGGTAACATCAGCTCCTGAGCCAAAATCTTCATTCAATAAATTACTATAAGTTGATACAGTTAGTAATTGACTTTTAACACTAATAGTATGGGATCCTGAAGTGACATTTAGAAAGATCTTAGGATCGACAGTATTAGGATTCAGATTTCCATCTATTAAATATTCATAGGAGTAATTTGATCCTCCATTATTTGTTATTGTTACCGTACTTGTTGCCGTACCATCACAATTAAACGCAGCAGCATCTACAACAATTGTTGGGGCTGGCGGTTGTGCATCTAAGGTTACCGTCATAGGATAAATACAGCCATTGGCATCTTTAATATAGACAGTATAAGTTCCTGGCATCAGGTAGGCTTCATTTGTAGTTATCCAAGTTGACTGATTATCAAAACTGTATAAATAGGGGTTTGGATTTGGGAAAGAAGTACCTCCTTGTGGGTTAGTAATTCGTATTTTTCCTTCACCATTTGTCCCGCATCCCGCTAATTCAGAAACGCCCGCTGAGGCAGTTAAGGCAGTGCTAGGTTGTGTAATTGTTACTACTTGTGCGTTAGAGAAACAATCTGCTCCTGCTAAAGAATATTTAAGGATGGCATTGAAGGTTCCTGCACTAAGGTTAGAAAAAGTAGGATTTGAAGAATATGTTGCTCCATTATCGATACTATAGGTTAAAGTATAGCCATTGGTATTAGTTACATTAAAATTAATTACTCCAGTTGTATTATTATAACATAAAATATCCGTTTTTGTAACTGTATAAACCGGAGCCGGAATGGCTGCAACAGTAATTGTGGTGGTTGCTTTACAATTTTTACTGTCTATAACGTCTATGGTATATGTTCCTCCTGAAGGTAATGGATTAGTAACCACAATTTGTGAAACACTTTGAGAAGTGGTAGATCCGTTTACATAATAAGCATAAGGAGGTGTGCCTCCTACAGGGTAAACTGTTATTTCGCCATCTACACAAGTCAATGGTTTTGTGAGTGCTGAAGTTGCCGTTAATAGAACTGGTTCTATTATTTCGATATTTGTTGAATAATCGCAGCCGTCATCAGTCCAAACACGAACAGTATAAATTGCTGGTGTTAAACCAGAAAATTCATAATCGCTGACTGTTAATGGACCCACACTATTAACTAATGTAGCACCTTTGTAAATACTATAGTAATATTGAGGTTCAGCATCATTAGCAGCTAATTTTATACTTCCTTTGTCTCCGTTACAAGACGGTTGTGTAACAATGGTGGAAACGGTAAAATTTCTTTTTCTGATAAGAATATTCGATACCGAAAAAATACAAGGATTAGTGGCAACTCCAATTTGTCTAATATAAACAGTATAAGAACCAGCAGTTGTAATAGTAAAAATATTAGAGGATTGATAAGTAATTCCATTCAGACTGTATTCATATCCTGATGGAACTCCTCCTATTGTTATTTTACCATTTGTGTTACAGATGATATCATTATGGGTTTCTGTAGGGTTTAGTAAATTTTGATATACATTGAAATAAAATCGGCTAAAACAGCCACCTGAATATCTTAAAGTTACCCTGAACTGTCCTGCGGTATTAACCAAGTAATTGGCTCCAGTACCTACACTATTCCATTGACATGCTGCATTTTCATTGGCACAATTAGCTATTGTTTGTGCCGCACAACTACTTTCATTTAATTTTTCCCATTCTATGGTGGAAGCATCAGAAATATTGGTCTGAATTAACCGAGTTGCATTGGCACCACAAAGAAAAATATTAGGTAAATCCTTTCCATTATTCTGACAAGTAACCACTTCATCGGCATATGGGATTACTGGATTGGTAATTGTATTCCCGAAAGGGACAACAGTTATTTGTTCTTTGATTGACTTACAAGTAGAATTTGATGTTGAGGTAACATAGTAGATTCCTGTATTTGTTGCAGTATAAGTTTGACCTGTACCAACGACTGGTGTTCCTGTTGAACTAGTTGACCAGGAATAGGAATCGTAGCCATTAGAAGCCAATAGAGTCGCATTTGCACCACATAAAACTTCATTTCGGGTAAAGATATGACCATCGATCCCTACTAAAAAATTGGTGGATTCCGGTGTGCCATAATTACAGGTAGTAGAATTAAAACTGGCTTCATCCTGAATCACTTTTGTATTGATAACTCCTTGATAAGTAGCATAAGCCTGATTTTTAATTTCATTCGAACAGGCATCGCTCAAATCATTATAATCAGTAACTACCTGTACATGCAGCTTTATTGTTTGTTTAACATCTGAAATTTCTACTAAATTATCAGGAATGGTAAAGAGTATCGTTCTTGTACTGGCATTATAGGTATGGGTAACGCCTGTAGGTAAAGATGTGATATCGGAGGGGTAGTTAAACGTGACATTTTGGGGAATAACGTCTTTTAAGGTAAATTTAGTAACGTTGTCATTTCCCAAGTTTTGGAACCCAATTTCATAATATAAATTCTGACCCAATACCACATTAGTATTCCCAACATCGTTCCCTGAGATATCTTTCACAATTTTGGTAAGCTCAATATCAGGTGAGATAACATCTACTTCAAAAGCATTAAAAAAAGTAAAGACTGGATTTGCCTGACCTTTGGCTACTTGTAAAGTAATTACGGCACTTGTGGCATTATGGTCAATTGTACTTTTGTTTACATTTAAAATCTGTTCAATACCAGTGTCATAACCCAAACTGTTCGTACCATTGGGAGATCTGGACGTAAAGTATCCATTTGTATCGGTTATAGAGCTGTTAAAGAATTCATTAGAAGGTCTTTGTGTAGTAACAATAGCCGAACCGTTAGAAGTACCATTACCAATTTCGACTTTAGATCCTTTTGCTGTTTTATCTCCATTTAAAGCGGCAAAGGCAAATTTTATATTGATTACTCCTGAGGGTGGGGTTTTAAAACCAGAGATATTGATATCCTGTGTTTTACCATCGTAAAGAGCGCTAAATCCATCAAATGAAGTGATGGATTTAGTCGTCGTCGAAGGGTCTTCATAAACTACAAAAAGAGTCCATCCAGCAGCTAATCCAGTTGTACCATTAGTACCTATACTTGAAATTACATTGGCTACGGTATAAGTTCCTTGTGGGCTGGTTAATCCAGATACTAATGTAGTGACATCGGCATAACAGGCATAAGGCTTATTAGAATCGGGGACAATTGGGGCTACATTGGCATCATAAATAATTTCTCCCGTTATATCGTTATAGGCTGTATTTCCAGGTAATTTTAATTTTATTTTATTGATATCCGTTCTGCTGTCTCCTGTTTTAATTAGGGCTCCCCAATACAATCCGGCGTATGCAATTTTAAAACAGCTAACAGAGCTTGGTACTGCCAAGTTCGCACTACTGGAACTAAAAGTGGAAGCATCAGTATCAATATCAATATATTTCATTGATGTATTCTCGTTGACACTGTTGTCATTAAGCGCATTGTTGTCTTTACCTAAAATATTGTTCCCTATAGAAAGCATATCTCCTTTTAACTCTTTATTATACCTAATGGCAAAAGTTTTAAAGTTTTGGGCATGTGAAGTTGTGTTCATAAATAGTGCAAAAAGCAATAAAAGAACATTAATTTGATTGTAATTTCTTATGTTTTGTTTAAAAAAGGTAGTCATTTTTAAGATACACAATACAATAGTTAGTAGGTAGTTTTTTAATTTCATTGGCATAAAATTATTATTTCAGAAATAGGTCTGAAGATGCTTTTTATTTAAATAGATTTTGGGGGCGAAAAGTCCATTTAAATTATTTAAAACACATTTTGATTTTGCGTTTTAAGGTCGTTAATCGGGCCATTGTATTTATATTTCATTGTTTCTTTCTAGTTTAATTTTCAACTTTAACAATAACCATTTTACCATTATAAGGAGTACTTCCTTTAGCTTCCAAAGCTTTTTTAGCTTCTTCGATAGTGTTATATTTAGTATAGTAAATAAAATACCTACTAGTATTGACATCATAAAAGAAGTCAATGTTTTTTTGTCCTGTAGCGATTGTTTTTTTCAAAAATTCGTCTCTTTTGGATAAATCATTATGTACTGCAATTGTTAGATAATAACCCGTATTAGTGTTTTTAATATTTTTTAAAATTTGCATATTTGATTGTTCATCTCCAAAATCAAAATCTTCAGGAGTGAAATTGTTTTTAGCAATAGCTGTTGTTTCTTTTAGACGTTTTAAAGTTTCAACATCTTTTAAATAACGTGTTTCGTCATTTTCAAAAGAGGCCTTTTTTATTCTTCTTTTTTTCTCAATTTCAGTTGCTGTTTTGATTTCTTCCAGTGATGTAAGCAATTGAGTATTGGTCTGTATTACTTTTGTTTGGTCAACTTTCAACGATTCTATTGATTTTAAATAGTATTGAGCAATTTCATCAGTTTTATTATGAGCTTTCTTAAGTCTTTCTTTGTATAGGTTTTCTAATTCGGTTATTTTGTCTTTTTGGGTTTTAATCAATTGATCTATTTCTGAATTCAAAGAAAACAAGGCATTATTTTCGGCTGATACACTTTTAAACGGTTTTGGTTGTGTGAAAATCCCTTTTTCGCTTAAATCATTTTCTTCTTTTAAATCTTTAAGATCTTTTTCTTTATTAGATACTGTACCATTAAGTTTTTTTAATAACTCCAGTTGTTTGATTTTAAACTCTTTGATTAGGTTGATTAAGTTTTCCATTGATTTAGCGAGTTCATCATTTGGTGTGATAGCGAGTTTTTCTTGAGCTGCTGCATCTGCATCAGCTTTTAATTTCGCATCTGCCAATAGTTTTGCCTGAGTTGCTGCATCCGCTTTCACTTTTGCATCAGTTTCAGCTTTTAATTTCGCATCTGCCAATAGTTTTGCCTGAGCTGATGCATCTGTTTTCGCTTTTGCGTCAGTTTCAGCTTTTAATTTCGCATCTGCCAATAGTTTTGCCTGAGTTGCTGCATCCGCTTTCACTTTTGCATCAGTTTCAGCTTTTAATTTCGCATCTGCCAATAGTTTTGCCTG
>JAZJZW010000025.1:0-50869 GCA_040389425.1 Bacteroidota bacterium | reverse complement strand
GCGTCAGTTTCAGCTTTTAATTTCGCATCCGCCAATAGTTTTGCCTGAGCTGCTGCATCTGCTTTCGCTTTTGCGTCAGTTTCAGGTTTTAATTTAGCCTCTGCTAATAGTTTTGCCTGAGCTGCTGCATCTGCTTTTGCTTTTGCGTCAGTTTCGGTTTTTAACTTCGCATCGGTCAATAGTTTTGCCTGAGCTGCTGCATCTGCTTTCGCTTTCGCGTCAGTTTCGGTTTTTAATTTAGCCTCTGCTAATAGTATTGCCCGAGCTGCTGCATCTATTTTCGCTTTCGCGTCAGTTTCAGCCTTTAATTTCGCATCTGCCAATAGTTTTGCCTGAGCTGCTGCATCTGCTTTCGTTTTTGCGTCAGTATTTGAGACTAGTTTTGTGTTGTCTACTTGATTATTAGTTTTGTTTTTGGCAGATAATCTGGCTAGAACCATTGCTTCTCTTTTTGCTTTGGCATCTGCTATTAATTTCGCTCTGTCTGCAATAACTTTTGCCCTATTATCAGCAACAATTTTTGCCTTTTGTTCTGCTTTTATTTGAATGTCTGCAATTAATTTGGCATTAGCATCAGCAATCTTCTTAGTTTTCTCTTCTGCGGTTAGTTTAGTTTTTTCTCTTTCGTTTGCTAATAGTTTGACTTGTGCATTCGCTTTAGTATCTTGGATTTTATTAGTAGTTGTATTTTGAGTTGTGGTCGTTGGTTTATTTTGAACTATTGCCTCTCTTTTAGCATTGTTTTCCGCAACTAATTTGGCTCTGTTTTCGATAATTTTAGCTTTGGCATCAGCAGCTAGTTTAGCTTTCTCTTCGGCTTTAATTTTAGCGTCAGCAACTAATTTTGCTCTGTTATCGGTAACAGTTTTAGTATTCTCATTTGTTTTTGGTTTTGAAGCCACATATTTTTTTGTCACTTTTGGAGTAATGAGAGCGCCTTCATTATCGTCATCATCATTATAATAGTTATCTCTTTTAAATTTATAGGCAAGTGTAATTTCATGTGAAGCGCCGAAGTTTGATAAATTACCAGTCGCTTTTTCAAAATTATATTCAATTGAAATCCTTGGTGTTATATTTAATCCCAAACCAGCGGACATGCCATATAAAGTATTATATCCTGCTTGAGCCCATATTCCATTTGGAACATTAAACATCATTAAACCAGAAATAACGGTTTTATCTTTTTTAAGTTCGGTTTTCAATAAAGCTGAAAATTTACTTTTATCTAAAAAACCATAGGTGTCCAGATAACCCGTATGCATCATGTGTAATTCGATACTTCGTTCAGGATTTTCTTTTATTAATTCTGAAGTTTTAAGGTTGTAAAGAATTAAATTATTGACAGAGAGACCAAAATCAAGAAATGCCGTGCCATAATTGATGCCTGGATTTATGCTTGCTAATAGATTAGATGGAATATTGTTTAGCGAAGGATCAGAATAGTTTGTAATTACTTTGCCATTATTTAGTCCGCTTTTATACAGTCCTAAATTCAATCCAAAGGTTAAATTACTGTCTGTGTCAAGAACTACATTATGAGCAAAGTTTGTAACTACACCAAAAGTTGTTAAAACTCCATAATTTTGTTGGAATAATCCAATAGCAATACCTTCATTTTCTTTAAATCTTCCAGAATAACCAAACAAATAGGTTTGTGGGGCATTGTCAAATTCAGTCCATTGTCTTTTATTGTAAAAACTGATGTAAGAGCCTTGTTCTCTTACAAAACTAAATGCAGGGTTTATTAAGTATCTATTAAATTTTAAAGAATTCCGAATAGGCAACGCAAATGAAACCACTCCGTTCTCTTGAGAATAGAATAGTTGTATTGAACATAAAAAAAAGGATATAAATAGTAAAGTTTTCTTCATTTATTTCATTTTACTATTGTTATGGAACCTTTTTTCACTTTTCCGTTTTTTGGACTTATGATGTAATAATACACAGGATTAACGTTTTTAAAATCCAATATATTATCAGGCCAATTGTTCTGATAATTATTTGTTTTAAATATTAATTTACCAGAAGAATTCATCAATATTATCTCGGTGTCAGAGCCGCTGAGATATTCTTGGGGTATTATCCAGGTGTCATTTATTCCATCTCCGTTTGGACTGATTAAATTCGGAATTACAACAGCAGTGTTGTCTACTACAATGCGATTAATGGTAAACAGAATTTCATTGGACGTAATACAAGCCGAATTCTGAGTAATTATAACTTTGTAATCACCAGCTTCCGTTACGTCTAAATTGGAAGCAATTGCTCCATTGATTAGGTTGTTATCTAGATACCACTGGTAAGTTGGACTTACTGCATTTGTTGTTGTAATAACACTTTTTGTTTCTCCTTCATTTAATGTATATGAATCTGCAATGTTTAGAGAACTTGTAAATTTTATTTTTTGTAAATTAATGTTTGCAGTAGAGATACAGCTTCCAAAATCAACATTAACAGAGTATAAACCTTCCTCATTTGTTAAATAAGTATTGTTGTTTGCTCCAGATATTAAAACATTGTCTTTATACCATTTATAACTGTTTCCTGTTTGGGTGCTAAGTGTTGTAGCATTTCCATTAGAGCAAAAAGGGTTTCCAAGACTTGAGGTTATTGAAGCAGATTGACCTGAAGCTTCGGTAACCGTAACTCTATTAGAATAGGAATATGAGGTACAAGTTCCATAATTTGTTTCAACATAATAAGTTCCTGGTTGATTAACGGTTAAACTTGTGCTTGTAGCGATAGGTGTCAAACTGGGTTCTTTATACCATTTGTATGTTAATGAAGGATATTTTAAAGGGGAATCGTTTGTTCCCGTTCCAGGATTGTCAATTTTCAATATGTAATTTCCCCCAGAGCAATAAGTGGCTGTAGAAACAAAATTATTAATTGTAAAAGGACTGTTTTGAATTTGATAATATGCTGAAAATGAAGAGGAAGGTGGGCTTGTTGCTATTGGGCTGGTGCTTCTAACCCTAATTTTATATTGTTCTCCAGCGGTGTTGTTTGGTACTGAGAAATTTAAAGTTGCAGGAGATGTAGTTATTACGCCAGAATTTGAACTAACAAGGGTAGTGGGAGCTGTAAAGTTTCCGCTGGCATCTGATAATTCTACAATGAATTGATTTGATGAATTTAGTCCAGAAGCAGGCGAAAAAGAAAAACTTACTGTGAAAGGCTTTGTAGCATTATAAGCAACATCAGTACAAATTTGACTAAAACCGAGATTGGGAGTTCCAATATTAATTTGTGCATGAGTAGTTGTTGCTAAAAATAGAGCAAAAAAGAAAAAACAATTTGAATATATTTTTACAATTGAAACCATTTTTAAAATGACCTTTGTTTAGCATAATTAAAGATAAAGGGAGAGAAGTTTTATATTAACGTTGTTTTTGTTTAAAAAACAAAAAAACTTTGAGCATAACTCCTAATCAACATTAGAAGCAATGATTTTCCCTATTCGTAATCTAAAATCTGGTCTTTTTTCGTTTAGAAGATCTATGAAAGTTTCTTTATTATCACTTTTTGCATAGACATTAGAAAAAATGCTGTTTCCATACCAGTTTTCTAAATCTTCATTGTTTGAATTAAATTCGGTGAAAATATTGCCATTGCAGAAATTAAAATACATCTGTTCGAACTTTATTTTGTTCAAATTTTGGTCATTTATTTCTATTTTATTGCTTAATAGAACAGCTGGATTAAAGCCTGAAATAACAGTCTTTTTACATTCTAAAGTTGTGTTTTCACCTACATAAATAGCTTCTTTTATTAAACCTGAACTAATGTCTAAATTAATATTTTCACTATTGTTGATTAAAGTTAGATTAGTAGCGATAACACGAGTTTGTTTTTTTGAAAAATCTACTTCTTCTCTTTTATTATAAGATGCGATGTCTAAACATCTGGATCCGAATTTACTGGACAAAAATGAAGAACGAATAGCCAATGAGTTTGTTATTTGGCATTGAGTTCCATAATTAAATTTATAATCATCATTCCCTGATTTGAATGAAACCAATTTGTTTAAATTGATTTCTCCACCATATATTTCGAATGAATCTCCACCAGAATGGCTTACCATTATGTTTTCTAAAATAGTTTTATTTCCTACTCCTGCTAATAGTAAAGAATTGAAATTTTCGCCTCCTTTTATTTTTGTTCCAGCAAATTCGATTCTTACAAAACGCAAAATCCCTGAGTTACTTTCTGAATTTGTACCGCCATAGGAGGTCATAAATTGGTTTAAATCATAATTTACAGAAGAAACATTACCAAACTTATTTGTTGAAGCATCACCTAAAATAATTATTCCACCCCAATCACCTGCTTTTTTGAGTCCTTTATTAGAAGTAAAAACTATAGGATCTGTTTCTAAGCCATCGGCTAATATTGTAGCGCCTTTGGTTACAATAAGCGCAGCCTTAGATTCCGAATCACATAGTATTACTGTTCCAGGTTCAATGCTAAGAACGGCATTGTTTGTTAGATAAACAGCTCCTTGTAATAAGTAAATGTTTTTTTTGAATAATTTTGTGTTTGTAGAAATGTTTCCTGCCAATATCTGATTTGGCTCTCCATAATCTATTTTGTTTGGCTTAAATTCCGTCCAGTTTTTTAACCAATTATTTGATCCTGTTATTCCTTTTTCTTGTTGCGCACTTACACCAAAAATTACTAAAAGAAACATTCCTATAATTTGAGTAAAGTTTTTCATGAGATAAAAGATAAAATGGTTAATACTAAAGAATCAAAAAGAGGTAAAATCTAAAATTATTTTAAGTCTTCAAATTCGTGTAACGATTTCAAAGTGTTTTCATAGAATAATATAGAAGCAATTAAGTTTTCTTTATCTGAATAGGGTAATAGCTTTTTTTGAAATTCTATAGTCGATTCAAGATATTTAGTTGTTTCTTCAGCTTGTGTGTCTAATAATTTGTTGTTTTCAGAATTATTTGGAATTCCTAAATCATTGATTGTTATCCCCGGCTTTGTTGCTAGAGCAATATAGGGTAATGTTTTTGCAATGACTTTTATACGTTCAATGTATAAATTTAAAAGTTCGCCTTTTTGCATGTCTTTTAACTCATCTAAAACATGGTATTTTTTTATTGTTGCATCTGAATTTATGATACTTTTTGCTGTGCTTTTATTTTGTGAAAAAATCGAAGTAGCAGTTAAGAAACACATACATAGAAAAAGAAACTTAGCTTTCATATTTTTGAATTAAAAATTAATCTTGTTTTGAGACAAAATTATACAATTATAATTTATTCTCACAAGTTGTTAACAATTGTTTTTTAATAAAATAGTTACAATTTTGTAAAAAAAGTGTAAAACACCGATAAAACATGTATTATATCGGTTTTTTTGAAACAAGGGCAATAAAGTTGTGTAAGATTAGTTAGCCCAAAAAAATAGTTTTTTTAGCAAAGTCGAATCAAATTTTTGATTAAATGAGGGGAATAGAAATGAGAAGCTTTGATGTTCTAGATTGATGAGCAAAAAAAAGCCTCTTTTTATCTCATTTTGAGATTAAAAAAAGGCTTTTAAAAAGTGTTTTTTTTATTCTTTTAGATAACAAACGGATAAATGAGTCTGCGTAGCAAGCATAAAAGTTTCAAACTCATTGCTGTCCTCAGTGTTTTTTGAAAGTAAAAAATGACCATCCACCATTCCTAAATAAGTAAGCAGTGGCGAGTAGAAGGTGATTCCTATTTTGTGTTTAGTAATATCCGTGCAATCGGTGTTGATAATATCAAAACGATAACTGGTAAAAGGAAAATAATTATTGCCCAAAGCATCTGTAATTCGATACAAATTTCCTTTTAATTGTTCGACATAGTTATTGGCTGAAATACCAACGAGATAATGCAACTGAGCTGCTTTTTCATTTTCGGCAAGTAATTCTCTAAAGGTGTTTTTAGGGTTTTCTTTCGAATTAAATTGTTGGTGTTGCAATAAATATTCCTGAAAACTATCCTCAAAAACATATTTGTCCCAGACAAAAGTGGAGCTGTTGTCAATCACTAAACGATAGGCTAGGCGAATTTTAGATTTGTAATTCATAAGAATGGTATTTCGATAAGAAGGATCATGGCATTTTGTGATAAGGCTTCCCATTCGGCAGATTCTATTTCTTTTAAGCTTAAGGCATCACCTGTTTCTAGAAGTCTGTTTTCAAATTCGAATGCACCTTGGATGACAAAAACAAAAATACCGTTTTGCGCGTTTTTTAATTGATAATGCGTTTCTTTTCGTCCATCAAAATTAGCTATAAAAGCAGCGGCAGTATCGTTTTCGAATAAAGGAATGAGCTTGTTTTTTTTGTCGAAATCAAATTCTAAAGATTCATTTGAAAACAAACTGGTTTCGCTGTAAAACCCTATTTGCAAAAAGCTGACATTTTGGTCAAAAGAATTCGAAATTTCAAAATTGCTCTCTTTATTAGAAATAATTTGTTGGATTTGTTCGGTTACAATTAAATGCTCATTCTGCTGTTCGTCTTTCAGTTTTATTCCACCATAAAGTGGTAAAATGTAATTTAAACTATTGGCTTGGATTTCAATTTTACGGCTTTGTTTTGCTCCCAAAATTTGATAATTAAAAAGAAACAAAGAGCCAAAAGCCCTTTTTGATTTTTCTTGATAATTGCCAAAATTAAAAGTCGACCAGCAATTGTAACCCTGAGTTTGCTGTGTACCTCTGGCTGTTGCCAGGTAAATTTGAGCTTGATTTTGCGTTATCATGGATTGCTGAATCAAATTAACCCGCTACGTTTATGTTGTGCGTTAATACAAATCCAGCGGCAACACTTCCTGTTACTGTGGCTAGTTCGCTGCTTACGCTATCTGAAAAAACATTGTCAGAAGCATTATACGTATAACCGCTCATACCTTTAGTGTATCCATTAGTTGTTGACGCATTCACCAGAACTACGGCACTACCAGAACCTTCAGGAAAAGCAATTTGGGTAACCAATAAAGAAGTTCCAGCCGAATTGTAAATATGAACGTGAATGTGTGTGGCTCTTCCGCTGTACCAACCTGGGAAAATAGAAGTAAAGCTAACTAATCCGTTAGTATTAGTAGTTTGTCTTCCTCTTAAAAAATGTACGGAAGTAAAATCAGCCGATTGCATTCCGGTTCCACCATATTCTGAATAATAGCCATCTTTGTCACAATGCCAAATATCTACTAAGGCACCAGCTAGTGCAGCACAACTTGCATTTTTATTTTGGATAGTGATGTTTATAGTAAACGGAACTCCAGTTCTATCGCTGGTAATATCTGTTTTTACTAATGATGACGGGCTTTTAGTAGGGAATGGTCCTGCGGTTTCGGATGGAGAAACGCTGCAAGTTGAAGAACCTGAAGAACTGCCTGTGTCAGTCGCTTCGGTAGTATCAGTTGCGCTAGAATCAGTTGAAGAATCATCATCATTACAAGAGCTTATTATTGGAATAGCCAAAGATCCTAATCCAACTAATCCTAATCCTTTTAAAAAATCTTTTCTTTCCATAGTTACTTAATTAATATTGTTAATTGATTCTGTTTTTACTGGTTTTTTTGTTGAAATGAAATATTGAAATACTGATACTATTGCTAAAATTAAGATGCCATATGGGATGTAAAGTGAAGCTTTCAAAATAAAAGTAGATACTAAATTAGGTTCTTCTGATATTTTTTCTATAATCCATGAAAATGCTAGTACAATTGCAACAATAGAAAAGCTTAATCTAAAATACTTATAGGCTGATGTTGTTTGGCTAAGAATAATAATCCAAGGCATAATAAGTGTAATGATAAAAAGCTGCATCAATTCTATGCCTAAATTAAATCCTAAGATGCTCCATGCCATCAAACTTATATCTAAGTTAAGGTTAGTTAATATTGAGGCAAATGCTAAACCATGAATTAGACCAAATCCAGAAGCAACATACATTTCTTTGCCTGGGAAAATAGGCGTTATTGCATGAATTGCAGAAACTAAAATAGAAAAGGCAATCAATACTTCGACAGGCTGTGAAGGCAGGTGTAACCAACCTAATGCTCCAATCAATAACGTAATAGAATGTCCAATTGTGAAAGCAGTTACGATTTTTAACAAGTGTAAAATGCTATACTTAATACCTCCAAATTCTGCCCATTTTTTTTCTCTTACAAGTAATGTGGAAGGCAATAATAATACGAATAAAAATAGCAAATGGTCAGTTCCTTCCTGAATGTGTTTCATGCCTAGTTTTACCATGCTTTTAAATCCTAACCACCAGCTACCTTTATCTAAATTTATTTTTAATGGATAAATTACATTGTCTTTAGTGTTCCAGCCAATCACTGTTGCCTCAGCTGTTGTTGCTTCAATATTACCTGATTCCCAGTCACTGCGTACAGAAACTAAAGCCACGTGATTAATTACCTGATGTAAGATTGGGTCATAGTCTAGAGTGAATTTTCTCGTGCTTTCGTTAAGCTGTGGTTTTAATTGAATATGAGCTATAAGCTCCCAATAAGCAATACCACTTTCAATATATTTTCCTTTATCAATGACCAAGGATTCGATTTCTACCTGCCAAGGATTGTTTTTGGAGCTATAAGCATGAATGTGTGCTTTAAGATATTCCTTGAGTTGGGGTTCAAAATTTTCAATAAGAGATTCGGGGTTTTGTGAAATGTTATTGCCAAAAGCCAATTCTAATTCCGGTAAAGGCAGCTGTATTTCCATAGCTACACTTTTAGGATTAACGTCTAAAAAAATTAGTGAATTAGGTGATTGATGTGCATATAAAGTCGCTGGTGAGTATATTGTTAAAGCTACTAATGCAAGTAGAAATAACCTCCAGTTTTTTGTGAGGAGGTTATTAGTGGTGTTTTTTACTGTAATCATAGCTTTGTTATTTATGATTATAAACCAATATAGTCACGAGTATGGTCTCTCATCACAGTGTGGTAATGAATTCCAGAAAGAACTACTCCGTTCTGACAAGCGAACTCAATCCATACACTAGGTCCATCAATCCTTACATAGTCTGTATTAGCAGTTAAAAAAGAACTTGCTGTTCCGGTGGAGGCAGTAGTATTGCTTGCGTAAGAAACATAAGTGTTGGCTAATTCACTTTCGTAAGTAGCTAAAAAGCTTGTAGCTGCAGTTGATTCTATATCATTTACCCATTTAGAAATTGCAGTTAGTACTTTTGCTTGTGCAGCAGTGCTTAATGTACTTACTTTTATTCCTTGTTTGTTAGTTGGGAATGTGTTTGTAGTAGAACCAGGCACCATCAAACAATCTGAAAAACTACCCGATATTTTAGCAGAAGTTAATTCAGAAGAGGTAAAAGAACCAAGCATTTCTTGCATAGCAGTGTGTTCAGATTCTAAAGGTCCAGTATAAGTAGTGCTACTATAGGTAAATGAACCCTTTGGTTCTACTGCTTCGTGCAATGGAGTAATACTAATAACTGAACCCGCATTATAAGTTATGTTTTGTGCGTAGTGATGACCACCCATTTGCAACATCCATTTTCCAGTTGTACTTGGAGTGCCTAAAAATGCAATTACATAGTTGCCTGAGGAATAGCCAGAGGCTGTTTGCCCTAAATAATTATCTGCTGTCATAATTTGAGAAAACTCATCATAACCTTCTCCTGTTGCAGTTCCAAAAGCTGATTGAGCTACTGCTTTTGCCGCAGCCAATTGTGTACTAGAAAGGCTGCTAAATAGTAAACCATTTCTACAACTTAGAGCACAAGGTAAATTAGACCATCTTTTAGCATTAGTTAAATTTAAAGTAAGTTGTACAGAAGACTGTTGCGAAGTTGATAGTGTAGCTAAAAAAGCATTAGCAAGACACACTACTTTTTCAGTACCACTTAAAGAGTCACAACTGGCAGTGGCAGTTGAATTTACAGTTAAAGTAATGGTTGTTGTTTGTCCTCCAAAGCTAATTACAAAACTCGCTGTTCCTGATGATGTGGGAGTTCCTGATATTGTATAAGTTAGAGTTCCACTGCCATCAGCTAGGGTTCCTGAAACTAAGGTTGCAGTTAAACCAGTAACTCCGGTTGAGGCGATGGCTGTTCCGGCACTATATGTTGCACTATTTCCTCCAGTGTAAGGAATTATAGCCGTTCCGTAATAGACTACATTTACGGTAGCTATTGAAGAAAAAACGGTTAAGCCTGAAGTTATGGCTGTTACAGATGCTGAGCTAGTTGATGTGTTATTGTCATCATTACCACCGCAAGCAAACACAATAAGCGTTATAAAAATTAATAAGCTTAATAAAGTTAATTTCTTGTTTTTCATTTGGTTCTGTTTATTGATAGGTTTATAATTTTAATGATTGGGATTCATTTTTATATAAAAGTATCTAAACAGCTTATAGTGAGGAAAAAATTGAGGTGTTTACAGTTATTTATGCGGTAAATAAGTTAGTATATAATGTTAGTTTGTAATATTTTAACAATCATTTTTGGTTTAGCAAATTAAAAAAAGCCGACTCGTAGCTGTTGCTAATTGGGATTTCTTCGTCATTGATATAAATAATCTTGTTGCGTACTTTTTCAATTTTTGAAATAGAAATGATAAAAGAGCGATGCACTCTGACGAATTCGCTTTGTGGAAGTTTTTCTAAAAGTGCTTTCAAAGTCATTCTTGCAACAATGGTTTTTTGATTTTGAATGTGAATTTTTAGATAATCATCTAGTCCTTCGATGAATAAAATGTCGGAGAATAGAATTTTAATCAAACTGTAGTCGGCGCGAATAAAAAGATATTGTTGTTCAGTATCCTGATTTTGTGTTTTCCATTGCGAATGTGCTTTTTCTACAGCCTGCTGAAATCTTGAAAACGTAAAAGGCTTTAAGATGTAGTCGGTGGCGCTTAATGTAAATCCTTCAACAGCATATTCTGAATAAGCGGTTGTGAAAATTACCATTGTTTTATGCGGTAGTTTTTTGTAGAAATCAATTCCCGAAATCGATGGCATATTGATGTCTAGAAACAACAAATCAACGGGGTATTTCTTTAAATATTTAAAGGCGTCTTCTGATTTGGTGTAGGTTTTCTCTAAGTTGATGTAGTCAATTTGGTTGCAAAAACTCTGTAAGATTTCCAGTGCCAATGGCTCGTCGTCAAGTGCAATTGCTTTTAACATGCTACTTTGATTTTTAGGGTAACGGTATAAGTTTCCTGATTGTCATCAATTTCTAAATCATGGCTGTTTGGATATAAATGAGACAGTCTTTCTATAGTGTTTTGCAATCCAATACCACTATCAGATGGACTAGAATGAACCTTGTTGTTAGTGACAATTAGGTTTAAATTTTCGTCTTCAATGTTGATTTGGATTTTGATTTCCGATTTTTGATTGGGATTCACCCCGTGTTTAAAGGCATTTTCGATAAACGAAATTAAAATTAGCGGTGTAATACATTTTCCGTACAAATTTCCCTGAACGTTATAATTAATTATTGCAGTATTGCCTAAACGGGTTTTTTGAAGTTCAACAAAATTATTGATGTAGTTGATTTCTTTATCCAAAGAGATCACATCATCATTAGCATTGGTAATAATATAACGCATCAACTCCGATAATTGGACTACTGCATCGGCAGTTTGGTCGGATTTTTTAATCGCCAAAGCATAGATGCTATTCAATGTGTTAAATAAAAAATGCGGATTGATTTGCGCTTTCAAAAAAGATAATTCCGATTGCATTTTTTCTTTTTCAACTTTTCGCAGCCTGTTATTAATGGCAAATAATAAGCTGGATGCTACGCCAATTAAGTAAACTAAAATAGTATGATTGTATTGGGTAGGTGGTCCTCCAGCTTTGTCAAAATTGTGCGGAAGAGGAGGCGGCATTTTGTTGCCCATTGGCATTCTTCTTCCAAAGTCTAAAAAGTTGCGTTCAGGATGATCAAAGTGTGTAGAAATCCAAAGGAAAAATAATAGAAACAGAATGATAATACCAAAATAGGGGATTGTTTTATTCGAAAAATAAAATTTTGGAATTAAACTATAATAATTGAAGTAGAAGAAAAGCAGTAAGAGAAAATAAATTAAAAAATAGATTCTGTCGTGAGGATTATTCGATAAATCAGGTAAACTAAAAATACTCCCCGTTGATGTAAAAGCATAGGGCAACAGCATGAAAGTGATGCATACTAAGATGTGCCAAGCATAAAAAGGAATCTTTTTCTTCATAAGGAAACTAAGTCTTTTCCAAATTTAAGATTCTAATGCTTAGAATTCAAGTTAATACGGTGAAATTGATTTTTGTTGCGGTGAATCTTATTTTAATTGAGCATTTTGACTACGGTATTCGCCTGGAGTTAAACTCACAATTTGTTTGAATATTTTTGAAAAGTGTGGTAAATTAGAAAAACCAGTATCGATGGCAATTTCTAAAAAAGTTTTATCGGTTGTGGCAATTAAGTATTGCGCTCTTTCAATTTTTTTTTCGTGAATGTAGTTTAATGGTCTTAAGCCAGTGTGAGCTAGAAATTGTTTCGAAAAATAATCTTTGTTTTGATTGGCTCTCGCTGCTAATTCTTCCACCGTAAGATTGTTGCTTAAGTTAAGTTGGATATAACTCATGCTGTCTAAAATTTTTGAAGGAATAGCATTGTTGTTGTCTGATTTGAAATTATTGGAACCAATAAATCTACTAATTAATTGCATTAGAATACCTTGGTTTTCAAATTTCAGATGGGTTTTCATTTCGTTGTTTAACGAACGATATTCTTTGTAATAAGCTTCTTTTTCGTAAACTGTGGGATTGTTAGATCGGTTAATTCCTCTTCCGGGATTGTTTTGCAGCATTTTTTTGATAAGCAGAACGTCAATTTCGGTAGCTTCCAGTTTCATTACCTTTCGATTGGTGTTAAATAAATTGATTCCGTCTGGAGATTCTTCGAAAAACTGAATGAAATATTGACTTAAATAAGCATCGCAATTTAAATTGCATAATGTAAAACTAGGAATAAGATAAAGATATCCTGGTTCTAAAATTATAATGTTTGAATTATTTGCGACGGATCCAGATCCTCCATCAATATAATACAATCGATAATAAGGACTAATAACATTATTAAAATTCCAGTTATGATTTAGCTTCACATAATCAATATTTAATAAGGGGAACGAATATTTGAAAACATTTTTTTGCATAAAAGGTGTTTTTAGAATGCTGAAGTCGGTTTTGTATAATAAAAAATCGTTTTTGCGTAAATCATCTAACTGATGAGGTTATTATATTTGTTATTAATTATGATGAAATAAATATTTAAAAATAATAATTATCAAATTTATATAATAAATATTTATGTAATGCTTATTTTATTGCCAAATTGTTTGTGTGAAAAGGAAGTTGTTAATCGTTACTATTGCTTTATTGTTTTTGTTGTGAAAATGATTAAAGTCGGAAATGTGTAATTTAAAAAAACAGACTGTTTATCCATCTTTATAAACGTAAATTGAAAAAATGAAAAGAAGAAATGCTTTAAAATTGGGAGCTTCGGCGCTGGCTGGACTTTATCTGTCGCCGATGTTTGGGAATAGTATTTTTGATACATCTCTTCCGTCTATTGATGGACCTTTTAAACCTACTTGGGATTCTCTTGAGAAATATCAAGTACCTGATTGGTTTCGCGATGCGAAATTCGGAATGTGGGCACATTGGGGACCTCAATGCGAACCTGAAGCTGGCGATTGGTACGGGCGAGGCATGTACGAGGAAGGTTCTAGGCAATATAAATTTCATGTTGAAAAGTATGGGCATCCTTCAAAGTTTGGTTTTAAAGATGTAATTAATGTTTGGAAAGCCGATAATTGGAATCCAGAAGAATTAGTTAATCTATATAAAGATGCTGGGGCTAAGTATTTCATGGCAATGGCCAATCATCATGATAATTTGGATTTGTATGATAGTAAATACCAGCCCAATTGGAACTCAACTAAAATGGGACCCAAAAAAGATATTATAGCTGGATGGGAAAATGCAGCTCGCAAAGCGGGATTACCTTTTGCAGTAAGTGTACATGCTGCTCACGCTTGGAATTGGTTTGATACTTCTCAGGGCGCTGATAAAGAAGGTGCTTTTGCAGGTATTCCTTATGATGGTAAAATGACTAAGGTTGATGGGAAAGGAACTTGGTGGGAAGGTTTAAATCCTCAAGATTTGTATGTACAAAATCATCCGTTAAGTGAAAAACCTTCTGGTAATACATCTGTACATAGTCAATGGGATTGGGGAGATGGAGCCTCGATACCAACGTCTGATTATTGTGAAAAATTTCATGATAGAACTATTGATTTAATTGACAAGTATAATCCTGATATGATTTACTTTGATGATACTGCAGTACCGCTTTGGCCAGTGAGTGATGTAGGTTTACGCATCACGGCACATATTTATAATAAAAGTCTTCAAAAAAATAATACCGTTCAGGCAGTAATTACAGGTAAAATATTAGATGAACAACAAAAAAAGGCCATAGTTTGGGACATTGAAAAAGGTCAAAGTAATGCTATTGAACCTTTACCTTGGCAAACGGATACTTGCCTTGGAAACTGGCATTATGATAGAGATGTTTACAATAAAAAACGCTACAAATCGGCTAAAACAGTCATTCATACCTTGGTAGATGTAGTGAGTAAAAACGGAAATTTAATGCTGAATATTCCTGTTCGTGGCGATGGAAGTATCGATGAATTAGAACGTGAAATTGTTAAAGAAATTGGTGTTTGGATGAAACTTAATAGCAAAAGTATTTATGGAACCCGTCCTTGGAAAATCTTTGGCGAAGGTCCGCAGCAAGGAAGCGCAGGAGCTTTAACCGCTCAAGGATTTAACGAAGGAAAAGGAAAGCCTTTTACATCAGAAGACATTCGTTTTGCTCAAAAAGGCAAAACACTTTTTGCAACTGTAATGGCTTGGCCAGAAAGTGGCACAGCAATTATTAAAAGTTTAGGGAAATCTAGTCTACATCATACAGAGAAAATAAGACATGTAAAATTAGTAAGTACAGGGCAGAAACTTAAATTCATTCAAAAAGAACAAGGTCTTGAGGTTTATTTTCCAAATCAAGAACCAGCAGTCTCTTATGCTAATGCCTTAGAAATTATCTAAAATAATAAATATCAATTAATGAATTCAAGAAGATTATGCTATGCTTGTGATTTGAAGGATAATCCAACTCTTATAGCCGAATATAAAATGTACCATGCTCAAGGTAAAGCTTGGCCAGAAATTACTGAGAGTATAAAAGCAGCAGGGATATTTGATATGGAGATTTACCTGTTCGGTAACCGTATGTTTATGATTATGGATGTAGATGAAAATTATTGTCCAGAAAGAAAACAAAAAATGGATGCTTTAAATCCTAAGGTACAAGAATGGGAGAAAATAATGTGGAATTATCAACAAGCATTTCCTATGGCAAAAGAAGGAGAAAAATGGATACAAATGGAACAAATTTTTAAATTATAAATTTTAGCTTAAGAAAATGTAACTAGCGTAGAAGTCAAGTAGAATTTTTCACCAAACGGATAAGCTAAGTTCTAAAAATTAGAAACTTTCGAAGGACAACCATAAATGCTATTCGTATTCAAGTCAACTTAACATTTATAGGTTAATTCTTATTTTTTTATAGTTGCAAAACATTTAAAATCAGTAGCTTAATTTGCTTAACTCCATAAGCTTATAAATGTTTATACTTTATAAAGTATAAACATTTATAAATGTATTATTTACTAAAGCTGATTACAATTATATCAATGAACATAATAATCACTTGCTAGTTTTCAACGGAAACTGGTGGTAATAACTGTTGTTTAAAATTAAGAATGAATATTAAAAAAAGAGATTATAATAACTAACCTTAATTAACCAAATACCTATTAAAATATGAGAAAATAAAATTTAGCTCGTCATTTTCACTATAAATTTTAGTGAATATTCAATCAATTTTTAACCAATTTAAGTTTTATGTAAAATGATGAAACAATTATTAAGCAGAAATAATAACTGCATAAAAAAATACCAGAGACAAAGTATTGCTAAGCCTTTAATGCTTACCCTATTTTCTCTTTTTTCATTTTCTGTTTTTTCGCAAAGTTCGATTAAAGGAAAAGTAACGGGTTCTGATAATACTAATGAGGGACTTATTGGGGCTTCTATTATATCTAAGGTTACCAAAAACATTGTCTCTACAGACTCAAACGGAGCTTTTGTTATTAATGTAGCCTCAAAAGACACACTTGTTTTTAGTTATGTTGGATATAAAGATAAATTAGTTTTTTTAAAAGACCAATCTTTTGTTAATGTCGTGTTGGAGTCTAATCAGGAGTATTTAAATGAAGTTGTGGTTGTTGGATATGGTACTCAAAAGAAAATTAATCTTACTGGTGCAGTGTCCTCAATTTCTTTAAAAAATATTGAGAATAGACCTATTACCCAAGCCTCTCAGGCACTTGCAGGGCTAACTTCAGGTGTTATAGTATCACAAGGATCTGGTCGTCCAGGCAATGATGGTGCTGGTATTACTATTAGAGGTAGAGGTTCTTATGGAGCAGGCGGAGGCGCTCTAGTTTTAATTGATGGTATTTCTGGTTCTTTGAATGATGTAGATCCTAATATCATTAAAAGTATATCAGTGCTTAAGGATGCTGCTTCTGCTGCTATATATGGTAGCCGTGCAGCTAATGGAGTAATTCTTGTTGAAACTAAGAGAGGACAGTCAGGGAAAATGCAGCTATCATACAATAGTTATGTTGGTTGGCAAAAAGCAACTGCACTGCCTGATTTTGTTAATTCGGCAGAATTTGCAAAATTAAGAAATGAAGCAAATAGTAATATGGGACAGTCTCCCGCATATACAGATGCAATAATAGAAAAGTTTCTTAATCAATCAGATCCAGATAATTATCCAAATGTTCCACACCTTAAAAATTTGTTAGATTCAGGTTCAGGTTTTCAAACAAATCACAATTTAAGTTTTATGTGGGGTAATGATAAAACAAAAAATCTTTTTTCTACATCCTATTTGAAACAAGATGGATTAGTTGCCGAAAACAACTATGAGAAGTATAATTTTACGATGAATACTGATAGTAAGATTAAAGATAATCTAACGCTTAAGGTTAATTTGATGGGATATACGGCTGAAACGAACGAACCTACTCAATTAGAAGGAGGAGGGAGTATGACTAGTATAATTAGATATGCAGTTCGTGAAGGTCCTATTTTTGCAGGAAGAAAATCTGATGGATCATTTGGTTATCAAGACAATTTTAGTCCAGAAGCTTGGCTTGATAGTAATTCATTTAAAAAAGGAAGTAATAAGTATTTTCTTGGAGCTGCTGAACTTTCTTGGGAACCTATTGAAGGACTTAATATAAGTGGAAAAGTAGGTTATAATTTTTATACTTTTTATGATAAAAATTATATAGCAAAGGTGGTATTTGATCAATATAAAACTGTTGGTCCAAATAATCTTAATATATACTCTGGTCAGGGTTCACAAGTAACGCTTCAGGCACTTGCTTCCTATAAAAAGACAATCAATGATCATAACTTTACTTTGTTAGCTGGTGCATCTCAAGAGGATTATGTAGATTCATATTTAAATGCTTATAGAAAAGATTTTCCAAATAATATTCTATATGAACTAAATGCAGCTTCTGCAACAGGTATGTCTAATTCAGGATCAGCTTCAGAATGGGCAATACGTTCTTACTTTGGTAGACTTAATTATATTTTTAAAGAAAGATATCTTTTAGAAGCAAATATTAGAACAGATGGTACTTCAAGATTTCCTTCAGAAGGACGTTGGGGGGTATTTCCTTCTTTCTCGGCAGGATGGATAATTTCTGAAGAATCATTTCTTAAAAACAAACTTTCATGGCTTAATAGTTTAAAGATTAGAGGCTCTTGGGGTGAATTGGGTAATCAAAATGTAGGTACTTATCCCTACCAAAATAGAGTTAGTTTAGGCACAAATTATTCTTTTGGAGGAACTTATACAGCTGGAGCATCAGTAAACACAACTAGTAACCCTAATATTACTTGGGAAAGTACAACAACAACTGATTTTGGTATTGATGCTTCTTTTCTTGACGGTAATCTTGGTCTTGTATTTGATTATTTTGACAAAAGTACTGCAGGTGTGCTTTATAGTGTAGCAAGTTCATCTGTTTTAGGTATGGGTACTTCTCCAGTAAATGTAGGAGGTGTTAAAAATACAGGTTTTGAAATTGCTTTAAATTATAATAAGAGCTTTGGAGATGTTAATATCGGTATTAGTCCTAATTTTTCTTATATAAAAAATGAAGTGACAGATCTTTCAAGTGGATTAAAACAAGATATTAATAGTAATCTTTTTGTTGGCGAACCTATTGGAGCTATTTATGGTTACGTTGCGGATGGTCTATTTGTAGATCAATCTGATATAAATGATTATGCTTCACAACCTTATTCTCCAGAGCCTGGTTTTATTAGATATAAAGATATTAGTGGACCAAATGGTGTACCTGATGGAAAAGTAGATGCAACTTATGATAGAAAGATCATTGGAAGCACAACACCACAATATACTTTTGGAGCAAATATTAATGCTGATTATAAAGGGTTTGATTTTTCAATGTTATTTAGTGGTCTTGCAGGTTATAAAAAGAGACTTGACTCATATGAAGCATATGCTTTCTATAACGGTGGACAGATTCAACGTTGGCAGGTAGATAATCGATGGACAGCTGAAAATCCAGACAGAAATGCTGCTTATCCAAAACTTACTAGTTTGAATGGTGGTAGTGGTACTATAATGACTTCTACTTACTGGCTTAGAAATGCTAGTTTCTTAAGAATTAAAAATTTACAAGTAGGCTATACTTTGCCAGAGAAACTTGTAAAGGATAAACTGAAAATGGAAAAATTAAGATTTTATGTAGGGGGACAGAATTTACTTTCTATTAATCACTTCTATCAAGGTTGGGATCCAGAAATGTCCAATGGCAATTTTTATCCTATTACTTCTACATACACTATTGGTTTAAATGCTACATTTTAATAACAATTACTATGAAAAAAAATATTTTTAAAAATATATCTCCTGTAAAATTGATAACGACAATAGTTTTGACTATTATTTTAACTAGCTGCTCAGAAGACTTTCTTGATAAGCAGCCTTTAGATCAAGTATCAGATGCTACATTTTGGAAAACAGAAAATGATGCAATGCTTGCCCTTACAGGTTGTTACGATATTGGCGCGGGCTGGTCAGGCCAAGATTTTTTTAATGGAATTTCACTTCTTTGGTTAGATTTAATGTCTGGACTGGGATCTGAGAAGGAGTTATATCCTGATCATGTAACTGATGGAACACTGAATTCTAGTTATTGGGTTACCTCCTCTTATTGGTCTAATACTTACAGAAAAATATCAAGATGCAATAATTTTCTTGATCATATTGAAGCAGTAGAAATGAACGAACAAAAGAAGGCTGCTATGATTGCTGAAATACGTACTATTAGAGCTTATTGCTTTTTTAATTTGGCATTGTATTTTGGTGATGTGCCTATGCCTGAACATCTTTTAACTGTAGAACAAGCTAATAGTATTATGCAAACAGATAGAGATGTTGTATGGGCTTTTGCCGAGAAAGAAATTATCGATAGTTACTCTAAATTACCAAGTACACGTCCAACATCTGAAAATGGGCGTATTACCACAGGTGCAGCATTGGCAATTTTAGGTAGAGTTCAAATGGCGCAGCAAAAATGGAGTTTAGCGGCTTCAACATATAAAATAATTATTGATAGTAAGGCATATAGCATTAATCAAGCTGGATTTGCACAGTTATTTTGGCAAGCGAATGAAAATAATAATGAAGTTGTTTTTAGTATTCAGTACCAGGAAGATCTTTATTCTCAAGTGTTGACACAATATCTTTATCCTGAAGCATTTGGTGGATGGCATCAGTTTTCTCCTTATAATGAACTTGTTCAATCCTATGAATGTACAGATGGGAAAACGATTGAAGAATCTACATTATATGATTGGACCAAACCATATGAAAATAGAGATCCAAGACTTGACTATACTATTATGATATCAGATAGAACTAAATTTAAAGGTACTACTTATGTCTCAAGACCTGATACTAATTCACCTGATAGAATGAGTAAGTACAATTGGAGTGGATATTCTATAAATAAATTTATGGATCCTACTTTTGGAGGTAATTTAATGAATTATGGAGGTAATTTCTCTTTGATACGTTATCCAGAGGTTTTACTTGGGTATCTTGAATCAAAATTAGAAGCAGGGAATGCTATTACTCAAACATTATTAGATGAAACAATCAATGAAATACGTACTAGACCTACAGTAGCTATGCCTAAAGTTACAACTGTTGACCCAATTCAACTACGTAAAATAGTAAGGAGAGAACGTAAGGTTGAACTTGCTTTCGAGGGGGTTCATTATTATGATATTCTTCGTTGGGGTATAGCTGCTCAAGAATTAAATAAGCAGTTTACAGGAATGAAACTTACAAATACACCTTCTACTTATACTGCTTATCCTGTTGATAATAATGGTTTCTATATTTATCAAAAAAGAAGTTTTATTGAAGGAAGAAATGAACTTTGGCCAATACCACAAACAGAACGAAATGTTAACAAAAATCTAGGACAAAACTATGGTTATAATTAATGTTTTTTAAAACTCTATTTTTTTTACATTTTAATTCTAAGAGGCTGTCTGAAAAGTAATTTTCGGGCAGTTTTTTTTATAATGAGACGAGTATTTAGTGTTTTTAGGTATTAGAAATATAGACTATGGTCGCTATTTTTAAATCTCATTCTGTTCATCAACAAAAACTTTTTCCTTTAGATTTAAATGTTTTAATTCCAAAGAATCATTCTGCAATGATTGATTCTGTAGTTGCAATATTAGAGATTCCAGATATTATTTCACAATATAAAGGCGGAGGTATATCAAGTTACCCTCCTAAAATGCTCATTAAGTATACTATTTTACAGCTATTTGAATAACACCTATTCTTAGCGAAAATAGGTAAAGCCATCAAGAAAACATATACTTTATGTGACTTTCAGAAGGATTGCAACCAAATTTTAAAACCATCAATGATTACTTTTACAAAGTAATTCTACTGATTTGCCCACACTTTGGAAAGAAGGGGGTATTCAAGGAATTATTGCGAAAAATGGTGCTCAAATAGATCTGTTTTGGGAAAACGGAATATTAAAAACAGCTGCTATTTTGAATGTAACTGGAAATTCAATGTATATTAATTATGCTAAAGTCAATAAAATTCAGTTAGAATATAATGGTAAGATAACAACTTTAAAAGCTTCAAAAGGACGATTTGAATTACCAAAAACTAAAGCAGGACAGGTATTTCAATTGAAATTTTAGGTTTATTTACTTTAAAATTGGGTTTTACAGCTTACTTCGAATGGTTTTTGATAGTAAAGGCAATAGCTTTACTATCAAAAATAATAACTTAAAGTAGTTGCGGCGAATAGAATGTCTTTTCCTGTACCCACATCTTTTAAATAACTTCCCGAATTAAACCAGGTTGCTTCTACTTTTACTGAAAACGATTTTAGAATGTCATAATTTGCAGATGCACCTAATTGCGAACCAATGTAGCGTTGCGAAGAATCTCCAGAAGGATAAATCAATGCTGTATTGGGTTGGTAAATCCCATCATTTTTGCTAAAACGCCAAAAGAAATCATAATCGGCAGCAAATGTCATTTTATCGTTAATTTCTAATTCAATTGAAGGATGAATATCATATAAGTTGGATGGGCCCAAAATTGCTGCCAAACCAAAATAAGCACCACGAGGAAATAACGCATTGAAGGTTTGTAGTTTGTTATCTTCAGTAGATTTGTCTCCTGATATTAGTTCGGTTTTTAAACCTAGTTTAGGTTTGAATTTTAATGTGTTAAATTGATAATTAGTATATAACGAAACGGTCCAGGCTTGAATAGCTTGATTTTCTATTGTTCCAAATTGGTAAACGGTTTCAAAATCATAGTTCCAGTCTTTGTTTTTACTCCAAATTCGGGATCCAATAGAATGTCTTTTTTCTTCTCCAGAAATACTGTTGAACGAAGCCGTTTTTTTATTCAATCCAAAGTAGTAAAAATCAACATTCTGTATTACAGGAACTTTATTAATTACATTATAAACGCCATAAAATTTTGTGTCTGGATTTAATCTGTCGTTAAAATTTCCAAAGCTATTTCGAACATATTGACTATAAAAAACATCGCTTTTTAGATTTTTATATTTCCAAATCATTTTGATAGCATCAAATGATTGCCTGCTGTTTGGACCTTCACGAACGGCAACAAGACGCTGTGAACCATACATGAATTCTTGTCTTCCAACTCTAAATGTTATATCATTTGCATTTAACTGAAAATTGAAATCTATAAAAAGCTGGTGAAGATCCAATTCGTTTTTGTCAACAGGACTTGGATCAATTCGGCTAATTGCAGTACTGCTTTGAATTTGAGCAAATAATCGAACGCTTTTTTTATACTTTGTATCCAAATGAAAAAGAGCTCTGTTTAGTAAAAAACCATCTGCATCTTTTGGTGCATCACCCCAATTTTCATTGTCAAAATATTGGTATTGAGAACGTAATTCTCCGCCTAAAGACAAGCTTAAGTTTTCCTCTTTATTTAATGGAATTAATTTTATTTTATCTAAAAATGTAAAGTTTGAATCGTTCTGAATTTTAGAATATTCTTCGTCATAACGCAGCGATTTAAAATCTAAACGGCTTTGTGCAAACCCAAATTGAATGATTCCAAGAAGTAAGAGAATTAGCTTTTTCATTATGATTTATTTCTTAATAAATTATCTAGAGAATACTTTCCTGCACCAGAAAAGGCAATAAACAAAAAGGACAAGCTGTACATAAACGGCACATCGCTTATTAATAATGGATCGTTCCAATGTACAATAAAATAACCTGAAAGTGTTACGGCAAGAACAGGGATTGTGGCTAGTCTTGTATAGAATCCAACGATTATAAAAAGTGGAAAAACAAGGTTAGCAGCAATAGCAAATGAATCGTTGAACCATTCTGTGAAATTAAACGGATTTGGAACAGTTTCTGTAACTCCTGTTCCAATTCCGATTTTTTTAAGTCCGTGAACAATCATTAATTGTGATGAAACGATAATTCTAAAAAGAAGTATTGCTGTATCAAATGAAACTACGGAATCATTTAGTTTATTGATAGATTGGACTATTTTCATAAGATTATTGTTTTTGATATCCACCAAAGAAATTTATTGGTGACCATTCTGGGATTGCTTTTGGAAGGGGGTTTATTAATCCTTTAAAAATGCTGTCTGCATATACAATTTCTCCGTTTACAACCGTTACATTAGATGTTATGTCAAGGATTTTTTCATCGGCTGTACTAAAGTAATCATCAGATAGAATAGCAAAATCGGCAAGGTAGTTTTCTTTTAAAATTCCTCTGTCAGCATCTAATTTTATCAATTTTGCGCTTCCTTGTGTGTATAATTTTAGCGCAGTTACTCTGTCTAAAATGTTTCGATCTCCTTGGTGTTTTGTTCCTCCAATGGTTTTACCAGTAGATAACCAATATAAACCAATCCAGGGATTATATGAACTAACACGAGTTGCATCAGAACCCATTCCGATTGGAATTCCCATTTCAATCATGTCCTTAATAGGAGGTGTGTTTTCGGCAGCTTTTTTACCATATCTTTTAATAAAAGCTTCCCCTTGAAAAGCCATTCGATGTTGTATTGCGATTCCTCCACCTAAATTTTTTACACGTTGTAAATTTTCAACTGTAATTGTTTCTGCATGATCAAAAAACCATGTTAAACCATTTAGTGGTGTTTCTTTATTTATTTCTTCAATAACATTTAAAAAGCGTGTAATGGTTTCGTTGTATGTTGCATGAATTCTAAACGGCCATCTGTTTTTAACTAAAGTGCTTATAACCGCTTTAGATTGTTCTTCCATTGCTGGAGATAAATCAGGTCTTGGTTTGTCAAAGTTTTCAAAATCAGCTCCTGTTGCAACAAGACTTTCTCCGCCACCCTGAACATAATATTCTAATTTGTCACCATGATCATCGTCATGACTTCCAATTTCTACTTCGCTAATCCATTTGTTAAAATCATTCAATTCTTTACCAGGTTTTTGAGGATAAAGGTAAAAAGGCAAACGAACAGTAAGTTTATCCTGAGCAGCAAGTTTACCAGTGATTCCATAATCATCAGGAAAATTTTGAAATCCGCCACCTGCATCCATTACTGCAGTAACTCCAAAGCGATTATTTTCTGTTAAAAATTGTTGAGTTGAATTGATTTTTTCTTCATCAGATAGTTCTGGAAGTTTAGCAATGTTTGAATATAAAATATAAGCACTCGGTTCGGCTATTAACAATCCCGTTGGGTTTCCATTTTCATCTTTTTGAATAAGACCACCTGCAGGATTTGGTGTAGTTCCGTCAATTTTTAATTTTGCTAATCCAACTTTATTTAAATAAGCATGACCGTACAAGTGTAAAATAAATGCGGGTACATTTCCAGTAGCTTCATTAATTTCTTCTAATGTTGGTAGTCTTTTTTCTTCAAATTGATACGCATTCCATCCTCCAATTACTCTTACCCATTGACCTTCTGGAGTTCTTTGCGCTTGTTCTTTTAACATTTGTAAAGCACGTTTTAGTGAACGAACTCCATCCCAACGCAATTCAGTATTAAAAAAACGTCCACCACGAATTACATGCGAATGACTGTCAAATAATCCAGGAATGATGGTTTGACCTTTAGCATCAACTACTTTAGTTTTAGATGATTTTAATTTTAAAATGGTTTCATTCTTACCTAATTTTAAAATTTTACCATCGCTTACAGCCAGAGCTTCAACTATATTGTTTTGATTGTCTAAAGTGTGGATTTTGGCATTAAAAACAATCAGTGAAGGAGTTGTCTTTTTTTGTGAGAATGCGAAACTACTTAGTATTGTAAGGAGTATGGTGATTATTTTAGTCATTGCTTTCATTTTGGATCGTTATAAAAAAGGCGGACATTGAAGTCCGCCCTCAGTTATTTAGTGTTTTAACATTTCTCTAGCATATTGGATTCCAATACCATAAGACCCACCATATTTTACCGCTAAATCATTAACTTCCTTATATGTTTCTTTACGAGACCAGTCTCTTTGTAATTCTAATAAATATTGTAAAGAAGTTATTGGTTTTGCACCAACTTGGATCATTCTTGCAATTGCCTGGTTGTGTGCTTCAGTAGAAATATCTCCACTTGCATCTGTAACTACATAAACTTCATAACCTTCGCTTATTGCTGATAATGTTGGTCCTACAATACAAACACTTGTCCATAAACCTGCAAAAACAATTTTCTTTTTACCTTTTTCGGTAATTGCTTTGTGAGCATTTACATCTTCCCAGGTATTCATTGTTGTTCTATCAACGTATTTTGTTCTGTCTGGATAGGCTTCTAAAATTTCTGGAAAAACTGGACCACTAAAACTGTGTTCTGCAACAGTTGTTACTACAGTTGGAACATTAAATATTTTTGATGCTCCAGCAATTAATCCAGTATTGTTTCTTAATTCTATTGCATCGATACTTTTTGTTGCAAAAGCCATTTGACCTTCATGATCGATTAAAACCAAAGTATGGTTTGTTGGATTTAGTAAATTTGGACTTGGTTTTTGAGCAAAACCAGTTAAAGAAGTTGCGCCTAAGATTAGAGATAGAATTAATTTTTTCATGTTGTTAAAGTTTAAAATTGTTGTTAATTATTTTTTTGTTATTTATAAATTGAATTTAAGAAGCTAACTTAATTTCTTGTTCATTTTCGTTTCTAATAAAACTCTAGTTTTGATCGTCTGTGTTTTCAAAATTCAAAATTAATTGATGAGCTATCGTTTGAAACTTAACCTAGATTATGAAATAAAAACTACGTTGCGGTAGCGCTATTTGTGTTTTCAAGATCCAAAATTAATTGATGACTCGTTGTTTTGAACTTAACCTAGATTATCAAATAAAAACTATGTTTTGATAGTGTTTATTTGCGTTTTTAAAATTCAAAATTAATCGATGACTCGTTGTTTGAAACTTAACCTAGGTTATGAAATAAAGCTTGTAGTTTATGTTTTGGCTTTACGCTTTTTCAAAGGGTAGGTTGAAATTAATTGGTTTAAAGTTGTATTGTAGATTAATCAAACTTTGTAATCTAAAATTTTAGACTTATCCATTTTCTGTTATCTTTGCTTCATGCAATTTTCTGAAATTTTAGGGCAAGAACACATTAAAAACCATCTGACAAGAAGTGCCGATTTGGGTAGAATTCCACACGCGCAATTGTTTGTTGGTCCTGAAGGAAGCGGAACTTTAGCAATGGCAATTGCGTATGCCCAGTACATTTTATGTAGGAATCAAAATGGGGAGAATCAAGGCGAAAATCAGGCTTGTAATATAAAGTTCCAAAAATTATCACATCCCGATTTGCATTTTGCTTATCCTACTGTTACCACCGAGGAAGTAAAGAAAAGCCCTAAGAGTATTGACTTTATTGTTGATTGGCGAGAATTTGTAACTCAAAATCCTTATGGTGGTTTGTTTGACTGGTATGCTGTTTTAGGTGTTCAGAATAAACAAGGAGAAATTAGGGTTGATGACGCTCAGGAAATTCTAAAATCCCTTTCGTTAAAAGCCTATGAAGGCGGTTATAAAATTATGATTGTCTGGATGGCAGATAAATTAAATATTGCTGCTTCCAATAAGTTATTGAAACTACTAGAAGAGCCACCTGAAAAAACAATATTTCTTTTGATTTCTGAAAACGAAGGTGATATTCTTCAAACCATTCGTTCGCGTTGTCAAGTATTGCATTTTAATGGGTTGAGCGAGGCTGTTATTGCCAATGCATTGGTTTCTCGTGAGCAAATTGATTTAAAATTTGCAACAAAATTAGCGCATCAGTCACAAGGAAATTACAATGCGGCTTTGCATTTATTGTGGGATAAAGACGAAGAACATCCGTTTGAACAATGGTTTGTAACCTGGGTTCGTGCTGCTTTTAAAGCCAAAAAAGATGCGGCGGCTATTCAGGATTTAATCCTTTGGAGCGAAAAAATTGCAGCTTTGGGAAGAGAAGCTCAAAAGAAATTCCTTCAGTTTTGCATGGAAATGTTTCGTCAGGCATTATTGATAAATTATGAAACGCCAGGCTTAGTTTATTTCGAACCAAAGGTGGATAAATTCAAATTAGAAAATTTTGCGCCTTTTGTAAATGGCAATAATATTCAGGATATATTTAAAGAACTTTCGGATGCCATGTATCATATCGAGCGCAACGGAAATGCTAAAATAATTTTAACCGATTTATCGATCAAACTCACACGTTTAATTCACAAAAAATAACATTATGAATAATCCAGCTTCACTTTTACTGCTTGTATTTTTCGGAATTACCTATTTACAATCTAGTTATGAAAAACTGTTTTATTGGAATGATAATGTAACTTGGTTAAAAGAACATTTTTCTAAAACAATATTAAAAAACCACGTAAAATTAGCCTTAATCAATTTGGTTGTAATGGAATTGATTTCGACTATTTTGTGTTTTGTTGGTTGTATCGAATTATTGGTGAACAACGGCAGAATCTTTGGTTATTACGGAGCAATATTTTCGTCAATCACTTTATTGATGATGTTGGTTGGTCAACGATTGGCTAAGGATTATGACGGTGCTAGAACCGTAGTTATTTATTTTATTCCAGCAGTAATGGCGGTATATTGGTTGAATTAGAAATCAATTTCAATGGCAATGACAATTGCAAAAAATCAATTCTAACCAAATCTGAAATCTAAAATCATAACCCGAGAGCTTTGCTCGAATTGGCGAAGCAATCTACAATCTGAAATCAAATAAGATTATGCCCTTAACACCTAAACATCCATCAGAATCGTTGACGATATTAACTGATATGGTTTTGCCAAGTGAAACAAATGCTTTGCATAATCTTTTTGGAGGCGAATTATTAGCCCGAATGGATCGTGCTGCGAGTATTTCGGCAGGAAGACATTCGCGACAAGTTTCGGTAACAGCATCTGTAAATCACGTTGCTTTCAATAAATCCATTCCTTTGGGGAGTGTTGTTATTATTGAAGCAAAAGTGTCCAGAGCTTTTAAAACTTCAATGGAAATATATATTGATGTTTGGGTTGAAGATCGTGAATCTGGAGAAAGAACTAAAGCGAATGAAGCGATTTATACTTTCGTAGCAGTAGATTCAAAAGGAAAACCAGTTGAAGTTCCTCAGATAATTCCCGAAACTAAACTCGAAATACATAGGTATGATGATGCTTTAAGACGCAAACAACTAAGTTTAGTATTGGCAGGAAAAATGAAACCTGAAGAGGCAACTGAGTTGAAAGCCTTATTTATTTAGACTTTGTTTTTGATTATAAAATTTTTTTAAACGAAAAATTTGCATCAAAAAAAGAAGTATTTTTACGAACACAAAAATTGAATATGTAATAGAAATTAGAAGAAGCAAATGACTTTTTTTAGTTTCTAATGGCGATAAAAACAATATTAATTTAATGAAAGAAAAGCTAAAAGAGAAGATGAGTACAGAGAAAGAAGCCAAATTAAAAGCGTTACAGCTTACCCTTGATAAACTAGATAAAACCTACGGAAAAGGGACAGTTATGAAAATGGGAGATAAGGCCATTGTAGAAGTAGAAACTATTTCTTCAGGATCTTTAGGTGTAGATTTAGCATTAGGAGTAGGTGGATATCCAAGAGGAAGAATTATTGAGATTTATGGTCCAGAATCTTCAGGTAAAACTACTTTAACGCTTCACGCAATTGCTGAAGCTCAAAAAGCAGGTGGAATTGCAGCTTTTATTGATGCAGAACACGCATTTGATAGAAATTATGCTGAGAAATTAGGGGTAGATATTGAAAACTTGATTATCTCTCAACCAGATAATGGAGAGCAAGCTTTAGAAATTGCTGAAAACTTGATTCGTTCAGGAGCAATTGATATTGTGGTTATTGACTCGGTTGCTGCTTTGACACCAAAAAGTGAAATTGAAGGTGAAATGGGAGATTCTAAAATGGGTCTTCACGCACGTTTAATGTCGCAGGCATTGAGAAAATTAACGGGAACTATTAGTAAAACCAATTGTACAGTTTTCTTCATCAACCAGTTGAGAGAGAAAATTGGAGTAATGTTTGGAAATCCTGAAACGACTACGGGTGGTAACGCCTTGAAGTTTTATGCTTCGGTACGTTTAGATATTCGTCGTTCTACACAAATTAAAGATGGTGATAACGTTATTGGAAACAGAACCAAAGTTAAAATCGTTAAAAACAAAGTAGCTCCGCCATTTAAAGTAGCCGAATTTGATATTATGTATGGCGAAGGAGTTTCTAAAACAGGAGAAATCCTGGATTTAGCAGTAGAATTCGAAATTGTAAAAAAATCAGGTTCATGGTTTAGTTATGGTGAAACCAAATTAGGACAAGGTCGTGATGCGGTAAAATCTTTGATTAAAGACAATCCAGAATTAGCGGATGAATTAGAAGAAAAAATCAAAGCTAGAATCAAAGAATTAGCTGAAAATTAATAAGTTAGTTTTTTTAAAATTATAAGAATGCCCGGTAGTTGCCGGGCATTTTTTTTGGTATAAAACCAAGGTCGCATAATTTTTTTCAAAAAAATACGTTGTGTAAAGCAACCTTTTTCATTGGTTGTAGTCTTTATAAGAAGAACCAACGATAGATTGTTAATTTATAAAATCAAAAAAATGAAAAAAATTGCCCTGTTTTTAGTCTTAATGACTACACTATTAAGTTGTAGTATAGATAAACCCGATTCCTATACGTATTATGTTTTACCTATAGAAAGTTATACCATGCCTACGACTTTTACTGTAGGAGCGACTCATGAAATTAAATTAAAATTTCAAAAACCAACGGCTTGTTATCTTTATGGAGGGATTTATTATTATTCATTAGATAATACCAGAACCATAGGTATTAATGCTTCTGTAAAAGACGGAGAGAGTTGTTCAGAGGCTTTGCCTGCTGTGACTGAGGTTTCTTTTAATTTTGTGCCAGCAACAGCAGGAACTTACATTTTTAAATTCTATAAAGGAAAAGACGATGGAGGTACTGATGTATTTGAAGATGTAGAAATTACAGTTACACAATAAAAATTTTAAACGGCGGCAGTAGATTTTTCGGTTTCAAATGCTAAGAGTTGGCTATATATTGTAGCTCTTACTTTTTCTCTAACTTCTTTTCGATCAACATGTCTTTTTCCTGTGGTGTCAAACTCTTTGTGGATTTTTACACGCATAATCCCTGGGCTTCCTGCAAATAGCGTATAAGGGAATCTTTTTTTATTGTCTCCAAAACTGATGGGTAAAATCGGGATTTGGTGTTCAATGGCTAATTTAAAAGCGCCTTCTTTAAAATGATCTAATAATACCGATTCGTCATCAGGAACGCCACCTTCGGGGAAAATACAAACGCTAAATCCACGTTGAATTCTTTTGTGAGCTTTTGTAAATACTGCCATACGGCTTTGAGAATCACTACGGTTGACTAGAATACAGGTTCTTTTGTAGAAAAAACCAAAAAGAGGAATTTTAGCGAGTTCTTGTTTGCCAACAAATACAAAAGGGTTTTTAACAACAGCTAACATCAACATAATGTCGGTCATCGAAGTATGATTGGCTACAATCATATAACTTTTGTTGGGTTCTATCTGTTGTTCACTTTCTACTTTATAATAAAATCCCATGCCAAAGAGGATGAATCTAGCCCAAATTCGAGCCATAACAAAGAAATAAGGATAGCCTTTTTCGGAGAGGATAGAAAGAAATAAAAAAGGAAACATGATTAGAATGGGTGTCGCCATCAGTATGTAAAACCATACGCGCCAAAGTATCCAAAAAAATATTTTTATAGCTTTCATGTGACCAAAAATAAGGAATCAAATGTTAGGATTGTTATAATTTTTCGATTTGTAGAATTAGTGTTTCGCAGAGACTCACAAAGAGAAGACTCAGAGATTCACAAAGGTTGTTTTTAGATTTTTGCTGTTTAATAGATTAAGTAAAGAATATTTATAGGTCTTTGCGTAGCTTTCGTGTTTTTTCTTTGCGAATCTTTGAGGAAGTATTTTAAAATTTGAGGTAAAAAATAAAAAACTTTGCGAACTTTGCGTGCAAGAAAAAAATAGCATGGCAAAAATACTTACGGGAGTTCAAAGTACGGGAACTCCACATTTAGGAAACTTACTTGGAGCAATTATTCCAGCAATACAATTATCTAATTCTGAAAACGAATCTTTTCTTTTTATCGCCGATTTACATTCAGTTACCCAAATAAAAAACGGAGAAACTTTAAGAAGTAATACGTATAGTGTTGCGGCAACCTGGCTTGCTTTTGGACTAGATGTGAATAAAGTGGTTTTTTATAGACAATCGGATGTGCCACAAACGGCAGAATTGTCCTGGTATTTAAGCTGTTTTTTTCCGTATCAAAGGTTGACTTTGGCGCATTCTTTTAAAGATAAAGCCGATCGTTTGGACGATGTAAATGCAGGTTTGTTTTCGTATCCAATGTTAATGGCCGCCGATATTTTACTGTATGATGCAAATATTGTTCCAGTGGGAAAAGACCAATTGCAACATCTTGAAATCACCCGTGATGTAGCTTCGCGTTTCAATCATCAATTAGGAGAGACTTTTGTGCTTCCAGAAGCTAAAATTCAGGATGATAGCATGTTGATTCCGGGGACGAATGGAGGAAAAATGAGTAAATCGGCTAATAATATCATCAATATTTTCTTAGATGATAAGGCTTTGCGTAAGCAGGTCATGAGCATTGAAACCGATAGTACACCACTTGAAGATCCAAAAAATCCAGATACTTGTAATGCCTTTGCTATTTATGCTTTATTAGCCAATGAAGAGCAAATTGCACAAATGAGAGCTAATTATCTAGGTGGGAACTATGGCTATGGTCACGCTAAACAAGCTTTGTTTGAATTAATCTGTGAAACTTTCAAAACCGAAAGAGAGAAATACGACCATTATATTAATAATCTAGAAGAGATTGATGCTTTGTTAAAAATTGGTGCTGAAAAAGCTTCGGCTGTAGCCAATGGCGTTTTAGCGAGAGTAAGGGGAAAATTGGGATTTAGTGTAAAATCTTAGAATTAAATGAAAAAAGCATTTAAGGTTTTTTGTTTATTATTGGTTTTAGTAAATAGTAGCTGCAACGTTAAAATGGTGCGAACAACTAATGATGTGCATTTATTAAAAGAGAATGAGCAGAAATTTATTAATAAACCTTTGAATAAATTGCTTAAGGAGATCAAACCCGAAATAAAATCTTTTCATGGAAATAATGAAGAGGGGTATCAGTTTTTTTCTTTTTCCTTTAGGACAGTTGAACAGATTAGAAAGAATCAAGGTAATTGGAAAGATAAAGTAGGATTGTATATTTATGTGACTGAGCCTATTGATTGGCAATTTGAAAAAAGGCCTAAAGGGCAAGAGACCGTTTGGTCAAAAGAAGATGCTAAAAAATATGGGAATCTTATTGTAACTAGAATTAAAGTTATCAATAAGCCAAAAGAATAAATGATATTGAAAATCAGTTTCAAAATTTTGAAACTGATTTTTTTTAAATAGCCTCAAACAATTTCCCTGGCAAAGGACGAATCACACCCTTGAGTTCCATGTTTAATAATATGGCTGAGATTTTATAAATAGGTAATTCACATTCTAAGGCAATAATATCCATTAATTCTTTGCCTGTTTTTAAGAGGTAATCATAGATTTTTTGCTCGTCAGAATCTAATGAAACAAACAATTGTTTTTGAATGGCTTTAGTTTCTTCTTTAATGTCCCAATTGAGTATATAAATCAAATCTGCGGCACTTGTTAGTACGTTTGCTTTTTGAGTTTTGATTAGGTTGTTGCAACCTTGACTGTATTTGTCTGTCGTCCGACCCGGAACAGCAAAAACATCGCGGTTATAATCATTTGCCATGTTAGCGGTAATTAGCGAACCGCCCCTCTCGGCAGATTCAATAACAATAGTAGCTTCGGCAATTCCAGCTACAATCCTGTTTCGGCGCACAAAATTTTCCTTATCAGGATTGCTATTACTCCAAAATTCGGTCATAAAACCACCATTGGCTTCCATCTTAGCCATGTATTTCTTGTGCGTTTTAGGATAAATTTGGTTTAAACCATGAGCCAATACACCAATAGTTTGTAAATTGTTTTCCATGGCTAGTTGATGAGCTACAATATCTACTCCGTAAGCAAAACCACTTACAATAACTGGATTTAGCGGAACCAAGTCTTCAATGAGTTTTTTGCAAAATTCCGTTCCATAAGAAGTAATTTGTCGTGTTCCAACAATGCTGATAATCTTTCGGTTTTTTAAATCGATATTTCCCGCGGTAAATAAAAGTACTGGAGCATCAAAACAATGTTTGAGTTTTTCAGGATAATTCTCGTCCTGGAAATAAGCGACGTTAATTTTGTTCGCTTGAATGTACTCCAGTTCTTTGTTGGCTTTGTCAAATACAGATTGGTCTTTTAGGTTGTTAAGCAGCATGGAGCCTATACCATCGATAGCTGCCAGTTGATTGCTTTTCATTTTAAAGACAGCTTCGGCAGAGCCACAATGGCTGATTAATTTTTTCGCCATAATGTCGCCCACGCCTTCAATTCTTTGTAATGCCAATATGTAAAATAAATCGGATGTTGTCATGCTAATTGTTTGAGACAGAAATGTATAAAATTTCATTCAGATTGTTAATAAAAATTGTGAATAAAATTTTGATAACTATTATGGTTGTATAACTTTGTATATATGAACATAGAACACTACATAGGGCAACTTTTATATCGTTATCAATGCGTTACCATTCCTGGTTTCGGTGCTTTTTTGACCGAAATTCAATCGGCTCAATGGGTTGAGAGCGCAAATTCTTTCTTTCCTCCTAAAAAAATGATTTCTTTTAATACCAACATTAAAAATAATGATGGTCTATTAGCGAATCATATTGCCAGAGCTGAAAAAACATCTTATGAATATGCTATCAGTGCTATTCAATATGAGGTTTTGAATTGGAAAAGAGCATTGGAACAAAATAGAACGTTGAGTATTAAAAATGTAGGTGATTTTGTGTTGAACGCTTCTGATAATTTAATCTTTACGCCTTCGGATCAAAAAAATTATTTGACAAGTTCTTTTGGTTTGGCTTCTTTTATCGCTCCAGCGGTTAAAAGAGCAGAAGTTGCGGAAGAGATTGAAATTGCTGCAGAAAGAGAGGTAATTTCTTTGGTTACCGAAGAAAGAAATGGTCGTTCTTATTTGAAATATGCTGCTATTTTTGTGCTAGGTTTAGGATTGACTGCCAGTGTAGGTTATTCGGTTTATCAAAACCAAATTACTTCACAAACTGTCTTAGTTGAAAAGGCAGTTCAAAAACAAGTAGAAAATAAAATTCAGGAAGCTACTTTTTTTATAAAAACTCCAATGGCTCCTGTGACGCTTTCAGTAAAAGCGGAGAAAGAGGTTACAGAAGTTAAAATGCCTTACCATGTGGTGGCAGGTGCTTTTAGAGATGAGAAAAATGCACAGCAAGTTGTTAGAGAATTAACAAAGTTGGGCTATAATGCCAGAAGATTAGAAGCTAATAAACACGGGCTTTATCCTGTGCTTTACGGTAGTTTTGCTACTTTTGCTGAAGCTCAAAAACTCAAAAGAGAAATTCAGAATTCTGAAAATCCCGAAGCTTGGTTGCTGGTGGAATCACTATAATTTAAAAGCCTATTCGTCACTGAATAGGCTTTTTTGCTTTTATACTGAATACAATTCAGTTTGTCATTCCGACGAAGGAGGACTCGAGGATTTATCCGAACAGGCGAAGCAATCTCATCAAGTATTGCTTTTACGTTGATTATGTGATTCCTCCTTCGTCGGAATGACATGATTGTAGTTTTTTTATTTCAATCTCTGTTCTAATTCTATTTCCTTTTTTTCTGTTGTTGTATCTGGTATTTCCTTGGGCTAATTCCGTTGCGTTGAGAAAAAGTAGAGGTGAAATGCTGCAACGACGAAAATCCACATACAAAAGCAATCTCAGCCATGCTGTTGTCGTTTTTATTCTGAATTAATTCAATAGCTTTCTCTAGTTTTAAACTTATAATAAAACTATTGGGAGGGAAGCCTGTAAGTTTTTTAACTTCATAGGTGAATTTAGTTTTTCCCATGTTAAAAACGGCAGCCAGATCTTCAATATGCCATTTCTTGGTTAAGTCGCTTTGAAGTAATTGCGTTAGTTTTTCTATAAAGTTGTCACCTTCCTGATTTTTCTGAATTTTATTCGAAAGCTGTCGGTGTAAATCGATTAAGAGATTTTCTAAAATATTTTGAACTTTTATCTCAAAACCTTCTTCTTGATAAGCCAATTCATGTCTTAATTCGTCAAAATATTTTTTGAAGTTTTTAGCTTTTTCAAGCACGGTGTTATTGGCATCGCCTATCATTTCTCCCAGACTTTGCTGGAAGTTTTTAGATAATTTACTCCAGTTTCCTAGGTCTAAGGATTTGTCTTTTGCAAATTCCGAAGGTTTTATGATGATCCAATTGATTTGCCCAATATCCATAATTCCGGAAACACTTCCGTTCTCATGCCAAGGCGCGGTAACGGATAAATTCTCAGGTAATAATTCGATTTTCTTGCCTTCAATTACCCAATCGTATTTTCCGCTGTTAACATAATGAATTTCGATTCCGTCATTAAGATGCGGTCGCATAGTGTCGTCAATACGAACTTTGGAGAATTTCATACTACCAAATTGACTGATAAAAGGTAGTTTTTGTAATGGTCCGGGACTGTTTTCGTGCCACCAAACGCCATAATTACCATTTTCGTCTTTCTCGTTTAAAGCTTTTGGCAATAAAAAGGAATTCATAAATTAATTTGTATTAAATTGGTATAAAGATAATTATTAATTTTATTTATTCTAAAATTACACTTTTTTATAAAATCGACCGTTGTTTAAAACTATGATTTTTTTTGTATCAAAATGGGTATCTTGCCGAGCCCAATTTATTTATTATCAAGCATGTTAGAGTCGTAAGACTTTTTTTTAACTTTTAAAATGATAACGTTTACATTTTAATTTGTTGGTAAATTGTATTGATTTAATAATCAGGAAGAATCAGAATTCATTTATAAATAAAAATATATTTTATGTTTCTAAGAAATCGACATAGTTTGTACTCCTTTTTGCTAGTGTTTTTCGTCGCGTTTTCTATGCAGGCTGCTGATATTTGGGTAGCTACTAACGGTAATGATACTAATGAAGGAACAAAAGCAAGTCCGCTGGCAACGGTGAACATGGCATTGAGAAAAGCCAGAGAATTGCGTCGATTGAAAGATGCGTCAGTAAAAGTAGGCATTCATATTATCATAAAAGATGGAACTTATTATTTTGATGAACCTTTGTTTGTAAGACCTGAAGATTCTGGAACAGCTGATAGTCCAACAACTATTGAAGCCGACGCCAATGCAAAACCTATTTTTAATGGAGGAATCCAAATTAAAAATTGGAAACTGGCTCCGAGCATTAATGGTTTGAAGCAAGGAACTGTGTGGGTTGCCGATGCTCCACAAATAGGAGGTGAAGTGATTAATTTCCGACAATTGTGGGTGAATAATGCCAAAGCTGTAAGAGCTAAAAATACTGCAGGAAACCAAATGGATCGCATTTTATCCTGGGATTCAAAAACGGAAACTTGTTGGATTCCTTTCAAAGATAAGTCGGTTAAGTTTGAGCCAGGAATGGAAATGATGATTGTGCAATGGTGGGCAATAGCTAATCTTCGCATTAAAAATATTGAAGTTAAAAAAGACAGTGCTAGACTTTCATTTGAAAAATCTGAAAGTCGTATTCAAAGCGAGCACCCTTGGCCAGCACCCTGGATTTCTAAGAATAACGGAAATTCAGCATTCTTCTTAAACAATGGAATTTCGATGTTGAATGAAGCAGGTGAATGGTATTTGGATAGAAAAAATCGCAAAATTTATTACATTCCAAGAAAAGGAGAGACTATGGCTTCCGCCAAAGTGACTGCGCCTGTGTTAGAGAATTTAGTAGAAATAAAAGGAACAATCGATTCTCCTGTACATGATGTAAAATTCAAAGGCATTTCGTTTCAATACAGCAATTGGCTGCGTCCTTCGCAACAAGGACACGTTCCATTGCAGGCAGGAATGTATTTGCTAGATGCTTATAAACTAAAAGTTCCAGGAACTCCTAATCAGTCTAATTTAGAAAATCAGGCTTGGGTGGGTAGACCCCGCGCGGCTGTTGAAGTAAATTTTGCAAATAATACCGCATTTGAAGGCTGTACTTTCGAGCATTTGTCTTCTACTGGTTTGGATTTCAATAAAGGAACAAATAACAATCGTATACAAGGAAATGTATTTAAAGACATTGGTGGAAACGGAATGGCGTTAGGAGTTTTCTCCGAAGAGCCTTTCGAAGCACATTTGCCTTTACAAGTAAAAGATGATAGAGAAGTTTGTTCGAATGAGTTAGTGGCTGATAATGTGATTACCAATGTGGCTAACGAAGATTGGGGATGCTTAGGAATTGCCGCTGGTTTTGTGAAAAATTTGACTATTGAACATAATGAAATTTCGGATGTGGCTTATAGCGGAATTTCGATGGGTTGGGGTTGGACTCATACCGATAATGTGATGAGAAACAACAAGATTATTGGTAACAAAATTCATCATTATGCTAAACATTTGCATGATGTTGCTGGAATTTATACGCTTTCGTCTCAGCCCGAAAGTAGAATTGAGGAGAATTATATTGATAAGGTATATTTAAGTCCTTATGCACACGACCCATTCTTGTGGTTGTATTTGTATACTGATGAAGGTTCGCAAAATTTTACAATTAAAAATAACTGGCTTCCAATTCAGAAAATCTTAAAAAATAACAATGGTCCTGCTGGGAATATCTGGAAAGATAATTATGCTTTTGTAGATCCAAAAATCAAAGAAAATGCAGGTGTTCGCTCTCCTTATGCGAACCTGAAAAAAGAAGTTGTTGTTGATGAGGCCTGGGGATTGCAAGAAATGCCAAAATCAGTAGCGGTAGAAATTGTTGGGACTGATCTTGATATTGAAAAAATTAAGTCAACTATAAAAGGATTCCGAATTGTAGGTGAAGAGTTGTTCCAATGGCAAAATCATGTGGTGATTTACGGATTGATGAATCAGCCAGAAAGAACAAAAAGGAAATTGGCTTTGGCTTTCCCTGCTGCACAAATAAAAATCTACGAAAATCCAATTTACGATTTTCAAAATTTCGAAAGATGTAAGGATGCGAAACCAGTTTCGGAATGGGAAAATATCATTTTGACTGCTAATCTGGTTGCTGATGAAAAAATGCAAAAAGAATATGTGGATTATCACACTACTCAGTTCGAAAAATGGCCAGAAATAGCTAAAGGTTTCTGTAATGCCGATTTCCAGCAATTACAAGTATTCAAAAACGGAAGACAATTGATGTTGGTTATCAGTATTCCAAAAGGAGAAAGCTTGGATAAACTAAATCCAAGAACTACGCTAAACAATCCACGTGTGGATGATTGGAATGCTATAATGAAAAAATATCAAACAGGACTTGAAGATTCAAAATCAGGAGAGACCTGGATTTTTTTAAAGAAGCTTGAGGAGAAAAAATAGAGAAAAGAATAAAGAAAATAGAGAAAGTATAATGCCAATACTTAAACTTAATATATTTCAACCCAGTTTTGGCTCCCTTTCCTTTGGAGAGGGCTGGGGAGAGGAAAATCATAATCAATGTTAAAAATAGCCATTTTAGGTCTTGGAGAAGGACGTAGTACCATGTCAGCCGCTATAGAAAGCAGCAAAGTAGAGTTGGTAAAAGTGTGTGATAGAAATGAGGAATTGTGCAAGCAAAGAGCAAAGGAATTTGATTTTCCAGCTTACACTACTAATTATGATGATTTGTTGAAAGACGAAGCTATTGATATCATTGCTATCTATACGCCAGATCATTTGCACGCTGAGCATGTGAAACAAGCTTTATTGCATGGGAAGCACGTGGTTTGTACGAAGCCTTTTATTGATGATCTTTCGGATGCTAAAGAGTTATTAGAACTAAGTGAGAAAACGGGTAAGAAAGTTTTCGTAGGCCAAAGTTCTCGTTTCTTTGAACCGGCTAAAAGACAAAGAAAAGATTTTGAAGAAGGAGTTATAGGCGATTTAATTACTATCGAATCCCATTATCACGCTGATCACCGTTGGTTTTTAGCCAAAGAATGGTCGTTGTTGCAATCATTCAAATGGTTGTATGGTGGATTGAGCCATCCTGTGGATTTTATTCGTTGGTATTTGCCAAATGTTGAAGAAGTTATGGGTTACGGAATGATAAGCAGCAACGGAAAAACAGCTGGTTTGAAAAATGAAGATACAATGCACTTTATTTTCAAAGCAACTGATGGACGTATTGCGAGAGTAAGTGGAGTGTATACTTCGCCAACACAGCCAACTAAAAGAGACAGTGGAATGACTGTTATTTTAAGAGGTACTAAGGGAGCAAGTCAGGCTGATTATCATGAATTGCGTTATTCAGTTACCGATAAAGAAGGAGAAGAGAAAATCATTCATTGGGGCGATTCTACTTTAAAATATTATTTCCGTTTTGAAGGACAAAGTCATCATGGTGGAGAATACCAAAACTATTTGGAGTATTTTGCTGACAGTATTGAGCAGGGTTTCACCGCTTATCCAGATATGAAAGAAGGAATTGGAACCGTGGCTTTATTGCAGGCTATGGACAGAACATTACAAACTGGAATGCCAGTTAAAATTGCTGACATTTTAAAAGAATATAACCTATGAGTAATAGCATCTACGATAAGTTAACTGCTTTAGACTTTATAATCGTTGCTATTTATTTAGTGACTTTATTGATTATTGGTTATATGGTTAGTGTGAAGCAGAGCAAGAAAAACGAAACGCTTTTTCTGGCTGGAAATTCTCTGAATTGGTATAATATTGGGTTTAACATGTGGGGGACTAATGTGGGGCCTTCTTCTTTATTGGCTTTTGCCAGTATTGGTTATGCAACTGGAATTGTAGCAGGAAATTTCGAATGGTATGCCTTTGTTTTCTTACTGCTTTTGGCGATGGTTTTTGCACCGCGTTATATTGCGAGCAAAGTAAGTACGATGCCCGAATATATGGGAAAACGCTATGGCGATAGCACCCAAACTATTTTGGCCTGGTATGCCATGGTAAAAATTTTGGTGAGCTGGCTGTCATTAGGATTGTTTAGTGGAGGTGTTTTGGTACGCCAAATTCTAGGAATTCCAATGTGGCAGAGTGTAACTGTTTTAGTGATTTTTTCAGGAATTTTTACGTTTGCCGGAGGTTTGAAAGCCATTGCTAAGGTGAATGTTTTTCAGATGATTTTATTAATTGTGGTATCGCTTACGTTATCTTATTTAGGCTTGCAAAAAGTGGGAGGTATAGAAGCATTGATTGCTAAAACGCCTGCTAATTTCTGGAATTTGGTGCGTCCGTCAACTGATGCACATTATCCTTGGCCTGCTATTTTATTGGGTTATCCAGTTGCTGCTGTAGCTTTCTTTTGTACTGATCAATCGATGGTACAAAGTGTTTTGGGAGCCAAAAATTTAGAGCAAGGACAATTAGGGGTTAACTTTATTGGTTGGCTAAAAGTGATGGCATTGCCATTGTTTATTTTACCGGGAATCCTTTGTTCTGTTTTATTTCCTGAATTGGGCAAAAACTCTGATTTGGCTTATATGACTATGGTTACCAATTTGTTTCCTAGCGGAATGAACGGTTTGGTTATTTGTGTAATGATAGCAGTATTGGTTGGAACTATTGGTTCGTCGCTTAATGCTTTGAGTACGGTTTTTACCAATGATATTTATGTGAAGAAAATCAATCCTGAGGCAACTATTAAAGACCAAATTAGAATTGGTCGTATTACCATTGCGGCGGGATGCGTGTTTGCTATTCTTATTGCTATAGCTATTGATAATATTAAAGGGCAAAATTTATTTAATATTTTTCAGGCGGTATTGGGCTTTTTAGCGCCTTCTTTATCAGTGGTATTTTTGTTGAGCATTTTCTGGAAACGTACTACTAAAAAAGCTGTAAATTCCACTTTATCCTGGGGTTCAGCGTTTAGTCTTTTCGTTGGAGTTTTATATTTATGGATTTTTCCTGCTGATGAATATGCTATTTGGCCACACTTTTTATTAATTTCATTCTACATTTTCGTAGTCTTATTGGTATCGGCTATTGTGATTTCATTATTGGACAAAAACCCAGAAACTACTTTTGTTAGCGAAACCGATGTTCCTAAAACCAGTAAACGTGTGAAAGTGTTATTTGGTTTGTTAGGGCTTACAATTTTCGTTTTATATCTCATTTTTAATTTTAATTAAGAATGTTTGATGATTTTATAAAAGTTAATATTGATGATCTTTCTGATAATATTTCTGAAATACGTGATTGTATAAAGAAATACTATCCCATTGGAATGACAAGAGAGAATGAAAATTATTTTTTTATTCAGGGATAGTAGAATTAAATGAAATAATACAAAAAAATATAGTTCATAGAGAATATTATGAAAAGGAATGGAATTTAGAATTTTTAGAAAAATTAAAATCAGATTTTCAAGATATACGTGATACAACAGCTGGGTTGGTTCCAAATTTCTCAGGAGTTGTTATGCTAAAGAATACTTTGGAAAGTAGAACGGAATTACATTTTTACAAAAGCTTAATAGGTAATTATTTTACTATTGAAGTATTGGAAAATATACATCAGAAAGAAATTTCACATCCAATTTTTGGTAAGCGAAAAATATGGGCTATAGAAAATATAATTGTATCACCAATAGGAGAATATGAAGAGGTGTTTCTAAAAGTATATCAAGCAATTATTGAAAAATATAAAGAAGTAAAATTTATTCCTTATTTTTTTGATTTATATAAAGTGAATAATTTAGATGTTCCTTATAAGTCAAATGGTGAAGAAGTAACCATTGCTGGAGCATTTTTTCAAAAATATTCTTCTTATAATAATTCAATTAACATAGTAGGAGATATTAAATATGAAATAGATAAATTAAAATAGAATTAAAAGATAAATTTATTATGATAAAAAAAATTACAAGTTTCATATTGAAAAGTATTGTTGGACTATTATTGATTTCATCTTTTGTAGTAACAGCACAAGATAAACCTAAAGAAGCCACTTGGATTTGGTACCCAGGTGATTTTGAAGTTTGGTTAAGCAATAAAATGCAAGTAAGACGTACAGAACGCGAGGCAGTATTTCCACCACTTTGGCAATATTATAGTCCTTATGCCTTAGTAACTTTCCAAACAGAAGTAGATATTCCAGAACCAGATGAGATGAAAATTCACTCGGAAGGATCTTTTCAATTGCTTTTAGATGGTGTTCAGGTTTATGGACAACCAAAATCAATAAAAATTCCTGCTGGAAAACACAAAATTTCTTTTAAAGTATATAATCAGGAAGTTTTGCCCACTATTTATATTGATGGTAAGTACGTTAAATCGGATGCGTCATGGAAGGTGACCAATGAAGATAAACTTTGGATTGATGAAAATGGAAAAGCACAACAATCAGGAACACCTTGGGTACCTGTTGGTTCTTGGAATTTTGATTCATCAGCCAATAAACCTTCTGAGTTTAAACTAACAACTACACCTTGGAACGCAAAAAAAATAGAAAAAATAGGAACTGGCCAATTGGTCGATTTTGGTAAAGAAACTTTTGGATATATTAAAATTAACGGTTTAAAAGGAAAAGGTAAAGTAGCACTTTATTATGGTGAATCTCGTGAGGAAGCTCTGGATACTGCCAAATGCGAAACATTAGACCATTTATCTTTTGATGGAAATCAGCCTGAAACCTACACGCATGATGGATCCAAAGCATTCCGATATGTTCAGGTACAAGCAGACGCATCGGTAAAGTATGATTCTATTTCGATGCTTTATGAATATTTACCATTAGACTATCGTGGTGCATTCAAATCTTCAGACCAACAATTGAATAAAATTTGGGACGTCTCGGCTTACACGATGCATTTAACGTCTCGCGAATTTTTTATAGACGGGATTAAACGCGACCGTTGGGTTTGGTCTGGCGACGCTTATCAAAGTTATTTAATGAATTATTATTTATTCTTTGATTCGGCTTCTGTAGAACGAACGCTGTTGGCGCTGCGTGGTAAAGAACCTGTGACCGCTCATGTTAATATCATAATGGATTATTCGTTGTATTGGTTTGTTGGTGTTTACGATTACTATTTACATACAGGCGACACGAAATTTATCAAAACTTTTTATCCACGAATGAAATCACTGATGGATTTCTGTTTAGAAAGAAGAAACAAAAACGGATTTCTTGAACCATTAGAAGGCGATTGGGTTTTTATTGATTGGGCAAACGGATTACCAAAAGCTGGTGAGGTTAGTTTTGAGCAAATGCTTTTAGCGAGAAGTTTAGAGGCTATGGCAGTTAGTGCTGAAATAGCAGGTGAAAAGGAAGATCAAAAACAGTATCAAAAAATTGGTGATGATTTAAAAACAAAGTTGTTTGATGTTTTTTGGGACAAAAAAGAAAACGTTATGAAGCATCAGCGTATTGATGGTAAAGTGCAAGATATTGTAACGAGATACGCTAATATGTTTGGTATTTTCTTCAATTATTTTAATGAAGAACAAAAGCAAAGTATAAAAAATAAGGTGTTACTTAATGATAAAGTTCTTCAAATTACAACACCATATATGCGTTTCTATGAGTTGGAAGCCTTGTGTGCAATGGGTGAACAAGATTATGTATTGAAAGAAATGAAAGACTATTGGGGCGGAATGTTAAATGAAGGAGCCACATCTTTCTGGGAAGAATACAACCCAAATAAAAAAGGAAAAGAACATTTAGAAATGTACGGACGCCCTTATGGGAAAAGTCTTTGCCACGCTTGGGGTTCTAGCCCAATTTATTTACTTGGAAAATATTATTTAGGTGTAAAACCAACTGCTCCAGGTTATGCTGAATACGAAATCAAACCGAATTTAGGTGGTTTGCAATGGATGGAAGGAAAAGTACCAACACCAAAAGGAGAAGTAAGTTTATACATAAGCAAATCGGAAATCAAAGTGAAAGCAGCAGAAGGCGAAGGGAAATTGATTATTGAAAGTAAAAGTAAACCAAAGACGAATTCGGGAACGGTTGTTGCGTTAGGAAAAAACAAATATCAGTTAACGGTGAAACCAAATGTTGCTTACCAAATTAGTTACAAAGCACTTTAATATTATGTTACAAAAAATTAAAAATAGTATTCTTTTAGTCTTCGTTTTTCTGAGTGTGCAATTAGCTGTTCATGCTCAAAATACATCATGGAAACCGGCTTCTTTTGAAGTAGTAAAGTCGAATTACAAGACATTCAAGACCACACAATATGCGCATGTTTTTTCGAAAAGTAAAAACAATATTGTTCGTTTGGCTCCAGAATTAGAAGGTCTTACAGGAATTACACTTCCCTTAGACGGAACGAATGCACCTTTGAAATTAAAATTCAAAGAAAATGTACAGTTGCTTATTGGTGTTTTTCAAGAAAAGGATAATAAAGATTATCTACAGTTTAAGAATAATTCTAATATCAAACTAGTTTTAGAAAATGGACTTACTGTAACGGGGCTTCCTCAAGTAGATGTTTATGCGATTAACTATTTGAAAGGGACACACGAAATAGTTCCGCCAATGAAAGGTTGGTTTATGGTTTTGGGAGTTGTAAAAGCGAATCAGAATTTAGCATTTAGAAATGCCGAATTTCCTGACGGAAAGCTGTGGAATCCAACCTTTATTGTGGAAGGATTCTCAGATGAAAAACCTTTATTCGAAATTATTGGTGGCGAAAACAAGCCAGTTATTGATGAAGGTATGTCTGGAACCGAAGGGATTCAAGGCGGATTTGAAGGTGGTCGCGTGGTAAAAGTAGACGATACATACCACATGTTTCCAACAGAAAGAGCTGGAGAAGTGGGTGTCGAAATGTACTATGATCGTGTGAAAACTAAAATCGGTCATTGGACAAGTAAAGATGCAATTCATTGGAAACGTGAATCAACAATTTATCAAGCCAGCGGAACTTATGCTGTTACCGAAGATGATAATCCAATGAACGATCGTCGTGGTGCTATTTGGTCTTATATGCCAGTTTTCAACAAAAAAGCAAACAAATGGTACGGCTATTATTTGGCTTATACGGTTCATAAAGAAATTCAGCCGAATCATTCTTTTGGTCGAATTTGGCGTTGCGAATCGACTGTCGAAGGAATCAACGGAATTGGCGGGCCTTATAAAGACATGGGAATTATTATGGAACCAGGTTTGGATTCACAGCCTTGGGAAGGACGTCAGGGAGTAGCTTCGTTTTTTCCATATCAAGTGGGAGAAAAATGGTTTGGTTTTTACAGTGGCGCCTTTCCGTTTGCCTCTTGGGCTGATTATCCTAAGAAATCAGGAAAAGGTTGGTTTGTAGCTTTGGCGGAATCGAATAGTTTAGAAGGACCTTGGAGCCGAATGAATAAAGGTTTGGAACCAATAAAATCCATACATCCTTTATTTGTCGAAAATCCTATTGTAAGTCAATTACCTAACGGATTGTACATCGCTATTTTTGATGGAGGTCCTGACGGTTGGGGACATCATTTACCTAATATGATGGGGTATTCGCTTTCAAAAGATGGTGTTAATTGGTCGGAAGCACATTATTGGCCTATAGAAACTAAGGTTACAAAATGGTGGGATATTATGCGTACACCACTTTGTTTAATTCCAGAAGGAAATGATGTTTATACGATTGTGTATAACGCCATTGATTTGAAAAGAAGATTTCATCCTACGGGAATGGTAAAAGTGAAGCTGAATAGAGATGTGATGGACGCCAAACTGAAGGAATTGAAATAAGAATATAGAGCAACACAGATTGAACAGATTAGAGAAATACCCACAGATTAAAATTCTTTTAATTTCTCAAATTTCTTAAATCAGTGTTCCATTAAATAAATGTAAATATTTGAAAATGAAAAATATAACAAAATATCTTTTTGTTGGAATAGTCACAATTTTGGTAGCTAGTTGCGCGACACATTACAAGAAGCGTGAAATCACTGATAGTGTTATGAACGAGATTTATAACGAAATCAAAACACCCTACAAATACGGATTAGTAATGGTACCGACGGACAACTCTTATAAAATGGACTGTCCTTCGGTGTTTAGAAAAGACGGAAAATGGTTTATGACTTATTTGATTTATGGTGGACGCGGTTACGAAACCTGGTTAGCCGAAAGTGATGATTTATTGCATTGGAAACACCTTGGAAAAGTAATGTCTTTTTCTGAAAATGAAAAACACTGGGATGTAAACCAGAAAGCAGGTTACATTGCTTTGCAAGACCCGAAATGGGGTGGTTCTTACAAATGGAATAAATATGACAATAAATATTGGATGAGTTATTTTGGTGGAAACACTAAAGGTTATGAAGCGGGAGTTTTATCAATCGGGATGGCATATACTGATAAAGTGCCAACAACACCTCATGAATTTGATAGATTAGACAAGCCTGTTTTATCTCCAACAGACAAAGATGTTCGTTGGTGGGACAATAGTACGATGTATAAAAACACAGTTATTCGTGACGAAGAAAAACAATCGGGACATAATTTTATTATGTATTACAATGCCCGAGGTGATAGTTTGAAGCCTGGAAAAGGTGCAGAAAGAATTGCCATGGCGGTATCAAATGATATGAAACATTGGGAAAGATATGGAAAAGCACCGCTTTTAAATCACCATAAAGGAATTACAGGCGATCCATACATTCAACGTATTAACGATACTTGGGTAATGTTTTATTTTGGTGCTTTTTGGACGGGTTGGGATCAAGGTGCATTTAACCGCTTTGCTGTATCTAACGATTTAATTCACTGGAACGACTGGAAAGGCGAAAATTTAATTCAATCATCGGAACCTTATGATAACTTATTTGCTCATAAATCATTTGTGGTGAAACACAATGGAGTGGTGTATCACTTTTATTGTGCGGTAAATAAAGGTGAACAAAGGGGAATTGCAGTTGCCACTTCTAAAGATTTAGGAAAAAGCCAATTGACTTTTGTTGCTCCTCCTGAGAAGAAAAAATAACCGCATTTAAATTTATCAGAAGAATAATTTCTGACGAATTAAAATCTGCTAAATCTGCAAAATCTGCGTGAAAATAAAATATTCTAAGATGAATCAATTTAAAATACTACTTTTTTCTTTGCTAAGTACTTGTGCAATACAGGCGCAATTAGTTACGGGTGAACCTGCTGGGATTCCTAGAGTTCCTCAAAAATATTCTGATAATCCTTGGGAAAATCCTATGGTAACCAGTATCAATAGAGAGCCGGCAAGAGCAACAGCTTATTCCTATGCTACTGTTGCCGATGCCTTAGAAGGGAATAGAAATAAAAGCAGAATTAAACTATTGAATGGCGATTGGGATTTTAAATTTGCCAAAAACCTACAAGAAGCTCCTCAGGATTTTTATAAAAATGAAGTCAAAGGCTGGGATAAAATCGAAGTACCTTCTAATTGGGAATTGAAAGGCTACGGAATGGCAATTTACAAAAGTGCGGTCTATTCTTTCAGACCAGTAAATCCCCCTTTTGTACCACAAGATGATAATCCGATTGGTTCGTACCAACGTAAATTTACTGTTCCTGAAAATTGGAATGGAATGGATGTTAGCCTTCATTTTGGAGGCGTAAGTTCGGCATTCCAGGTTTGGCTGAATGGCGATTTCTTGGGTTATGGACAAGATAGTTTCAATTCGTCAGAATTTAATATTACCCCTTATTTGAAGAAAGGGGAGAACGTATTATCAGTTCGTGTTTTTCGCTATAGCGATGGTTCTTATTTGGAAGATCAAGACCATTGGCGTTTGAGCGGAATTCAGCGTGAAGTCTATATCATGGCGGAGCCTAAATTGCATATTCAGGATTTCTTTTACCAAACCAAATTAGACAAACAATACAAAGCTGCGGTTTTTCAATTGCGACCTAAATTAAAAAATCTTACGGGCGATACCATCAAAAATCACACTTTTGAAGTGCAATTGTATGATGCTCAAAACAAACCTTTATTCGAAAAGCCTCTAGTTCGAAAAGCTATTGATATTATTAGCGAAGTTTCTCCTCGTTTGGATAAAGTGCGTTTTGGTTTTTTTCAGGAAACCATTAAAAATCCATTGAAATGGAGTGCCGAAAAACCAAATTTATACACTTTGGTAATGACGCTAAAAAATCCTGATGGAAGTATTAGCGAAGTAAAAAGCTGTAAACTGGGTTTCCGTGCTATCGAATTCGCTAAAGCGAATGGCAAAATGCTTATCAACGGAAAAGAAACTTATGTATATGGAGTTAATCATCATGGACATCATCCCGTTCGTGGTGAAGCGGTAAATCATCAAGATTTAGAAGAAGATGTGAAGTTGATGAAAAAGTTTAACTTCAATTTCGTTCGTACGAGTCATTTTCCTGATGATCCGTATTTCTACGAATTATGTGATAAATATGGTTTGATGGTGATGGACGAAGCCGATTTAGAAACGCATGGATTAGGAGGATTTTTAAGCAACGATCAGCAATGGACACATGCTTATTTAGAGCGTATGACCCGAATGGTGGAGCGTGACAAAAATCATCCGAGTATTGTCATGTGGAGTTTAGGTAATGAAGCAGGTAAAGGACCAAATCACGCAGCTATGGCGGGTTGGACACACGATTACGATATTACACGACCAGTGCATTACGAACCGGCACAAGGAAATCCAAGATTAGACGGTTATATCGATCCTTTAGATCCGCGTTATCCAAAGACGGTTGATCATTCACACCGCTTCGAAAACCCACAAGATGAACCTTATGTAGATATAGTGAGTCGTTTTTATCCGGGAATTTATACGCCAAAATTTTTGGTGGATCAAAACAAGGATACACGACCTATTTTGTTTGTGGAATATTCACATTCTATGGGGAATTCTACAGGAAATCTAAAAGAATTATGGGATGAATTTCGTTCTACACCAAGAGTTATTGGAGGTTGTATCTGGGATTTGAAAGACCAGGGTTTGCTTAGAAAAGATCCTAAAACCGGTCAGGAATATTTTGGTTATGGAGGTGATTTTGGTGAGAAAAAACACGATGCCAATTTTAACATCAACGGAATGGTTTCTCCTGACGGACGCGCAAAAGCGGCGATGTATGAATGTAAATGGGTTTTTCAACCAGCAGTTTCGACTTTAGAAAATAATTCAATTTTAAAAATCCACAATCGAGAAGCAGTTCAGAATTTGAGTGATTTTATTCCCGTTTTGAAAGTTTTAGAAGATGGAAATGTTATCAAAGAAGTTATTTTAAAACCAATCGATATTGCTGCGGGAACCGATTTTGTCCTAGATGTAAACAAATACCTTCCGAAAATGAAAAAGGATTCGGAATATTTCCTGAATATCGAATACCAACTTCCTAAAGACGAATTTTGGGCTTCAAAAGGTTACGCTGTAGCTGCTGACCAATTTTTGCTACAAAAGAAAGCGGCTATTACTTTGGCGAAAGCCAATCAAAAAAATGCGGTAGCCGAAAGCAAGGATGATTATAAAATTAATGGAAAAGATTTTAGCATTAGCATCAATAAAGCAAACGGCGGTTTGAGTTCTTATGTGTACAAAGGAAAAGAGCAAGTAAAAGCAGCTTTAGTGCCTAATTTTACCCGTGCCCTTACTGACAATGACCGTAAAGGATGGAAAGCTCAGAAAGTTTTAAAGCAATGGTTTTTGGCTAAGCCAATGTTAAAAAATATCAAAATGGAGCAATCAGCTGCTGAGATAAAAATTAGCAGTGATTACGAAATTATCAAAGACAGCGCTCAGGTAAAAGTGGTGTACAATATCAATCCAGATGGAATTATAAAAGTAGATTACCAACTAAAAGCTTCTCCTAAATTACCAAATATTCCTAGAATTGGAATGCAAATGGGAATCAATCAGGATTTTGGACAGATTTCCTGGTATGGAAAAGGCGAATTAGAAAATTATTCTGACCGTAGTTTTGGATTCACTGTTGGTCGCTATTCATTGCCAATAGATAAATTCATTGAACCTTATGTGATGCCGCAAGAAAATGCCAATAGAACTGAGGTAAGATGGATGGCTTTTACAACTCCAGCTAAAAATTCTGGTTTGCTTGTTGTCAATGAAAACAAAGTTTTGAGCATGAGTGCCTGGCCTTATACCCAACAAAATTTGGACGATGCGAAACATACTTTCGATTTAGTAAATCCAGGTTTCTTAACTGTAAATATCGATTTAATCCAAATGGGTGTGGGTGGAAACGACAGCTGGTCACCAGTGGCACGACCTTTACAAAAATATGAAATTCCTTCAGGAGATTATCAATATAGCTTTTATCTGGTTCCTTTTGCGGAGGCAAAAAACGGTTTGGAAACTAGTTTAAAGAAATTTAAGTAAAAGGTTTAATTATATTTTTGTCATTCCGACGAAGGAGGAATCTCACTA
>JAZJZW010000024.1:18801-51097 GCA_040389425.1 Bacteroidota bacterium | reverse complement strand
CGAGACCTCTTCCTTACCAAGGAAGCACTCTACCCCTGAGCTACACCGGCAGAGCTTCTTATTCCTGATTTACAATCCTAGATTAAAATCTAAAACTATAACTCAATTTTGTGGGGAGAGCAGGATTCGAACCTGCGAAGTTCACACAGCAGATTTACAGTCTGCCCTCGTTGGCCGCTTGAGTATCTCCCCTCTTTTTTTATTCCATTAAACCTTTAAAACCTCAGTTCTTTTTGAGCCGGCGGAGGGACTCGAACCCACGACCTGCTGATTACAAATCAGCTGCTCTAGCCAACTGAGCTACGCTGGCAATTTCAATAAAAAAAGTCCGCTATTTCTAACGGACTGCAAATGTATAGATTTTATCTCTTAATCAAAACATTTTTTTTAAAAAATTTCAATTATATATGAGTTCTCACTTTTTCTTTCCTTTTTACAAGCAAACGCTCTAGTGATTCTGCCGACAATTCAACCGCTTCTTCAAAAGACTTACACTGTTTTTTTACCAAGAAATCATCTCCTGGCACATTAATCTTAACCTCGACAATCTTATTTTCTTTCTCACTTGTCTTCTCTACTTTCAAATAGACATCCGAAGAAACCACTCTGTCATAGTATTTTTCCAACTTATTCATTCTTTCTTGAACAAAATCTACTAGTTTTCCATCAACCGCAAAGTTAACAGCATGAACATTTACCTTCATAATCAATATTTTTTATGGTTAAACTTTAGAATCATCACCGCCTCTAGGATGAGCCCCCGCGTAAACTTTTTTCAACTCTAACAAACTATTATGAGTATAAACCTGCGTAGAAGCTAAACTAGAATGCCCTAACAACTCTTTAACTGAATTCAAATCAGCTCCGTTATTCAATAAATGAGTTGCAAACGTATGCCTTAACATATGTGGACTTCTCTTTACCTTTTCGGAGACTTTACTAAAGTATGAATTTATTAAGCGATACACAAAAGATTCACTCAATTTTAACCCTTTTTTTGTTAGAAAAAAAAATGCATCATCCTTAACCAACTCCAAACCATCCCTCTCCTCAAGATAAAACTGCATTTGTTTTAACACCACAGACAAAACCGGAATTATCCGCTCTTTATTTCTTTTTCCCAAAACTTTAATAGTTGCATTAGAAAAATCAACCGCAACTAACTTTAAATGAATCAATTCCGATCTTCTTATCCCCGTAGTGTACAACAACTCAATCAGCAGTCGATCTCTAACCGCTTCAAAACCTTCTTCCGATTCAATATTTTGCAAAACCAAAAGCAATTCTTTCTCCGAAAACGGAATTTGAACCTTCTTAGACACTTTCAAAGCGCGATGTTTCAACAAAGGACTAACCTCTATTTGCTTAATTTTTAAAAGAAATTTATAAAAAGCCTTAAGCGAAGCCACTTTTCTATTCACAGAAATAGTCGACAAACCTCCCTCTACTAAGAAAACAATCCAAGACCGAATTTGAGCATACTCCACACGATCGACATTTTCCTGTTCGAAATTAACGAGGTTGAATTGCTGAAAATCAAACACATCTTTCTCATAAGCACATACAGTATGAAGAGAATATTTTTTCTCTTTCTGGAGATAATCTGTAAATGCTCCTAAATTTGTAGCCATAAAAAAACCGTTAGCATCAAATTTATAAAAAATCTGACCACTAACGGTATTATTTTGCTTCAAAAAAGAAAACTACTAACTCTCTAGGCTATCTCTCAAACCTTGGATGTAAGCTGCTTTTTGGAATTTCATTCTATTTTTCACAGAAGGCTTAATAAAAGCAGTACGTGCTCTTAATTGACGAACTGTTCCAGTTTTATCAAATTTTCTTTTATAGCGCTTTAATGCTCTATCGATATTTTCTCCGTCTTTAATTGGTATAATTAACATAATTTTGACACCTCCTCTCGTTAAGGCTGCAAAAGTAGAAATTAATTATGAATTACAAGTTATTAATTTGTTTTTTTTTGGAAAAAAGAAGTTAGAATAAAAAGCAAAGAACACAGAGAAAAGATTGTGCAAAAAAAAAAAAAAAGAGTCAAGCTTAATTTCTTAACGCCTAACTCTTTTCTCTTTATTCTATTTTCTTCTTTCTAGTCTTTCAAAATATTTCTCGAAATCACCACTTTTTGGATTTCGGTAGTTCCTTCTCCAATAGTGCATAATTTAGCATCTCTATAAAATTTCTCCACAGGATAATCTTTGGTATAACCATAACCTCCATGAATTTGAACTGCTTCATTGGCTACTTTTACACACACTTCCGAAGAATACATCTTAGCCATAGCACCTGCCGTAGTAACAGGACGATGTTGATTTTTCAAGAAAGCCGCTTTATGCAATAACAATTCCGAAGCTTCAATCTCAGTAGCCATATCTACTAATTTAAAAGAAACGCCTTGGAATTCAGAAATAGCTTTTCCAAACTGATGTCTTTCTTTCGAATATTTCAAAGCCGCTTCATAAGCTCCTTTTGCAATCCCTAAAGAAAGAGCTCCAATAGAAATTCTTCCACCATCTAATACTTTCATCGCCTGAATAAATCCTTCGCCTACTTCGCCTAAACGGTTTGCATCTGGAATTCGACAATTATCAAAAATTAATTCAGCTGTTTCACTAGCACGCATTCCTAATTTATTTTCTTTTTTTCCCGAAGAAAAACCAGGCGTACCTTTTTCAAAAACAAAAGCAGTCATCCCTCTCGAGTCTCCTTTCTCACCCGTTCGGACAATTACGACCGAAATATCTCCAGATATAGCATGCGTGATAAAATTTTTCGCTCCGTTAACAATCCAAAAATCTCCGTCTTTTTTAGCCGTAGTATTCATACCAGCAGCGTCTGAACCTGTATTATGTTCTGTCAATCCCCAAGCTCCAATATGTTCACCTGTTGCTAATTTAGGAATCCATTTCTTTTTTTGCTCTTCATTTCCAAAAGTCAAAATATGATTTGTACACAAAGAATTATGCGCCGCAACCGACAATCCTATCGAAGGATCAACTTTAGAGATTTCTTCAACAACCGTAATATATTCATGATAACCTAAACCCGAACCTCCTAATTCCTCTGGAACTAAAACACCCATAAAGCCCATTTCGCCTAATTTCTTAAATAAAGGAACCGGAAAAACCTGAGCCTCATCCCATTCCATTATAAAAGGTCTAATGTTTTTTTCGGCAAAATCCCTTATAGATTGGGCTATCATGTTTTGTGTCTCACTATAATCAAACTGCATCATTATGGCTTTTTTTTAAAAGTCCAAATATAAACCAATTATATTTTCTTTATCAACAGGAAATCCTTTAATTTTTCTTAAATCTCCAGCATTCTTAATATCGCCATTCATACTTCTATAGATTACAATTTCTCTAGCCAAGTTATATTTGAAATAAGGAAACTGTGCCAGCTCTTTTATAGAAGCATTATTAATATCTATTTTTTTAAAATCAGGAAGCGTACTAACTTTAAAACTAGCGCTTAAACTCTGAACAACTTCTGGCGACAATCCCCAGACATCTTTCATTTGTTCCATAGATACGAAACCACCTAAACTTTCTTTAAATTTTAAAATCCGCGTCGAAATTGCCTCTCCTATGCCATAGATTTTAATTAAATCTTCCTGAGTTGCCTGATTAATATCTTTAACAACTAACTTTTCTTTTTTCGAAAAACCCTCTGATTTTACATTTGAAAAAGCAATCAACTTAGATTCTTTTTTATTCTTTACCCAATCAGGAAATTTAAAATAAGGAGCAATAGCCGCCAATAAAGAATCAGAAATAGCTGTTACTGCCTGAAATTCCTTTGCCGAATTGACATATTTATTTTCTTTTCTAAAAGCATGCAATCTATCCAACTCAGCAACTGACATCCCTAATTTGTATCCTTTATAATCAGTGATAAAATTTGGATTAAAAGGATAAACTTTAGGAACTTCATATTTCTGATGATTTTTCATTGAATCTATTTGAGATTCTAACGAAAGCCATTTTTGTTCTTCTGGATTTTCTTTCGAAAAAGAACTAAAATCCGAAAAATAATAGACCAATTGCAACACTACAATTATAAAAAACAACGAAAGAATTCCCTTTTGTTGGTCTTTTGAAAAATTAAAATAATCTCTAATTGTTTTAAAATCCATCGCTATCTACTAAATGAGTTTTTTCCTAACTAAATATATAAAATAAACATATAGAACTAACAAATAATACAGAAAAACCAAGCTAGAAACCACCTTAACATTAATACTACATCTTAAATCCAAAGTCATTGTTTTTTTCCTAAAAAACAATACATTTGGCACTTAACAATATCAAACCACAAAACCATGTCTATTTGGAATAAGAAACCCCTAGCTAAACTTTTAGCTGAAGCAGAAGATAGTGAAAAAGGATTAAAAAGAACCCTTACCTCTTGGTCTTTAATTGCCTTAGGAATTGGAGCAATTATTGGTGCTGGATTATTTGTACGAACTGCTACAGCAGCAGCACAAAGTGCAGGACCATCAGTAACATTAGCATTTATTGTAGCGGCAATAGGTTGTGCATTGGCAGGACTTTGCTACGCTGAATTATCTTCTTCAATACCCATTTCAGGAAGTGCCTACACTTATACCTATGCTACTATGGGTGAATTTCTAGCCTGGATAATAGGTTGGGATTTAATTTTAGAATATGCTGTAGGAGGAGCCACAGTAGGAATTGCCTGGAGTGAATACCTTAATGACTTATTAATAAATGTTATACATACCAGCCCTATTCCTTTCGAATTATCACATTCTCCTTTTCAAACTTCCCCAGAAGGAATTCATGGAATCATAAATTTACCGGCTCTATTTATAGTTACAGTTATTAGTTTGCTATTAATTAAAGGAATACAGGAATCAGCATTTATTAACAGCTTAATTGTTATTTTAAAAGTAACCATTGTAATACTTATAATATTTGTTGGATGGCATTTTATTAATCCTGTTAACCATACTCCTTATATACCACAAAGTTCTGTTTTTACTGATGAACATGGAATCGACCATTCTTTTGGTGGAATAATGGGGATTCTTGGAGCTGCTGGAACCGTTTTTTTCGCATTTATTGGTTTTGATGCGGTAAGTACTGCAGCTCAAGAAACAAAGAATCCAAAAAAATCAATGCCAATTGGAATTTTAGGTTCATTAGCAATTTGTACTGTTTTATACATTCTTTTTGCACATGTTCTTACAGGTGTTGCTACGGTGGAAGATTTTAGAACAGGTGGAAAAGAAGCTTCAGTAGCTTTTGCCATAAACAAATACATGATAGGATACCAATGGCTTGGTCAATTAGTTACCATAGCTATTCTAGCAGGTTTCTCTTCAGTAATTCTAGTGCTATTATTAGGACAATCAAGAGTTTTTTATTCTATGGGTAGAGATGGATTATTGCCTAAAATGTTTAGCGATGTACATCCAAAATTCAAAACGCCTTACAAAGCTAACCTTGCCATCCTTATAATTGTAGGCTTATTTGCTGCATTTATTCCTGGAGACATTGTAGGCGACATGACCAGTATTGGGACTTTATTTGCATTTGTTTTAGTTTGTGTTTCTGTAATTATCTTAAGAAAAAAAGAACCAAATATGGTTCGCGAATTCAGAACTCCATTTGTTCCATATATACCAATATTAGGAATTATTGTGTGTCTAGCAATGATGTTCGGATTAGGATGGGTAAACTGGGCTCGCCTTTTTATCTGGATGGGACTAGGAATAGTTTTCTATTTTTCATTTAGCCGAAAAAATAGCGTTTTAAACAATCCTGAAGAAACTAAATAATATTCATAACAATCTTTAAAAAAAGCGCTCTGAAATTAAAATTTTCAGAGCGCTTTTTTTTTACAAATCAAATACCGATGTTCGTTTAGAACGAATTAAATCTTTTAACCTAATCCAAAAAGCCAGCGTCAAATACACTCCAAAACCTAATCCTACAGTAACAAATGAGATGTAAATAAAAAACAATCGCACGTTTGTAACACGCATTCCTAATTTATCGGCTAGGCGCGAAGAAACATGAAATCCGTATTTTTCAAAAAAAAACTTAAGTTTTAGTATAGCTGACATTGTATTTTATGAATTGAATATTGGGTAAAATTACAAAATTATATCATTCTCACATTATCAAATCAACGAATAAGCTATTAACTATTCTTCAGCAACTCTAGGCCAATGGCGCAATCCAAACATTTTCCTCCAGCGCAATATTCGTTTTTTAGCTGTAATAGAGATTGTGTTTCAAACGAATTAGTAGCTTTTATCCCAAACGAATCAAACTTATCAATTATTGCATTTTTCTCAGGAGAGACTGCTGTCAACATTGTTATCAAATCTTCGGCTATTTCTTTTCCTAGACTCTTAGCATAAGCAAACTGAATAGGAATTATGGTATTGATAAGTAATAAATCAACAAAAAAACGAGACAGCTTTTTAGCTTTCTTCGGACTCTCTTTATCAAACTGATAATGATTTTCCCAGTAAGCCGAAGGGCTCAACTGAAACAATTGATAAATGGCTTCTATCGAGGAAACATTAATTATTTGAGAAAACAAATTTTGATGTTTGTGATACAAATGGGCTAATTGCGAGAGTCGAATCGTTGGGAAATTATCAGGGCGATGTTTAAAAAACTGAACTTGTCCTTCATTATTTACTTCTAATTGGTATTTATGTAGTAAATAAAAATATCTGAATTTTAAATCTTTGAAATAATTATCTTCTTTATCCGAATCCAATAAAGCGGCTTTCCCTAACAAAAGCGCTTCTAAATTTTCGACTTCAAAACTTTCTTTTCTAATTATTGAAAACGGAATTGCCTTTGCAATTTTCAAAAATGTTTCTCCATTAGTATTCAATCCAAAATTTTTAGCGAGCATACAAAATAAGACTGCTTCCCAATCATTTTCCGTTTGCTGCAACAAATCATAAATAGCTTTTGACTTTCGTTCTAATCGCTCAAAAAACAATCGCTCTTGCCAATTTTTTAAAACAAAATCATCAAAACCGTTTAATTGCTTTTCGCAAAAAATCCAAGATTTAGGCGCTAACAAACTTTGATAATTAGCTAAAACTTCTTTATCAACATAGTTCTTAATTTCTAAAACAGGAATTTCGGTATTATTTTTTCTAAAAACCTCGGTGTCGTGTTCCCAGACTACATGAAGAATGACATTTTCATAAGCAGAATCTTTTTCATGATGATGCACATACCAATCGGAAGATTTAAGATGAATCTCTACATTACCAGCCCATTTTTGATTTCCAATACTAATTTGGGCATTAAAAAAATCAGGACCCGCTAATTCTAAAAACTGACCAACATTAGCAATAACAATCGCCTCGTTATTAGTGGTTTTTAAATCAAGACTATTCCATTTCTTATACTTCCACAGATAATGTAAAAAATCTTCTTTCATCTTAAGAACTTAAAAAGTTATTACACTAATTTAATGAAAAAACTTACGTGAGTAACTTTCGAAAGAAAATAATTTCTATTGCATTAAATACAATTGGGCACAGGCTTTAGCATCCGATAAGGCTTCGTGATGATTCAAACGAATATTCATTTCGCGACAACAATCGCTCAATTTAGTGGGTTTTATTCCTTTAGCCTTATAAATTTTTACGGTACATTCCCATTTGGTTGCAATATTCAAATCGGCGTAATCTAAACCGTAATACGCCATAGATTTAGCCAAAACATTGCGATCAAAACTCTCGTTATGGGCAACAACAACTTTATTTTGAAGTCGTTTTTGAATTTCAGGAAAAACTTGAAGAAAGTTTTTGGCTCTGGCAGTATCGCGGGGATAAATTCCATGAACCTGAATGGTAAATGGCGAATAAAAATTATTAGGAGGCTGAATTAAAGTAACAAATTCATCTACAACAATTCCGTTTTCCACGGTAACAATCCCCACTGAGCAAGGATGAAAAGCGGTTGCAGTTTCAAAATCGATGGCTGTAAATGTCATTATAAAATATTAATTAAAGAAATTCCAAATCAATCCAAAACGAATAGTCATATCTCGATACGGATTATTAGGTGCTGAATAAAAATTATTACCTGTGTAAGCCGCGTTAAAATGTTCGGCTTTTAAATAAATCCTTGTTCTTTGAATTTTAGCATTAATAAAGAAATCCAGATTAGGATAATTTCCAATTTCTTTTTTCTGTTGCACAAAAAATTCTCCAATAACTGGATTATAATCATTGGCAAAATAATTAGTAAAATAATTCAAAGTAATCCCTGTTTGAAGAAACAAGGCTTTCTTAAAGAAAAAATTCGTAAAATAAATCGTGTTACGAGTCACTAATTGAGGTACATTTAAAATTGCATCATTCTGATCTGTTTTTTGATACAAAACCGTATTATTCAATGCAAATTTCCCAAAAGTCAACTCTTTATTTAATTTCAAAGAAAGGTACTTAATAGTTCCCCCGTATTGATTTGGCCTAACTATTTGTTGTGTTTCATCAGTTGCTGTATTCTCAAAATACAAATGATCTGTCAAAGTTGATATTTGCAACGAAGCATCAAACCAAGGTGTTATTGCACTTCCGCTAAGAACATTAATCTTTTCGTTTGCAAAATTATTTGACCAATTGTAACTTACATAATTACTTTGAAACAAATTATAATTATCATTAGGCAACTTATTTAAATTTTGGTATCCAAAAACAAATTGGAAATCATCATTCAAATCATAATTTAATTTGGCATCTAAATTAGATAAGGACTGATTTGTGATTGATCTGGAAAGCAAAAACTTACCGTGCCATTTGTTTTTCTGGTATTCATATTGTCCACCAAAACTATTAATATTACGGGATAAAGAAGACGGAATCACACCATTATCTTGTATCAATATTCGGTTGTAATAAAAATTGCTACGGAAATCGTCTATAAAAAACTGAAACTTCCCAAGCGTTGTGTTTTCATACATCACAGCTGCCTTGTTGTACATTTTATTGTAATGCGTTTGATCTTTAAGATTAGAAGTCACAATAGCATCTCCAAAACGATACACCGCACGTGTACCTACTGCCGAAATAATGGTAGGCTGAAAATATTCAAAAAATTTATTCTCGTAATTCAGTTGATGCGTTACATATAAATTATTAGCGCCTTGAGTAGGATTGATTCTAAAACTATGATCAACAAAAATACGTTTAGCTTTCAAAGTCGATTCGGCATCAGTCAAATAAACCTGTAAACGTTGTCTATTAGCATATTTTGAATCTTTGCTTTCAAAATCTTCTATAGTAGTAATTCCACCATTTTCCTCATTCAAAGCATCTTGCCCAGTAAAATGAGCGTTCAAAAAATAGCGTTTACTCTTTGTATTATAACTAGTAGTAAATCTAAAACTCCCTGTACTTACTAACTGATTAATGTATTTTCCTTCCGAACGCAATCCTTTATAAGCAATAGAAAAATTCAGATTTGGCGAAAGATTCACCGCAAAAAAGGAATCTACCGAATGTCCTTTTCCTAGTATTGACTTAAAATACAATTCGGTTACAGGAGTTGCAACAGAGCTGTATCTGATTTGGTTTGCCTCTAAAAAATTGAATTGTTTTCCTTTGAAACCAAATTCTGGATAAGGCGAATTCTCCGTTAAACTGTATTGAAGTGTATTGTAAGGCTGTCCTTCATTTGAAAAAGCCAATAATCCAAAAAGATCTCTTCGAAGATAATTGTGACTGTATTCTCTTTCAATTGTAAGCGCTGTATCTAGGTAAGTAGTATCTCTTTCTAAGGTTATAAAACGATACATATCTATACTAGCAACTTTGGTAGTATCCTTGCTATTGGTTCCTTTCAACCTGTCTGAAAAACTTTGTTTAGGATCTTCGTCTTCTCTCGGATCTTTCTTCAAATCTTTCTTTTGAGAAAACATCAATGTTGGTAGTGCTAAAAAATATAAAAAAAAGAGAATTCTCATTCGAAACAGATATATAATTGGGCTTTTATTTTCAAACTAATAACTAAGCAAAGGTAAACGATAAAACGGTATAAAAAAACTACTTAATTCCTCCTTCTTTGGATACAAACGTAAGATTAACGTACTATTATCTTAAAAATTTTATAATCTTTGTCCTCCGAAAACTTTTCTATATGCTTGCCTCTAATTTTTCTAAACTTATTCTTGAAGCGGGAACTGACGAAGCTGGTCGTGGTTGCCTTGCTGGTCCTGTTACTGCTGCGGCAATTATTTTGCCAACTGACTTTATTAATTCTATTTTAAACGACAGTAAACAACTCTCGGAAAAAGTTCGGGAAAAATTACGCCCTATTATCGAAGAGCAAGCCGTTACTTTTGCCGTTACTCATTTATTCCCGAATGAAATTGACGAAATCAACATTTTAAATGCTTCGATGAAAGGAATGCAGGAATCTATTTTAAAATTGAATCAGAAACCTGAATTTATAATTGTAGATGGCAACAGAGCTTTGAATGCCAAATTAGGTTTGAAAAGCACCACAGGAAAACAATTTACCGTTGAAGAAATCGAATTATTAAAATCGATTCCGAATCAAAGTATTGTAAAAGGCGATTCTAAATATTTAAGTATTGCTGCGGCTTCGGTTTTGGCCAAAACTTATCGCGATGAATATATGGACCAGATTCACGAAGAATTCCCGATGTACAACTGGAAAAAAAATAAAGGTTATCCTACCAAAGAACACCGTGAAGCCATCAAGAAATATGGGCCAACTAAGTATCATCGAATGAGTTTTAGATTATTGCCAGAACAGCTGACGTTGGATTTATGATCCTCTCCCCAGCCCTCTCCAAAGGAGAGGGAGCCTTAACTTTATACTTTCGACCCCACAGAAATAACATTAAAATTCTACTTTGTGAACTTTGCGAATCCTTTGTGGTCTTTGCGGTTAAATTTGAAATTCACAAGCAAATAATTCTGCTAAATGGGTAATGATTTTAGCTTTCACTTCTTGTTCATCTACTTTTTCAACTCCTAGTTCTACATTTAGAGTCGTTACGGCTTTTCCTCGAATGCCACAGGGAATGATATTATCAAAATAACCCAAATCGGCATTGACGTTTAGGGCAAAACCATGCATGGTTACCCAACGCGAAGCGCGCACTCCCATAGCACAAATTTTTCTAGCAAATGGCGTTCCTACTCCTAGCCAAACTCCGGTTTCTCCATCGCTTCGACCCGATTCAACTCCGTATTCTGCCAAAGTTAATATGATAGCTTCTTCCAGAAAACGCAGGTATTTATGAATATCAGTAAAGAAATTTTCTAGGTCTAAAATTGGATAACCTACAATTTGTCCTGGACCGTGATAAGTAATATCGCCACCACGATTGATTTTGTAGAAAGTCGCTCCTTTGGCTTCTAGTTGTTTTTCGGAAAGTAATAAATTATCAAAATCACCACTTTTTCCCAAAGTATACACATGCGGATGCTCCACAAACAGCAAATAATTAGGCGTTGGAAGCTCGGTTTCCTCTCTTCTGTTTTGGATTTTTAAGTCGACAATTTCTTTAAACAATTCTTCTTGGTATTCCCAAGCAGCTTTATAATCTTTATTTCCTAAATCTTGAAGTTGGATAATTTTGTTCATTTCATTCCTTTGAACAGCAAAGGTAATACTAATTCTTCTTTTTTACCACGAAGTCAGAAAGCTAGAAAACTTTTTAACTAATTGATGATAAATACACTAATTTTCTTTTTTCAAGGTAGTAATATCCTCTATAATCCGATCCATTTCGATAGCTAAAGTACCGTTATAAACTCCACGAATACGGCGTTTACCATCAATTAAAATAAAATTTTCGGTATGTAAAAAGTCGCTCAATTTCCCATAAAACCCAATAGAATCTCCTGCAAAATATTGTTTTTTAGCTAAGGAATAAATAACCTTTTTATCTCCTGTAAGCAAATGCCATTTTCCCGAAATACAACCTTTCAAGACAGCATAATCTTTGAGTCTTTCCACATTATCAATTTCAGGTGTAACTGAATGTGAGAGTAATAAAATTTGTGAATCCTTGGCATATTTATCTTGGAGGATTTTCATATTATCAGTCATTTTGGGACAAATGCTTCCACAACTGGTAAACATAAAATTGGCTACATAAATCTTGCCTTCAACTGTCTTTTCAGTTATGGTTTGACCGTCTTGATTGGTCAAAGCAAAAGCTGGAATTGTGTGAATTTTGGAATATTCTGAACTCTCTTTACTAATCCATTCAGGAGTGAACTCGGGTGTATTGATAAAAGGCAAACCTTCATCTTCTTCTTGCTTGTCTTTTTGGCAAGCCAATAATGTAACCAACATAACTAATCCAATTCTAAACTTAATTTTTCGTAACTGTTTCATTAGGATTTTTACATAATTTAATTCCGATTAAGCCGTATTTCTTACCCTTTTTTATCACATAATTCGCCCGGACATTGCCGTTCTCATACCACAATCGTTCACTTCCTTCTTCGTGTCCGTTTTGGTAATGAAATTTCTTAAAAAGCTGTCCTGTAAAATACCATTCCAGAACTTCTCCGTGAAAGTCGTCATTGTAGAACTGATAACTATATTTGGGTTTGCCGTTTTCCCACCAGCCTTGGTGTTTTCCTTCTTTTTTATTGGAAATATACAAGCGTTTTTCAACAAGAACTCCATTAGGATACCATTGCTTTTGTACTCCTTCAAGCATTCCATCTAAATAGGATTTCACAAATACTGTATCTTTATTGGGATACAAAATATATTGTTTTCCCGAATATTTTTTGGTATTCAAATACAAAGTATCCTGATTAAAATGAAATCCAACATCAGAAGCTATGGTATAAATTGAGGGGACTCTTTTTGGAATTCTAACCGTAATCTCTTCCTTTTTTGGATTACAATTCAGAAACAAACTCAATAACAAAAGCAATAGATAATTATCTAGGATTGAAGCGCTATTCCATTTCATAAGAATTAGTTTGAAACCGTTCCTGCAGTTCCATAAAAACCGTTTCCATTAATGTACGGATCGGCATTTGTGATATGATAATGGTAAATCCCATTAGGATAATCAACTGTTGCCGAAGTATGCCCGTGATACACATCCAATCCAGTCACAGCAGCACCATTTTCTTCTGGACCATATACTGGAAAACCATCTAATAGAAAACCTAATAAAGCAGCTTTCCCTTTGGTTTGGGTCAAATAAATCGGTTCTACATGGTAATGATAAACTCCCTGAGGTTGTGGATGTCTCCAATATTGATCAAAAGAAACCACTTCATTTGTCAATGGCTGATTAGGTCCTGCATATTGATTGAAGAATGGTACTCCATTAATAGAAACCCCAATAGCTCCCAATGGAGTAGCTGCGTGTGTGGTTGCAACAACTGGATTTAAAGGAATTTTGAATGTAAATGCTAAAGTAGTATTGATGGTATTCGGATTTTTATTAAAAGTGTTACCATCAAAAGTAGTTCCACTAAAACTTTCATATTTAGCATTCGTAGTCGCATAATAAGCACTTTTATGATCGGGCTGACCATTGGTTTTAATCGTTATGTAAGTTCCATCTGAAGTGATACTCAAAGCACCATAAATCTTTTTATACACATCTGGAACATTATTGGTAGAAGTTGTTCCACCAGTAGAAGAATTATCAGAGTTGCTACAAGCTAAAAACAAGACTAACATCAAAAACGGAATAATTATACAAAGGGATTTTTTCATAGGTAAGGTTTTAAAATTTATACATACTACTTAGACGCAAATCCAGTTGTATTCTTGCGGTCTATTATAAAAATTTTTATTCTGGTCTTCTTCCTCTATTTTCCTCGGGTTGTGGTCTTCTACTTCCTGAAAACAGTTTGCCTAATTGTTTGACCAATGCTTTAAAATCCTCTTTTTGTTCTGGTGAATCACAAAGCGATTTGATTTTTTGAAAATGATCAAAATGTGTCTTTTCGATTTGTTTTTGGTAATTGGCAAGTACATTAATCAAACTGTCTTTCGCATTTTCATTAATTTCTGGCGTTGACAGTTGACTGTATAAATTTTCTTTTGTTTGCCTGATTTGGTTTTCAATAGTTTCAATAGTGCCTCTATGCTCTTGAATTAAGACCGCATACTTTTCTTGTTGCCTTTTATCAAAATGCAGTTTTTCGATAATTATTCTTCTAGGACCATCTTTATCACCACCCTCTAATCTTGGTTTCAAAGTCATAAAAAAAACAATCATACTTACATTAAGTACAACCAATGTTATAACGGAAACGATTAATACTTTTATCTTAGTCATCATTACTTGTATAATTGATTTGAATCTGAAATAGTAGTAATTAAAGCAATTTCATTAGCTTCTTTTACAGTTTTGATTTCTTTATATACCAACTTTATATTGATAGTTACCAAAATAACGACTGAAGCCGCAGCAAGCCAAACCCATTCTTTTGCTACTGTTTTTTTGGCATCCAATTGGTTTTGAATTTTAAAAAACAAAGCGTCGTCAGGACTTACTTTTACGATTTTATTCGTACTGTCCATAATTTCATTTATCCATTGCTCTCTTTCCATATTATCTTAGACTATAATTATTATTTTTTCTTGCGGTATTCTTCAAATTTATCGGCTAATTTTTTCTTAAGATTATCTTTAGCTCTAAAAAGCAACGACTCTATTGAAGAAACAGTTAGTTGCATTATACTCGCAATTTCAGGATTACTCAGTCCATCGATTTTTGATAAAATAAAAGCTGTTTTTTGATTTTCATTCAACTCATTAATAACCTGAAAAAGCATTTTGGATTTTTCTTGATTTTCTAATAAAATGCCAGGGTGTTCAAAATTGGAAATGTTCTGAATTTCATATTCGTTTTCGGAGCGTTTTCCAAAAATAAAGAATCGTTTTTGGCTTTCTTTATGCTTTAAAAAATCGAGACTTTTATTGATTACAATACGATAAATCCACGTTTTTAAAGACGATTGATTATTGAAAGTGCCAATCGATTGATGCAATTGAATGAAAACATCTTGGGTGATTTCCTCAGCATCTTCAATATTTTGAACATAACTGAGCGCCACGTTGTACACAAGGGATTTGTATTGTTGGTATAATGATGCGAAATCAGTTGTATTCAAACTCATACCATTCCTTGATTACTCTTTTTGTGTGGTAAAATTCAAATATAACAGAAATTTGAGATTTTTTGATTCATGAATTCAGAATATGAATCTCGACTTCGTTCTATTTAATAAATAAATCTTTGATTCTTAAAATTAACATGGAATCATTTTGTTCATTAGCTTTTACTTAAATTCAACATTAAGATTTAGCTTCTCTGGATTTTCAGAATAATCGGTAAAAGGATATTCTACCGTTATGGTTTTTCTGTCTGCGCTAAATAGAGCATCTGGATTAGAAACTGATTTCACTGCTTTAGGGAAATGGTATTTCAACGTATATTTAGACGATGCAAAAACCATTTTAGCCATTCCTGTTGAATCAGCGGCTATTTTTTTCAATTGTTCTTTTGCAATAATCGCTTTTCGGATGAAATTTTTACCGTCATAGCTAAAACTCAATTTAGAATTATTGTTTCCAAGACCACTTAACATCGCAGCTGGATTGTCTTTCTTCTCTGATTTTCCTTTGAGGTCTTTTAAACTACTCATACTTTCCATCACGCCATCTAATTCCTTTACGCTTTTAAATGGAGTATTCATAGAAAACAAAAATTGTTTGGCTTCAGGATTCATTTTTATATTCATCACAAAGTTTTCCAGCTTTTTAAGTGCCGTTTGCTGCTCAGGAGACAACTTAGCGATACTGTCTTTTTTAGCTTCAAAAATTTGTTTGAACGAAAAAGTAGAATCAATACTCTTTGTATCTTTCTTGGTATTCATTCCTTTCAAAGCCTGGTCTCCCGCCATAGCCATAAAACCTGAACCATCCATTTCTAAAGAGAATTTTCCTGTTCCATCAGCTTGAACATCGATGTTTTCGGTGAAATTGCAACTTGTAAGTGTGGCGAATAAAAGAGAAAGACTAAGTAATTTATATAATTTCATTGTGTTTTATTTTTTTTTCAAATATACAAACTAATGCCACGAAGTCGCGAAGACACAAAGTTTTAGAATTATTTTTTTTGAATTGAAATTGACATTTGAAATTACGATAATTACGTTTGTCAGTTCGAGCGGAGTCGAGAACAGTTTTAGTTACTCCAATGAGAATATGCTATCCTTTAGATTTGTTCCATAGCCATCGATTTTCTTTTGTAATGCAATTGAGTTAGCCCTGTATCAAATGTTTTTGTACTCACTAGTTCAAGTTGTTGTTCAGGTCGTCCGTCTTTGAAAAGTCTTGTTCCGTTACCAAGAAAAACAGGAATAACAGAAATAATAAATTCGTCTATCAGGTCATTTTTCAAAAGTTCGTTTATTATTTCCGCTCCACCGTCACAATAAATATTTTTTCCGTTTTGGGTTTTTAATTGTTTTACAAATTCAGTTAAATTCCCAGTGTAGAATGTCGTTCTACCCACACTTTCTCTTTCTGTTCTTGTAATAACGTACACGTTTCTATCCCCGTTATCATAATGAGAAGTCCCAATTTCTTTAAGTACCCAATCATAAGTTTTTCTGCCAAGAATTATCGTGTCAATGGTTGCAATAAATTCTGCATAACCATAATCTTCGCCTTCTTTTTCTACTAATTTCAAAAAGCTAAGGTCGTTATTTGGTTTTGCAATATAACCGTCCAAACTTGTGGCAATGTAAATAGTTAATGTTCGCATAGTTTTTTATTAGTCATTCTTTTATTGTTGAACAGTATAGTATTTTAGTTTTCCTCAATTAATTCTTTAATTTCAATATTATCTTCTTTGAAGTGTTCCTTTTTTTCTACTTCAACGTATTTGATTTCTTCTTTAAACTCTGGTTTTAATTCAACTTCTAATATTCCAGTTTTATCAAAATCCTTTGCTAATAAGGCCCAAGAAATTTTCATAAATTCCTGTTCAAAATTTGGAATAAAAAAAATCTCAAAGGTTCTACTTGATTTCTGTACTAGAGGCTCTTCTTTTAATGGTTTATACAGAAACTTGTTAACATCTGCATAGTCCCAAAGAGTTCTGCTTTCAGAAACCATTTTTCGTGTTTCTGCATTCATTAAATAATGTAATTCAAAACCATCACTAATTCTCATAGATTCATCTAGTTTCAAATCTAGAGACCAATTTTCAAGTGTAACATTACCCGTATTTTTTATAGTGATTTCCAAAGAACACCAACTTTTATTTATTTTATTTGAACAATATATTTGAGGTCTATGTCCTCCCGACATCTGAAGTTGTTTACTCAACTGAAGAATGCTTTGAGAAATCCTAAAATTTTGAGAAATTGCTCTGTATTTAGTAGTTAATCTTAAAAATTTAGGGTTTGCTATAATTTTATTAGTACCATTTGCGAAAGCAATATCAAAATCATAATTTTCTCTAAAATTATTTATCCCTAAGTACCAATTAAGAGTTTGCTGATTTTCATCAATTAAATCGACAATATCCTCCCAGCAATATAAAATTATTTCAAAGCCATTAGAGTTTCTATTTTCAATATCTTTTTCTCTAACATATTGTTCAATCACAACATCTTTGCTTTGAGTTGTAGCAATGATAAATACATCTAATTTAGGTGAGAATTTGTCAGCTTTCTTTATTTCCTCATCAATTTCTTTCTTACTTAATCTTGCCTTTAAATAATCATCATTTATTCCTTTGCATTGAATTCCCCAGTACCCTTTTTCACCTTTTGGAATACCATATATATCAACTCCTTTTTGTACTTGTCCTAACCTTCCGTTTTCCTTTATTTTATGAGGAATCTCCCATAATTCTCCCCAAAGCTTTTTACATAAACGCTCAAAGTCTTGCCAATTTTCTGGTTTTCTTAATGTTTTTTGCAAGGTTTTATCTTAATTGATTAAAATTATTTAGGTATAAAAAAGTTTAAACAACTTTTTTAGTATTGCAATATAGTCCTTTCTTATTTTTCTTTACTTTATTTCATAATAAAAACCCTTTTATCCTTTTTTAAAATCATTTTAAAAAACTAAAACATTCTAAAATAGCCCCGATAGAAGCGATATCCTTTTGTGCTTTTTCTGCAAAAAAGATATAGCGAATAGCGGGTGAAATCGTGATGAAATACTGAGATTTCCTGCTCCTTAAAAATCTGAAATCTACATTCTGAAATCTGCATTCTATTCCTTATATTTGCGGTCTTAAAAATCAGACTATAATGGCATTATCAGAACAAGAAATCATCCGAAGAGAAAAACTTCAAAACTTACGCAACTTAGGAATCAATCCTTATCCTGCTAACCTTTTCCCTGTAAATCATACTTCGAAGCAGATTAAGGAAACTTTTGAAGAGGGTAAGAAGGTAATTGTTGCTGGGCGTTTGATGAGTGTGAGAGATCAGGGAAAAGCTTGTTTTGCTGAATTACAGGATAGCGAAGGGCGTATTCAATTGTACGTGAACCGCGATGTTTTATGTGAAGGTGATGATAAAACTTTATACAACCAGGTTTTCAAAAAATTAACCGATTTAGGTGATTTTATTGGTATTGAAGGTGAATTGTTTACTACGCAAGTAGGTGCAAAATGTATTCGTGTTAGCGGATTTACTTTCTTGAGTAAAACGTTACGTCCATTGCCATTGCCAAAAGTAGATGAGGACGGAAAAGTACACGATGCTTTTAATGATGCTGAATTGCGTTACAGAATGCGTTATGTGGATTTAACAGTGAACCAACACGTTAAAGAAACTTTTATTAAACGTACAAAGTTATTTACTGCAATGCGTGGTTTCTTCAATGATGCTGGATATTTAGAAGTAGAAACTCCTGTTTTGCAAGCCATTCCGGGTGGAGCTGCTGCTCGTCCGTTTATCACGCACCACAACTCGCTTGACATTCCGTTGTACATGCGTATTGCGAATGAGTTGTATTTAAAAAGATTAATTGTTGGTGGATTTGATGGAGTGTATGAGTTTTCGAAAAACTTCCGTAACGAAGGAATGGACCGTACGCACAACCCAGAGTTTACCGCTATGGAAATATATGTAGCCTACAAAGACTACAACTGGATGATGGAATTTACGGAATCTTTATTAGAGCATTGCGCTATTGGCGTGAATGGTACTAGCGAAGCTACTTTTGGTGAACACCAAATTAACTTTAAAGCGCCTTATGCTCGTATAACAATGACGGATTCTATCAAACATTTTACTGGTTTTGATATTTCTGGAAAATCAGAAGAAGAACTTTACGAAGCTTGTAAAGGAATGGGAATTGACGTTGACAACACAATGGGGAAAGGAAAACTGATTGACGAAATTTTTGGAGCAAAATGCGAAGGAAATTATATTCAGCCAACATTCATCACTGATTATCCAAAAGAAATGTCGCCATTGTGTAAAGAACACCGTGACAATCCTGAATTGACAGAACGTTTTGAATTGATGGTTTGTGGTAAAGAAGTTGCGAATGCGTATTCGGAATTGAATGACCCAATTGACCAAAGAGAACGTTTTGAAGATCAAATGCGTTTGGCTGCAAAAGGTGATGATGAAGCGAATGGAATTATCGATGAGGATTTCTTAAGAGCTTTGGAATACGGAATGCCTCCAACATCTGGATTAGGAATTGGAATGGATCGTTTGATGATGTTCCTGACTAATAATGCTTCGATTCAGGAAGTTTTATTGTTCCCGCAAATGCGTCCTGAGACGAAAAAAATCCAGATTGAATTGACTGATGAAGAGAAATTTATCATTGATCTTTTGAAAGCTAACGAAAATAAAGTTGAATTGGCTGAGTTAAAAATAAAAGCTAATTTAAGTGGTAAAAAATGGGATACCGCAATGAAAGGTTTATCTAAACATGGCTTAACTAAAGTTGCCGTTGAAGGTGAAAGTAAAGTAGTGGAATTGGTAGGGTAATTAATAGCTACAAATAATATATTATAAAAAAGGAACTTCGTAATGGAGTTCCTTTTTTTTGTATTCTAAACTAATAAAGCAAACGTATTGTCGATGTCATTTACTGTAAGTAACGAATTGATATTCCTAAAGTGACTAATGCAATTTGTGTAAAACTTCATTGGTGAAAAATACCTAATGCGCTGTAACCAAAACATTCGAAAAACTCATCAAACTTGCTACAGCATATTAAACCAACTATAAAAAAACAAGTCTTTATAATAAATAGATTACATTTATAATTTAAAACCAAAAAAGCGTCCCCTATTACAACCGAACCAAAGAATAAACATTATGACAAAAAAATTAATTTATCTACTTGTATTTATTTTCAGTATACCCACAACCAATTTTGCCCAGCAACTAACCGATTCTATTCAAAAAACAAAAACTACTCCACCAGAGATTGAAAAAGTATATCTACATACTGACAATAATTATTATACAGTTGGAGAATCAGTATGGTACAAAGCGTATTCAGTCTACGCTTACACCAACCAACTTTTTGATCATAGTAAAATACTCTATGTAGAACTCATATCACCCGATTCTAAAATAATTAGTCGTAATATAACTAACCTTGAAGGCGGTCTTGGCCATGGTGATTTTATATTGGCAGATTCCCTTGGTATTAAACCAGGAACTTACCAGTTGAGAGCCTATACTAATTGGATGCGGAATTATGGTGATGATTTTGTTTTCAAAAAAGAGATTCAAATTATCACTCCCAATAAAGAAAACACCCAATCTAAAGAAAACAACAATATAAAAACAGTCTCAAAAAACAAAAAAGACAATTCAAAACTTGAAAATACAGCAGCAGTACTAATTGATTTTTTCCCAGAAGGGGGTTCGCTACTAGAAGATGTAATTAGCAATGTAGCTTTCAAAGCAACGGATTCTTACGGAAATCCAATTGAAATAAGAGGAACTATTTTTGATGCTAATGATAAACCAATCACTTTATTTAAAAGTATTCATGATGGCATGGGAAAATTCATAATGCAACCTGAAAAAGATCAAAAATATTATGCTAAAGTAATTACAGCTAATAATGATGAAATAAAAGTAACTCTTCCTGAAGTTCAAAAAACAGGTTACACAATAAGTATTAATAAAATTGATGAGAAAAAAGTAGTGACGATTAAAACAAACTCAGCCACTTTAAATCAAAATCCAGATACTGACTTAACACTTATTTGTACCACAAGAGGCATTACTTATTTTGAAGGAAGTCAAACTTTAAAAGACACTAAGCTTTCTTTTATATTACCCGAAGAAAATTTTCCAGAAGGAATTGCGCAAATCACACTTTATGACAAATTCTCTAAACCTCAAAGTGAACGATTAGTTTACATTGAAAAAAATAGTGACATTAATGTGTCATTAGCATCTGACAAGAAACAATATACTCCAAAAGAAAAAGTAAACCTTAACGTTTCGGCAAAAGACAAACAAGGAAACCCTTTAATAGCCAACTTTTCTATAGCAGCAACTGACACAAATGGCATAAATGAAGGCTTTAATAATACACTCAATATTTGTTCGTATTTCTTGATGGCATCGGATATTAAAGGAAAAGTACACAACCCAAATTATTATTTCAATAATGCTAATCCTGCAAGATTTGTTCATCTAGATTTACTTTTATTAACCCAAGGATGGCGTGATTTTATCTGAAAAAAATCACCAAAACTCAATGAAAATCAAGATTTTAAAGTAGAAAAAGGAATTACAATAGCAGGAAAAGTAGAAAATTTATTTGGCACCACTGCCAAAGAAAATAATCAGGTACAAATGATTCTTCTAAACAACAGAAATTCGATAATTTTAAATGACACTACTGATGTTAATGGTAAATTTGAATTTAGTAATATGATTTTCCAAGGTACCGCTACTATGTTACTCAATACAAAAAATCAAAAAGGAAAAAACAGTGGTGAATTTGTACTTGACTCCATATACAATCAACCTATTGCAGTAGATTTTAAGAGCTATAAATCTCTAAATGATGAAGAAAATAAAATAACTCAAATCAAAACAAACATTCGCAATAAAAATATTCTCTTTAATATTCCCGAGGAAAATCAATTGAAAGATGTTATTATTACTGCTAAAAAAAAGGAAGAAGATACAGGTCAAAGTCGATATGGTTTTGCCGATTTTACTTATATTCCTGAAGAAAAAGGGCCACACTTTTCTAATATTTTTCTGCTTCTCCAAATTGCCATTCCTAATGTAACAGCTTCTGCTAATTCGGTACGTTTTAACCGTTATAATGGATCAGCACTTATTCTGGTTGATGGAGTAGAAACGGATATGGAACTTTTGTCTTCTATTTCTACTGATGATATCGCTAAAATTGAAGCTATAAAAGGACCTGGAGCTGCTGTGTTTGGTTCACAAGGTGCAAATGGAGCCATACTCATCTATACCAAACTCGGAAAAGGAAGCGCTAAAAGCAAAAAAGTTTTTCACTCTATAGCTATGCCTATCAACGGATATCAAAATACCCGATTTTTCTATTCACCTGATTACAGTAACCCCAAGCCGTTAGAGAATAACAAAGCCGATATTCGAAACACCATATATTGGAATCCTTACATTCAGCCTAATGGAAATGGAGATGCTAGCATTTCATATTATAACAATGAAGTAGATACAACGGTAAATTTAAACTTAGAAGGATTAACAAATGAAGGGATTCCTATCGTGGTAAAAAGCAGTTATCAAATAAAAAAATAGAACCGATTCCTCATTAAGAAAACCAGCTAATTTTAACTATCATTCCATTCAATAAACAGCTATAAATCATAAACAGCTATCTTAATCAACAGTTAAAAAAACATAATTTCTTCTTAACGATTAAACTTTAAACAATATCTTAAGTCTTATCTAAAATACATAAACACCTATACCATGAAAAAATTAATTGTTACTGCACTACTAGTTGTTATGGGAGCAACATGCTTCGCTCAAGATAAACAGGAAAAGCCTGAAAAACAAGAAAGGCCAGAGAGAAGAGAAAGACCTGAGAGACCGGAAAGATCAGAAAGAAATCAGATAGAGAAATTCACACCAGCACAACGCAATCAACTAATGTTGAAAAAAATGACATTAGAATTGGATTTGAATACTACTCAGCAAAAAGAAATGGGTAAAATAATTGAAGAGCAAAGTGCAAAAAGAGAAGCTTTCATGAAAAACCGCAAGACTAAAACAGAAAAACCGACTTCTGACCAAATTTTTGAAATGAAAAGCAAAATGCTAGACGAACAAATTGCGATGAAACAGAGAATAAAAAAGACACTTTCGCCTGAGCAATTTAATAAATGGGAGGAAATGAAAAATCATCACCGTGAAGGGATGAAAAGACATTTTCGCGAAGGAATGAGTAAAGATATGCACCGCAGAGACGGAGATTTTAGAGGACAGCACCGTCAAGGCATGAAAAAAGACTCGATCCATAAAGAAGAGAAAGCAAAATAAACATTATTCTATAAATATTAAACCCATCACGTTCTAAAAAACGAGACGGGTTTTTATAAAAAAAGGAACTCAATTTGAGTTCCTTTTTTACATATTATTTAATTGTAATTTTATCTTTTAGTATTACTACTCCCTGTTGGCATTGGCAAATAATAAAGCAAGCCAAAACCAACAATAAACAAACCAAATGAGGCAACAAAAGCTGGAATAAGAATTTCTTTATTATTTTCCAAAGCATTATTCAAGGCCGCGTACAACAACCAAATTTGAATAGTTACGTTAAGAATTAATATAAAAATTAAAGTCGAAAGAATTGCATTCAACTTATTAGGATTAGATTGATTCTGACCTCTTCTAAAATTACTCATTCTATTTTATTTTAAGCTTATACAATTTTCTCTTCTTTTACTGCTGCTGCTCTTACATAAACATCGTTGCCCTTAAAAAAGACATCTAATTTAGGCAAAGCTCTTGGCGGTGGCCCTCCCAAAACCTCACCCGTTTTAGCATCAAACGAACCTTCATGACAAGGACAATGAATAATTCCGGTTCCTGGCTTGTAAAAAACTGAACATGAAAGGTGGGTACATTTTTGCTCATAGGCTTTAAACTCGCCAGATTCCAGATGTATTAATATATATGGAATAGTACTTCCTTCAATTACAAAACCTCTTGTTCCTCCAGATGGTACTTCGTCTTTCTTGCAAACAAAATGCTCTCCTCCTAATTCCTCTTTTGGATACATATAGGCTTTAGCGGCAACTAAACCACTACCTACCATCAAACCGCCAGAAACTAAAGTCAGGAATTTAGCAAAATCACGACGACTTACATTGGTTGCTTGTTGTTTTTCAATTGGAAAATCTTTCTTCCAATTTTTATTTAAATTTTCTTCTTTTTTAGACATGAATTTAAAGGCTAATAAATTACTAATTCAGTGCTCCCTTTAGGCATCATAATATTCACTTTTGTATTGACCACTTCTTCCCCAAAGAAAAAAGTATTTACTGGTGTACTATTTGGACGCATTTCCTGTATCTCTTCTTTAGTACCATAAAACAAAGCTCCACTTGGGCAAACCGTTGCACACATTGGTTTTTTCCCCACACTGGTTCTGTCATAACACATGGTACATTTCATCATCAAATCGTAATTCTCTTCTTTTTTTGGCACACCAAAAGGACAAGCCATCACACAATTTGAACATCCAATACATCTCTCAGTATTAGCAGTGTGAACAATTCCGAACTCGTCTTTAGAAATGGCATCTGCTGGACAAACATTGGCACAAACAGGATCATCACAGTGCATACACACCTGAACCGTAGTTTGTACGGTAGCAGCACGATCCACATAATTTACGTGTATCATGCTTTCCTGACCATTGGTTTCACATTCAGCACAAGCCAATTCGCAGGCTTTACAGCCAATGCAACGTTGCATATCTACAAAAAACTCTTCGTTAGGGTTAAAACCGGTATAGTTCATTTACATTAATTCTTTATAGATTAAACACTAGCATAAGCCTTTGATTCACTTGAAGGCGGTGCAATTTCATTTAGCGGTTGCAAATGACAAGCACAAACTTTAAATTCTGGTATTTTAGAAATTGGATCTAAAGTTCCCGGTGTCAATTGATTTGCTGATTTTTTTCCAGACCAGTGGTACGGAATAAAAACAGTATCTTCTCTAATGGTCTCTACAATGTTAGCTGGAAAAATTCCATCTCCTCTTCGAGTAGAAACGCGCACTAATTCTCTTTGTTTGATACCAAATTGTTTCGCCAAATTAGGATGAATTTCTAATAATGGTTCTGGATATTGGTCTACTAATTTCCCAATTCTTCGGGTTTGTGTTCCACTTAAATATTGAGAAACCACACGCCCCGTAGTTAAAATCACAGGATAATCAACACAGGTTACTTCTCCAGGAAGTTTGTATGGTGCTGGATTAAAATGCGCTTTTCCATCTGGTGTTTTAAACTTTCTATCTTCCCATAAACGAGGTGTTCCAGGATGATCGTCGGTTGGACAAGGCCAAAAAACGCCCATATTATCTTCTATTTTCTTATAGCTAATTCCGTTGTAATCGGCTGTTCCTCCTTTGGAAGCCACACGCAATTCGTTAAAAATTTCTTCGCTACTTTCAAATGCAAATTTGTTTCTAGATCCCAAACGCTTCGCTAACTCTAAGATAATCGATGTATCAGTTCTGGCATCTCCCGGAGGAGTTACTGCCTGACGAATACGAATTACACGTCCCTCAGCTGAAGTAGTTGTTCCTTCTTCTTCTTCTTGCAATGAACCTGCCAAAATAACATCAGCATGACGGGCTGTTTCGTTTAAGAAAAAGTCAATACACACATAATATTCTAACTTTTCAAGAGCTTCACGAACGTAATTACTATTAGGCAAAGAAACCAATGGATTGAAACAAATAGACAATAAGCCTTTTATTTCTCCACGGTGAATGGCTTCGATTATTTCATAAGCCGATAAACCTTTTCCAGGCAAGTCTTTTTCATTTATTCCCCAAACATCCGAAATATATTTACGATGTTCTGGATTTTCTATATCCCTATTTCCAGGTAACTGATCACATTTATGACCGTGTTCTCTACCTCCCTGACCATTTCCTTGTCCTGTAATTGTAGCATAACCGCAATAAGGCTTACCAATTCTTCCCGTTGCTAACACCAAATTGATACATCCCAAAACATTATCAACTCCTTTAGAATGGTGTTCAATTCCACGAGCATGTAATAAGAAACTAGTATTGGCTTTCCCCCATAATTTAGCGGCAGCTTCTATTTTTTCTTTCTTAATTCCTGTAATTTCTTCAGCCCATTCCAATGTATTGTCTTTCACAGCATCTAAAGTTTCTTGGAAACCAGAAGTATGATTGTCAATAAAATCATGGTCTAACATATCATGATCCACTAAATATTTCAGCATCGCACCATATAAAGCCGAATCGGTTCCTGGACGAATATCCAAATGAATATCAGCTGTTCTAGCCAATGGAATAATCCTTGGATCAATCACGATTAACTTAGCACCTCTATCTCTAGCTTTCCAAATCCAATGTGTTAATGTTGGAAACGTTTCACTAATATTGGCTCCAGCCACAATAATTACTTCGGCATATTCCAAATCCGAATAATTATTAGAACCTCTGTCTAAACCAAAGGCTTTTTTATTTCCCGCTCCTGCACTTACCATGCACAAACGTCCGTTGTAATCTAAGTTTTTTGTTTTTAAAGCTACTCTGGCAAATTTACCCATCAAATAGCTTTTCTCATTGGTCAGTGAAACTCCCGAAAGAACGGAAAAAGCATCATTACCATATTCTTTTTGGATACGTTGTATTTCTCTAACTGTTTTACTCATAGCGTCATCCCAAGAAGTAGGAACAAAACCTTGTCCTTCTACTCTTTTTAACGGACTTAAAAGTCTGTCTGGATGATTGTTTTGCAAATAGCGTTGTACCCCTTTTGGACAAAGTCTTCCCTCATTAAAAGGAAATTCCATCCAAGGTTCAAAGCCTACCACCTTATTGTCTTTTACAGATAATTGAATACCACATTGCATTCCGCAAAAACAACAATGTGTTTTAACCATTTCATCTGGTTCATCTCTCCCTTCATAACCTTCCTTTGGACTATAATTAAGATGTGGTCCAAATTGTGCTACTATATGCTCTTCTGAAACAGGTAATTTTGCCATGTTTTTTTTAGTTTTCAGTTATTAGTCGCAGTACGCTGCGTAATCATAAATCTAAGCTTTCTTCAGTTGTTTAGCAATCAGTTTTTATCAGTTCTTGTTTGAACTTCAAACTATAAAGGGATACTGAACTCTTGCTTGCTATCCAAATAAATTTCCACCTTCTTGTCTTGCTCTCAAATGTGCCTGCGCCAAGCGAGCTCTTTTTCCTTCTGGACTTAAGTCTAAATGAGATGTTCCATCTTTTCTGTCAAAATTAAAACCCAACTCTTTAGTTAGCATTTTAAGATCTTTGACATGTAAATTAGTGGTAAATTCCTCTCCTGTATGTTCGCAAATAGCCATTCCCTGCTGTCTTCCTACTCTATGGTAAATGTGCGCTGCAATTTGTGCCGGACGCTGTATAATATGGAAAAACTTCCCAAACGGAATCCAAATTAAAAACAAGATTACCGTAACGGCATGCAGTACCGCTAAAAAGTCGAAAGCCAAACCTTTCATGAATTCATAAGAATAAGTCAATCCTAATCCTGTTACCGAAATAGCTATTAATAGAATAAGCGGTAATAAATCACCTTCAAAAGTTTGAGTTGCAATTAACCCTGGATTAGTTAATCGTCTTCTTAAATAATATCCTGCTCCAAAAATCACCATATAAGACGACCAGTTTAAGGCGTGAAATGTCATAAAGGCCATAATAGAATCTAGATCGAATTCCATTATTTTAAATCCAAAGAAATGCGCTTCATAGACCGTAATACTATTAGCTGCCATTGTAAAATGCACCCAACCAAATGTCAACGGAATAGTGATTAAAAAAGCCGAAGTACAGCCCACAGCAATCATAAAATGCGCTAACCATCTGTATTTTCCTCTTGGATAAATAAATTTCTGAAAAGCTAAATTTTCAACAGTTTCTTTGGCAGCAAAGCAAAAATGAGAAAACACTTTTCCTGTAAACAAAAAACCAATCCCTCTTTTAAAATAAATCCAGGTAGGCGGTCTTTGCAACCATATTGTATAGCGATATACAATACCAAAAAAAGCAAACACAGTCCCGAATAAGTAAGTAACTAAGGCTGCATCAAAATTTTGTAATTCTCTTGAACCATAAAACACCAATACAATCATCAATATCGAAAGTACCGTAGCTATAAGAAAGGCTTTTATATTATATTTTCTGTTTTTCATTTGATAGTATCCAAGCGCTAGAATATTAAACTTCGTTTTTTATCTAAAAACAATAATTGTCTGTCATTTTTCAGTGCGTAAAATTAAGCAAAACTACGTTAAAATACTTAAGTATTTTTCATTTAAAACAAAAACAATTCTACATGTTATAATATTCACAGCTAATTCGTTATTTAAGTCCTCTAAACCAAACACAGTCTATAAAACTACGTATTATTACCTAAACTTCCTAAAACCGCAAGTATTTTTACAGATGCTATCAAAATCAGAATAATCTTCAACAAAAAACACACAACCTATTAATTTACAAGCAAATTAATTCTTATTTTCGTAAATAGAACTCATTCAGAATACAAAAACAAAATCAACAGAACACTAGCAATTCAATAAAGTATTAACTTTTATGTTATTAATTTTATGTTAACAATTAAACCTTATTCCATAATCAACATCTTACCCCTATAACCTTTAACATAAATCAAAAAAAGAAATGAAAAAATTAATTATTGCCGCATTATTAGTTGTTAGCGTATCAACTTTTGCACAAGACGAAAAAAAAGAAAGACCTCAAAGAGCTGACATGGAAAAAATGACTCCTGAGCAGCGTACCGAAAGACGTGTTGAGAGAATGACTAAGGAACTTAACTTAGACGCTACTCAACAAGAAAAGTTAAAACAACTTTATGCTGACGAAGCAAAAAACAGGGAAGCTCAAATGGCCAATATGAAAGACAAAAAAGGTCAAGGTAGAGAAATGATGGCTGAACAAAGAAAAGCATCAGAAGAAAAAATCAAAGCTATTTTAACTCCTGAACAACTTACAAAATGGAAAGCTAACCAAGACAAAATGAGAGAGAGAATGCAACAAAGAATGGGTGACAGACAAGGTGGAGGACAAGGCGGAGACATGGGTGATAGACCAGCTGGTGGCAACATGGAAAACTAAAAAAAAGCTTCGAGATAATCTCGAAGCTTTTTTTTTTGCGATTTAAAAACTACAACGTTTTTGAAACGGTATCAATTGCATTTATGGTAAAATCTAAATCTTCGTAAGATAATGCATCGGTGATAAACCAAGTTTCATAAGCTGATGGCGCAATATAAATGCCTTCTTGCAATAAACCGTGGAAGAATTTCTTGAAGGTTTCATTATCTCCTTTTGCTGCTGTTTGCAAATCGACAACTAGACTAGCGTCAAAATGTACCGAAATCATAGAACCTACTCTATTAATCGTATACTCAATATTATTCGCTTTTAACACTTTATCAATTCCTGCGTGTAAGTAAGCTGTTTTTTCTTCTAATCTTTTAAAAATAGCCGCATCATTATTTAAAGATTCTAACATTGCCAACCCCGCAGCCATAGCCAATGGATTTCCTGATAAAGTTCCAGCTTGATAAACTGGACCAAGTGGCGCTAAATAATTCATTATTTCAGCTCTAGCAGCAAATGCACCTACAGGCAATCCACCACCAATTACTTTTCCAAAACAAACAATATCAGCGTTAATATTTAATAATTCTTGCGCTCCACCTCTAGCTAGTCTGAAACCTGTCATTACCTCATCAAAAATCAGTAAAATTCCGTTTTCAGTACACATTTGGCGTAAGCCTTCTAGAAAACCTTTTGTTGGCGGTACACAACCCATATTTCCAGCAACTGGCTCCACTATAATAGCAGCAATTTCGTTTGGATTAGCCTCTATTAAAGTTTTTACGTTTTCTAAATCATTGTATTTTGCTAACAAAGTATCTTTAGCAGTTCCAGCTGTAACTCCTGGACTATTAGGAGTTCCAAAAGTCATAGCTCCACTTCCAGCCTGAATCAAGAAAGAATCAGAATGTCCGTGATAACAACCAGCAAATTTTATAATTTTATCTCTTTTAGTGAATCCACGCGCTAATCTCACGGCGCTCATACAAGCCTCAGTACCTGAATTTACAAAACGTATTTTATCAATATTAGGTACCATTGAAACAGCCAAAGCAGCAATTTGAGTTTCTAATTCGGTAGGCATCCCAAAAGAAGTTCCTAATTTTGCTTTAGCAGTTACTGCCTCAACAACTGGTTCATAAGCATGCCCAAGAATCATTGGCCCCCAAGAATTAATATAATCAATTAATCGGTTTCCGTCTTCATCATACAAATAAGCACCTTTGGCTTGTTTTACAAAAATAGGCGTTCCTCCTACTGACTTAAATGCTCTTACTGGCGAATTCACTCCTCCAGGAATTACTTTTTCTGCTTCAGCAAATAGCTGACTACTTCTTTGGTATAACATTATAATTTTAGATTTCTGAATTTTTATTTTTGATAACAATTACCTCACTTTCAATCGCTGTCCCACCGTAAGCGTTGTGTCTGAAAGATTATTTCTTTTCTTTAAATCGTCTACTAACAAATTGTATTTTTTCGAAATAGAATACAGGGTATCTCCTTTTTGAACTTCGTAGAAACTATCATTTTTAGTATCTATAGTAGCAATTCGCCTGTCTTGATTTTCTATTGACTTATATCTTTTCCCTAAAACCTGAACATCATATTGATCTAAACTATAACGTTCAATATAGGTGATTAATTTATCTGGATATTGCGAATCGGTGGCATAACCGGCTTTTCTCAGACCTTTAGCCCAAGCGCGATAGTCATCTTTGTCCAATTCAAACAAACTAGCATACCTGCCTTTACCCGTTAAAAACAAAGCATGATCTCGGTAAGATTCAGCTACTTTATCATATTTTCTAAAACATTCCTGACTAGAATCGTCATCATGCTTTACAGTATCTCCTGTCCAATCATCATGACATTTGATACCAAAATGATTGTTAGCACTCACAGCTAAATCTCCTCTTCCTGCTCCTGATTCTAAAATACCCTGAGCCAAAATAATACTAGCAGGAATTCCATATTTTTTCATATTGCTCATAGCAACATCTTTGTATTGCAAAACATAATTAGTGACTACATCATTAGAAACCACTGTTCTTGAAGTCGATTCTATAACTTCGTTTCTTCCTCTAGATGACTTTGTATTCTTAGAATAAGTTGTTTTTTTGCTAGCTTCTTTTTTAGTTGTTACAATAGGAGATTTTGTAGCATGACAACTAACTAGCATTATGGCAATAAATAAAAGTAGACTTTTCTTAAACATTGATAACTATTGTTGGTAATTGTTTGTTTTTCAATTTAGCATTCATACCCTGAATTCCCTGAAGTCCTCCAGTATGAATGAGCAATATATTAGAACGAGCAGGAAAATAATTCTTTTGTATCAAATCTATAACACCAAAAACCATTTTTCCAGTATATATGGGATCTAACGGAATATGATTATCAATATAAAACTGATTAATAAATCGAATCAATTCTTCATTCACTTTGCCATATCCGCCAAAATGATAGTCGTTTATTAACTCCCAATTTTCATTCTGCGCAAAAATACGGATTTCATCTTGTAAAAAATCACCTTTTAGAGCTGGAAATCCTAAAACCTTTTGATGCGACAAAGCACTATTAATAATTCCCGAAATGGTTCCACCAGTTCCTACAGCACAACAAATATAATCAAACTCTCGGTCTTCATCAGTTAAAATCTCCTGACAACCTTTTACGGCTAATTCATTACTTCCTCCTTCGGGAATCAAGAAAAAATCACCAAATTTCAGTTCTAAATCATCTAAAAACGAAGATTCATTTTTTAAACGATAAACTTCACGAGAAACAAACTCAAATTCCATTCCACATTCCTGAGCAAATTGCAAGGTTGGATTTGCAGTAATTTTATCTCTCAATTCATCAGATTTTGTCCAATTTTTCTCTTTTCTGGCCTTT
>JAZJZW010000024.1:0-18791 GCA_040389425.1 Bacteroidota bacterium | reverse complement strand
TCATCACCACGAATAATTCCGATGGATTTAAAACCATTTTCTTTTGCTGCAAAAGCAACTGCTGCAATATGATTTGAAAAAGCACCACCGAAAGTAAGTAACGTATTTTTGTTTTCTTCTTTTGCCTGAAGCAAATTATACTTCAGCTTTCTAAACTTATTTCCCGAAACCACTGGATGAATTAAATCCTCCCTTTTGATGGTAACAGAAATAGAATTAGGAAATTGTATGAGTAACTTTTGATTCAAAACAAATATTTTTGACAAAGGTAAAACTTATACACTTATAAAGCTACAAGCTATTTTTTTCATTCATTTTGAACGAAATAAATACTTCCAAAAACTAAAAAGCTTTCTATTTTTTAGATACTCTAAATCTGATTCGTTGCTATATGCCTCTCTTTCAAAGGAAATGTTTCGATAGGCATGATTTTTGTTGCTATATTGTAGGAGTCGTACAAGATATTCAAGGAAATACCATATAAAAAAAGGAAGTATCATCAACTCTATTTGTTGTCTAAGATGGATGCGCTCGTGATTGATAAAAACAGGATTTTCTTTATCAGTGCGAAATTTCAAAAACACAAATGGATAAGCCGTCAAACCGCGGAAACCTTTTGGTATTAAATACTTGTTAACAACAAAAAACATTGATTTTTAAATTTATAAATTTGTAAAGACTCGCAATTGTTTTTGGAATTACAAAAGCAAAAAATAAAAGCTATATATGATTGAACAAAGTAATGAAAATAAATTAATTGAAGGCGAAGATTTCTATTATACTCCTGAAGGCTACAAATGTTTTACTGAAAAGTATCATCTAAAAAGAGGTTATTGTTGCAAAAGTGGTTGCCGTCATTGTCCTTATGGATATGATAAAAAAACAGGAACAAATAAAAAATGATTTGAAAAGCAATTAAAATCAAACTAACAGCATCTTTTTCTTTCGTTTATCGTATATATAAAAACAGACCCATATTTTTTAATTATACATTAGTAATCAAATAATTGCACCATGAAAACATTAAAAATAATACCGTTATTATTTCTTTTTATATTGAGTTCTTGTAGCTCGATAAGAGTCAACTCTGATTATGACAGTCACGCCGACTTTAGTCAATACAAAACCTATGCTTTTCATAAAAGAGGCATTGACCGAGTGGCATTATCCGAATTAGATAAAAAAAGAATTCTACACGCCATTGACGACGAATTAAGTAAAAAAGGAATGAGCAAAAGCGAAAATCCCGACTTACTCGTTAATATTTTCACCAAAGAAAGAGAACAAATTGACGTGAACCAATTCAACATGGGTTGGGGATACGGTTGGGGATGGGGATGGAATCCTTATTTCTGGGGAGGCAACAGCTACGTTACCTCATCCACCCAAGGAACACTGTACATTGATTTAATCGATGCTAAGAAAAAAGAGTTAATTTGGGAAGGCGAAGGAGTAGGAATTCTGACTGAAAACCGCAGAGAGAAAGAAAAACAAATTAATGAATATGTTGCCAAAATTCTAGCGCAATTTCCTCCTACTGAAAAAAAGTAAAAACACTTTAAAACAGCTCATTTTAAGCGCTATTTAAAGCAATAACTTTTTAAAAATTTCTGTATATTTGTAATACAATCATAAAAAAGTGAACAACACTATTAACATACATATCTCAATTAACATTATTATTCAACAATAGTGACGGAGTGTTATGTAAATAAGTAATCAATACAATTTATCAAACCTCCCAACACGGGAGGTTTTTTTATACCTACAAAACATGAATCTATTCAATCAAATACAAGAAGCTAAAAAGCAATTACAAGATGTAGTTATGGCAACGCCATTGGCTGAAAATTTAAACTTATCGAATGAATTTAAGGCCCGAATCCTGTTAAAAAGAGAAGATTTACAAACAGTACGTTCCTATAAAATCAGAGGTGCTTACAACAAAATAAGTACACTCAGCCTTGAAGAACAAGAACAAGGTGTAATATGTGCCAGTGCTGGAAATCATGCGCAGGGCGTAGCTTATTCTTGTAAATTACTTCAAATAAAAGGCCGAATATACATGCCTAAAACTACTCCTAAACAAAAGGTAAAACAGGTGAATCTTTTTGGTGGATCATTTGTAGAAATCATACTTACAGGAGATACTTTTGATGATGCTTACGCAGCTGCAATAGCTGATGCTACTAAAAACAAAATGGCTTTTATTCATCCTTTTGATGATGTAAAAGTAATTGCGGGACAAGGAACTGTAGGTCTAGAAATCCTAGAAAGCTATAAAAAACCTATTGATTATGTATTTGTTCCCATTGGCGGTGGCGGGCTGGCTTCTGGACTTTCGGAAGTTTTCAAGCATTTAAGTCCCCATACTAAAATCATTGGAGTAGAACCCGAAGGGGCTTCTTCAATGAAAACTTCTATTGATAATGGAAAAGTGAGCATCTTAGAAAACATAGACAAATTTGTAGATGGAGCTGCGGTAAAGCAAGTTGGAAAAATCACTTTTGACATCTGCCAGAAAAATCTAAGCGACATCATCCTTGTTCCCGAAGGAAAGGTGTGTACCACTATTTTGCGTTTGTATAACGAAGAAGCTATGGTAGTAGAACCAGCGGGTGCTTTAACCATTTCGGCATTGGAATTTTATAAAGAAAAAATAAAAGGAAAAACAGTGGTTTGCATTGTGAGTGGTAGTAATAACGATATAGAACGCACCGCCGAAATAAAAGAACGCTCTTTACTTTACGAAGGATTGATGCATTATTTTATGATTCAGTTTCCACAACGTCCCGGTTCTTTAAAAGAGTTTGTAAATGATATTTTAGGCCCTGACGACGATATTACCTATTTCCAATTTACCAAGAAAAACAGCCGTGAAGTAGGGCCTGCTGTAGTAGGTCTTGAATTAAAAAACAGAAACGACATCGTTGCTATAAAAGAAAAAATGGAAAGCAAAGGCTTTGAATACAAATACCTTAATGAAAAACAAGACCTATTCAATCAACTAATTGGATAACAACATCTTAATCAAATTCATTATCTTTGTAGTAGATTATTAAAACTATTTTCATGACACCTATAACCGATATAAAAACACTGGACGATATCAAATTATTGGTAAACACGTTCTACACCAAAGTTAAAAAAGACAACTTTATTGGTCCTATTTTCAATCAAAAAATTGGAAATCAATGGCCTGCACATTTAGAAAGAATGTATCGATTTTGGCAAACTATTTTACTTGAAGAACACACTTATTCAGGAAGTCCATTTCCTCCGCACAAACATTTGCCTATTGAAAATGAACACTTCGGTCGCTGGATGGAACTTTTTACCGAAACTGTTGACTATTTATTCGAAGGAAGATTAGCTGAAGAAGCCAAAGTTAGAGCTCAAAACATGGCTGATATGTTCCATTATAAAATAGACTATTTTAGAACTGCTGAGCGAAATCACCTGAAAAAATAGTTTTTACAGCTTTATTTTTTGACTCAAATCATTCTCATTTTCTATAAGCTGAGATTCGTATTTTAAAGTCCAGCCTAGATTATTAGTCAAGATAAAAAGTTTCGACAATTCGCTAATTAATCTATTTTGAGCATTTTTTTTCAAAGAAGAATTGGCTATTTTTTTAGACAAATTGGTCTTTACTTGTTTATTAATCTTATTATAATCGTCTCCAGTAAAAGGATTCAGCTTACTTTGCTCTACATCATAAAATTTGATATCGGGACTAATTTTAATTTCTTCTTTTGGAATACTTAAAATTGTAATAGTCTTGTTTTTCTCGTCAATATCGTATTTCATTTTATGCAAATCATAAGCCACAGTCACATCGGCATTAACAACTAGAAGTGCTTTTTTTTCGAATGAAAGCATGTTCATCAAATACTTTTGTTGATTTTTATACGTAATTACCTCCGCAAAATGCCCTTCGGTAACCACCAGTTTACCCACGTTTACAATTTGTTGTTGAATAAGATTGGTATTGTAATCAAAGCTGGAATCATCTGATTTCTTGAATTCGCAAAACTTAAACAGCAAAGCAACACTCACTATAATTCCTAGTCCTATAAGTACTCTTTTTAACATAATTAAAATTTCATAAATGAATATTTTGAACACAATTCGGTAATTCTTGATTGCAATTTAGCAACAAACTTTTGGTGACTTTCTGATTCTGGATTAAAAGATCGATGCGATAAACCTTTTTGAATTGTTTCTACTTCTTCCATCACAACCAAAGCCGATTTTGAAACTGCAGTGTCCTTAAAACCTTGCCAAATATAATCTATTGCAAGTTGGTTGGGATGCAACATATCCTCGGCATAAAAACGATAATCACGTAGTTCGTCCATCATGATTTCATAGCTGGGAAAGTATCCAGTATTCAGTTTACAGTCTTCAGTTTGAATAACTTTATGAATTGCTGAAATCAAATGGGATTTACTCATGGTATTTTCGACAAAACCATCTTTTATATGACGCACTGGCGAAACGGTAAAAATGATTTTAATTTCTGGATTTATTGATTGAATTAAAGCAATAGTTTTAGTGATACTTTCTTCTATTTCAGTAATAGCTAACAGATGTTTTTCAAATTGTTTTTGAGGCACTTTATGACAATTAGCTACAATTTGATTGCTTTCAAGATGACGATATACCCAAGCCGTTCCGTAAGTAATTTGGAAATGAGTTGCTTCGGTTATTTGTTGCCTCGTTGAGTCGATTAATTCATTTAACAAACTTAAAAAGATGTCTTTATTTGGATTTGAAAGTTCCGAATGCACCTCAAAACAATGCCATAAATCGTTGTGGAAGAAAACGTCTTTTTCAGTAAAGTATTCTTCATTCACCGCTCTTTGCAACAATTTTGCAATAGAAACTGGATTGAAAATAATTCCAAATGGATTACAGCAGTTTTGGAATTTAAAATAAGCAAACTTCTCCGCTATATTTACAGCAAAACAAGAACCAATTGACATAATTTTAGAATTATAATCAATAGGAAATGGACTCACTAAAATGGGTACTGGGGTACGAAATTGCATTTTGGATTTTTTCCAAAAATAAGTATTAATACTAGTACAAATACAAAATTTTTAAATAATTTGGATTATCAATACTCGCTTCCGAAACTTGTTCTGTTGGATAATCATCGGCATCATATTCAAATTCATTCCTATATACATTTGCCGAAGAAATAGTTTGCCCCGATACTACAATGGTAGTTTCGGCAACTGTTATTAAAGGATTGTTTTTAGAAACAGCTACACCTTTGTCTAATAACTTATCATAACCTAAAATACTAGAATAAGGATTCTTAAAAGCATCGTATTCAAAACTTGTTGTAGCATTAGCTAGTTCTTCGTCTTCATCATCAAAAACACGTTCGTCTTTTACTAAATTCTCATCTTCAAAAAACAAGGTTCCATGATGTACCAGCTCTTCTTTATTTTGAGAATTGAGTTTGTATTTTTCGTAATAAACAGTTCCATTGGAGTTATGAGTGTAATAAGTCACTTCATCATCGGAAGAAGTGATTTTGATTAACTTTCCTCTTAAATAAGCATAATCTAAAGTTAAAGTAAGTTGGTTTAGCTTATCATAACTCACAATCTTAGTAATCAAACCATCCTTATAAGTATAGCTAATATTTTCTTTGGGATTATCAGAACTAATTATTTGATTATCAAAATAAGCAAACACAGAATGCTCCGAAACTCCATTCTCAGTAGTTTGAATTATTTTAATAAAATTTTTACTTGTCTCTGTCTCTTCTTTATCATTTGAACAAGATGTTAAAAAAATAGAAACAAACGAAATAAAAAGTATTATTCTAATTAATTTTCTCATGACTTATTTAGACTAATCAACTTACTGCTAAGCAGCTTTCCAAAAATAAAGATTAATCCTAGCCGAGTCAATTATACAAGATTAACGGCATAAAAATCCGTTTAAATGAACTATTTACCCAATAAAAAATGAGTCTTAACGACTCATTTCCATTGTTTTATATAAATTTTTAGCTGCAGCTAATTCATTTTGCTGCTTTGTAAGGATGTTCTTTTAACTCCACAACAAGAAATTTAAGCTTTTTTGGACCTATATTTTGAGTTGTATGTGGACGTTCAGGTTCACTAACTCCAGATTCACCAGCTTTCATCTTGAATATTTCATCCTTTCCATCTTGATAATGCACTTTTATAGTTCCATCAGTTAGAGCATAATAAAAATGAGCTGGATGAGTATGTAAAATAGTCTTTTCTCCTGGTTTAAGTGAAATTTCAGATGCGTGAATCAATTTAGAATTTGCTAAGTCACGCCCTATAATTTCTTTTTCACTTTTCACCCATTGAGCCTCTACATTCAATGAACATAGTAAAAGAAATGAAATCCCTTTAACTATTAACAACAACGTTTTTCTCATAATCTATAGTATTAAAAATTACACAATAAACTATCTATCAATACAATAACAAAGTTACAACATTACTTAACCATCTAACTAAATTACTAACATTCAGTTTGTTATATTTTTAACAACAACATAATTTTTTCTATTGGTTACCCAAAAAACTTCTAACAACTGAAAGATTCAACATTCTAGCTATTATACTTCTAATTATGCAAATTTCATCGATTAATAACAGCACCACTGTTATTTAAAGAGTATTTTTTCCGTTTAACGATTTTAAGTGGTGAACTAATTTATTGCTTCTACATTTGACTTGAATATCACTTCAAATACCATGAAAAACATATTTAACCCTATTTACAGACAAGATTATTTAGAAGGTTATTCTAATGGTCTAAATCCATATTCCGGAGCAACTAACGAAAGTCTTAATTCCGCTTTCAACGAAGGTTTTAATTCGGGTAGGCATGACTACGAAAGAATAAACGGCAGTATCCTTAACGGAATTCCGAAAAAAATTATAACCGAAAAGATTTTAGATGAATTTCTATTGGCTGGTTTATTAGGTATCAATATTGACACCGAAGGATATACCCATTTTCAAATAAGCATTTTAGTAAATTGGTATCAAAGTGGTATAGAAAAATATGACCCCAAACATAATATCTATCTTCTAGACATTCTGGAAGAAAATGGAATTGAAATTTACAACCCCTAAAACAACCCCCTAATACTTAAACCCAGAAACCCTTTTAGTTCACCAAATAAACTAAAAGGGTTTCTAATTTTATAAAGCTAAAATTTATTTCACAAACTCAATTGCTTTAGATAAAGCTTCTGGAATTCCAGCCACATTTTTACCACCAGCAGTAGCAAAGAACGGCTGCCCTCCTCCTCCACCTTGGATAAACTTCCCTAATTCGCGAACTACTTGTCCTGCGTTTAAGCTTTTCTCAGCTACTAATTCTTTAGAAATATAACAGCTTAACATTGGTTTTCCTTCTTCGGCTGTAGCCAAAACTAAAAACAAATTATCGCCTAAATTCCCTAATTCATAAGCCAAGTCTTTAGCTCCTTCCGGATTCAAATCAACTTGTTTAGCTAAGAACTGAACTCCGTTAACTTCTTGAAGTTCGTTAGCTAATTCCGCTTTCATATTTTTCGCTTTCTCTTTCAACAAAGCTTCTATTTGTTTTTTCAATTTGGCATTTTCATCTTGTAATGAAACTACAGCTTTTACAGTATCCTGTGGATTTTTCAATGCCGATTTAATTTCGCTTAACAATTCTTCTTGCGAAGCAAAAAATTGTCTTACGCCATCACCAGTAATAGCCTCAATACGACGAATTCCTGCTGCAACTGCTCCTTCAGAAACAATTTTGAAAGACCAAATATCAGCCGAATTATTCACGTGGATTCCTCCACATAATTCCATACTGTCGCCAAATTTAATTGCACGTACATTATCCCCGTATTTCTCTCCAAATAAAGCCATTGCACCTTCGTCTAAAGCTTGTTGAATTGGAATACTTCTTCTTTCAATTAATGGCAATTGCTGTTGAATTCTAGCATTTACAAAGTCTTCTACTTGTTGCAATTCGGCATCTGTTACTTTTGAAAAGTGAGAAAAGTCAAAACGTAAATTTTTTGGGTTTACCAAAGATCCTTTTTGCTCTACATGCGTTCCTAAAATACTTCTTAAAGCTTGGTGCATTAAATGTGTTGCCGAGTGATTTTTAGAAGAATCAGCTCTTAAGTCCGTATTTACTTTTGCTACAAAAGAAGCATTTACATTTTCTGGTAATTTTTTAGCAAAATGCAGAATTAAGTTATTCTCTTTTTTAGTATCTATAATTTCAATAGTTTCATTTGCAGAAACCAAAGTACCTTTGTCTCCTACTTGTCCTCCACCTTCTGGATAAAACGGCGTAGCGTCTAAAACAATTTGGTACAAAACACCATCTTTTTTAGAATCTACTTTACGAATACGAGTTATTTTCACTTCGTTTTCAACCTGATCATAACCTACAAAAGATTCTGTATTTCCTTCAACCAGAATTTTCCAGTCGTCAGTAGAAACTTCTGAAGCTGCACGAGAACGTGATTTTTGTTCTTGCATTGCTTTATCAAAACCAGCTTCGTCCAGACTGAATCCTCTTTCTCTAAGAATCAAAGCCGTTAAATCGATTGGAAAACCAAAAGTATCATACAATTCAAATGCTTTTGTTCCCACTACTTCTTTTCCTTCGTTTGTAGCAATAACATTATCTAACAATTGTAATCCTTGATCCAGTGTACGCAAGAAAGAAGCTTCTTCTTCGCGTATTACATTGGTAACTAAAGTTTGTTGCTTTCTTATTTCAGGGAAAAATTCTCCCATTTGATCTGCTAAAACAGCAACTAATTGATTGATGAAAGGCTCTTTAGTATTCAAGAAAGTAAATCCGTAACGGATAGCACGACGCAAAATACGACGAATTACATATCCTGCTCCTGTGTTAGAAGGCAATTGTCCGTCGGCAATAGCAAAGGCTACCGCACGCACGTGATCTACAACAACACGAATAGCGATATTGGTTTTATTTTGCTCTTCAGAAACGTTTTTAACTTCGTTTGAAGTGTATTTCAATCCTGTAATTTGCTCTACTTTTTCGATAAGCGGAGTAAACACATCAGTATCATAATTAGATGTTACATTTTGCATCGCCATACACAAACGCTCAAATCCCATTCCGGTATCTACGTGTTGAGCAGGTAATTTTTCTAATGAACCATCGGCTTTACGGTTGAATTCCATAAATACGTTGTTCCAGATTTCCACTACTTGGGGATGATCAGCATTTACCAAACTGAAACCTGAAACAGCTGCTCTTTCGGCATCGGTACGTAAATCGATGTGGATTTCTGAACATGGTCCGCAAGGTCCTTGATCTCCCATTTCCCAGAAATTGTCTTTTTTGTTTCCAAGAATAATACGGTCTTCAGAAACAAATTGTTTCCAAATATCGAATGCTTCCTGATCAAAAGGTACGTTTTCAGCATCGTTTCCTTCAAAAACAGAAACATACAAACGGTCTTTGTCTAATTTCAACACATCGGTTAAAAATTCCCAAGCCCATGGAATAGCTTCTTTTTTGAAATAATCGCCAAATGACCAGTTTCCTAGCATTTCAAACATGGTATGATGATAAGTATCAAAACCTACATCTTCTAAGTCGTTATGTTTTCCTGAAACACGAAGGCATTTTTGCGTGTCGGTAATACGATTGCTTTTAGGTGTGGCGTTTCCTAAGAAATATTCTTTAAACTGTGCCATTCCTGAGTTGTTAAACATCAAGGTAGGATCGTCTTTTAGAACAATAGGTGCCGAAGGAACAATTAAATGTCCTTTACTTTCAAAGAATTGTAAATACGCTTTGCGAATGTCTTGTGATTTCATTTTTACTTTTTATCCGGTTATTCGTTGATGTGTTTATTTGTTGATTTGTATTAAAGATAACCTAATTACCAAATAAACAAATAAACGCATCAATCATTTATTCTAAAAATGGGCAAAACAAATAAAACATTTATTAAATTTGTTGCAATGTGCTTTTTTAGAAGCTGCAAAAATAGGGTATTTTAAAATATGGCGAAAGTAAAATATTATTACGATTCTGAAAATCTGGCATATCGAAAAATTAAAGTAAAAAAAAGAAGGAAATTTGGATTTGCCGCCTTGTTTTTACTGGCTTCAGCTTTATTCGGATTTTTGAGTTTTGTAGCTTTATTAAACACCCCTTATTTTGAAACACCCAAAGACCGTCTTTTAGTTCGAGAAATTGAAAATTTAAAGTTGCATTATGCCGTTTTAAACAAAAAAATGGATCAGGTAGACAATGCAATCGAAGCCATCGAGGAACGCGACAACAATTTATACCGCACTTATTTTAATACTGCTCCCATTTCTGAAGAAGAGCGAAAAGCGGGTTTTGCAAACATTAACCGATACAAAGAACTGGAGGGTTATGACAACAGCCAACTGGTTTTGCAAACCACAAAAAGAGTGGATGTGTTGACGAAGGAGTTGGCTATCCAATCGAAATCATTAGATTATATTTTGAAACTGGCTAAGGAGAAAAACAAATTCTTGGCTGCCATTCCTGCCATTCAGCCTGTCAGAAACGAAAACTTAAAACATATGGCTTCGGGTTTTGGTTATCGAACGGATCCTTTTACTAAGGCTAGAAAAATGCACAAAGGAATGGATTTTAGCGCCAAAACAGGAACCCCCATTTTTGCAACAGGAGACGGAATGGTAAAGGAAGCTAATGACAGAGCTTCAGGCTATGGCAATCATATTGTCATCAGGCATGGTTATGGATACGAGACTTTATACGCTCATTTAAGCAAATACAATTGCAAAGCGGGACAACATATAAAACGTGGAGACATCATAGGTTATGTGGGAAGCACTGGAAGATCAGAAGCATCACATTTACATTATGAAGTACATAAAGATGGTAGCGTAGTGAATCCGCTTAATTTTTATTACGGCAATATTTCGGCAGTGGAATACGTTGCTATTTCAAGATTGGCTAACCAGGAAAATCAATCGCTGGATTAGTATTCAGTATTGAGTTGCAGTTTGCAGTTACAGAAACTTAAATAAAAAACATAAAATGCATATAGAACTTTCACCTGATAAAAGATATTACAGCATTGGCGAAGTGGCTAAAGCCTTTGACGTTAATGCTTCGCTTATTCGTTTTTGGGATAGTGAATTTGATATTCTTAAACCCAAGAAAAATGCAAAAGGAAACAGAATGTTTACTCCCGAAGACATTAAGAACCTTCAATTGATTTATCATTTGGTTAAAGAAAGAGGATTTACGCTTGAAGGAGCTAAAACACATTTGAAAGAGGGTCAGAAGAAAACCTTAGATAAGTTTGAAATTATTAGCAAACTCGAAGCTATTAAAGTACAGCTGACTAATATCAAAAATGAACTTTAGGCAATGGCAATATCAAAATTATCAAATAGTAATACTAATTTTAAATTAGAACTAAAAACTAGGGACTAGAGACTAAGAACTTTCGGACTTAAAAAAAGAATAAATAATAAACTTTAAATTAAATAGAAAAATGGATTTTAAAAGATTTTTACCTTGGATTATTGGCGCTGTAGTAATTTTTGGAATTTACGGCTGGGTTAAAGGAATTAATAACACTGCAGTGACTTTAAGTCAGGATGTAGAACAATCTTGGGGAGACGTTCAAACGGCTTATCAAAGACGTAATGACCTTATTGGGAATTTAGTAAACACCGTAAAAGGAGCTGCTGATTTTGAAAAAAGCACTTTAACAGCTGTAATTGAGGCTCGTGCCAAAGCTACTCAAACAACGATTGATCCTAAAAACATTACTCCTGAACAACTAGCCGAATTTAACAAAGCGCAAAGTGGTGTAAGTAGTTCATTGTCTCGTTTATTAGTTACTGTTGAGCAATATCCTGATTTGAAAGCAAATCAAAATTTCTTAAAATTACAAGATGAATTGGCTAGTACTGAAAACCAAATCCTTACTGCTCGTACTCGTTTTAACGAAGCAGTAAAACCATACAACAGCCATATCAAAACTTTCCCAAACAGCTTATTTGCTGGTATGTTTGGTTTCAAAGAAAAAGCTTATTTCAATGCTGTTGAAGGAGCTGATAAGCCTGTTGAAGTAAAATTCTAATCCTCCCCAACCCCTCCAAAGGAGGGGCTTTTTTTAAAGATAAATAAAACAAAAAAAATGTCTAAAGTAGAAAGTTTTTTAACCAAAGAAGAAGAACAAGAAATTGTTGACGCTATTTGCGTTGCCGAAAAAAACACTTCTGGTGAGATTAGAGTACATATCGAAAAAACTTCTGGTGGCATGGATGCTTACGATCGCGCCATGGAAGTTTTTCACGAACTTAAAATGGATGAAACCCAGCTTAAAAATGGAGTTTTAATATATGTTGCTGTTGAAGACCGAACTTTTGTAATTTGTGGCGACCAAGGCATTAATGATATTGTTGAAAATGATTTCTGGGATTGTACCAAAGATATTATGGTAGCCCATTTTAAAGACGGAAACTTCAAACAAGGTTTGATAGACGGTATCTTAAGAGCTGGAGAAAAATTAAAAACTCATTTTCCTTGGACAGCAGGCGATACTAACGAATTATCAAACGAAATCTCAAAAGGATAATGAAAACAGAAAGCAGAAGGCAGAAAGCAGAAGGCAGAAAGCAGATTACAAAAACAGGATGGAATCTATTTTTATCTTTTGTTTTTTTACTAAATAGTAGTTTTCTATTTGCACAATTTACTATACCTGAAAAACCCGAATTTCAAACCTCGGTTTACGATTATGCGAATGTTTTAAATCCAACTGAAAAAACACAATTAGAGGAAAAACTTATTCGTTATGCTGATAGCACTACCACTCAAATTGTAGTGATTACCGTAGAAAGTTTAAAAGGCGAAGACATTGGTATTTTAACTCCTAAATGGGGACATGCTTGGGGAATTGGCGGAAGCGAAAAAAATGATAATGGTGTTATTATTCTATTATCCAAGCAAGACCGAAAAATATGGATATCAGCTGGATATGGACTCGAAGATCGTTTAACGGCTGGAATTGGCGGAGAAATTACTCGAAATATTATTCTTCCAGAATTTAAAGCAGGTAGCTACTATCGTGGTCTTGACAAAGGAACAGATGCTTTATTTGATGTCTTTAAAGGCAAATATAAAGGCACTCGAAAACAAAGTCAAAAACAGGATTTTCCCATCTTTCCTTTTATTATCATCATTGTTTTTATTTTGATTTTAGCTTCTAAAAACAAACGAGGTGGTGGTGGAAACTCAGGAAATAACGGCGGTGGCGGACCAAGTTTATTAGACGTAATTATGCTGAGTAGTCTAGGACGCAACAGTGGCGGTTTTGGAGGCGGAAGCTTCGGAGGCGGTTCTTCTGGCGGTGGATTTGGAGGAGGCGGTTTCGGTGGTGGCTTTGGCGGCGGAGGATTCTCTGGCGGCGGCTCTGGCGGAAGTTGGTAATTTCAGTACACAGTGTTCAGTTTAAACAAAACAGTAATAAACAGGACTTCTAAATCATTAAATTTGAGTCCTAAATCAACAAGAAACCACTTCGTAATGAAGTGGTTTCTTGTTTTATAAAAATCCTTGACTTTTAAAATCTTTCGTTGTATTTCTTTCTTAACCTGAAAACTTATTGTTTTATCAGTTAAAGTATTGACTCATCTATAAAATTATTTATCTTTATCCTTATTTTTACTGAAACACACCAAAAAGACTAATACCGCATGCTTTCACAAAAAACCAAATATGCTCTTAAAGCCCTACTCTATTTAGCGCAACAAGACGCAAATCATATTTCTAAGACAACTGATATAGCCGAAGAAGCAAATATTCCAAAAAAATTCTTGGAACAAATCTTATTGGATTTAAAAAGAGGGCATCTTGTAGGTAGTAAACAAGGAAAATATGGTGGTTATTATCTTTTAAAAGCCGTAAACGAAATTACTTTAGCCGATATTCATCGTTTATTTGACGGTGCAATTGCTTTATTACCTTGTGCTTCATTAAATTTTTACGAGCGTTGTTCTGATTGTAAAGATGAGAACGAATGCCTACTAAGACACGGATTAATGACTATTAGAGACGAAACTTTAAAGGCTATGCAAGGCATTACTATCGCTTCCCTGGTAAAAAAATAAAAAAATATATTATTAAGTCTACTAGTTTTATAGAATTAATTATATATTTGCAATCGAATTACGATTACAAATTTAATTTTTAAGAAATGAAAACAGTTCAAACGAGGTTCACCAAAAAAAGACAGAATCCAGAAATCAATTTAAAATCCATTAGAAGCAATAATTATTCTATGATGTGTATGTGCTAGTAAAAAAATTTAATTTAAATTCTACTAATCATATATAATTAATAAATATAATGAAAACAACTATAAAAAACATATTCACAACTATCTTATTACTAAGTATTTCAAGCACATTTGCTCAAATTATTAAAGGACGTGTAAAAAACAATGAGAACATTCCTTTAGAAGCAGCCAATGTTATTATAAGCGGTACAAGCTTTAACGCAACAACTGACCATAACGGTGATTTCAGCATCGATTCTCAAGGAAGACTTCCATTAACATTATTAATCCAATACTCAGGATACAAAACAGAACGTGTACAGCTTAGTGCAATTCCTGCTGACCTGCTTAATATTGCTCTTATAGAAGACAACAGACTAGCAGAGGTAGTTATTTCTTCTAGACGCCGAATTGAAAGAGCACAAGACGTTCCAATTGCCGTGGCAGTTGTAACTGGAAAACAAGCGGAACAAGTTGGAGCTTTTAACGTGAATAGAATTAAAGAATTAATTCCATCAGTACAGCTTTATTCTTCAAACCCAAGAAACACAGGAATTAACATCCGAAGTTTAGGTTCTCCATTCGGACTTACTAATGATGGTATTGATCCAGGTGTAGGTTTCTATGTTGACGGAGTGTATTATGCTCGTCCGGCAGCAACAACATTAGATTTCATTGATGTTGATAGAATAGAAGTATTGCGTGGACCACAAGGATCATTGTTTGGTAAAAACACAACTTCAGGTGCTTTTAATATAACTAGCCGTAAACCAAGTTTTACTCCTGGAGCTAATTTTGAAATTAGCTATGGTAATTATGCATACTTACAGGCAAAAGCATCTATTACTGGTCCTTTGAGCAAAAAACTTGCTGGTCGTATTTCGTTCTCAGGAACACAAAGAGATGGTTTAATAAAAAATGTAGCTACAGGAAAATCTACAAATACATTAAACAATCAAGGAATTAAAGGACAATTACTTTTTACTCCTACCGAAAATACAAACGTATTATTATCAGCCGATATTACTACGCAACGTCCAGATGGATACGCACAAGTAGTTGCTGGAGTTGCTCCAACACAAAGAGCTGCATACAGACAATTTAACGCTATTATTGCTGATTTAAATTATCAACTTCCATCTCTAAATGCTTTTGACCGTAAAATTGATCACGATACACCATGGCGTTCTGGACAAGATTTAGGAGGTGCATCTTTGAATGTAGACACAAAAATTGGAAATGGTACACTTACATCTACTACAGCCTGGCGTTTTTGGACATGGGATCCATCTAATGACAGAGACTTTACAGGATTACAGGTACTAGCAAAATCACAAAATCCTTCTAGACAAACACAAATAACTCAAGAAGTTCGTTATGCTGGACAACTTACATCTAAAATTAGTGGTGTAGTTGGTGTATTTTTCATTGACCAAACATCAAAAACAAATGGTACAGAAGAATCAGGAAATGCACAATGGAGATTTTCTCAAAGTACAACAAGTTCAAATTGGAAAACTCCAGGTCTTTTTGAAGGATACGGAATACACACCAATGCTAAAATACATTCTACAAGTGCTGCTGTTTTTGGTCAATTGGATTGGGCAATAACTGACCGCTTGCATGTGTTACCAGGTTTACGATACAATTATGACAACAAAGAAGCAGATTACGACCGTAAAACTTACGGAGGACTTCAAACAACTGATCCAGCATTACTTGCCTTGAAAAAACTAGTTTATACCGATCAGGCTTTTACTGCAGATAAGGATGGTACTGACTTTTCAGGAAATTTAACGGTATCATATAAAGCTTCAGATAGAATCAATGCTTATGCTACTTTTGCAAAAAGTTACAAACCAGTTGGTGTCAATGTTGCCGGTCTTCCATCAAATTCAGCAGGTGAACCTCTTCTTGAACTGGCAGTAATAAAACCAGAAGAAGTAAATCACTATGAAATAGGAGTTAAAACTTCTCCTTTTAAAAATTCTATATTTAACTTGACATTGTTTAACACCGAAATTAAAGATTATCAGACAAATGTACAGGCAGCTGAACTAGGAGTTAATAGAGGATATCTTGCAAATGCTGATAAAGTAAGAGTAAGAGGTGCAGAAATAGATGCCAATTTTGTAATCAGCAGTCATTTTACCATAAATTCAGCTGTCACTTACACAGAAGGAATATATCAAAAATTTACAAATGCACCACTTCCACTAGAAGAAACAGGATCTTCTGTAGCATATAAAGATGTTTCTGGAACTAATTTACCAGGGGTTTCAAAATGGGCAGGATCTCTAGGAGGAGAATATACTGAAAATGGAAAATTTTTCGGAAACAAGGGAAAATTTTTCATAGCTGTTGATTCTTATGGTCGTTCAAAATTCTCATCAAGTGCTTCTGCTTCTAAATATCTGGTAGTTGATGGTTATGCACTATTCAATGGCCGTTTAGGTTTCAGAGCTTCTGAAGGATTATCTATCAATATCTGGGCTCGCAATATTTTAAACAAAGATTATTACGAACAATTATTACCCGCAGGAGGAAACTCAGGACAATATGCAGGAGTAATTGGAGACCAAAGAACTTATGGAATCACTTTCAAGTATTCGCTATAATACAAATTAGTTTTCTAACAAAAACTCCTAAATTGAATTACCCTCAAAAAAGTGAAATACTCTTTGGGGGTATTTTCATGAAAAGAAAAACCAAATACAATTAAAAAATTAAGGTCATTAGTCAATCAATCTCTATACTATAAACAAAACCCAAACTAAAAGGATATTTCTCTTTAAAACCAATCACCAAAACACAACGTATTAATTACTAGATATTTAACTCTGTTTTCAAATTAAACAATGTAACTTTAAGAGAAAATAAAGTCATGAAAAATTTTACAATTAAACTCGTATGGTTTACCACAGCCTATGTTTTTATATTTGCTGGTTTAAATCAAACCGATATCTCTTTGAGAATTATCATGGGTATGTTTAGTTTTGGTGCTTTTTTAATTCCTTTCATGGTCTATAGCGTTTTGAAAGACAATTATACAACAACCAAAACTTTTAAAGATTGGTATGAGGACTGTCCTATGGACACTTTAGAAAAAGACGACGATAACTAAATGATTTCTTAGTAAAAACTTAACTTCATAAAAAAATCCCGATTTCTCGGGATTTTCTATTTTATTTCTCTCTAATGTAAATATCGATTGGAACTCCTGAGAAATCCCAATTCTCTCTAATTTTATTTTCAAGGTAACGCTTGTAAGCTTCTTTAACATATTGTGGCAAGTTAGCAAAAAACACAAACTGAGGTGTTGGTGATGGCAACTGCATACAATATTTAATCTTCACATATTTTCCTTTTGTTGCTGGTGGCGGATACGCTTCAATTACTTTCAACATGTATTCGTTGAATTTTGAAGTTGCAATACGCTGTTGTCTACTTTCATATACTTTAACCGTAGCTTCCAATGCTTTCAACAAACGTTGTTTAGTCAATGCCGATACAAAAAGAATTGGCACATCAGTAAATGGCATTAATTGTTCTTTGATTTTCTCTTCGTAATCTCTTGTAGACATGGTATCTTTTTCAACCAAATCCCATTTGTTTACCAAGATAACAACTCCTTTACGGTTTTTTTCAGCCAACCAAAAAATACTTTGATCCTGACCTTCAAATCCACGAGTTGCATCAATAACCAAAATACAAATATCAGCATACTCAATAGCACGTACCGAACGCATTACCGAGTAAAACTCTAAATCTTCTTTTACCTTCGCTTTTCTACGAATTCCCGCAGTATCAACCAAGTTAAATTCAAAACCAAAACGGTCAAATTTTGTGTCAATAGCATCACGAGTTGTCCCCGCAATATCAGTAACCATAAAACGTTCTTTACCAATTAAGGCATTAATAAAACTTGATTTCCCAGCATTTGGACGACCAACAACTGCAAAACGTGGCAATACCACTTCTTCTTGAACTGGTTCTGGTTTTACAGGAAAAGCATCAATCAACGCATCCAATAAATCCCCAGTTCCACTTCCTGAAATACTAGCAAAAGTATAATACTCACCTAATCCAAGATTATAAAATTCGATAGCGTCTTTCTCACGCATCGCATTATCAACCTTATTTACTGCCAATAAAACAGGCTTAGTTACTTTACGCAATAAACGCGCAACAACGTCATCCATTGGCGTAATTCCTTCTTCAACATCAACCACAAAAATAATAACATCGGCTTCGTCAATAGCTAATTCTACTTGCTTGCGAATCTCGCCTTCAAATACGTCATCACTTCCGCGAATATATCCACCCGTATCAATTACCGAAAATTCTTTTCCGTTCCACTCGCTTTTACCATAGTTTCTATCACGGGTAACCCCAGATACTGAATCTACAATAGCTTCTCTTCTTTGTATCAGCCTATTAAAAAGGGTTGATT
>JAZJZW010000023.1:0-80041 GCA_040389425.1 Bacteroidota bacterium | reverse complement strand
TTCCTTCGTATTCCTTTATCATGCCTTTCATCCAGTCAGGGGCAGTAGCTATAAAAGCTTCGTATTTATCCTTGTCAAAAAGTTCTATTTTACAACCTCCTACCGCAACATTAATGATTCCTACTTTTTTCTCTTTTGGTAAATTCTCGACCATTGTTCGACCAAAATAATCTGTCAGAGTTAAACCCGTTTTACAACGACATAAAGGAGGCACAGCCGTATACCATTTCCCTTTTTCTCGACCTAAATTAGGGCAATTCACTGCCTCCAAAACTCTAAATCTACCATCAACTTCTACTGTGTCCTGAGGTTCAATTTTAGCAGCTCCTTCCATATTTGATTGACCTAAGCTCAAATAAATTTGAAAATTAGAATCTTGCGTAAAACCATTTTGTCCCACTAAAAGAAGTATTGCTAAAGCAAAAAAATTAATCATTGTTTTCATTACTATATTATTTTAATTAAATAATTCTAAATCTATAGCTTCCCCCATTCGGCGATAACCTAACTCATTGGGATGTAAAAAATCGTTATCATGCATGTCAGATAAAATAGTTTTAGAATCAGTTTCCGAAACCATTAGTTTATCAAAATCAATTACTGCATCAAAACTTTTACTCTTTCTAATCCAGTCGTTTACTTTGTCTCTTGCTTCTTGACGGTAAGGCACATCATAAAAGGATTTCTTAAACGGCAAAATAGTACAACCATATACTTTCAATCCTTTGGCATGAGCCTTAGCTATCATTACTTTATAAGCATCAATAAGTTCTTGTGCTCTCACAGGAGCATCCTCAGCATTCTTTATTCCGCCAATGTCATTTATCCCCTCAAGAAGAACTAACCATTTTACTCCCGCCTGAGAAAGTACATCCCTATCAAAACGATCTAAAGCCGTAGGGCCTAATCCTCCACGAACCACACAATTTCCTCCAATTCCTAAATTCAGCACACCAATATCTGCTGTATTTTTATTGGCTGATAAACGTGCCGATAATATATCTGTCCATCTATTTTGTTTGTTAGTACCTGAGCCTCTTCCATCAGTAATAGAATTCCCTAAACACACAATGGTTGAGCTGTTTTTAGCAGCTTGCACATCCACACCAATAATGGTATACCAATGATCGGTTTTTACAGCTCCAGAAAAATCTACATTATCACTATTATTCCCTTGCAAAAGATAAGACGTAGTGCGGGAACCTGGATGTCCAGTTATTTTTTGTGAAGTAGCTCCATAATAAATTGTAATTGCTAAACGCTGACCAGACTGCAATGGAAAATCAAAAGCATCAGAAAAAATTTCCTCATTTGGATTCATTGTTACTCCTGAATTCCCTTTGAAAGTAAGCGTTTTTTGAGTCTTTGCATCAATAACTCCTCCGTCAACAGCATTGGCAACACTCACCTGTTTCAAAATCGTTTGCCCATCATTAAAAATGTTTGCAAAACGCAAACGCAAGCGCTTTCCTCCTACCGATACTCGAATAATTTGTCGGAGCGTATTATCGGTAAGCCCTGGAGCAGGTGGCATATTATTGGGTTCTACTAATTGCTGGGCTGTTGCCCATGTACCCGCCCAATTCCCGGTAGTTCCTTTCATTAATGCTTGGTTGGATTTACATCCAAAAGCAAAAACAAAGAAGACAAACAATAAAGCTCTTTTAAAATATCTATTTCCCATAATTAGTAAATATCCAAATATTTTATTTAGTTATTAATTTGGTTTTGCATCATTAGCAGCGGTAGCATACAAACCTACCAAAGCTCCTGTAAAACCACCTGCCACATTAGTTGAAAGAATATCTCCTGAGACTTTTTCTCCTAGATTTTCAAAGTCAACACCGTTCAAAGAATAACTAAACTCATAACTATCTCCGACAGCTTTTACTTGCAAACGGATTGGTTTTTTTATATCAATTTTGCTGCTAGCAATAATTTTTGACTCTCCTTTTTCAGTTCTTTCTAATAAAATATAAATATCTTTTCCTTTTTTGGTTACACCAAAAACATAATTAAATTTTTCATTTTGTAAGCATGTGATTCCTGCCAAATCTTTTTCGGATGCTGGTTTATAATCAATAGTAGTTACAAACGAGAAACTAATATGTTGTTGTCTATAAAAAAGTGTTGAAGTAGGTTTTACTTCTTTAATATTTACTTCAAATGGATTAATTGCTAATCCTTTTTTAGTGATAGAAATAAAGTTTTCACGAGGTCCTCTCAACCCAATCCATCTATAATCTAATTTTGCTGAAGTAAAATTTTCTGTAAACATAAAATTACCATTTGGAAAAAATCCGTCTTTACCCGTCTTGTTTTCAGTAACTCCTTTTGGCATTTTTAATTTTGGTTCTAAAGGAATTAATCCGTTTTCAAAAACAGGAAATTCTCCTGACCAATCTACTGGCAACATAAAGGTTTCACGTCCTGTATTTACTCGGTCTTTATCATTTGGACGAACACCAAGAAAAACACCATAATATTTATCACCAGGTCCTTTAACTAAATCAGCATGTCCTGCCCAGTCCACTTTATTAGCTCTATCTTTTGGAAAATAACGCTGTGTTAAAATAGGATTACTCGGTGCGGGAATAAAAGGCCCTTTAGGACTATTACTTTTAAAGATAACTTCACTATGATTACCACCTGTACCACCTTCGGCACACATTAAATAGTAACTTCCGTCTTTTTTATAAAGATGTGGCGCTTCAATCCAAATTGGTTTTCTTGACAAATCAACTCCACCATCTACAATTATCTTATCAGATCCTGGAATTATTTTATCGTTTTCAACATCGTATTCCCAAACTTTAATTACCCGATGTCCGTTGTATAATTCTTTGGCTTTATCTGGAGCATCATTGTGAACTATATAGCCTTTTCCATTATCATCAAAGAAAATGCAAGGGTCAATTCCACCAAAACCTAATTTAATTGGACTTCCCCAGCCTTTCATAGGATCTTTTGTTTTTACAATTATGTTTCCTAAATCACCTGAAAATGCGGTTACAATCATATAAAAAGTATCATTATGAGGATTATAAGTAATTCCTGGAGCATATACTCCAGCACTAATTCCTGTGTCATGAGGATTAAATTCGGAAACATTATTTAAAACACCTCCTAAATCGGTCCAGTTTACCAAATCTTTAGAATGGAAAATGGGTACTCCTGGAAACATCGCAAATGAGGAACACACCATATAATAATCATCTCCCTTTCTAGTGATGGCTGGATCAGGATAACATCCTTGTAAAATTGGATTATAGAACTCATCTGCTTTTAATGGATTGTTTTTATAAAGTTGATCATCACCCTGGTAAATCACATTAGAAAAAACTGGGGGATTCTTTACTAGCTTTACTTTAGGTTTGTCTTTACCACCTATTCCTGTAAAGGAAAACAGGCCCATTAATAATGATGATAAAAAAAGTATTTCTCTCTTTTTCATTGTTGAAAATTCATTGATTTATTTTTTAACATACTCAGTACAATTTGGTTATAAATTTCACACAGTTCTAAAACATTTGATTTTTTATATTGTATTAAATCTTTTGAAAAACAGGTTACCAAACCAATAATAAAAGGAAGTCTTAAATAAGACTTCCTTTTATTAACAACACACTTTATAGTAAATAGCAACGCTATTTAAAACTCTATTTTCTTAATTATAACCTGGATTTTGATAAGCTTTTCTTTCAGCTGCCGTCATTTCCATTCCATCTAATTGACTTGTTGGAATTGGTCGCAAATAATTGGCAGTTGAAATAGTACGTGTAAATGTTTTTACCGTATGATCTTTCCAATCATTAGGATTTGTTGCTCCAGCAATGGTGAAAGAACTACCATATTCTATCCATTTTTGAGTACGCGCTAGATCATACCAACGGTATCCTTCACCAAAATATTCACGTGAACGTTCTGCTAGAACATAGTTTATATCAATTATAGCCGGGGTTGCAGCAATCATAGCAGCGCTATTATCTTGTACTTTCGCTGTATTTCCATTATTATCAAAAGTCCATTTTCCTGCACGTGCACGGATAACATTAATCAAATCTCTTGCAGTCTTTCCTGCTTGAGTAGTTGCTCCTTTCACAGCTGCTTCGGCAGCAATAAAATACAATTCTGAAAATTTAGCTACAGCAAACGGACGTGTACTACTTCCGTTAGGCGAACCTAGTCCTCCATTATTATCTGTTCGGTAAGGCCCAAGTTTCCAGTTAGAAGGATAACAAATTCTAGAAATAAAGCTTGGCTCAATTACAAAATCAGCTCTTCCAGGCAACACACCAGCTCCTACTGAACTATTATATACCGAATTAGAATAATCAACTCCACCTACATCCGAATTTAAGAAAGTTAAAACGGCTGCACCATTAGTGACAGGCAGATAATTTGCATTATAAAATACCGGAGTTGCTATTCCAGCCTTAGCCCAGTTACCACGAAATACCGATGTAAAAGTGCCATCATAACGAGAATCGTTTGTCTTATCAGCAAAGGTGTTTTTAAAGACCCCAATAGGTGGAGCCAACATAGTCCATGGACGTCCTAAATGCTGTTCTGCCTCACGTTGAACAGAACTTACAGCAGCCCATTTTGTCGAACTTGATGAACTCCTAATAACTGTATAATTAAATTGCTCAAACCAGCTAGCAAAATTATCTGTTCCAAAACCTCCTCCACTATAACTCAAATCTCCTCCATTATAAATTGCACTTGACTGTGTATGATCTGCATATAAAAGCATTTCTTTATTACGATCTTTAGTTGCAACATTCACATCATAAAATGATTCCTGCAGACCAAATTTATCTGGGTCTGCAATTGCTGCAGTTGCTACATCATAAGCTTGTTGGAAATACCAAGCTGCATTATGTCCATCTAAATCAACACGATCGGCCGCAGGATAAGTAGGGATATTATTAGGATTTTCAAGCCACCAACCAAAAGTAAGATAGGCTTTTGCTAAATACAATCTAGCAGCTGTTTTAGTTACACCACCAGTAACACGTCCAGCTATAGGTAAATCCTCAATAGCTTTCAATAAATCAGGAAAAATTGCTTTACTATATACCTCAGGAACAGTATTACGTACAGAGTATCTTGAAGTAGAAGAATTAAACTTTAACTCTCCTGCACCTAAATCTAAAGGAACTCCTCCATAAGTTTGTACTAATAAAAAATAATCAAAGGCGCGAAAAAATCTAGCTTCAGCAATCAATGCATTAGAAATTGTTCCAATTTTAGAAGCATTTTCAATCACACCGCTAGCCGTATTAATATTTGGAAAAGCATTATTCCAAACAGCACCTGTATTACTGGTTGATGGGTTAATTTCGCCAACTCCAGAAAAATCTAAATTTTTAACATTTCCGTCTGAACTTTGCCCCCAAGTAGATTCATCAGTCGCTATTTGACCCACATTCAAAAAGTAACCATTCCCATACATGTAACGTAAGTGTCCATACATAGAAGTTACTCCTCCCATTACTCCTTCTGGTGTTGAAAAATAATCTGGTGTAAAAATTGCACGAGGATTTTCTTCTAATATATCTGAACATCCCATCAATAAAAATGAGAATAAAGCTGTTCCTATATATCTTTTTATATTTATATATTTCATCATTAAATATTTTAGAATGTTATATTAAGTCCTAATATTAAGTTACGTGACTGAGGTGTATTATAACCTACAGTAAGTAAACGGCTCAAATTTCCAGAATAGGCTACAGCCATATTAGCACCATCATTAGCATATGAATTAGTTTCAGGATCCATACCTGATAGTTTGTGGTAAGGCGAATAAATAACCCATGGATTCTGAACAGTACAATATAACCTTAGTCTATCCATACCTGCGCGTTGTATCCATTCTTTTTCAAGATTATACCCCAATGTAATTGTTTTCAATTTCACGTAAGAAGCATCAAAATAACCTAAAGTAGAACCATATTTTGGATTATTACTTTCAGTAGGACCTCCAGGCATTGGAAATTGAGCATCTGTATTAGTTGGTGTCCAATAATCTATATCTATTTGACCTCTACGTCCGTCATTTATATTAAGATAACCATTAGATCCATAAAGAGTACTATTTAAAATTCCTCCACTTTGAAAAGTACCAACCACACTTAAATCAAATCCTTTATAAGCTACACGAGTATTGAAACCACCTTGCAAATTAGGATCAGCATTCATAACTTGTCTGTCATCTGTACCAATTAATCTAGTAGGACTACCATCTGGATTGTGATCACCCGTATAAAGTACTTTAACCATTCCAGCAGCTCCGCCTGAACCTTCATATTGTTTCGCTTCTGCATCAGTTTGCCAAATTCCAACTTTCTTATAATCGTAAATTACATTCAGAGGTTTCCCAACAAACCACCAGTTATTCTTATCTTCAGTTGTTCCTGAAGCCAAAGACATTAACTTGTTTTTATTGCTGTAAAAATTCACTCCAGCATCCCATGTCCAACCATTGTAATTATCTAATATCACTCCATTTAGAGAAAGCTCCCAACCTTTATTTTGAGTTGCTCCAACATTCCCTACATAGCTACTAACACCTGAAGTAACTGGTAAATTCACACTAAGTAATAAGTCTTTTGTATCGGTTGTATAATATTCAGCAGTTCCTGATAAACGATGGTTTAAGAGAGAAAAATCTAAACCATAATTAGTTGTAATTGAATATTCCCAACCTAAATTAGGATTAGGTAATGTTGAAACATAATATCCTGTAGCATTTGTATTTCCAAAATTATAAGGCCTTGTACTTAAATAACCAAGTGTTGCATAAGGAGCTACTGATTGATTAGAAGTTTGTCCATATCCTCCACGTAATTTCAATGCATCAATCCAGCTAATGTCTTTCATAAATGCTTCTTTATTGATATTCCAACCTGCTGATATTGCTGGATAACTATGTCTTTGATTAGACGGTGCTAATCTTGAAGAAGCATCTGAACGAAATGTAGCGCTTATCATATAACGGTCATCATAAGAATACATCACACGAGCCATATAAGAAGTTAAACCACTCTTTGTATATTTTTGATTATCACTATTAATTGTAATATCATCATTACTACCTGTAGATGTCTGACCTAAATTAAAGTATTGAAAACTATCTCCAGCAATATTTTTTCTTGAAATTGATGAACTATTATAACTATCCTCAGCAGCAGAATACAATACCATAGCATTTACTTTATGTTTTTGTGCAAAAGTATGATCATAAGTCAACATATTTTCAATAGTCCAACTAGTCGTAAGTGAATTACCAATTGAAGCTACGTTAGGATTATTAATATTAGTATTAAAAACACCAATTCCTGTATAACTACCAGAATTACTTGTACGGAAGTTTGCTCCAAGATTAATACGCGCTTTTAAACCATCTATAGCAGGAATTTTCATTTCGGCATATACCGAGTTATAAGAACCATAAGCATTATTTCTGTCAATCCATTTATCGCCAAGGCTTTTCATACTTTCTCTAGTATACACCCAATTTTCGTCTTGAGGCATTCTGACAGTTCTTTTCAAAGTTCCATCGTCGTTATATGGATTAGCAAGAGGAGACATACTCAAAACACCATACATCCCTAAACTACCACCATCTGTAATACTAAAATTATTATTTGATGAAAAACCTACACGCAATAAACCTAATTCCTGATCAAGAGCTGCACGCAAAGACAATCGAGAAAATTCAGAACCTGGTAATACCGCTTGGTCTTTGTAATAGTTAGCACCAAAATTGTAATTACCTTTCTCACTTCCTCCCGAAACAGCCAAATCATGACTTGTTACGATTGCGGATCTATAAAATAAATCCTGCCAATCAGTATTTACATCTTCAGCTTCATCTAAACCATTAACAAGGTTTTTTCCCGCTAGTTTACGTAATGCAAGGTATTCAGGCCCTTCCATCATAGGATATTTAACTGCGGTTTTAAAACCAGTATAAGTATTATAAGCAATTTTTGCTTTTTGACCTTTTGATCCTTTATTAGTAGTTACTAAAAGAACCCCATTTGCACCACGAGAACCATAAATTGCAGTTGCAGAAGCATCCTTTAAAATATCTATACTTTTAATATCATCTGGACTAATATCAGATAAAGTTCCTGAAAAAGGAATACCATCAAGTACCACAAGCGGATCATTTCCTGCTGTTAATGAACGCGTACCTCGAATACGTATTTGCATAGTAGCACCAGGTTTTGATGACGTTTGAGACATTTGAACTCCAGCAATACGACCCTGTAAAGCTTGAGTAATATTTGCCGAAGGCACTTCTCTCATAACATCACCACTTATTGAGGCAACCGAACCCGTTACGGCTTCTTTCCTTTGGGTTCCATAACCTACAACTATCACTTCGGTTAATTCAGAAGCAGCAGGCTCAAGACTAACATTAATAACTGACTGATTCCCAATAGCTACTTCTTTTGTTTTATATCCTATAAATGAAAACAGCAACACCTTAGCATTATTTGCTATCTTGATTGTATAATTTCCATCAAAATCAGTACTAGAAACCACCTGAGTTCCTTTTAATAAAATATTAGCACCTGGAATCGGCATACCAGATTCATCTTTAACAACTCCTTTAATTACTGACTGTGCATTTGTAGCTGCAATCATGAAAAAAAATAAGAGTAAGGAATAAAATACTTGAAGAGACCAAGGATGTCTCCATCGTGAATACAATTGTAAATTTACATTTTGCATGAGATTAAATTTGGTTAAATTAAAATAAATTTTAGTTGGTAATTGTCACACTTTGTTATCTGATTCAACAAAGTATTTGAATTATTATTCATTAACAAATATAAATAAAAATACAAAACACACAACCGATTGCGTAATTATTTTTTAAAATATTTTAAAAATATTAGCTTTAAAAATACATATCAAATATTTAAAGCCATTAATAATTATAAATAACGCAAAATACAAAAAAACTACAACGTACTTATTACATAATCAACAACCGATTGTTTTAAATATTGAAAAAAAGATAAAAAGAGAGAAACTAAACTTAAAGTTCATCCTAATCTTCATTATACAACACAAAAGACTACAAAATTATATATCAATAAAAATTCCACAAAAAAAGGAAGCCTTACTCAAGACTTCCTTTTCTTTCTAATCTATTTCTGAAAAATTTAACTATTCCCTTTTTGGTAATCCGCTAAAAAAGTTGCCAAACCAATATCGGTTAATGGATGCTTCAATAATCCTTCAATGGCACTCAATGGTCCTGTGATTACATCCGATCCTATTTTTGCACAATTGATAATATGCATTACGTTTCTTACTGACGCTGCTAGTATTTGGGTTTCGAAACCAAAATTATCATAAATCAGTCTGATTTCTTCAATCAAAGTTAATCCGTCTGTAGAGATATCATCTAATCTTCCGATAAATGGAGATACATAAGTTGCTCCAGCTTTAGCCGCCAAAAGGGCTTGACCAGATGAAAAAACCAAAGTACAATTAGTCCTGATTCCTTTATTTGAAAAATATTTTATCGCTTTTATACCATCCTTTATCATTGGAATTTTAACCACGATTTGAGGATGTAAAGCGGCCAGTCTTTCTCCTTCAGCAATCATACCTTCAAAATCGGTAGAAATAACTTCAGCACTGACGTCTCCGTCAACTAATTCACATATTTGCACATAATGTGCTATAATATTGTCCGATCCAGTGATTCCTTCCTTTGCCATTAACGATGGATTAGTAGTTACTCCATCCAAAACACCTAAATCATTAGCTTCTTTTATATCTTTTAAATTTGCTGTGTCAATAAAAAATTTCATTTTCTTTTAGTTTAAATAGTTACGTTATTCTCAATTAAATATTGGATTATTTCTTCACTTACTTTTTTAGGGTTAAAGCCAAATTTCTCATCCAAAACTGAGGCTGGAGCTGAATATCCAAAATGCTCCAAACCAACAACTTTTCCTGAATCGCCTATTAATCCTTCAAGATTAACAGGAAGCCCAGCCGTAAGTCCAAAAACCATTTCCCCTTTTGGAATAATACTTTCTTGGTAAGATTTTGATTGTGATTTGAATAATCCTTCTGAAATAATTGAAGCTACATTTACTTTTAAACCTTTTTCCTTTTCTAATATTTCAGCTGCGTCTAAGAGTGTTGAAACTTCCGATCCATTTGCAATTAAAGTAATATCCGCATTTGGAGTTGACTTTACTAAATACCCACCTTTAGTAGCTGCTGTAGCCTCTTCATATCTTGAAGCTCTTGTTGCAGGAATATCTTTGATTCCTTGTCTTGACAAAATTAAAGCCGTTGGAGTATTGGTGTTTTTCAAAGCCATATCCCAGGCTACTGAAGTTTCGATAGCATCGGCTGGACGCAAGGCTAACAAACTTTGGTGTCCTGAATGATTTTTTATCTTTTCAAGTAAACGCATCTGTGCTTCCTGTTCAATTGGCTGGTGTGTAGGACCATCCTCTCCTACTCTAAATGAATCATGCGTTAAAACATATTTCACTGGAAGTTCCTGAATTGCTGCTAATCGGATAGCTGGTTTCATATAATCAGAAAACACAAAGAAAGTAGCTACCACAGGAATAACACCGCCATGAAGAGCAATACCATTAGCAATTGCTGTCATCGTTAGCTCAGCAACACCCGCTTGTAAAAATGCTCCACTAAAATCATTTTTCTGTAAAATAGATGATTTTTTCAAAAAGCCATCAGTTTTATCACTATTAGATAAATCAGCAGATGATACAATTATATTTTCCACATTTTCGGCTAAATATCCTAATACCGCTGACGAAGCATCTCTAGTAGCCGTATTTGCTTTTTGAACTACTGAACTTAAATCTAATTCAGCTAATTCACCCGATAAAAATAAATCTAGTTTTTCAGCCAATGCTGTATTTTCATTTCTCCATGCTGCAATACTACTTTTTACATTAGAAGATTTTGCTGTTTTTTCAAGCAAAACATTTGCATAATGATGCTTCACTTCGTCAAAAATCTCGAACGGATGCTCAGGATTAGCATGAAGATTAATTAAAGTTTTTACATAATCAGCCTTAGTATCTCCAATAGGTTTTCCGTGCAACTCACATTCACCCTCATACATTCCACCATCGGCAGTGACACAGCCTTTACCCATAATGGTTTTACCAATGATCAATGTAGGCTTTTCTGTTTCAGCATTAGCTACATTTAAAGCATTTCTAATTTCATCATGATTATGACCATCAATAGTAATGACTTTCCATCCCCAGGCTTGATATTTCATTGCTGTATTTTCAGAGGTAACTTCATCGGTCATTGACGAAAGTTGAACATCATTAGAATCGTAAAACATAATAAAATTATTCAAGCCCAGATGTCCTGCAATTCTTCCTGCGCCTTGTGAAATCTCTTCCTGAACTCCTCCATCTGTTATAAAACCATATATTTTATGATTAAACAATCCGCTGAATCTAGCATCTAAAAACTTAGCCGCAATAGCTGCCCCAACTCCCATAGCATGTCCTTGACCTAATGGGCCTGAAGTATTTTCAATTCCTCTTAACACATCTACTTCTGGATGACCTGGTGTAACCGAACCCCATTGTCTGAAATTTTGCAAATCTTCTTTAGAATAATTCCCTAACAAATGATACTGAGAATACATCAAAGCAGATAAATGTCCTGCATCCATGAAGAATCTATCTCTAAATGGCCAGTCCATCTCAGTGGGATCAAAATTTAAATATTCTGTATAAAGAATATGCATAAAGTCTGCACCTCCCATTGCACCTCCTGGATGTCCTGAATTTGCTTTTTCAACCATAGAAATAGCTAATGCTCTGATATTGTCAGCAGCTAAATTGTCAATCTTTTTATTCATTAATTTATAATTTTAAATAGAAAACAGATTATTTTAAACCATACTGTTCTGGTCTGGTGTGTTTTACAAATATAGTTTGTTTTAAATTTAAAAAAAAGAAGAATTCTATTTTTTTATTTCTAATCATAACTAATAGCTATTTTAAACTCCAGTATAAAACACTGATTACTAATAACGTAAAAACAAATCTAGGCAATATTTTTTCACTTAAAACATATCTTTTAAAAAGTCTGCATCAACTCACGTTAATTTAAATATATTTGTTTTAAGAATATTATGATCTATGGAAGAAAATAAAGATGTTACCATTTATGATATCGCCGAAAAGTTAAATCTTGCTACCTCAACAATATCAAGAGCTTTAAAAGATCATCATACTATAAGTAAAAAAACCATAAAGAAGGTAAAAGAAACTGCTGAGAAAATGGGTTATGTACCTAATACTTTGGCAGCAGGATTACGTGGTAACAAAACAAAAACCATAGGTGTTTTGATTCCAACAATCACCCAACCCTTTCTTTCGTCATTAATTAGTGGTATCGAGATTACGGCGCAGAAATCAGGGTACACGGTAATTATCATGCAATCTCATGACTCCTATAAAGAAGAAGTTAGTATGGCTAAAGCACTTTATAGCAACAGAGTCAGTGGAGTTATTAGCTCACTTGCTATGGAAACTCGTGATACTTCTCATTTTGATCAATTTATAAGTAATAATATTCCGCTTGTTTTTGTAGACAGGGTTCCAAAAGACTTTAATACGTTTAGAGTTATTATAGACAACTATGCTGCGGGATACAAAGCTACAAAACACTTGATTGACCAAGGCTGTAAACGAATTGCCCACTTGACAGCAGGTGCTGAATTTGGCAATCTATATAACGAAAGAAAAAGAGGCTATATAGAAGCATTAAAAGACCATAATTTACCAATAGATGAAGAGTTAATAATACACCTGAAACAAGTAACTTATGAAGAAGGTGTAAAAGCCAGCAATAAATTATTCGATTTAAACCCTATTCCCGATGGCGTTTTTGCCTCAGGAGACATTATAGCTGTAAGTGCTGTTCAAACCGCTAAAAAAAGAGGTATTAAAGTACCCGAAGATATTGCTGTTATAGGATTTAACAACGACCCTATTTCGCAAATTATAGACCCTAATATTTCAACTATTACACATCCAGCTGAAAAAATGGGAAAAGCTTCTGCTGAAATTATCTTAAAAAACTTAAAATCAACTAAAAAAGACGAAGTTAAAGAAATTACTTTTTTAAACACCGAGGTGTTAGTTAGAGAATCATCAAAAAGATAAAATCCTGATACTTCATATCAAATCAAACAAAACCAACGTTAAAATAGCAAACGTTGGTTTTTTGTTTTGCCAAATTTCAATATTTGAAACCAATCCTAATATTACTAAAAACAGCATCCTTTTCAACTTTCTTCGATAGATTTTAATAAAAAATGGATTGCTTTTCTACCTATTAAACTCTTTTTAAAAGCAATTTTATAAAAAAAGCTTCCGAAATTTTTTTCTTCAACAACAAATCTATACTTTTACACAACCGATTGCGAAAATATATTCATTTATTATTGTTTAATATTATCATATTTACTTTTTTAAAATGATAAAACAATGGATAAATTAAAAACTAAGCCAAATAAACAGAATCATGAAATTAAAAAAAACTAAATATTTCATCTATATTCTCTCTTTTTTAGCTATATCTTTTTCAGTTACTGCTCAAAAAGACTATAAATTATGGCTGCAATATGAGTACAAAAACAATCCTAAAATAATTTCAGAATATCTTAAAAATATTAAAAGTATTACTGTTCTTGGTAATTCTGAAACTTTGAAAGTTGGCATAACTGAACTTAACACAGCACTTGAAAAGATGTTAGGTTATAAAACATCTCAGAACACCGCTGTTGAAGGAGAAAATTCAATAATTATTGGAAATAAAAATTCTTTAAGCTCACTTTTACAAGAAAACTTAAAAACCGACTTTAGCAAACTTAAGAAAGACGGTTTTATCATTAAAACAATTTCAATTAACAATAAAAAAAATATTATAATCACTGGAAACAATGATGTAGCTGTACTCTATGGTGTCTTTACTTTTTTAAGATTAATTCAAACGAATCATTCCATAGAGAATTTAGCTATTATTGATTCTCCAAAAACAGACATCAGAATATTAAACCATTGGGACAATTTAGATCGAACAGTTGAAAGAGGATACGCTGGATTTTCACTGTGGAATTGGCAAAAATTACCTGATTTTATTGACCAACGCTATATAGATTATGCTCGCGCAAATGCTTCAATAGGTATTAACGGAACAGTACTTAACAATGTAAATGCCAATGCTTTAATATTAACCCCACAATACTTAGAAAAAGTTGAAGCCTTAGCAAACGTTTTTAGACCTTATGGAATAAAAGTCTATTTGACAGCACGTTTTTCGGCACCAATAGAAATTGGAGGATTAAAAACTGCCGACCCATTAAATGCAGAAGTAATTAATTGGTGGAAAAATAAAACTGCCGAAATTTATGCCCGAATTCCTGACTTTGGTGGATTCCTGGTAAAAGCCAATTCTGAAGGACAGCCTGGACCTCAAAATTATGGCAGAGATCACGTTGACGGCGCTAATATGCTAGCCGATGCCTTAGCTCCTTTTAACGGAATTGTTATGTGGAGGGCTTTTGTATATTCTGAACATGATACTGATGACAGAGCCAAACAGGCTTATAGCGAATTTGTACCTTATGATGGAAAATTTAGAGATAATGTAATTGTACAAGTCAAGAATGGCGCGATTGATTTCCAACCGAGAGAGCCCTTCCATCCCCTATTTGGCGCGATGCCAAAAACCAATACGATGATGGAATTCCAAATTACTCAAGAATATTTAGGCTTTAGTTCGCATTTAGTCTATTTATCTAAATTATACCAGGAAACTTTAGAAGCTGACACCTACAGAAAAGGAAAAGGTTCGACTGTAGCCAAAATAATTGATGGTTCTCTAAACAGTAATAAAATCACTGGAATTGCGGGAATAGCCAATATTGGTAATGACTTGAACTGGACGGGTCATCCATTTGCTCAGGCCAATTGGTATGGCTTTGGACGCCTTGCCTGGAATCCTTATTTAGATTCCGAAACTATTGCCGATGAATGGTTGAGAAGTACTTTTTCTAATGACGAAAATTTCATAAAGCCAGTCAAAGAAATGATGCTAATATCAAGAGAAGCTGTAGTTAATTACATGACACCATTGGGCTTACACCACATTATGGATACAGGACATCACTATGGACCTGGGCCTTGGATAAGCAATCTGTCAAGACCTGAATGGAATCCAGTTTATTATCATAAAGCCTCAAAAGACGGAATTGGATTTGATCGTTCTAAAACAGGAAGCAATGCCACAGCTCAATATGCTCCCGAAGTCGCCAACCTATTTGACAATATAAAAACTTGTCCTGAAAAAGATTTACTGTGGTTTCATCATATCCCATGGGATTACAAATTAAAAAATGGTCATACACTCTGGGAAGGAATTGCATTAAAATATCAGGAAGGTGTTAACCAAGTTGGAACAATGATTACAACATGGAATAAAATGGAAAAATATGTCGATGAAGATAGATTTAAAGAAGTACAAATGCTTCTTAACATCCAAAACAAAGAAGCTAAATGGTGGAGAGACGCTTGCCTATTGTACTTCCAACAATTCTCTGAAAAAGAATTACCTTCAGAAGTTGAAAAACCTACCCAATCCTTAGACTATTTCAAATCATTAACATTTCCATTTGCACCAGGAAATTAAGCTATAAAATCAAATGCAGCATATTAAAAAATTTGCTTATCTACTCATATTCCTCTTTGCACTTGTAACAACAAGTACAAATGGCTATGCTATAAACCTTAATAAATACGTAACAACTAAAGCTTCTTCTAAAAATTTTGCTTTGGCAGCAAAAGGAAAAGTAACTTCTCTATTAGTAAGTAGTAATGATTTTTCAGGTGTTATCAAAGTTGTCGGTCATCTTCAAAAAGACATTAATACAGTTACTAACTTAACGCCCAAACTCTTCAAAGACAAAACCGAATCATCCGAAAATATAGTAATCATTGGCACTTTAGGAAAAAGTTCAATTATAGATCAATTAGCAAAAAACGGAAAAATTGATGCTTCGCAACTTCAAGGAAAATGGGAGAAATTCACCACTCAAATTGTAGAAAACCCAGTCAAAGGAATTAAAAGAGCCTTAGTAATTGCTGGTTCAGATAAACGAGGAACAATTTATGGAATCTATGATCTTTCGAATCAAATTGGTATTTCACCTTTAGCTTTTTGGGCTGATGTCCCTGCAAAAAAACAATCGCAATTGTACGTACTTCCAGGAGTTCATACTTTGGGTGAACCAAAAGTAAAATACCGAGGAATTTTCATTAATGACGAAGCCCCAGCACTAACTGGATGGGCTGTCGAAAAATTTGGTGGTTTAAATTCTAAATTCTACGAGAAAGTTTACGAATTAATTCTTAGAATGAAAGGAAACTATTTATGGCCGGCCATGTGGGGCAAAAAGTTCTATGTTGATGACCCACAAAATGCTGCCTTAGCTGATGAATATGGAATTGTGATGGGAACTTCTCATCATGAACCTTTAACACGTGCTCATGCCGAATGGGGCGATGCCAATGGCAAATGGGACTTTAGTACCAATTCTGAAAAGTTAAAAGAATTTTGGAAAGATGGAATCAAACGAATGGGCAATACTGAAACTATTGTTACCATTGGAATGCGAGGTGATGGAGACGAACCTATGACGCAAGGAACAGCTATTGATTTATTAGAAAATATTGTCAAAACGCAACGCGAAATAATCCAGGATGTAACTAAAAAACCAGCCGAAGAAACTCCTCAAATGTGGGCTTTATACAAAGAAGTCCAAGACTATTATGATAAAGGAATGCGAGTTCCTGATGATGTTACTTTGCTATTATGTGATGACAACTGGGGAAATATTAGAAAACTTCCTGCTTTAAATGCAAAACCAAGAAAAGGAGGTTATGGAATTTACTATCACTATGATTATGTGGGAGGGCCTAGAAATTACAAGTGGATAAACACAAACCAAATTGAACGCACTTGGGAACAAATGCATTTGGCATATCAAAATGAAGTCGATAAAATATGGATTGTAAATGTGGGCGATATAAAACCAATGGAATTCCCTATTGAATTCTTCTTAGATTATGCTTGGAATCCTGAACAATGGAATACTACTAACCTAGATGATTATTATAAATATTGGTCTAAAGAAAATTTTGGCGGTCAGTCTTCAAAAGACATTGCTCATATTATGAAAATGTACAGCAAGTACAATGCCCGTATAAAACCGGAATTATTAAATGCTTCCACTTATAGTTTAATCAATTATAATGAAGCCGAAAATGTAGTCAAAGATTACACGAAGCTTGCAAAATTAGCTCAAGAAGTTAATGACAAAATTGCTTCTGAATACAAAGATGCCTATTATCAATTGGTTTTATTTCCCGTATTGGCAAGCGTAAATTTAAACGAACTTTATTTAGCTACTGCAAAAAATAGTCTGTATGCAAGTCAAGGCCGTGTTTCAACAAATGACTATGCTCAAAAAGTCAAAGAATTGTTTGCCAAAGATGCTGAACTTACCGACTATTATCATACAAAAATAGGGAACGGAAAATGGAATCATATGATGTCGCAAACTCACATTGGATACATTGGCTGGCAAGAACCAAGAGAAAATACCATTCCAGAGACTAAAACATTAGAAATAAAAGACACCCAAAATTTTGGAATTGCTATTGAAGGTTCTGAAAAAGATTGGTCAAATATTTCAGAAGAAGCCGTTTTACCTAATTTTATTTCATTCGAAAAACAAAGTCATTTTGTAGATATTTTCAATAAATCGTCAAAAGCATTTAATTATAAGATAACATCTAAAGACAAATGGATTCAGTTTTCTAAAACAAATGGAATTGTTGACAAAGAAGAAAGAATAAACGTGAATATTGATTGGACAAAAGCACCAAAAGAAAACACCAAAAGCTTTTTTACCATAACTGCCAATGGAAAAACAATTAGCGTTTATCTAAACATTAAGAATATTGATCTGGTAAATGCAAAAGGATTTATTGAAACTGATGGCGTTATTGCAATTGAAGCAAAAAATTATTCTAGAGCAATCAATACAAAACTTTCTAAATGGATTGTTGTTCCTAACCTAGGCCGCACGGATGCAGCAGTAACTTTAAACCCTACCAACATAGAATCTATTGCAATTTCAGAAACTTCTCCAAAACTGGAATATGACGTTCATTTTATTAGTAAAGGCAAAGTAAAAATTTATGCATATTTTTCTCCAACGATAAATTATACAACAGGAAATGGTTTAAAATACGGAATAGGATTTGATAACGAAAAACCACAAATCATCAACTTTAATGAAGGTGATTCAGATAGAACGTGGAATACAGCGGTAGCCAATAACATCAAAATCATCACTTCTACCCATCAAATAGAAAATACAGGAAACCACACTTTAAAAATCTATGGAATGGATAGCGGATTAGTGTTACAAAAAATTGTGATTGAAACAGCATCTGGAGAATTAAAACAAAGCTATCTGGGACCAAACGAAAGTTATAAAAAGAAATAAAAACAATATAAATCTATTAACCGATGAAAAAAATAAAAACATACCTCCTACTGGGATCTGTAATATTAACCTATAGCTGCGCTAATTCGCAACAAAAACAAGTCGATAAAAATTCACTTAAAAATGCTTATAAAAAAGATTTTTATATTGGTACTGCCTTAGATTTAAATCAAATTGAAGAGAGTGATCCAAAAGTAACTAATTTTATTGCTACCCAATTTAGCGCCATTACTGCCGAAAACATAATGAAATCAATGTTTATTCATCCCGAAAAAGACAAATTTGATTTCAATATGACTGATAAATTTGTTGCCTATGGTAAAAAAAACAATATGTTCATACACGGACATACTTTAATTTGGCATAGCCAATTAGCGCCTTGGATTGAAAAAATTAAAGATAGTTCAGAAATGAATGCCTTCTTAAAAGATCATATTACCACAATAGTTTCGAAATACAAAGGGAAAATAAATTCCTGGGACGTGGTTAATGAGGCGATTAATGACGATGGAACTTTGAGGAAATCCGTTTTTTTGAATACTCTTGGTGAAGATTATTTAGCTAAATCATTCCAACTTGCTGCTGCTGCAGACCCTAAAGTCGATTTATATTATAATGATTATAGCATGACCAACCCTGCTAAAAGAGATGGTGTCATTAGAATGGTCAAAAAAATTCAGGAAAAAGGTATTAAGATTGATGGAATTGGAATGCAGGGACATTGGCAAATAGATAGTCCATCTATAGCAGAAATTGAAAAAAGCATTATAGAATATTCTAAATTAGGAGTGAAAGTAGCTATTACTGAACTTGATGTTTCCGTTTTACCAAGTCCATGGAATCAACAAGGAGCCGAAGTAAATCAACAATTTGAGAATAGCGCAAAAATGAATCCCTATCCGAAAACCTTACCAGATTCTATTCAGACAAAATTAGCACAACGCTATGCAGACATCTTTAAATTGTTTTTAAAACACAAAGACAAAATAAGTAGAGTAACTTTCTGGGGAGTTAATGATAGTCAATCTTGGCTAAACGACTGGCCTATTAAAGGAAGAACCAATTATCCTTTATTATTTGACAGAAAACTAGAACCTAAAAAAGCCTATTACAGTGTTATTGAGCTAAAAAAACCTAATACACCATTATTGCGGGCACCAAAAATTAAATCATCTTTATCTAGAAAGAACTAATAATTTAGATATATAATCTCTTTTTCTTGTTTTGAAAAAAGTTTTACATATATTTACACAACCGATTGTTTTTTTATTTTTTTAATAAAACCTATTACTAACAGAAATGAATCAAAACCAACAAAAACTATCCATAAAAGAAAAAATTGGATATAGTTTAGGAGATCTAGCAGCCAACCTAGTATTCCAAACATTAATGACCTATCTGGCTTATTTTTATACTGATATATATGGATTATCTCCTAAACATTCCTCAATCATAATGTTGGTTGTTGGTTTGATAGCAGCATTTATATTTAATCCAATAATTGGTGCTATTGCAGATAGAACTTCAACAAAATGGGGGAAATTTCGACCTTGGATTTTATTCACTTCAATCCCATTAGGAATCATTGCTTTATTAGCATTTACCACACCTAATTTCTCTTATCAGGGAAAAGTAATCTACGCTGTTATAACATACACCTTTCTGTTATTGTTTTACGCTTCTAATAATCTACCCTACTCTGCATTAAGTGGCGTAATAACTGGAGATATGAAAGAGCGCAACAGTCTATCTTCTTATCGTTTTGTAGCAGTAATGTTTGCGCAATTCTTTGTTCAGGTTTTTATGCTTGGAATTATTAAAACCGCAGGAAATGGAGATAAAGCTATTGGAATTGAAAAAGTAATGACAGTATTGGCAATTATTGGTACCATCATGCTTATTATAACATTTTTGACTACTAAAGAACGAATCATTCCCAAACCAGAACAAAAATCAAGCATCCGTGAAGATCTAGGTGATTTAGTTAAAAACAAGCCTTGGGTAATCATGTTAGTCCTAACAACTTTAGTTTTCATTACCCTTGCCATGAAAGGTGGATCTTATGTTTATTATTTTGAAAATTATGTTAACAAAGAACAACTAACTCTATTTATAAAACCTTTACTGGACACTTTAACTTCATGGGGAATAAATCCTTTTGGTGAAGATCCAATTTCGGCAGGATTTGGATTATTTAATGCTGGAGGTATCATTTTTATGATAGTGGGAATTACTTTTTCAAAACAATTAGCCGATAAATACGGGAAGAGAGACATTTTTAGATTATTCCTATTTGTGTCAACTCTATTCATCTTAGCTTTTTATTTCTATTCGCCTGAGTCGCTAACTTTAATGTTTGTATCCCAAATCCTTCACGGCTTTTTCTACGGAATCACCATCCCTATTTTATGGGCAATGATAGCCGATGTAGCTGATTATTCTGAATGGAAAAACAATCGACGCGCTACAGCAATTATTTTCTCGGCAATGATGGTAGGTTTAAAAGCGGGTTTAAGTATTGGAGGTTCATTAACCACCTTGGTTTTAAGCTCGTTTAATTATGTACCCAATTCTACAACCCAATCCGATAGCGCCATAAACGGAATAAAACTATTAGTCAGCATTTTCCCTTCTATACCCTTTTTAATTGGAGTAGGTCTATTATTTTTCTATGAAATCAATAAGAAAATGGAACTAGAAATAGAAAGTGACTTAAAACAAAGAAGAAATTAATAATAAAAAATAATACCAAAAAGAGTAAAATTATGTCGGAAGAAAGTATTGAACATATTGATTTTGAACAATTAAATATGAAAGCCATATCACAACCATTAGTATCACATATGTACACCGCTGATCCTTCAGCTCATGTTTTTAATGGAAAAATTTATATTTATCCATCACATGATATAGAAGTAGGAATAGACTTTAATGACAATGGAGACCATTTTGGCATGGAGGATTATCATGTTATTTCAATGGAGAACATTGATTCAGAAGCTAAAGACAACGGTTGTGCTTTACATGTTAACGATGTTCTCTGGGCAAAAAAACAAATGTGGGCTCCAGATGCAGCTCATAAAAACGGTAAATATTACTTATATTTCCCTGCCAAAGCTTATGATGGTATTTTTAGAATAGGAGTTGCTATAGGCAATTCGCCAACAGGACCTTTTATTCCACAGCCTGAAGCTATAAAAGGAAGTTATACTATTGACCCTGCAGTTTTTGAAGATGAAGACGGTAAATACTACATGTATTTTGGAGGTATTTGGGGCGGCCAGCTTCAAAATTACCGAAACAACATCTACTCTGAAACTAACGAAGAGCCTTTATCTCATGAAGCTGCTTTAGGACCAATTATAGCTAAACTAACAGACGATTTAAAGGAATTTGCCGAAGAGCCAAAAGAAATAGAAATTCTCGATGAAAATGGCGAGCTTTTATTAGCTGGCGATAATGAACGACGTTTTTTTGAAGCTTCTTGGGTCCATAAATACAATGGAAAGTATTATTTCTCCTATTCAACAGGAGATACCCATTTTATATGCTATGCCATAGGCGACAATCCTTATGGACCATTTACCTATAAAGGCCGAATTTTAAATCCTGTTATAGGCTGGACTTCTCATCATTCTATCTGTGAATTTGAAAACAAATGGTACTTATTCTACCACGATTCTAGTCTATCTGAAGGAGTAACTCATCTGAGATCTATAAAAGTAACTGAGATTACTTATCAAGCAGATGGTTCTATTAATACTATAACGCCATACGCTAATAATAAATAAAAAATTATCTGTTTTATAATAATGTACTGACGATGAGTAATAAATTCAATCTTTTCAATGACATCCTAAACTCATTGTCAGTACATTAAACTTATAGCTGATTCCGTATTTAAGCACTCTTCATAGATATCAAGGATCTATTTCAGAATATGCTCCAACTTTGTGTTTAATACTTCAAGTTGTGTTTGTTTTTTTTAACTCATGCTATAATTTTCTTTCACTATTATGTCTAGCGGTATCAAATGAGTAGCCTCTAAGTTTTCTTGTAAAATAATTTTTTTATAGAGATAATTCACCCCAATATAACCCTGTTCTTCAGGTTTTTGATTGATTAAAAAATCAATTACTCCCGAATTTAAATAGGCTATATTTTCCTTTAAAAGATCATAACCAATTATTCTTATCCCTTTGATCTTTTGTTGTTCTAAAAATTGAGCTACTATATATGCCCTAGAGTTTGGAACAAATATACTGCTGATGTTTTTAAACATTTCTAAATTGAGCTGACTTGCATCCGAATCTTTAATAGTAATTTCAGAAAAACTAAAATTAGTTAGTTCTGGATGGTCTTGGAAAAAAGTATGAAATCCTTTAATACGTTGTAAATAAACTGAAGTACTGTCTATTTCTCTTGCTATTTTAACAATAAGTACATTACGTTCATTTTTCACTGCAAAACTAATAAGTCGTCCCGCTAAATAACCACTTTTAAAAGCATCCTGACCAATATAAAAATGAGGTATTTCGCTCTTAATATTAGAGTCAATCATCACTATCGGCGTATTTTTCTTTTTGTATTCTTCTAAGAACTCGAGGGACTCTTCATAAAAAATTGGAGAAAAAAGCAAACCCTCACATTCAAAATCAAGTACCTTAGAAAACATTTTTTGAAATGAAATAATATCAAAATCATAAAAGAAATAATGCAACTCAATACCAAATTTCCTAAAATCTTCCTCTGCTTTTTTAACTCCATTTAGCTGACTTTCCCAATATTCCAGCTTCTCAAATTTTGGCAAAAAAACAGCAATTCTACACTTTTTATTCGAAGCCAGATTACTAGCGAAAATATTTCGTTTAAAACCGTGTTTTTTAATTATGGCATTTACCTTATCTATATTTTCTTGTGAAACCTGCCCTCGATTGTGAATAATTCTATCCACTGTTCCTGGAGAAACATTGGCTAATTCTGCTATTTTTTTTATTGTTATGATATCCTTGGACTTTAGGTTTAATAATTTAAAGAAAGTCGTAAAATTAATTTTTTTATTTCAAAAGTTACTTTTTTTATTTAAGTTTTTATATATATTTGCAAAGTCCGTGTGCGTACACGCATTTTGTAACATTATGTTACAGAGAATATTTTATTTGGAGAAGTATTTCTCTGAATCTCTGTTACATGATTTCAAAATATATTTTCTTGAAATAATCCCGTGCACGCACACGTAAACTTTAAATTATGTCAAAAAAATAATCGTATTCGGAGAAGTGCTACTTCGCCCTTTCGTCCAAATCAATCAAAAAGTAACAAACAAATAAATAAACAATAAAAATGAATTCAATATTTAATTTAGATGGAAAAATAGCCCTTATAACAGGAGGTGCAGGAGTTTTAGGAAGTAACATGGCGCAAGTTTTGGCAAAACAAGGTGTTACTACAGGTATTGTTGGACTTACTCTTGAAGAAGCACAAGTCGCTGTAGACAAAATAGAAAGCAATGGTGGAAAAGCATTTGCTGTAAAAGGAAATGTTTTAAATCAGGAAGAATTAGAAGCTATTCGTGACATAATTATTGAAAAATATGGTCGTTTGGATATCCTAATTAATGCTGCTGGTGGTAATATGCCAGGTGCTACAATCGGACCTGATCAGGCTATTTATGATTTGAAAAAAGATCATTTACAAAAAGTACTTGACCTTAATATCATTGGAACAATTTTACCTACTCAAGTTTTCTCTGAACTTTTTGCAAAACAAAAAAGTGGGGTAATCATCAATATATCATCAGCATCAGCTGAAAGACCTTTGACCAGAGTTATCGGCTATTCTGCTTCCAAAGCAGCGATTGATAATTTTACAAAATGGATGTCTGTAGAATTAGCATCTAAATATGGAGAAGGAATTCGTGTAAATGCTATTGCACCTGGATTTTTTATTGGTGAACAAAACAGAGCTTTACTATTGACTCCAGAAGGAGATTTAACTCCAAGAGGTATAAAAATTATTGATCATACTCCAATGGGACGTTTTGGTGTTCCTGAAGATTTAGATGGGGTATTGCTTTTCTTATGTAGCGATATGTCCAAATTTGTTACGGGAACAATTATAAAAGTTGATGGAGGTTTTGGAGCTTCAAGTATTTAAGTATAATTAAAAAATATAAAATTATGGAACAAACATGGAGATGGTACGGACCAAATGATCCTGTACAATTAGCAGATGCAAGACAAGCTGGTGCAACTGGAATTGTTACTGCTTTACACCACATTAAAAATGGACAAGTGTGGGAAGTAGACGAAATCATGAAACGAAAAAATGAAGTTGAGGCTGCAGGACTGACTTTTTCAGTTGTAGAAAGCATTCCAGTTCATGAGGATATCAAGAAACAATCGGGTGATTATTTAAAATATATAGAAAACTACAAGCAAAGCATCAAAAACCTAGCTGCTTGTGGCGTTCATATTGTTTGTTATAATTTCATGCCTGTTTTAGACTGGTCAAGAACTGATTTATCATACGAAATGCCAGATGGTTCTAAAGCGTTACGTTTTGATATCAATGAATTTGCTGCTTTTGAATTATTCATTCTAAAACGCCCAGGAGCAGAAAACACATATACTGAAGCTCAGCAAGCAAAAGCGAAAGCGACTTTTGAAAAGTTGACTGATGCAGACAAGTTAAAATTGCAACAAAACATCATTGCAGGTTTGCCAGGCGCTGAAGAATCCTATAGTGTTGAAGATTTCTTAAAAGTACTTCAAGGTTATGATGGTATTGATGCTGATAAATTAAAAGAAAATTTATATTATTTCTTACGTGAAATTGTACCGGTTGCGGAAAGTGTAGGTGTAAAAATGGCAATTCATCCTGATGATCCTCCTTATCCAATTTTAGGATTACCAAGAGTTGTAAGTACTGAAGCAGATTTAGTACAATTGTTAAATGCCATAGATTCACCTTCTAATGGATTTTGTATGTGTACAGGTTCTTACGGAGTAATTGCTCAAAATGATTTGTCAGGAATGATTGATCGTAATGGAGAGAAAATGAATTTTATTCATTTGAGAAGCACACAACGCGATGAAGAAGGTAATTTCTATGAAGCCAATCATTTAGAAGGAAACGTGGATATGTATGAAGTGGTAAAATCTATTGTAAAAATGGAAAAGCAAACTGGTAGAATCATTCCAATGCGACCTGATCACGGACACCAAATGTTAGATGATTTAAAGAAAAAAACAAATCCTGGGTATTCAGGAATTGGCCGTTTGAGAGGCTTAGCCGAATTGCGCGGTTTAGAACTCGGAATTAAAAGAAGTTTATAATACCACATTCCACCAAGAAACTCCTTAAGAAATTAAGGAGTTTTTTTATGCCTAAATTTGTCTCCGCTTTTGTGGCTGACCATTAATTAGCTTACTTCTTTATTTTAAAAATTCGATACTTATAAAAAAGAAAAAACGCTGCAAAACCGAAGTCCTACAGCGTCATCCAAACAAATAATTAATAATGGGTATTATCTCCAGCCACCACCCAATGCACGATACAATTCGGTATTAGCAGCTAATTGTTCTCTTTTTAAGTTTGCCAGTTCTAATTCGCTTTGCAATAAATTGGCCTGCGCAGTTAAAACTTCAAGGTATTCTACCATTCCGTTTTTGAATAGCAAATTCGAATTTTTAATGGCTTGTTGCAAGGTTTTTACACGTTCCTGAAGAAATACTTCCTGTTGTTTCAATTTCTCCCCTTTTACCAAAGCATCCGATACTTCGCTAACAGCTACTAAAACACTTTGTCTGAAATTTAGAACTGCTTTTTCTCTTTCGACTTTGGCAATATTATATTGTGTTTTTACTTTTTTATTGTTAAGTAAAGGCTGAGTCAAACCTCCAGCGACTGTTCCAAAAAGTGAAGCTGGAATATTAAACCAACTACTTGTTTCGAATGAATTTAATCCGCCTTGAGCTGTGATTCTTAATGCAGGATATAAATCGGCTTTTGTGATTCCAACATTGGCATTGGCAACTTTCAGCGCCAGTTCGGCACTTTTCACATCAGGTCTTCTGCTTACTAACGAAGACGGAATTCCAACTGATGCATTATTTTTAATTGCAATAGAAGTCAAAATAGTATTTCTTTCTTTTGAACCTGGAAAAGATCCTGTTAAAACACTCAAAGCATTTTCCTGAATAGCAATATTCTGTTCCAATAAAGGAACTAATTGTGCAGCCGTTAATTTCTGTGCTTCCGATTGTTGAATCGCTAAATTAGTTACTTGCCCAGCATTGTATTTTAATTTGATAATATTGGTTGTACTATCATTTAATTGCACATTTTTCCTGGCTATTTCCAGCTGTGCGTCTAACATCAAAAGATTATAATATCCTTTTGAAACATTGGCAACAATAGTCGTCTGCAACGCTTTTTTCACTTCTGCTGACTGAAGGTAACTGGCATAGGCTCCTTTTTTCTGATTTCTGATTTTCCCCCAGATATCCGCTTCCCACGAAAGTGAAGCTCCCGCAGAATAATCGTCAATATGTTTTTGACCCAATGCCTGATTCAAATTCATTCCTGTAAAACTATTATCTGACGGATTGCTTGTATTAGCATTCACAAATAAATTGACCTGAGGAACATTTCCCCATTTAGATTGCGTGAATCTGTATTGTGCAATTTCGATGTTTTTAGTGGCGATTTGTAAATCATAATTTTTCGTCACAGCCTTATCAATTAACTGAATAACATCTTGTTCTGTAAAGAAATTTTTCCACTCCAAATCTCCGATACTCGCCGTATCGGTTGAAGTAGATGCATTCCTGAAATTCTCAGGAAATGCATCTTTTGGAGTTTCAATATCCTTAGAAACTTTACAGGATATGATTGTAGTGATCAAAATAGCGACCATCACAATTTTGGTTATATACTTTTTCATTTTTACTTTATCGTAATTAAATTTCTGAACCGTTATCTTCGCTGTTGTCAAGATCTTTTGACACTTTATAGGATATGTACGTGAGGCTGATGATGATTGTCATCAGAATTATTGTGATATAATTTTCCATTTTTATTTTCTTTATTATGAATTACAGCTACTGGTTTTCCCGTAACTTTTTCTTGTAAATATTGGAATACGATGAATAAAACCGGGATAATTAACAACCCTAGAATTACTCCCGAAACCATTCCTCCGGCGGCTCCAATACTAATCGAGTGGTTACCCTGAGCCGATGGACCTTTGGCACTCATCATTGGAATCAAACCAACAACAAAAGCCAGTGATGTCATGATAATTGGTCGTAAACGTAGTTTAGCAGCATCTATTGACGCCTTGACTAATGCCTGACCTGATTTTCTTTTTTGTACTGCAAACTCTACTATCAGAATCGCATTTTTGGCGAGCAATCCAATAAGCATTACCAATGCAACCTGTACGTAAATGTTGTTTTCGATTCCAGTTAAACCGATGGCTGCAAATACTCCAAAAATTCCAGCTGGGATTGATAAGATTACCGCCAATGGCAAAATGTAACTTTCGTATTGAGCTGCAAGCAGGAAGTAAATGAATATTAAACACAATAGGAAAATCGTTGCTGATTGTCCTCCAGAAGAAATCTCTTCACGGGTTTGTCCAGAAAATTCATAACTGTAACCTGCAGGTAATTGCTGAGCAGCCACTTCTTCGATTGCTTTGATGGCATCCCCAGAACTAAATCCTGGTTTCGGAATTGCATTAATCGAAATAGAATTAAACAAATTGTATCTTGAAACTGTTTCAGAACCATAGATACGAGTCAATTTTACCAAAGTATTTATCGGAACCATTTCGCCATTTTTGTTTTTCACAAAAACTCTGTCAATTGATGATGGATCTGCTCTATCCTGAACATCAGCCTGAACGACTACTCTGTAATATTTACCAAATCGGTTAAAGTCAGATGCCTGTGTGCTACCAAAATAAGCCTGCATTGTTTGCAGAATGTCTTTTACTTTAACACCTAACTGATCAGCCTTTTCGTCATTGATATCCAATTGTAATTGCGGATAATCGGCTTTGAAACTGGTAAAGGCTACAGCAATTTCAGGGCGTTTCATTAATTCTCCAATAAAACTTTGAGAGATACCACTAAACTTATCCAGCTTACCTCCTGTTTTATCCTGTAATACCAAATCTAAAGCTTCCACATTACTAAAACCTGGGACAGTTGGAAAACTAAACACGAAGAAACTTCCTGCTGAAATCGCTCCTAATTTGCCACGAACCTGATTCATGATTTCGTCAATGTTTTTTATTTCACCACGTTCTTCATTTGGTTTCAACAATACAAAAACTACTGCCGAAGAGGGACTTGTCGAATTAGTCAATAAGTTAAAACCTGAAATAGCCGTTACAAATCGGGAAGATTCCAAACCTCTTAAAGTATTTTCAGCTTCGGTCATTACTTTTTGAGTTCCGTCTAAAGAGGTTCCCGAAGGCGTATTAACAGCAATCGCAATAAATCCTTGATCTTCTGTTGGAATAAATCCAGCTGGAGTTGTTTTTACCATTACAATGGTAGCAATAGTAATTAAAGCCAAACCACCTAAACTAACCCATTTGTTTCGAATTAAATATTTTAATCCACCAACATAACGGTTGGTTAAAGAGTCAAAACTATTATTGAATCCGGTAAAGAATTTCTCTTTAAATCCTTTTTTAGCGTATGGAATTTCTCCGTTGTGAGCGGCATGATTATCTTTCAAGAACAAAGCTGCAAGAGCAGGACTTAAAGTCAAAGCGTTTACTGCCGAAATTACAATTGCAATTGCCATCGTAAAAGCAAACTGACGATAGAAAACCCCGGTTGAGCCTTCCATAAAACCAACAGGCAGGAATACAGCAGCCATTACCAGCGTAATCGAGATAATAGCACCCGTAATCTCGTGCATTGCTTCGTGCGTTGCTACTTTTGGTGACAGTCCTTTGTGTTCCATTTTAGCATGTACCGCCTCGACCACCACAATCGCATCATCCACTACAATACCAATGGCTAAGATTAAAGCAAAAAGTGTTAAAAGGTTGATCGAAAATCCGAATAACTGCATAAAGAAGAACGTTCCTAAAATAGCTACCGGAACAGCAATGGCTGGAATTAAAGTCGATCTAAAATCCTGAAGAAAAAGAAACACAACAATAAATACCAATATAAAAGCTTCAATTAAAGTATGTTCCACTTGTTCGATAGACTGGTCTAAGGAAACTTTGGTACTATAGAAAATATTATGTTTTATTCCGGCAGGGAAATCTTTCGATGCCTTAACCATCAATTTATTAATCGCAATCTGAATATCATTTGAGTTTGAACCAGCTAGCTGAATAACACCAATTACAACTCCTTTTTTACCATTCAAACGCGTTAAACTGTTGTATGAATATGCACCTAGCTCTACTCTTGCGACATCTTTTAAACGAAGGACAGAACCATCGGCATTAGAACGGATTGCAATATTTTGATAGTCTTCTGGTTTGCTCAGTTTTCCTTTGTATTTAATTACATATTCGAAAACTTCTTTACTTCTTTCTCCAAATTTACCCGGAGCAGCTTCTAAACTTTTGTCCTGAATCGCTGCCATCACTTCATTTGGCGTCACATTATGTGTTGACATCTGTGTCGGATTCAGCCAAACACGCATAGAGTAATCTTTTACACCACCAAAAATACTGGCAGCTCCCACACCCGGAATACGTTTGATCTCAGGAATAATATTGATTTGTGCATAATTGGCAACAAAAGTCTGATCGTATTTAGATTCATCATCGGTATACATCCCGATTGCCATAATAAAACTGTTCTGTTGTTTGGCAGTAATAACTCCTTGCTGAACAACCTCAGCAGGTAACTGACTCGTTGCCTGAGCCACTCTGTTCTGAACGTTTACGGCTGCCTGATCAGCATCAGTACCCAATTTAAAGAAAACCGTAATCGCCAGAGTACCATCATTACTGGCTGTGGAACTCATATAAGTCATATTCTCAACACCATTTATCGATTCTTCCAGTGAGGGCGCAACCGAACGTAAAACCGTTTCGGCATTCGCTCCCGGATATACCGCCGTTACCAAAACTGATGGAGGTGCAATATCAGGAAACTGTTGTAAAGGCAATTTTGTAAGTCCCAGTATACCCAATATCACCAGTAAAATGGAAATAACGGTTGCCAGTACGGGCCTTTGTATAAATATTTTGAACATCTTCGTAAAAATTATTTTTTGTTAATTAATTGAGCAATCTTAGTATCAGTTGATTTCTCAGGCTGAATTAGTTGTCCTTCCTGAAGTTTATCGATACCGCTTAATACAATTTGGTCACCCGATTTCACACCATCTTTGATAAGGTAGTTAGTGCCACTTTTTCCGACAACCGTGATAGGCGTTTTAGTCACCTTGTTTTCTTTGCTTACAGTAAAGACAAAAACTTTATCCTGCATTTCGATTGTAGCCGATTGCGGAACCAAAATCGCATCGTCATGTTGCAATCCTAAGCGGATTTTTCCTGTATTCCCTGAACGTAAAGTTCCGTTTGCATTTGGGAAAGTGGCTCTTAAAGTAATAGCACCAGTGGTTTTGTCAAACTGACCATCCACCATATCAATTTTCCCTGATTGCGGATACGCATTATTATCTGCCAATAGTAAAGTAACCGGAGGCAGATTTTTGATTTTAGCTCCAATGCTGCTTCCTGCATATTTCGATTTAAAATTGATAAAATCGGTTTCACTTAAAGAGAAATAAGCATATACTTCATGAACATCTGATAGTGTAGTCAAAGCTTCAACATCAGTTGCTGCAACTAAACTTCCTTGTTTTTTAGGCAATCTCCCAATGTAACCACTTACCGGAGCGGTAACATTTGTATATCCTAAATTGATTCTTGCTGAGGCTACCATTGCTTTAGCCTGCTCAATATTAGCAGCAGCAATTCGTTGAGAAGCTTTAGCCGTTTTTAACTGATAATCCGAAACCACTTTGTTTTGTACTAAAGGAGTTAGTTTGTCTACTTCTAACTGCGCGTTGATTAGCGCCGCTTCGGCAGCATGAAGACTAGCCAAAGCAGTATTTAACTGCTCACGAAAAGGACGTTCGTTTATTTTAAATAAAGATTGCCCTTTAGAAACATAAGCCCCTTCATCTACTAAAACGCGGTCTAAATTCCCGCTAATCTGTGGACGGATTTCAACATCTACAGCGCCTTGTATAGCGGCAGGATATTCAGCATCAGTAGTTGTGTTTTCAGTTGTGATTGCTGCAACAGGAAGTTTTGGTGCTTCTGGAGCTGGCGGAGCGGCATTTTTATCAGCACAACTGATAAAAAATATAGCAATTAAGCTTAAAAAAATAATTTTCTTCATCATTGAGATTTGATTTAATTGGGTTATTGATATTGCTTTTGTTTTTGGAATAATCGTTTCAGAATTCATGCTGTTTGTAATTAAAATTATGGTTTGAGTGAAGCGATAATTCTGAAATAAACATTTCAGAATCAATGCTGTAATTTAAAAATGGGTATGCTTATGCTAAACTTTTATCTGAAATAAACGTTTCAGAATTAGGTAAAAAAAAAGGGAACTATTTAAATATATTTTTAATCAGAAACTCTGACATCTTTTTGATTTTGATAGGATTTTGATTAACAATGTACGATTGCTTCCAGCCTGTAAAGGAAGTTGCAATATACTCAGCCATTAATGCTGCATCTTCTGAATTGTCCATTTCACCATCATCCATCGCTTTTTGAACTATTGTAGCCATAAATTCAATGAAAATATCATTTTGTTTACTCATTTGATTTCGGACTGCACTATCTTCTGGCGCAATTTCGAATGTGGTTTTCATCCCCAAACATCCTTTATCACAAGATACAATCCAATCCGCTTTATCAGTGATAACCTTAATCAAAGCTTCTTTGGCCGATGTTTGTTTAGCTACTTTTTCTTTTAATTCACACATTGCATTATCAAAATAATTGCAAATGCATTTCATAAATAACTGATGTTTGTCGCCAATGGTGTTGTAAAGACTACTTCTGTTAATCTGCATAGCATCCACAAGGTCTTGCATCGAAGTAGCATTATATCCTTTTTCCCAAAAGACATTCATTGCTTTTTCAATTTTTTCAACTTCGTTAAATTCTACACAGCGAGCCATGGCATTTGATATTTACTTTGCAAATGTAAAACTTTTTTTGAAACAAGCGTTTCAGAATCGATGTTTTTTTCACTTTTTTCTCAAAAGAGCCATTTTTACTGGCCTGACAGCGCAAAATAAAAACCACACAATATGCTTATTTTAAACTTATTGCGTGGTTTTAGGTATTTTTTGGAGCAGAATATTTTCGTTAACAACCGCTTCCCTCCCGCTGTCCGCTAAATCTTTTTCTATCTAAAAAAGATAGAAAAAGGATACCGCTACCATCGGGGCTAAGCCGGAAAGTTTAATTTTTATTTTATGTTTTTATTTTCGTTTATGATTTACTCTAAAATCATTATCACTATCACGATTAGAAAAGGATGATATATATTCTTTATTTTCTAATATTTGTAACAAACGCAAATTATCTAGGTTTTTGGGAACTTTAGCATGTGAGCTTCTATCAGTAATCTTAATATAATCTTCTCCTAAATTTGTTAAAAAGGATTCTATAAAAGACAAATCATACTTGTTTGAATTTTTGACAAATAATCTTATTCGTTCTATAACTGGAACTTGACTGTTAATTAGAATTGAATTTAAAATAGTGTCACTAACAAGAAAAGTATTATCTGACAATAAGATAGAACTTAATAGTTTTAAATTACTATTGGTTATAATTGTTTCTTCAGGACAATTATTTAGTATTTGTAATTTTACCGAATTTTTTAAAATAGTAGAATATAAGACTAATTCAATATCGCTACTATCAAATGTAAGTTTATCAATAATTGGCAGAAAAGCACTAATTCTTTTCTCAAGGAAATAAATATTCAATCCATCAAAATTTTCTTTTATAGAATTAAAAACTTTTGTTGTAGGGTGGAGACAATTATTATCTATAAGTGATTGTACCTTATTTTTAGATATTTTTTCTAGTTTTAAATCACTGTACCACCATGAATTAGATTTAGTAATTAAATCGTAAGACTCATTTTTTATTCCATCGTTTTGAATTAGTTTTTTCCAAAATTCGCCATAAACATTTACAGAATTTACTTCTTTAGGTATGTTGATCTTAGATAATTCTTCTGCATTTTGAATAATATTAATAAATTCAATAATCGATTCTGAGATTTCTTTTTCAGTTTTTTCCTCTTCATCAATCTCTTGACTATTATAGTCACACAATAAGTTTTCCCAAGAAGCAATCAACTTATTGTTTTCAAATAATATAGGGTGTAATTCAGAATTATCAATAGATGAAAGATTGATAATTTTAGTTTCTACTTGTGAAATAATAGCTTCTTTATTATCAATACCTATGTTTTCTTTGTTGAGTAATTCTATAAGATTTTCAACTTTTTCATTGATATTAGTTGAAATTTTTAAGTACACATTTTCAATATAATCGTCGATGTTTTTCTCAATATATTGTATTAATTGATCTGCTTTTGATGTCTTAACTGCAAAGTAATTTGAGTTGTCAAATTCTATTTGATTAAATTCTCCAAACTTTTTAATTATTGATATAACCATTTCAATATTTAGTTGATAATGATTATCCTTATAAATGAAAGATAGCATTTCATCATTAGAATTTTGAAAATCAATTTTAGTAAAGACTATTTTTAACTCTTGAATGACTTTTTTAAGTTTATTATGATTGTCTGAAGTATTTAAAAATAATGGATCTGAGAGAATATGATTTGTTAAAGAAGATTGTTTTGAAATTTCTATAATAGCTTTTGGTTCTCCGTACTCAATTATACTTTTTAAAAAAGCTTTTTTTAAATCTTCAGAAAAATCAGAATTAGATTCTATAAAACCCCAAATATTACTCCACTTATTACAAAGTATCGTTATAAAAGCCTCTAGTTTTTGTGATGTTTCATAATATCCTTTTATAAATTCGATCGATATTTTTGATTCATCTCTGAGTTTATTAAAAATAGATTCTACTTGTGAAGGGTATTTATTGGAATTAGAAAGTAAGTAATTTAAAATGTCATAATTTAAAATAAATTCTGTTTGAAAATCAAGAAGGTTAATTTTCAAAATTAATTTCTCGAGTTTTGATAATTTATAGTCAAAAGGTTGCTTAATTTGGTTTTTAATATTAATATGAAATTGATAGTCAGCACGAGTTATACTCTCTTCGTGAAAAAGTGAAATATAGTCTGTGTAATCTTCAGATATATAACCATTTCTTAGAAGGATTAATATTAGGTTTTTATTAAAACTTTCATCAACTTCAATTTCAGATATTCTATTTGATTTTAATAAATCAGAAATCCTAGAATTTCTAGTTTCCAATTTCTTTTTTTCTAATTCTTGAATTTTATTTTTTAGAGAGTTGATTTTCCCAGCTTTAATATCATTTACTTCATTTTCTCTTTTAATATAGGATTTAGATGAATCAATTAGATTTTCTATTTTAGAGATTTTAATATTACCAGGTTGTATTCTAGTCTCTTCTCTACCAAAATAGGAATTATATACAATTTGATTATAATTGTAACTATTAGTCTTCAAATATTCAAAATTTTCATCCTCAATAATTTCCTCTAAGGTTAATGTTTTATCATTTACAATGAAAGATTTAAAACCTGGTAACTTTTCAATAATTCTTACTACATAAAACAATCTTAAATCATTAATATTATTAATGAATAAATCTTCATATTCGATTATTTGATGTTTAATGATTTCTATTTCGTGCTCAATTTCAGTAGCTATTTTTTTTGTGTAAACTAACTTTGAATTAAATATTTTATACAAACTACCTTCATTATAACTTAATTTCATAAAATCATTCGGATAAATGTTTTTATAAGTTATTATTCCGAATAATTTATCTTGATTTAAATTTTCATTAAGTTTTTCCTTATATAAATAAAACTCATTGGAAATGTTATGTAATAATCTCATATCATCTATAAAAAATGATATGTCTTCAATTAAATTATCACTTAAATTATATTGAAACTGATTTTTCTTTTTTAGTAATATTTCACTTGAATTAGATGAATTGATTACAGGAATTACAGGAATAATAAAATCAAAGAACTTTGTACGTTCTTTATCTGTAAACATATCATCTCTCACTGCATAAACAAAAACGATTTCTTTGCGTTTTGTTTTTTCTGAATTATTAAGAAGTAGATTAACTTCTCTTAATTTTGTAAAAATTTCAGTTTCTTGAAACCTGTCTAAATCCTCTATAATAACGACATTGTATGGTCTTACAGAAAAAAAATAAAGTATTTCATCAATGTGATGATTCAGAATGGATTTATTCAAATTTTCACCAACACCAATTTCTGCATTTTGAATTTTAAGTTTGGTAATTGTTATTGCACTTATTATTCTAACCGATTTAAATATGATAAAAAACACACCTAAAGCTATTATAACCATTTCTCCATAGTGAATAACATTACAAATTGTATCGCTAATTGCTACATCTTTAAAAATACTTTGAATGAAATAGGAATTGAAATAATTGTAGACAGCAACTAAGAATATAAGATATCCTAATGAAAGTAATAATAGCTTTTTTGAACTATAACTTTTTATTTTTTTAAATCTGGAATCTGGAATGTTTTTATCTTCTTCATGGTAAAAAATTTGCTCCAATATACTAGTCTCAATAAGTCTTAATAAATCAGTTTTATCAACTTTTATTTCTTTATTATTTTCATCAAACTCAGGTTTTTCTTCTTTGAAAGTTGCTAATGAAATATTAAGAAATTTCAGACCATTTCCTTTGTGTGTTTTTTGGAATGTTTTTAAAATACTACTTTTTCCAGAACCATAAGGTCCTGTTAAAGCTATATTCTTAATATCCTCACTTTTCCTGTTTTTTAATGCCCACAATAAAGCTTTTGAATAATGCCCATTTTCATCTCCATTATCAATTGGAGATAATGATGAATAAGCTAATTCACTATCACATTCTACTATGTATTTAAATCGAATTGATTGAAGATTTTCGATTATTGTGTCTAAGAGTTTAAGTAATTTTTCTTTCATTAATAGTTTGTTATATGACAAAAAGATATCTAGGAAAACAAATTCACCTAAACATCGGTAAATAATAGAAAAACTTATTTCCGCATTATTTTCCAATCAAATGTATTTATTTTTTCTTACAAAACTTCAAGTTAATTTTTATTAGCAAAATCACAACCATAAACAGCTTCTAAAAAAATTGCCACAAAACAATAAGCCTTATAGCACTTTTGAACTAATCGATTTTATTCTGAAACTTCTAATTGAAGAATTGTATTCTGACAATGCTTTCCATTTTGCTTTAATCCTTTAGAACGTTTCATTAATTCATAAATTTCAATAAAAAAGTTTTGCTTAACTCTAACTAAACTTTTATTTGTAAATCAATACTAATACTTTTACGAAATCATAAATTTTGTTTCTTTATCGATAGAGAATAACAAATATGAGTAAACTGTAAATAATCGAATTATGAAAGCAGATTTAATTTTATATAATGGTAAAATTCATAGTTTCAATTCCGAAACGCCAAATTGTACAGCCGTAGCAATAAAAGACGGCAAATTTATAGCAGTAGGAAATGACAGCGGTGTAATGGAATTTGCAGCTGAAGAAACTAAAATAATCGACCTTAAAAATAAAAGAGTGGTTCCTGGAATCAACGATTCGCACATTCATCTTATTCGTGGTGGTTTAAATTACAATTTAGAATTACGCTGGGATGGCGTTCCTTCTCTTGCAGATGCGCTTCGGATGTTAAAGGAACAAGTAGACCGTACGCCTAATCCGCAATGGGTGCGCGTTGTTGGCGGTTGGTCGGAGTTTCAATTTGCAGAGCGTAGAATGCCAACTTTGGGCGAAATCAATGCAATTGCACCAGAAACACCCGTTTTTATTCTGCATTTATACGACAGAGCGATTATGAATAGAGCCGCTCTAAAAGCGGTTGGTTACACCAAAAATACTCCTGCACCACCTGGAGGACAAATTGAGCGCGATTCTAACGGAGAACCAACAGGACTTATTATCGCAACTCCAAATGCGATGATTTTGTATTCGACTTTAGCAAAAGGTCCAACGCTATCTTACGAACATCAAATCAATTCTACCCGTCATTTCATGAAAGAACTGAATCGTTTTGGAATCACAAGTGTTATTGATGCGGGAGGTGGTTTTCAGAATTTCCCAGACGATTATAAAGTGGTCAATGAGTTGAACGAAAAAAAACAACTTACGGTAAGAATTGCATATAATCTTTTTACCCAAAAACCAAAACATGAGTTTGAGGATTTTCAGGATTGGATTGATACAGTAAAATTATATCAGGGAGACGATATGTACCGTCATAATGGCGCTGGTGAAATGTTAGTTTTTTCGGCTGCTGATTTTGAAGATTTCTTGCAGCCAAGACCTGATCTTCCTGAAAATATGGAAGCCGAACTAGAAAAAGTAATTCGTCTACTTGTTGAAAATCGCTGGCCATTTAGACTTCATGCTACTTATAATGAAAGTATTTCCAGATTCCTAAATGTTTTTGAAAAGGTAAATCAGGATATTCCGTTTAATGGACTTTGCTGGATCTTTGACCACGCAGAAACTATTGATGAACGAAATATTGAACGTGTTAAGACTTTAGGTGGCGGTATCGCTGTTCAAAGCAGAATGGCGTATCAGGGAGAATATTTCACCGACAGATATGGTGCAAAAGCCGCTGAAAATACGCCTCCAATAAAGAAAATGCTGGAAATGGGAGTTCCTGTTGGTGGAGGTTCTGATGCTACAAGAGTAAGCAGTTACAATCCCTGGGTTTCGATGTATTGGATGACAGTGGGAAAAACTGTCGGAGGTTTGCAATTATACAACGAAACCAGACTAAATAGAGAAACTGCTTTAGAATTGTACACTAGAGGAAGCGCCTGGTTCTCGCAGGAACAAGCTAAAAAGGGTGACATCAAAACTGGAATGTTTGCAGATTTGGTAGTTTTAGACCGTGATTATTTTACTATTGCTGATGAAGATATTAAAAAAATAGAAGCTGATTTGACCATTGTAGATGGAAAAATCGTGTATGCCAATGGAGATTTCTCTTCCTTCTCACCACCTCACATTCCAATTTTACCCGATTGGTCTCCAACCAATATTTATAACGGATATCCAACCCGAAGTAATTTACAGACAGCTATTGAAAAGAACTCAAAAGCAGATGCAAAACCTGGTTTGACTTCACAAATACACAGTTGCAGTGGCAGTTGCGATGTTCACCAGCATAAACATGATATGGCCAGAATGAGCAATGTTCCGATAAATAATTACAATGCTTTTTGGGGAGCATTGGGCTGCTCCTGCTTTGCCTTCTAAATTTAAAAACAACAAAGGCTTTCTTTAGATTTAGCAACATCTTACAATTATCAAACACTTTTAGAGTTTTATTTGCGATATAACTTTTTAAAAAGTTTCGCGTAAGCTTTAAATAAAATCAAATTATGGAAAATCAAAAAAATATCTGGTACGTAACCTTACTTCTGACAATGATTGCAGGATACTGCGATACCGCAACTTTTGTGGCTGCAGATTCTATATTTTCGGCGCATGTTACCGGTAACTTTATTGTCTTTGCCTATCAAATCATCAAAGGTACTGATGCACATTCGTGGATAAAACTGTTAACTTTTCCAATATTTATAGTAGCGGTTATAACTGGAGGAAGAATTGCTTTAAAAAGCACGAATCATTATACTATTCTATTTTGGGAAGGTATACTATTGTTTTTAAGCGGAATTGCATCTTACGTTTTTGGCTATTTAGAAATATTTTCACAATGGACGATGTACACCGTTGCCATGACAACCGTATTTGCAATGGGACTTCAAAATGCTTTTGGAAAATTATATAGCAAAGAAACACATGGTCCAACAACGATGATGACCGGTAATGTAACTCAGGCTTCCCTTGATTTAGGAAGTTTATTAAAAAACGGCATAAAAGATCCGGAAACGCTACTCAGTTTTAAGAAACAACTAGTTACTATCATGGGATTTCTGATAGGCTGTTTTTTAGGAGCGATTGCAGGGAATTTTCTCGGACTGAAAACTTTAGCCCTACCTGGAGTTGCCATGATTATTTGCTATCTCTACCACCGCGAAAACTAGTATTCTTTCATTAATTTATTCTGAAACTTCTAATTGAAGAATCGTATTCTGATAATGCGTACTGAGAGAAAACAACTGTTCGGCAAAAATCATAATCAGCAATGGGAAAAAGAAAAAACTGATTGAATCTTCTTCGTATAAAAAATAGACAGCAAACATATAAATTCGGGCGTATTCAATATAGTAAATCCATTTTCGCTGTTCTAATAAAGCTCCGCAATTGATAAGCGTGATAAGGATAATAGATAACACAAAGACTTTATCAAAACCATTTAGAAAATCGAAATAATAGGTGAAAACCGTTAGAAATAAAGTCGAAAACCCTAACTGAATATACAGGTAACTCTTAAATCGAAGTCTTTGATTTGGATTCGCTTTATCCTGCAAAAAACGTTTTTCTAATATGGGACGAATGTCCTGATCCATGTGTGCGGGACTTCCAAAAACGGCTTTCCATTTTGCTTTAAATCCTTTGGAGCGTTTCATTAATTCGTAAATTTCAAAGTAATAATGAAAATGCTGCCACAGGAAACTGTAGCTTTTCAGCGGATGCGTTAATCCATATTTTGGCTTTTCTTCTTCGGTTTGAAAAGTACCAAAAATACGATCCCAAAAAGTGAACATATCACCATAATTTTTATCCAGATATTTTTCATCAGAAGCATGATGAATTCCGTGAACCGAAGGTGTTACAAAAACATATTCGAGCCATTTTATTTTTCCGATAAGCTGTGTGTGCGTAAAAAAAGAATAGGCTCCGTGCACAATCAGCATTGTAATTACCATTGCAGGATGAAAGCCAATAAAAGGAAGAATACACCAAAACCCAGTTCTTACAATAGCCTGAAAAGTGGTAATTCTAGCTGCAGCTGTAAAATTGAATTCTTCGCTATGATGATGCACAATATGCGCTGCCCAGAAAAAATTAACTTCATGCCCTAACCGATGATACCAATACCAAACAAAATCAGTGGCAAGAATTAGAGCAAACCACACCCAGACATTAGCTGGAATAGTAAAAATTCGATAATCATCATAAATCAAATAATACAATTGATAGAAACTTGCCGCAATAAACAGATTAATCAGCCGCTCAGCAATACCAATACTGATATTAGAAACGCTGCTTTCATAATTAAAAATCTCTGGTGTTTTTCTTCGCTGTGCTATCTTATATTCAATAAATAAAAACAGAAAAAAAGCGGGCATCGCAAAGGCAAGAAAGTTGATATTTTTCATCTTTAAAAATTACTTTATTATTCTTAGAGCCTGTTTAAATTTAATTGAAAAGACTTCTTCTGTCAGTCTGAGCCTGTCGAAGACCTCGCTTTATATAGCAAAAAACACTTCGACAAGCTCAGTGTGACAAAAGACTTTGCTAACTAATGTGTTTGAATGAAATTTAAACAGCCTCTTTAAAAATTAAATTATACCATTTATGATTATAAATAAGTCTTATTGTCAGTTCGAGCGCAATCGAGAACATTTACAACATCTCGACTGCGCTCGATGTGACAAAAAATAAATAGACCGTTATATATTCATAAATCGTATTACAATTGGTCACACTTTCAACAAAAAAGAAATTTCCACCAATTAGTATCGTTAATTTCAACGACAACAATTGATGAAAATAATCTTCATTTTGAAACACTAATTTCTAATTCTGCGCATACTTTGTAGTATCAATTGCTACTTCTTTTACAGCTTGTATTTCGGCTACTTTTTTCAAAGCAATAACATAAGCTGCAATACGCGGCGTCACTTTATGTTTAGCTGCAACTCTAAAAACGGCATCAAAACCTTTTTCTAAAACAGCTTCTAAACGGCTATTGATTTGGTTGATTCTCCAGGATTCTAAAAGGGAATTTTGGAGCCACTCAAAATAAGAAACCGTTACACCTCCGGCATTGGCTAAAATATCAGGAACAACTAATACATTTTTATCATGTAAAATTTTATCTGCATCAGAAGAAACGGGACCATTGGCGCCTTCAACTATAATTTTTGCACGAATATCTCCAGCGTTTTTCTGAGTAATAACGTCTTCTTTTGCCGCAGGAATCAACACATCAACATCCAAAAGCAGTAAATCTTCGTGTTTAATAGCTACTGAATTTGGATAACCACTAATCGATTTATTATTCAAATTATAATATGCTATCAATTCTGGCACATTAAGTCCTTCAGGATTATAAAAAGCCTCCGAAACATCACTTACAGCTACTATTTTCACTCCTTTTTCGAATAAAAACAAAGCAGAATGTAATCCAACATTTCCAAAACCCTGGATTGCAGCTGTTGCTCTTGCAGGTCTAATTTTTAATTTTTCAAGTGCTAAAAGACTAATAATACTAACCCCTCTTCCTGTTGCTTCTACCCTTCCTAAAGATCCGCCAGAATGCAAATGTTTTCCTGTAACTACAGCGTGAATTGTTTTGCCGTGTGCCAAAGAAAATTCGTCCATCAACCAGCCCATTTCATCTGGCCCTGTTCCCATATCTGGAGCGGGAACATCTTTTTTGGGTCCAAAAACATCCGATAAAGCTTTGGTATAGGCTCTGGTAATTTTTTCTAATTCTGTTTTAGAATGCTTTCTTGGATCGACAATAATTCCGCCCTTTGCTCCTCCAAAAGGGATTCCCGTAACCGCAGATTTCCACGTCATCCAGGCCGCAAGCGCTTTTACTTCGTCAAGATTTACTCCTGTGTCATAACGGATTCCACCTTTAGACGGTCCTAATGCTGTATTGTGAATGATACGGTATCCTTCAAAATTTTGCATTGCTCCATTATCTAAGGTTATAGAAAAATTAACAACAATTTGTTTTTCGGGACGTTGCAGTTTTTGCCTGATTGATTCTTCTAAATTAAGAATGTCTGCAGCGGTATTAAATCTATCAATCATTGATTGAAAGGGGTTCTGTTTAATTATTTCGGTACTCATAATTATATCTTTTTAAATTTTGAATTATTTTTTTATACACAAATGTGTATTTCATTTTCTGTTGTTATTGCAATAAATGCAACATGGTATTTTCATCAGACAACATCGTATCTTGATATTTGTATTTCTATTTGATCTCATTTTTTCATTTTTACTGTTTAATAAAAAAGCCCTTCATAAATATGAAAGGCTCAAAAAAAACTACCAAGTACTTCCTTTATTAACGCCATTTCAAAACATGATTCATCATACAACACATATTTGTGCTGCATTTAAAAGACGTTCTATTTTGGCTATACTTTTTCATACTTATTGCAAATGTAAAATATTTATTTATATAAATCCTATAGAATTAGTATAATTTATTAAATAAAATACAAACGATTAAAATACAGTTAATTACAATAAATAAAAATTCAAATAGTATTCGATAATTTAAAATTATGGAACAATTTTATTTATTAACACCTCAAACAAACACAGTTTTTGGGTATTAAACACAAAACTTAGAAATTAAGCTAATGTAAATGAAACAACACACATCGATACAGGACAGCACAGGATAGAATGTTTTTTTAAAAAAACTAATTTAGTTTGTAATTAAAAAAAACAACACATTAAAACGTGTAGTTGTTCAATCGTTTAACCAAATCAACCAATTAATTTATGAAATTAAAAACATTACTTTTTAAACAAGTACCAAAAGCTGCGTTGCTCTGCGGACTTGTATTTAGTTCGGGAAATCTTTGTTCCCAAACATTATCCTTTCCTGAGGCTTCAGGTTTTGGTAGATATACCATGGGAGCAAGAGCTTCTGCAAATCCTCAAATTTATTTAGTGACCAATTTAAATGATAGCGGAGCAGGCTCCTTTAGAGATGCTGTTAGTCAGGAAGGCAGGTTTGTAATTTTTAAAGTAGGAGGCATCATTAAGCTTAACTCTGTAATTGCAGTGGCAAAAAACACAACCATTGCAGGACAAACTGCTACTGGTGAAGGTATTGTACTTTTAGGAAAAGTATCCTTTACAGGTTCAAGCAATACCATAGCCCGATACATCCGTATTCGTTATGGAGATACTACCCAGGGTCAGGATGCATCAGGTATTGCAAGTGGTGCTAACATCATTCTTGACCATATGACTTTTAGCTGGGGTACTGACGAAGTATTCTCTATTAACTGGGACAACAAAGGAACTAGCCCGGATAATATAACCCTTCAAAATTGTATTATAGGTCAGGGCTTACATCGCCATAATCACTCGGCAGGAGGATTAATGCAACCTTCAGGGGGAAAAATAAGTTTAATTGGAAATTTATATATCTGTAATAAAACCCGTAACAACAAAATTAAAGGAATCAACGAGTTTGTAAACAATGTGGTTTACAATTGGGGGAATTACGGAAATACTTATGGACATGCTGAATCGGGAGATGCCTACATTATGGGAGGAGATTCTGCAGGAAGTTCAGATGTAAATATTATCAATAATTATTTTATTGGTGGTCCAAACACAAGTACCACTGTTAGTACCCCATTCAACAGAGGAAATGACAATTTCTCTTTATACGGCGCAGGCAATTATTTCGATAATAACAGAAATGGAGTTTTAGATGGTACATTAGTTCCTGCTGATTTAACAGGATATCCTACTGGAGATATAGCAACTATTAAGTCAGCTCCTTATGATTATCCAATGAAAAACACAACGTTGACAGCTCAAGATGCTTATAACAAAATTGTTGCAGGTGTTGGAGCATCATACCCAAGACGTGATCAGGTAGACAATCTAATGATTTCTGATTTGATGTCTAAAGGAACAACTGCTACTTATGTATATGTTCAAAGTGATTTAACAACTAAGTTTGGTTTCATTAATGGTGGCGCAGGTCACGTTTATGGCGCACCTGCCCCATTAGATTCAGATAACGACGGAATGCCTGATGCTTGGGAAGATGCCAATGGCTTGAATAAAAACACTGTGGATGCTTTGGCTGTAAGTACTACAAATGCTCCTTATTTGAATATTGAAGTATACATAAACGGATTAACCAATACCACGCCTGCAGAGTTTATGCTTCCTCCATCAACAATTACTTTCAACGCAACTTCAGTTGAAGTACCAACTCCTTCGAGTAAAGTAATTGTAAACTGGAAAGATAATTCAAATAACGAAACTAATTTTGTGGTTGAGCGTTCAAACGATGGAACAACATTTACACAAATAGCACAGGTTCCTGCTAACACCATTACTTATACAGATACTAATTTAAATGCTAACACCCTATATTATTATCGTGTAAAAGCAACTACGGCTACTGAGTCTTCTAGCTATAGCGAAACAGGTTCGGTTACGACACCTGCCATTCCATCAGCTCCTACAAAAGCTACTACTCCAACTCCTACAACAGGGTTAAATACTGTAGATTTAATAAATGGTGCTCTAACTTTGAAATGGACAGGTAGTTCCAACACAACAACATATTCTGTTTATTTCGGAACAGATCCTGCTAACCTGGCAAAATTAGGCGATGTAGCTTATGTTGCAGCTCCATCTTATTCACTTACTGGTTTAAGTTCATCAATAACCTATTATTGGAGAATTGATGCTACAAATGCTAAAGGAACTATAACTGGAGATGTATGGAATTTCCGTGCTCAAAATGCAGAACTTGTTGGGCATTGGCCATTTAAAGAAGCAGCAGGTGAAGGGGAAGAAATTGCTGACATTACAGCTTATGCTAATAATGGTCAATTAGAGTCTAGTTTCGATAAAGCTGCTGTTAGAGTAGCTGGAAAAGCTAATAATGCAATAGATTTTGCAACATTATTACCCAATAAACTTATGGTAAGTGTCCCAAATCAGGATAACCTTTTATTTGATAAAAATTCTTTTACTGTATCATTTTGGATGAAAGCAGATGCTAGTTTAATACCAACGGGGACAACGACGAGTTCTTATATATTATGCAAAGGCTCGATTACAAAAAATGTAACAACAGGTGCAACAGGTAAAAGATTTGATGTAGAAATTAAAAGTAATCAATTGCGATTTGCTATCGATGACGATAAAACGAAAACAGAACTTACATCAACATTAGCAGCAACTAAATATTTTACTGGAGATTGGGTAAATGTAGTTATCATGAGAGATGTTACTGCAAAGAAATTAAGATTATACACTAATGGCGTTTTCACTAACGAGGTGACTGATGCAACAGGAACAGCTGTGGGTATTGGCGAAGCAACGGATTTAGTAATTGGTAATATTGGAGCACTTGAGTTGTATGCTAATACTACTCCTGCGCCATACAAAGGAAAATTTGATGAGTTAAAAATATTCAACTATGCATTATCTGCTACTGAAATTGCTGCCATCTATAACACCACAGTTATTAATACTCCTTCGAATGCAACATTCGAAACGAATATTGTAGCAACACCAACTCCTTCAGCTATAGCAACTTTAAATTGGACTGATAATTCGAATAACGAAGCTAATTTTATAGTTGAACGTTCATCAGACGGACTTTCTTTTGTACAAATAGCAGAAGTTGGAGCCAACACAGCTTCTTACACCGATACTAATTTAGTCGCTAACACCAAATACTATTACCGCTTAAAAGCAACTAATAAAACTGATTCTTCATCATATTCAGAAGTATTTAATGTAACAACACCAGCTGATGATGACAATGATGGTTATGCAAAAACAAATGATTGCAATGACAATGATGCTACTGTGCATGAGGCTATCCAATATTATGTAGATGCAGATAAAGATGGATTTGGATCAACAACAACTGCTATGGTATGTTCATCAGTAGCTTTGGAAGGATATGCAACCAATAATACCGATTGCAATGATAATGACGTTACCGTACATGAGCCTATGCTTTATTATGTAGATGCGGATAAAGATGGATTTGGATCAACGGCAACAGCAATGTTATGTTCATCAGTAGCTCTAGAAGGATATGCAACCAATAATACCGATTGCAACGATAACGACGTTACTGTGCATGAGCCTATGCTTTATTATGTAGATGCTGATAAAGACGGATTTGGATCAACAACTGCAATGTTCTGTTCATCAGTAGCTCCTGAAGGATATGCAACCAATGATACCGATTGCAATGATAATGATGCTACTGTGCACGAGCCGATTCTGTATTATGTAGATGCAGATAACGATGGATTTGGATCAACTACAACGGCAATGTTATGTTTGTCAATCGCTCCTACAGGATATGCAACTAATAATACTGATTGTGATGACAGTAAAATATTATATGCCGATAACGATGGTGACGGTTTAGGTGCAGGTTTAGCTGTAGCTTGTGGCGTCGAAAACAATGATGATTGTGATGATACAAATGCTGTTCAATTGACTGCTACAATTCCTGATGTTTACGCTATTAATAATACACAGGAAAAAAACACAATATATGTAGGTTATGGAGCTGCATTATTAAATATAAAGGCGATTCCATCAGGTGGAACAGCACCCTATTCTTATACATGGAGTACAAACCAAACCAATCCGACAATAGCAGTAACCCAACCAGGAAGTTACACCGTAATAATCACTGATGCAAAAGGTTGCCAAACTTCAGCTTCTATTGATGTTAATCTAATAAATGTACAATGTGGAAACTCAGGTGATAAAGTTATGGTTTGTCATAATGGTCAGGAAAATTGCATAAGTTCAAATGCAGTTCAGGCGCATTTAAATCATGGAGACAAACTGGGAAGTTGCAATAATACTTCTGCAGCTAGTACCACTGAGAATGTTACTTATTTTCCTAATCCGGTTGAAACAGTTCTAACTGTTAAAGTAGATAAAGTTTATAACGGAGCAGAACTTGCACTTTATAATATTTTAGCAAGAAAAGTTAAATCAGAACCTTTAACAAACACTATACAACAAATGTCTATGAGTGATTTATATAGAGGAATCTACTTTTTACATGTTAAAAATGGACAACACTATACAATCAAAGCCATCGTTAAAAAATAACGGAATCTTTTAAATTAAAGCCGACTCAAGTGCAAACTGGAGTCGGCTTTATTATTTCAACAAATAGCCCTGAGCTAATTTTTTAAAAACAATAATTTGTTCTTCTTCCCATTCGGAACTTTTTTCAAACAAAGAAGCTATTGTTGACGCAACAATTGGCGCTGCTTCTATTGCAGCTCTGGCATCAAGAAAAAGCAAACGAATTCTCCTAGCCAAAACATCTTCAACAGTTAAAGCCATTTCGTTTTTTACAGCCCAAACTATTTCTGCTTTTGTATAAGGATAAGAGGGATGAATTTTTTGAGACAAAGAAGCATCTACATCAATCATTTGTTCTATCAAATCAGCATCAGAACCATAAATAACCAAATGAGAATTAGACTTTTGTTTTGAATAACCATGAATTTGCAAACGTCTGGTTTGACATCTAACAAATTTTAATCCCGAAGACTGAATCGCTTTATTGATTGTTTGCTCAGCCATTTTTCTATAAGTAGTCCACTTACCGCCGTTAACATAAATCAAACCTGAAGGAAGCACTTTAATAGAATGCTCTCTAGACAACAAGGCTGTTCTTTTCTCAGAACCCACTTTTACTAAAGGTCGTAAACCCGCGTAAACACTATTCACATCGGCATAATCAATTTTATGATTGGAATATTTATTAAAATGACTGATAATAAAACGAATCTCTTCTTCCAAAGGTTTGGGCTCTAACAAAACCTCTTTTACTTGAGTATCGGTAGTTCCTAATAGTATTTTATCATGCCAGGGAATCACAAATAAAACTCTACCATCGGAAGTTTTAGGAATTAACATTCCCGAAAATCCTTCAAAATAAGATTTATTCAACACCAGATGAATTCCCTGTGACGGAGCAATACTTACTTCAGAATGTCCTTCCGATTTTTGCAATAAAGCATCCGCAAAAACGCCAGTTGCATTTACAACTACTTTCGATTTAATATGGTATTCCTGATTTGATAATTCGTCTTTAGCTTTGACGCCAATTATCTTATTATCTTTTTTTATAAAATCAGAAACGCTGCAATAATTCAATACCAAAGCGCCTTTTTCCGTTGCTGTTTGAGCCAGATTAATAGCCAGGCGACTATCATCAAATTGACCGTCATAATACAACACACCTCCTTTTAAATTATTCGAATTCAAATCAGGTAGCTGTTTTAAAGTATCTTCTTTAGAAAGAACTTTTGTCTTGCCTAAACTAAATTTAGCCGACAAGAATTCGTAAATCCACAAACCAAAACCGTAATAATATTTGTCCCACCAACTATAAACTGGAACAACAAATCCTAGTGGATGACATACATGAGGCGCATTTCGCAACATTCGACCGCGTTCTAACAAAGCTTCTCGAACCAAATGAATATTCCCTTGCGCTAAATAACGAACCCCACCATGAACTAATTTTGTAGACCTACTGGAAGTGCCTTTGGCAAAATCATATTTCTCCAAAAGCAAAGTTTTGTAGCCACGACTAGCAGCATCAACAGCACAACCTAGACCGGTTGCACCACCACCAATTATTACAATATCAAATTCAGTATTCTCACCAAGTTGGTTTAAATTGTCTTCTCTATTCATCAAAAAAAATAACTTTAGACTCGCAGCACAATGTTGTTCTGCAAATCTAAAGTTACTTTATTTATTCCTGCTTCTATAAATTCTAAAGAAATACTTTTACTACACTTCAAAAGTAACTCTTAAATGACTGTGACTAAAAGCTAGCCAATATTAGATTAATAAACTAATGTTTGTATAGCATGTGGCAATATCGAAACTTCAGTTGCTTTTGTTCCAATACACAAAAAATATTTTATTGTATCGTTACTTTGATTCATAACAACAGTAATCACTTTTCCTTCTTGATTTAAAAAAGAAGTGGTTAACAATTGACTTCTGCTGGCAACACTACTAATTCTTTTTGCTCCTTTATCAATAAATTTAGAAAAATGACCAATGTAAAAATAGGATGGTGTATAAATTAGTTTTCCTGTTTTGGTATCGCCGTGTATTGGTGCAAAACAAAAATTACCAACATGATTTGGTCCTCCGTTTTCATCTAAAAGCACATTCCAGTCTGTCCAACCCACCGTTCCGTTATTGAAATCATTAATCATCGATTTTCCGTAACGTTCTCCATTTGCCCAAAGTTGCAATTTTGAATAGTCAAATCTTTCCACGCATCCTTCTGTAAAAAGTAAATTTTTATCGGGATACATCTCATGAACTTTTCCAACATTTTCAAACATTGAATCACCTCCACTCCAACTTTCATACCAATGAAATCCAATTCCCCAAACATATTTATTAGCTTCTGAATCATCCAGAATCGTACTCGCTCTTTGGGATAACAAATCCCTATTATGATCCCAGGCTATAATCTTTTTATCTCCAAATCCAGCATTCTTTAATGTTGGTCCTAAATATTTTTTTACAAAATCACGTTCTTCTTCGGCAGTATAAATACAGGATTCCCATGTCTGTTTTGCCATTGGTTCATTTTGAATCGTAAGTCCCCAAACTGGAATTTCTTCTTTTTGATAAGCATCAATAAATTTTACATAATAATTTGCCCAAGATTGATAATACTCAGGCAATAATTTTCCACCATGCAACATGTTTTTAGTGTCTTTCATAAAAGCTGGCGGACTCCATGGACTTACAAATAATGTAATTTTTCCAGCTGCCGTTGCTATTGCTTTTTTTATTAATGGAATTCTAAATTCTTTATCATGTGCAATATTGAAACTTTTTAATACTGCATCTCCTTCGTCAACATAAGTATAACTTCCTGAACTAAAATCACAGCTGTTAATATTCGTTCTGATTATTGAATACCCAATTCCTTTTTCTTTATCATAATAGGCTTGCAAGAATTCTTGCTGACTCTCCTTACTCAATTTCGCAAAAACCTCAGCACTGGCATCCGTAATAGCTCCACCAATTCCTAAAAAGGATTGAAAAGTTTTATTTGGATTTACAAAAACACAAATCTGAGTTTCAAGAGGCTGTTTTAAATCTGTAAATTGCAAACTAGAATCTGTTTTAGTTAATCTAAAATCCGTATTATCTGCCGATGTGTAAACTGTAACCGTTTTTCCTTTTATCGAAAATTCAGCATTCCCTTTTTTTTGTTGAGCAATTACCAATAACGGTAGTAACAGCAAGCCAAATATGCGTTTTTTCATAAAGAATATTTTTAAGTTTTAAATCTGACAGCTTTTTAAAAGCTGTCAGATTTGCATTCCTACCTAGTGTTTCAAATCAGTAAAGGGAGTATCAAGCGCAAATGCAGCATTTGTTTTCTCCACTACTTTTTCTTTTTCTAATGTGAATTCAGCCGTTTTTTTAATATTCAAAGAGGACGAACCAACTGCGACTTTATAGTTTCCAGCTTCTGCAATCCAAGCATTTTTGTTTGGAATAAAAGAAGCTAAGTTTTTAGTATTTAATGTCAAAGTGATGGTTTGACTTTCACCTGGTTGTAGCAAGTTAGTCTTTCCAAAAGCTTTTAACTCTTCTGTTGGTTTATCAATTGATTTTTCAGGAGCAGAAAGATACAATTGCACCACTTCTTTCCCCGCGGTTTTACCTGTATTAGTTACTGTAACAGAAACCGTCATTTTATCAGAGAATGTTTTTGAACTTAATGACAGATTAGAATAATCGAATTTGGTATAAGAAAGTCCGTAACCAAATTCATAAGATGGTTTAACATTAAATGTATTAAAATAACGGTAGCCAACATAAATTCCTTCTTCATAATTAACACTCATAGGATTTTCGGCTGGAGTCCCAATCCAGTTTTTGGTAGCTCCAGCATCTTCATATTTTACTGGAAAAGTCATGGTTAACTTCCCTGAAGGAGTCACCTTTCCTGTAAATACATCAGCAACAGAATTCCCACCTTCCTGACCTGGTTGCCATGGCAATAAAATAGCATCTACTTTGTCTCTCCAACTGGCTGTTTCAATTACACCACCAATATTCAATACAACAACCACTTTTTTGCCTTGAGCATGAAAAACCTCGGAAACATTGTTAATTAAATTGACTTCGTCTTGGGCTAAATTAAAATCATCAGCCACTTTACGATCATCACCTTCACCGGCATTTCTTCCAATTGTGATTAAAGCCAGTTCAGAAGAATTCGCTTTGTTTTCAATCGTTTCTTTATTCAATTCTAATTCTTCTATTCTTTTAGGCGTTGCCAATAAACCTCCTTCTTTTTCACGACGAGCCATTTCTTTTACTTTTTGGTCCGCCACATAAGGTTTATACAAGCTTTCTAAATCTTTATCAATTGAAAATCCAGAATTAGTAAGTCCATCAATTAATGAAACAGAATAAGCTTCGTTTACATCACCACTTCCAGTTCCTCCTGCAATAAAATCATAAGACGTATTTCCAAAAACCGCTAAAGGTGCCGATTTAGAAGTAAAAGGCAATACATTATTATCATTTTTCAATAAAACAGTTCCTTCTGCAGCAGCTTGTCTGGTAACTTCCGCATTTTCTTTTAGATTAGGCTTATTAGAATACTTGTAATTATTCATCACTGGAGATCTCATAACCAGTTCCAAAATCCTCCTTAAATCAGTATTAATTACTGCTGCAGTTAATTTACCATTTTTAATATTTTTTAAAATAGCCTGTTGCTGACTAGGTAATCCCGGCATCAATAAGTCATTTCCCGCAAAAAGCTGTTTGACTACATCACTTGCCGTATTTTTTAACATATCAGGATTAAAACCATTATAACCACCAAACCAGTCTGACATAACTAATCCTTTAAATCCCCATTCATCACGAAGAATTGTAGTCAATAAATCTTTTCGTGCAGATGTATAATCGCCATTAACTAAATTATAAGAAGACATTATTGTCCAAGGTTGAGACGCTTTTACCGTGATTTCAAAACCTCTTAAATAGATTTCTCGCATGGCTCTTTCACTAATATGAGCATTAATCCCCATACGATTTCTTTCCTGATTATTAGCAGCAAAATGTTTTATTGAAGTTCCAACACCATTTGATTGCACGCCATTTACCATAGCTGCAGCAATTTTCCCTGACAACAATGGATCTTCAGAATAATATTCGAAATTTCTTCCACACAATGGATTTCTATGGATGTTCATTCCTGGCCCAAGCAATACATCAACACCATATTCTTTCACTTCATTACCCATCGCTTTCCCAACATTGTTAATCAGCTCTTCATTCCAAGTAGAAGCCAAAGCCGTTCCAACAGGAAATGCCGTTGCATAATACGTATTCGCATCATTATCTCTTGTGGGATTAATTCTCAATCCAGCAGGTCCATCAGAAACAATAACTGCAGGGATTCCTAAACGTTTTATTTCATAAGTTCCTCCAGCAGCACCAGCAACTTTTCCTTTATCAGCTCCTGGAATGAATGAAAAAGTACCAATGTCAAAACCAGGCATTCCAATCCCGATAAGCATACTCGCTTTTTCTTCATCGGTCATTTTATTGATTAGATCTTGAATTCTATCTGCTATGGCAAGACGATAATCTTCATAAATATCCAATTTCCCGTTTTTGTTTAAATCCGAAAAAGTAAATCCGTTTATGGTAATAATTGGATTTTTTTTGATCTTGTTATTTTCAGGTTTTTTATTCCAGGAAATTCCTGAAACTACTAATGTAGAAACTAGCGATACTTTTGCTATTTTCCTGATATTGCTAAAATTCATATTTAATATTGTTTGATTGTTTATTACTAGCTACCGTTTTTTCTTAAATAAAATAGTATGAATTAGTTTTCTTCAACTATTATCATCCCCCAAGGAGCAAGATTGATTTCTGAATTTTTAACCACTTTTTCTGAGTTTAGTAAATCCATTCCATTTTTACCTTGGGTATAAGTAAAAGTTTTGGCTTGCGCCGAATAATTAAAAAAGTATCGAATCGTTTTTCCCTGGTTATTAATTCCTGATTTTGTAATCAGCGGAAAATGCAATTTTTGATCTTCTTTCCACAAAGCAGCCTCTTTTAAACTGCCTTCCAGAATTTTCTCCATAAGGATATCCCCTGGCATAAAACCAATATAAGTCACTTTGCCTTTGCCGTAATTATTTTGAGTAACAGCCGCATAATTATTCCATTGTGGATGATCATATTTAGCGAGTACTTTTGCAGTTGTAGGGGTTAACAGCTCCATCCAATATTTTATCTCATTTTTATCTTTCCCTAGCTGAAACGGATCGTTTTGTAGTGACACATTTTCCGGAATCACAAACTGACTATAACTCACACCTGCAGCCTCATTTATAATTCCAGGCTGAATGGTATTGCGTACCGTTACATTCTCGTTACTGAAACCACTTTTGAAAGTATAAACAATATGACCTCCATTTTTCGCATATTGATTCAATTTTTGCAACAATGCATCTGGTGCTGCATATAAAGCGGGTACAATTATTAACTTGTATTTTTCAATATTCAAAGATGATGGATCTATAAAATCAACACCTACATTCATTTTATACAAAGCATCATACATAGGACGTAAAACATCATTATATTGTTCTTTAGCTCCCCATCCAAAACTAAAAGCATTAAAAGCAGTTTGAGCTTCATTACTAAAAAGTATGGCAACTTCATTCGTTTTTTTAAGACTGGCTATTTTTGAACTTATTTTTTTAAAATCACGACCAATTGTCATCGCTTCATTATAGGTTGGATTTGGTTGAAAATCATGACTCAATAATCCTTTCCAATAGGTTTCGGCAGAATTATGAATCGAATGCCAATGCCAATATTCTAACATATTAGCTCCCGAGGCTATATGGCTAAACGCCTGTAACCTTAACTGTCCCGCATAAGGCACCCATTGCGGAAATCCTTGAGCCTCCGTTTCAATAACCAAATAATTTTGTCCATTTTTCATCGAACGTGCCATATCTCCTCCAAAAGAAATCTCAGTCCCCGTTAGATGATCTTGCGTTGGATGATAAATATCTACTCCAGCCACATCCATAACTTTTGCTGCAGCAAAATGATCGACATCACCTTGTATCCCATATGAATAGCCTCTCCAGTCAAAATCAAAATTTTGAGTAACAAACTGCTCTGGTTTTTTATATTCACGAACAATAGTTGCTTGCCATGAAAGGAAGTCAGTAACTAAACCACGTTGAAATTTCGAAAACTCAGATTTTAATCCTGCGTTAATTGTCCCTACCATAGAAGGGTATTCCTCCCATGAGTTGATACGATTACTCCAATAATCCAAACCAAAAGCTTTATTAATGGCTTCGGTAGTTTTAAATTTTGCTTTCATATACTGGACAAACTGCGCCTGAACATTAGCACCCGCTGTATTATAATGCTTTGTTTCATTGTCAACCTGATAGCCAATAATTGCAGGATGATCTTTTACATGTTCCATGATTTTACGGATGATCCTTTCGGCATGAAACAAATACTCTTTGTTAGTAATATCCATGTTTTGTCTTCCTCCATATTGGTTTTTCCCCATTTGAGTGGTAGCCAAAATGTCTGGATATTTTTTCACTAACCAAGCTGGCACAGCATAAGTAGGCGTTCCAATAATTACTTTTATACCCGCTTTATGCATGGCATTAAGAACTCTATCTATATGACTAAAATCGAATACATTATCCTGCGGTTCTTCGGTACTCCAAGTGCTTTCAGCAATACGAACTACATTTATTCCGGCATCCGTCATCATTTTTATGTCTTTGTCTAACCTGTCATACGGCATATACTCATCATAATAAGCAACGCCATAAAGCAATTCATTTTTGGGAACCTGAGCATTTATGGAAGATACTGTTAGTATCAAAACCACAAACCCTATAATTTTTTTATATAAATTCATCAATTTTTAATTTAAGAATTGAAATTAAATAGACTCTTATTTCAAAAGAAAGCTGTTGTACGAATCCGCTTCTAATGTTGGTGTAAGTGTTTTTTCTCCTACTTTTATCTGAAGCGTTTTTGCTGTAGCACTATCATTTTGAACCACTATCACTACACTATTATCTTCATTAACAAATGCTAATAAATTAGTATAATCACCAGACGTTTCCAGACGTTTTGCTCCCGGTTTCACAAAATGACTAAGGTGTTTCATTAGATAATATTCATAATTATATTTGAAGGTTTTATTAATGGTATCAACGCTTACCAATGAATTTTGTCTCCAGCCCCAAGTACTTATACCTCCTTCTTTTAGTGATGAATTCCAATACATATAAGCATTAGCACCATTAGTCAAATACTGTTTCATTAAGCCCCAGGTATATCCGCAATATTTCCAATCATTTTTTCCATTCCCACATTCCTGTTCTGATTGGTATAATTTAAGATTGGGATAGTTTTTATGAATTGTTGGAATAGCATCTTTTCCAGCCCATTGAAAGCCTACTCCTTTAATGGATTTATTAATAGTCGAATCACTCAAAATGGAATCGACTAATTTATAATTGGGGCGTTCCATTGTACCAAAGAAAACATCCACTTTTTCCTTGTCCATTGCTGGAATTAAATAATTTAAAAAACGAGACAAGCCTTTTGACGTCCACGTACAACTAGGAAAAACCTGTGCCGAATTGAATTCATTTTGTGGCATTACCATACTGATATTAATATTTTGAGCACGATAAGTCTGAATGAATTTTGAGAAATACACACTGTAAGCTTTAAAATATTCATCCTCTTGAATAAACATATTTTTCCCTTCAAAACCTTCTTGTTCTGGTTTTAGTCCATTGTCAAAACCTTTAAAATCCATTCCCCATTTTTCTCTTGCTTCCTCTGCAGCATCTTGAGGCATGTCTTTAGGAAATGGTTTTGAAGCATAATGTTTATTATACTTCATCCAAGTAGGTGGAGACCATGGAGAAGCCCATAGCTTTATATTTGGATTGTATTTCAAGGCACTTTTAATGAATGGGATTAGCGTTTGAGAATCATTTGCAATGCTAAAATTTTTCATTTCAAAGTCTCCTGCTGTTTCATTATAAGAATACCAATTATTAGAAAAATCATTAGCCCCAACTGGCATACGACAAATGGTAAAATTGGCTCCTACATTTGGCGCAAAAAATTCTTTTAATATCTTTTCTCTATCATCCACTTTCAAAAGACTTAACGAAGTCCAGCCTAATTCATTAAAACAAGTGCCAAAACCGTCAATTTGTTGCAACCGTTTATCTAATAGAATCTCTACATCCGTTTTTCCAGTTGTTAAGGTTGCTTTTATATTCTTATGGCTCTGCCATTGTTTGGCTTCTGTACTCGATATCCAAGTTATTTTGCTTTGCGAAAAAGAACAAAAAGTTGTCAGCAACAACATTAAAAATATTTGTGTGTTTTTCATTGATTTATTATTATTTATGATGCCATTACAAATCCATATTTACTATTCATTTTTCACTGATTAAATTGAGGATAGCTTTTCTTTTAGAAAAACATGCTCAATTTACACCGTGCCTTTATGAATTTAAACAAGAAAATTTGAAACTGCTTTTTGATGAAAATTGAATTTGATAACAATTTTAGAAAGTAATAAACGACAAGCTTATTAGTCCAAAACATTAATTTTATGATATTATATTCCCTTGCGGACTTGTTTTGTAGTACAACAAGTCCGCTCAGAAATAACAAAGCCAGTAGGCTTGTAGTAAAAAAAACACCGAATTTAATTTATTAACCAACCTAACAAATTAATCTTTTCAGTAATCTAAATACTTATTTAATATCCTGTATTATTAGGTAAAAGATTCTTATTTATTTGAATATCTCCTAAAGGAACTGGTAACAACTTATGAAATGCTTGCATTCCATAATTAAGTGGTTGAAGACTTGAATTAACCTGACTGTTCATCAAATTCACCATGTTAATAGTTCCATTTGCATCAGCACGTTTCAAATCATTCCATCTTGTACGTTCGTAAACTAATTCTAATCTTCGTTCTTTTAAAACTGCTAAAGCTAATTCGCTTTTTGTAGTTGCAGTAGTATTAGCTAATCCTGCTCTTGTTCTTATTGAATTTAACTGAGTTTTAGCTACATCCAGATTCCCTTGAGTTCCAATTTGTACATTTGCTTCAGCTGCTAACAAGATAATATCAGCAAGTCTTATCATGATTAGATTATCCCCATTTGTCCAAGTATCACTATATGAAAATTTACCACAAAAAGGAATTGCTTTACTAGAATCCCATGCATTAAAAGGCATATTAAAAGAAGCGCCTGTAACCTGCCAATTGAAAGTAGATTGATATCTTTTACCGTTATCTCCAGCATCATTAAACGCTTTTACTAAATCATAAGACCCTATTTGACGTTTTGGCCAGTTATCAAAAGGACCATAAGAAAGTACATTTAACTTCCAGACATTATAAGGTGATCCTGTTGTAGGAACCTGCAATTCAAAGATAGACTCTGAAGTATTCTTGTTTGAAAGCCCCCATAGTTTAGAATAATCAGACACTAAAGAATAAGGTCCTTCCTGAATAACTTTATTACAATAAATTAAACAGTTTGGATAATCCCCCATTTGAGCATAGGTTTTAGCCAATAATGCTCTAGCAGCTCCTTTTGTAGCTCTACCATAATCTCCATGATAGGGATTATTGTCTAACACAGCTTCTGCGTCTTTCAAATCCTTAATAATTTGAGCATATACTAAATCAGCACTAGTTCTTGAAGGATAATAATTTCCAGTGTTATCAGATGAAAGAACAAGTGGTACATTTCCCCAAGAAGTCACTAACCAATAATAAGCAAATGCTCTCAAGAAAGTGGCTTCAGCTATTATTTGTGCTTTTCTATTGGTACCATCCCATTTAGGATCATTAATTAGTGTTACATTATCAATAGCAGTATTTGCAGCTGTTATATGTTTGTATAATTCTTGCCAACTTAATTGTACTTCGCCATTAGCAGAGGTAAAAGTGAAATTCTCTAGCGGTTGTTCAACATTATTGTCACCATTGACATAAGTATTATCAGACATCCCTTCAGTAGTGAAAAAATTGCTATATGAATAATAATCAGGCATTGCGTTATAAGCGCCATTCAATATACTTTCAGCGTCAGAAGCTGTAGTTAAAGAACCAGCTGCTAGTTGAGATTCAGGAGATTTGTCCAGAAAATCTTGAGAACATGACGTAAGTATTATTGCTAACACAAAGAAATGAGCATATTTTAATATATTTTTTTTCATCATATTATTTTTTAAAGTTGAATATTAACACCAGCTGTGAAAATTTTTGCTGCTGGATAAGTTCCTCTATCAATACCAAGTGACATCAATGATGAACCAGAACCTGCATTTTCAGCCTGATTATTTGTCCCTTGTCCAAAACCATTAACCTCAGGATAATATCCTTTGTAATTATGAAGAGTAAATAAGTTTTGAGCCGTTCCATAAATCTTAAGTCCTGACAAACCAAGTTTTTCAACAAACTTTTTCTCAATTTGATAGCTTAAAGTAATATTTCTTAATCGGAAGAAAGATCCGTCTTCAATATAGCGTGAAGACACTTTATTTTGCAACATTGCTGCTGCACCAGTATTAGTTGTTGCGTTTCCTAAAGCTCTTGGAACATCTGTAATGTCACCAGGAGTTTTCCATCTATTTAATACTTCAGTACTTTCATTTGCATATCCTGATAAAGCTTCAATTTCCATTCTTGTTGCATTGTACACTTTATTACCCTGAACTGCATCAATTAAAAATGATAGAGTAAGCCCTTTATATGTAAATTCATTTGAAAAACCAATTGTATATTTAGGTAAGGCTGAACCTAAACTAACTAGTTCGTCACCATAAACTAAATTACCTGTTTGTGGATCTACACCTTCTGATTTATATCCCCAGAATGTTCCTAGTGCATAACCATTTTTTATAATTTGCGTATAAAGAGGCACTTGACTTCCTCCAATTAGAATAGGTCCTGTTTGAAAAGAAGTATTTTCATCAATCCCTTCAATACTATTATTATTCTTAGAAAAATTCACATTAGATGACCAGGTAAAATTGTCAGTTTTAATAATATCAGCATTTAATGATAATTCAATTCCTTTATTAACATCATATCCAGGTAGATTCATTGCAGTAACAGAACTTCCTGTAGTCAAAGGCAGTTGTAGTGTAAAAATCATATCTTCCACTTTCTTATGATAGTAATCAGCGGTAAAATTTAGACGATTATCAAAAAAACCTACTTCTAAACCGATGTTTGTTTGCGTAGCAGATTCCCATTTTAAATCTGGATTTCCTAACTGGGCAGCTGGCTTAATACCTGGAGCAATATCCGAAGAATTATAAGCATAAGGAGCACCAACATTAAGTAAACTATAAGTAGGATATAACATGGTATAAGGAGGTAAATTACCTGTTTTCCCCCATCCCGCACGTATCTTAAGATTTTGCATCCATTTTACGTTTTCCATGAATTTTTCATTAGAAATTTTCCAACCAGCAGATAAAGCAGGGAAATTTCCGTAAACTACATTGGTTCCCACTCTAGATGATCCATCACGACGGAAAGTAGCTGTAAAAAGATACCTATTGTTATATCCATAATTGAATCTTCCAAAATAAGAATTCGTAGACCACTCATATTCTCCTGTTCCTATTTGAAAATCAGAACTAGCAGCATTCAAAGTCTTTACAGCACTTGTTGCAAAACCGGCTCCATGTTGAGTTGAATTTGAAATTGATTCATTCATTGCAGATGTTCCTACTATCACATCAAAAGAATGCTCTCCAAAATTTTGTTTATAATTCAATGTATTGTCCCATTGCCATCTAAAAACTTCATAATAATTACTATCAGCTCCCCCTTGAGAACTACGTCCATTCAAACTACTGTAAGGGTCTAAGAAATAATCATATTTAGAATTTTGAACCACTCCATTTAACTGCGTTTTATAAGTTAAATTCATAGGCAATTTAGCTTCAACATAAGTGCTTCCTAATAAATTATTAGCAATAGTTTTGTTTTCATTGTTATAAATTAATGCTAATGGATTTTCGCCAGAATAAAAATTACTTACACCATAAACACCTGGTATAGGCGCATTTGAAGGCATATAAACTGGAATATACTCAGGAGTAACAAGTGCACTAAGTACAACACCTCCAAAATTAGCAGAAGCATTATCAGTAATTGACCTTTGATTGGTTCTATTGTAATTAATAGACCCTCCAAATTTTATCTTTTCAGTAACATCCTGATTGACATTTAGATTAAGAGAATAACGTTTATAATTAGACCCGACTATGATACCTTCTTGGTTTAAGTAACCCAAACCTAAATAATAATTACCAGTATCCGAACCACCTGAAGTGCTAACATTAACGCTAGACTGAGCTGCAGTACGATAAATTAAATCTTGCCAATTGTTGTTTGTACCCTGCAAATCATAATAACTTGGAACATTAGGCGCAGTGCCCAAAATATCTGTTTGTAAAGCAGTCCATTGCGAATTATTTAATACTGGTAATTTTTTAACAATTTGCTGTACACCACCATAAAAATTAATTTCGGTTCTAGGTTTCCCTTTCTTACCCTTTTTAGTTGTAATAAGAACAACTCCATTTGTAGAACCAGCAGCACCATAAATACCAGCAGCAGATGCGTCTTTTAGAATACTAATTGATTCAATATTATTAGGATCAATTGCTTTAACATTACTGGTAAGTACTCCATCAACAACATACAATGGTTCACCACCATTAGGTGATCCAATTCCACGAACACGAACTGATAATGCTCCACCTGGTGATCCTGATGATGATGAAACTTGCACTCCAGAAGATTTACCTGTAATAGCTTCAACTGCATTAACAATAGGTCTATCTGAAACTCCCTTAACGCTAACTGTAGAAATTGCAGAAGTAACATCTGTTTTCTTTTGTGTTCCATAACCTATAACAACAACTTCTTCTAACTTTTGGGATTCGTTTTTAAGTTTTATCGTTAGTTCCTTTCTACCATTAATTGGTTCTTCAATTGTAGCATAGCCTACAAAGCTAATTACAAAAACTCCTTTTAATGGAGCTTTCATCTCAAAGTTACCGTCAAAATCTGTAGAGGTAGATTTTGGTGTTCCTTTAATTAAAATTGATGCACCTGGAACAGACATTCCAGTCTCGTCAAGCACTTTTCCCTTTACTACAACATCCTGTGCCTGTAAGTAAACTGAGAATAAGATAGACAAAAAGCAAAAAATAAACATTTTTGTTAATTTCATTTTTCTAAATTTTTTGGTTAGTAAATTAGTTATTTGATACAAACTTATCTATTAATTTATGTTATCAACAATTTTAAACTATTACAAAAACACATCAAAGAACAAAAAAACACTAGACAAAAACACATCAAAATTAAAACAAATAACTGATTTACAGTTACTTAATAATTTATTTCACACTGTTACAAAAACGTTAAATAAATAAAAAACACTACATTTATATAAACATTAAAAACAACGAGAATTAAAAAAGGATTTGTTGCAATAAATAAACTTTAAACAACAATAATTGAAATACAGACAACCGCAATAAACCATTAAGATAACATTATTTTCACTTCTATTATGAGACTAATAAAACCATACTTAATTATCATTACAGTGCTACTTACGAGCAATCTATTTAGTCAAGAAAAAAAAATGGGCTTGCCCGAAATTAAAAACTATAGCCGAATAGATTACAAAGGAGACACACAGAATTGGGAAATTAACCAGGATAAAAAAGGTAACTTATACTTTGCTAACAACAAAGGTCTTTTCCAATTTGATGGCTCATCATGGCGTAAATATACCTTGCCAAATTCAGGATTAATTAGATCATTTAAAATAGCTCCATCAGGAAAAATTTTTGTCGGTGGAAACAGTGAATTTGGTTACTTCAAACCTAATTCTAAGGGAAAAATGGAATATTTTTCTTTGTCTAAATTAATCAACAAAAAGGGGGGCAAATTAATAGATATTGTTTGGAAGACACATCTATACAACGATGAAGTAATCTTTCAAACCTTTTCAAACGCTTATATTTATAAAAAGAATAAATTAAAAATTTTAAAAGCACCTGGGCGCTTTCAATTTTCATTTAAGGTAGGAACAAAACTTTATTTACAAGACCATAAAAAAGGATTACTACTGTACACAAACGATACATTCATCCCTCTTGAAGGTACTATCCCATTAAATAATAGAGAAATATGGGGGATTTTTACTCTGCCAGAAAACAAACTATTAATTGAAACCATAAACAATGGACTTTTTATATATGATTTTAAAAAATTAATCCCTTGGAACACGGAAGCTAATGAATTCATGAAAAAAAATGGTTCCTTAGGAGGTACAACTTTAAGCGACAATTTTATCGTTCTTAATTCAGCTACCAGTGGAATTATTATTTGTGATAAAAAAGGAAAAATTCTACAACATTTCAATAAAAACAAAGGATTACAAAACAATACCGTCTTAACATCCTTCATAGATAATAAAGACAACATATGGTTAGGTCTTGATAGTGGAATCGATTTTATTAATGAAAACTCACCTATTACCTATTTTGGATCAAGCTATGGGATAAGTACTGCTTATGCTTCGGTAGTTTATAAAAACAATCTTTATACAGCCACAAACCAAGGTCTTTTATATCATTCTATAAAGGACATATTCAATGACAATAATTTTAATTTAGTCAATGGTACTTCTGGTCAGGCATGGAATATTCAAATCATAGATGGTCAATTGCTATGTTCAAGCAATAAAGGGGCTTTAGTAATTGAAGATGGAAAAACAATTCAGACAATTGATAGTAAAGGTTACATTGGTTTTAAGTTAATCCCAAACAGACCCAATTATATGGTTGGCTGTAATTATAATGGGTTTGCCATATTTGAAAAAGTATCAAATAAATGGCAATACAAAAACCAAATAGAAGGCTTCTACGGATATCCTTATTCCTTTCAGGTAGAAAAATTAAATTTTTGGTACCAATTTGATAATTTAATTTATAAAATGACATTAACTGATGACCTGAAAAGATTAAAAATCATTAAAACTTACAAGAATTTATCTAATAAAGACAGAGGCATTGGAAGTATCCAACAAATAAATAAAACAATTTATTTTCAAACTAATAATCATTTTTATAAATATAGTGAAGACCAAGATATATTTTATGAAGATAAAAAAATCAATAAGTTATTTAAGGACATCCCAAAAATAACTGAAATAAAAGAAGATGATAATGGAAACATTTGGTATGTTTTCAAAGAATCTTTAGGAGCATTGATGAAAAACAAAAATGGTACTTATACTAATATTATAACACCATTTTCAAATTTAACAGGCAACCTAGTATCCAATTACCTATCTGTAAACACAATTGATTCACAAAACATATTCATTGGACTAACAAACGGAATAGCACATTACAATCCAAAACAAAAAAACAACTTTATTATCAAGCCAAAGGCATATATAAGAAGTTTTACCTATCCCGGTGATACTTTAATTCTAGGAAATGGACAAAAGGAACTAGAAAAATATAAACTCCCTTATAAATCCAATCATGTAAAATTCACCTTTTCTTCTCCAACTTTTGAAAATCTTGAAAATGTAGAATTTTCATATCAACTAGAAGGATTTGATAAAAAATGGAGTTCCTGGTCAAATAATCCCATAAAAGAATATACTAATCTGAGAGAAGGAAATTATAAAATGAAAATTAAAGTCCACAATAGTTACGGCATTCAATCTGATGAAGCGATTTTATTATTTACAATTTCGCCACCTTGGTATAGGCATCCTTTAGCTTATATAATATATACAGTACTTATCATTACGGTTATTTATCTTATTCGAAAAAGAATAAAAATGAAAATCCGAATAAACAAATACTATGAAACTCTGGAACAACGAAAATTGTACTTAGAAAAAGAAACTAAAATCAGACAAGAACAATATGAACTTGAAAAAGAAATTGAAAGACTTAAAAATGACAAACTGAAAATAAAAATCCTTTCTAAAGACAAAGAACTAGTTAACAACTCCTTGCAAGTTGCAAAAAAAAACAAAGTTTTAAATAGTATAATCAATAAAATAAAAGACATCAATATAGACACGTTTGACGAAACTACTAAAACACAATTTACTAAATTAAACAGGAGCATTATAAAAGAGGTAAATGCTGATAAAAGCTGGAAAGATTTAGAAAAACATATAAAGAATGTTCATTATGATTTTTTAAAAAGATTATAAGAAAAGTATCCCACTATTTCTCCTAGAGAACTAGACTTAGCAACCTATTTATTGATGAATATGTCCACTAAAGAAATTGCCGAAGTAATGAATATTTCAAATGGAGGAGTTGAACTAGCCCGTTACAGATTGCGTAAAAAATTAGATCTTAATAAAAAAGAAAACCTAATTGGCTTTCTGATGAGTATATAAATAACAAACGCCATCAATATCAGATGGCGTTTGTTATTATCAGGAGATACCTGTATAATTATAAAAAATCCAAAGTTCTTTCTAAAGCCATGCCACGAGATCCTTTTATCAATATTGTATTATTTCCAAAACTTGCATCTTTCAAAGAAGCTGAAAAAGAATCAAAACTTTCGTAGAAATGGAAATTATCTTTTGCTATTTGACAATCATAAAAAGCTTTCCCAACAAAAAAACATTGAACGTCAGTTTCATTTTCTAACGAATGAACCAAAGCACTATGTTCTTTATGACTTTCTTCTCCTAACTCAAACATATCGCCTAAAACCATTATTTTATTTGATTTATCAAGCTGTAAAAAATTAGTTATCGCCACAGCCATACTACTTGGATTAGCATTGTAAGCATCTAAAATAATTTCGCTTCCACCCTTATTTAAAAGCTGCGATCTATTATTCTCAGGAACATAACTTTCTAAAGCTGCTTTTATCGCTTCGTTTTCAACTTTGAAAAACTGACCTATTGTTAATGCAGCATTCACATTATTGGCATTATACAAACCTATCAAATGTGTTTTAATCTCCATATCAGAATAAGAAACTCCTACAAATGGATTTGCCTCGATTTTAGCTATCGAAACATCTGCTTCTGCTTTATTAACCCCAAAAGAATAATGCTTTAAAGCTTTAGATTTCTCAACCTGAATAGGATCTTCTAGATTAATAAAAGCCAATTTATCATTCTCAGAGAGGTATTGATACATCTCGCTTTTACCTTCAATAACACCCGCTACACCACCAAAACCTTCTAAATGCGCTTTACCAAAATTAGTTATATATCCATAATCAGGTTGAGCAATCTCACAAAGAAATTCGATTTCTTTTTTATGATTGGCTCCCATTTCAACAATTCCCATCTCGGTATTTGCATCAAAAGACAACAAAGTCAAGGGAACACCAATATGATTATTTAAATTTCCAACGGTAGCTTTGGTTTTGTATTTTTTAGCCAAAACCACATTAATTAATTCCTTAGTAGTTGTCTTTCCATTACTCCCTGTAAGCGCCACAATAGGTAACTTTAAATAATTGCGATGAAATTTAGCTAATTCTTGTAAAGCCACTAAACTGTCTTCTACTAAAATTGTTCTCTCATCAATATAATACGATTCGTTGTCAATTATAACATAAGAAGCTCCTTTTTCTAGTGCTTCGGCAGCAAAAGTATTCGCATCAAATCGTTCGCCTTTTATAGCAACAAACAATGATCCTTTTTCAATTTTTCGAGTATCTATTGAAACTCCTGTACATTTTAAAAATAAACTATGAATGTAACTGATATCCATATAAAAATGATTTAAAAAATAAAAGCCCTAATCAAAGGGCTTTTATCTATTATGTTTTATAACTTAATTTCTTGGTGTCTTTCTCTTATCTGCTTTAGGTCCCACTCTAGACATTGCACATCTAAAACCAATATAATCTGTAGCCATATCCTGTGGAAAGTATCTTCTTTGCGCAGGGTCTAACCAATAAGCTCTATCTCTCCAAGAACCTCCTTTATACACTCTAATTTGATCGTTGATTAAAGTTGTTCTCTTACTTGATTTATCATATTTTCTCACCATGTTACCTAAACTATCGGTAGTTACATTGTGTACTGGTGAGTTATACATTTTCTCAATATCTTTTTCTTTTTCTTTAGATTCAGAAGCTCCAAAATTATAATATTTAGAAGATTGTTTATCACCATCTCTGTAGTTAATATTATTACTCTTATCGAAGTTTTGTCTCAAATAAGTTTCTTGATCATCAACAGGTACCTCTGCAATTTGACCAGGGTAATTTCTAGCCATAATTTTACCATTACTCAAAGTATCATATTTCATGTTCTCTCTGGTAACAATTTCAACTTTACCATCAGCACCAATTTTATTTTTGGTATATAAATTTCCTCTGAAATAGTTAAAATCATTGGCTTCATTATCAATAATAGGTCTGTAAACATCCGCTACCCATTCGGCAACGTTACCAGCCATATCATATAATCCAAAATCATTTGGCGGATATGATTTCACGGCATTAGTAATATCAGCTCCATCATCTGACCAACCTGCTATACCTCCATAATCACCATTTCCTTGTTTGAAATTCGCTAATTGATCACCTCTAGATTGTCTTTTTCCTGAACGAGTGTATTCACCTGACCAAGGATATTTCTTTTGACCTTTATAGATATTGTATTCTCTTTGTCCTACATCGGCTGCTGCTGCATATTCCCATTCAGCTTCTGTTGGTAGTCTGTATTCTGGCAATATAATTCCTGAAGAACGTTGTGCATATACATTTTTTTGTTCCGCCACAGTTCCGTCTTTACCCTTAACTGCCCTTCCTTTAGCTCTTTTTAATACAATTTCTTCACTACCTCCACGAGCAGTAGAAGGCGACATTAAATAAGACTCAGTACTAAAAGCATTATCTGCAGTTACATCATCTGTTTTTGCATTTTTTTTCATGTAGCCATTTTTCTCCAAAACAGCCTCATTAACACGATCAGTTCTCCATTTACTAAATTCAACCGCTTGAATCCAATTAACCCCAACTACTGGGTAACTAGCGTAAGCAGGATGTCTCAAATAGTTATTAGTCATAGTTTCATTATACCCTAATCTATTTCTCCAAACCAAAGTATCTGGTGAAGCTCCTGGATAAATATGCTTATAATTTTCTTCTGTTGGAGGAAATACACTTTTTAACCAATCTAAGTATTCTAAATACATAAAATTAGTAACCTCAGTTTCATCCATATAAAAAGATTGAACGTGTTGCTGAGTGGGCGTATTATTCCAATCATGCATTACATCATCCTCTACTTTTCCCATTGTAAAAGTTCCACCCTCAACAAAAACCAAACCTGGACCTGCTTCTTGTTTCTTGGCTGCTTGTACTTTCTTATTATCTACATTCCATCCAGTTGCTCTTGATGAACCTTTAGTACTCGATTTTTTACTACAACTAGCAAAACCTAAAGCCACAATCACTGACAACATCAATCGAAAAACTGTAATTTTATTTACTTTCATACTCTTTACTAAGGTAATTTTTTACACTGCAATATAAGAATTAACCATTAACCTACAATATCATCTTTAGATAATTATACGTCTTCCGTCTATTCAATTTTAACGCAAATTTATACTATTTATTATTTATTCACATACTTAATGCTTTTTTTTTACTCTTTTGTTTTTTTTGTTAAACATACCAACAATAAGAGTCCGATAAACAACAAATTCACTAGCTATTTACCACAATAAAGTAAGCCTAGAACACAAACATTACAACAAAAGCTTTTCAATACAATATTAATCACAAATAACAGTTATAAAATAATCAGCCCTCAAAGAAAAACAAACCAATACCTTAAGTTTTTCAAAACCTAAAAAAAAGGAAAAACTTGCAACTTTTTAATAAAACACTATATTTGTTATATCAATTCACTACCAACCAATGAAAAAAACAATACTATTAACCATTTCTTTGTTTTCCATTTCACTAGCTCAAGCTCAACAAAGAACCATCACCACAGCAGTTCCCTTTCTATCTGTTTCGGCAGATGCTAGAGCAGCTGGTATGGCAGATATTGGAGTTGCAACTTCAGCCGATGCTTTTTCACAACAATGGAATCCAGCCAAATATGCTTTTTCAACTGACAAACAAGGCGTAAGCGCGAGTTACACCCCTTACCTAACAGGTCTTGCTAACGACATTTCCTTAGGTCAGTTTACATATTATAACAAAATCTCAGACAGAAGTGCTTTTGCTGGAAGTCTTCGCTATTTTGGTTTTGGTGATATCGAATTAAGAAAAACAGGAGATCCTGACGAAGCTTTCGCAACGGTTGCTCCAAACGAATTTGCAATAGACGGTTCGTACTCTCTAAAATTGAGCGAAAAGTTCTCCATGGCTGTAGGCGCTAGATATATTCATTCTAATTTAAAAGTAGCTACCGACAATGGCGATGCAACTGCCGCTAGCTCTTTTGCAATTGATGTAGCAGGTTTTTATCAGTCTGAAGAAATCGCCTACAATAGCTTCAATGGAAGATGGAGAGCCGGTTTTAACGTTCAAAATCTTGGTCCAAAAATTAGTTATGACAACGATGAAATCAGCTCTAACTTCTTACCCGCTAATTTAAAATTAGGAACTGGATTTGACTTTATTCTAGACGATTACAATAAATTAGGTTTAAACCTTGAAATCAACAAACTTCTTGTTCCCACTCCTAAAGTAGGATCTGACGGAAATGGTAACTTTACTGGATCTGACATGAATGGTGACGGCGTGGTTGATATCAATGATTACAACCTGGCAAACGATGATTACAGAAAAACAGGCTGGGTTTCTGGAGTTTTCAAATCACTAGGAGACGCACCTGATGGTTTTAGCGAAGAGCTAAAAGAAGTAATGTACTCTGTTGGTGCAGAATATTCGTACCAAGACTCATTCGCCATGCGATTAGGATACCACCACGAAAACATTGATAAAAGTGGTTTGAGATATTTTTCACTAGGAGCAGGATTTAAATACACTACCGTTAAAATAGATGTTTCTTATTTATTCTCGGCTTCAAAAATTCCAAATCCTTTAGAAAACACATTGCGTTTTTCATTAACATTCAACTTTGGAGACAAATACGAACAATATTAATTTTCGAAATTAAAAATATCCCAGAATCCAAATTTCTATCAAACGAGATTTGGATTTTTTTTACCCTAAAAACACAATGAAAGAAATCAGCATCACAAATACATTTACGGTTTACGACAACATAGAAGAGTTACCAAATGAAGTTCAAAACCTTTTCAAACAATCCATAGAGATACAAAAAAATGCTCATGCACCTTATTCTAAATTCAGAGTAGGCGCTGCCTTATTATTAGACAATGGACAAATTATTCTCGGAAGCAACCAAGAAAATGCCGCTTATCCTTCCGGACTTTGCGCCGAAAGAGTAGCACTTTACCAAGCAGCTTCCAATTTTCCTGAATCCAAAATCCTAAAAATAGCTATTACAGCTACCTCCGAAACCACAGGTCTTTCTCCTGCAATTCCACCTTGTGGCTCTTGCAGACAATCCATAGCCGAATACGAAATCAAACAAGAAAGCCCAATTGAAATCTATTTTATGGGCGAAATGGGTAAAATTTACAAATCGGAATCTTTGAAAAACCTACTCCCTTTAATATTTAACAAAAAACTGCTCTAATAAAACTAAAAATTAGCTTTATAATTTTAGTTCTAAGTTGGAATGTCCTATTTTTGCATTTCGCAAATTTGACCTTACATGGATAAATTTGTGAAAAAAGTACTAATTGACAACACAATAAAAACTTTAGTAAAAGAACACTTGAGATGAAAGAAGTTACAAAAGAAGTATATTTAAAGTGGTATGAAGACATGCTGCTTTGGAGAAAGTTTGAGGATAAACTAGCTGCATTATACATACAACAAAAAGTTAGAGGTTTTCTACATTTATACAATGGACAAGAAGCCGTACTTGCAGGAGCATTGCATGCAATGGATTTAACCAAAGACAAAATGATTACTGCTTATAGAAACCACGTTCAGCCAATTGGTATGGGTGTTGATCCAAGACGCGTAATGGCTGAATTACTTGGAAAAGCAACTGGAACTTCTAAAGGAATGGGTGGCTCAATGCATATTTTTTCTAAAGAGCACCGTTTTTATGGTGGTCACGGTATTGTTGGAGGTCAAATTCCTGTAGGAGCTGGATTAGCTTTTGGAGACAAATACAACAATACAGGAGGAGTTACTATGACTTATTTTGGTGATGGTGCTGCTCGTCAAGGTTCTTTACACGAAGCTTTCAACATGGCTATGCTATGGAAACTACCTGTAGTTTTTATTGTTGAAAACAATGGTTACGCTATGGGAACTTCAGTTGAAAGAACTGCAAATCATACTGACATCTGGAAATTAGGTTTAGGATACGAAATGCCTTGTGGACCAGTTGACGGAATGAACCCAGTAAAAGTGGCTGAAGCAATGACTGAAGCTATTGAAAGAGCTCGCCGTGGAGACGGACCAACTTTCTTAGAAATGAAAACATACCGTTACAGAGGACACTCTATGTCTGATGCACAATTATACCGCTCTAAAGAAGAAGTAGAAGAGTACAAAAAAATTGACCCTATTACTCAAATCTTAGACGTAATTAAAGATAAAAAATACGCTACCGATTCAGAAATCGAAGCAATTGATCAAAGAGTAAAAGACAAAGTTCAAGAATGTGTTGATTTTGCTGAGTCTTCTCCTTATCCTGAATTGGCGCAATTGTATGACGTAGTATACGCACAAGAAGATTATCCATTTACACCTCATAAACTATAATATCAATATGGCAACAATAATTACAATGCCTCGTTTGAGCGATACAATGACGGAAGGAACGGTTGCAACTTGGCTTAAAAAAGTAGGTGACAAAATTAGCGAAGGAGATATCCTTGCTGAAATTGAAACTGACAAAGCAACCATGGAATTTGAATCTTTCAACGAAGGAACATTATTATATATCGGAATTCCAGTAGGAGAAACTGCTCCAGTAGACTCTCTATTAGCAATTATCGGTAACGAAGGGGAAGATGTTTCAGCTTTAATTTCTGGAGGTGCTGCACCAGCTGCCGAAGCTCCTGCTGCTGCCGAAGCTAAAAAAGAAGAAACTCCAGCTACTGCTAAACCAGCCGCTTCTTTACCTGCTGGTGTTATCGTTGTTACTATGCCTCGTTTGAGTGATACAATGACTGAAGGTACAGTAGCTACCTGGTTAAAAAAAGTAGGTGATGCTGTTGCTGAAGGTGACATTCTTGCTGAAATCGAAACCGATAAAGCAACAATGGAATTTGAATCTTTCAACGAAGGAACCTTATTATATATCGGAATTCAAGAAGGAAATACAGCTCCAGTTGATAGTCTTTTAGCTATCATCGGACCTGCAGGAACTGATGTTTCAGGTTTAACTAATTATACTCCTGGTCAAGCCGCTCCTGCTGCCGAAGAAACTAAAGCTGCACCTGTTGAAGCTGCTGCTGCTCCAGTAGCACAAGAAGCTACTGCTGATGGAGGAAGAATCATAGCTTCGCCCTTAGCTAAAAAAATCGCTTCTGACAAAGGAGTAAACTTATCGCAAGTTAAAGGTTCTGGAGAAAACGGGCGTATTGTAAAAAGCGATATCGAAAACTTCACTCCTGCTGCTGCCGCTCCACAAGTTGCTGCTGCACCTGCAAAAACTGAGGCTGCTGCTGCACCAAAAGTATTTGTTCCTGCTGGAGAAGTTTATACTGAAGAAATCAAAAATTCGCAAATGCGTAAAATCATTGCGAAACGTTTAGCTGAATCTTTATTCACTGCTCCTCATTACAACTTAGTAATCGAAGTGACTATGGATGATGCAATGAAATCAAGAGCAACTATCAATAGCGTTCCAGATACAAAAGTATCTTTCAACGATATGGTAATCAAAGCTTGTGCTTTAGCATTGAAAAAACACCCAAAAATCAACTCTCAATGGAAAGAAGATGTTATCATCATCAATCACCATGTAAACATTGGAGTTGCCGTAGCTGTTGAAGACGGATTAGTTGTTCCTGTATTGAAATTCACTGACGCTATGAGTTTATCTCAAATTGGTGCTAGTGTAAGAGATCTTGCTGGAAGAGCCAAAAACAAAAAACTAGGACCACAAGAAATGGAAGGAAGTACTTTCACTGTTTCTAACCTGGGAATGTTTGGAATCACTGAATTCAACTCTATCATTAACCAACCTAACTCTGCAATCCTTTCAGTAGGAGCTATCGTAGAGAAACCAGTGGTTAAAAACGGACAAATCGTTGTAGGAAACACTATGATGTTATCTCTTGCTTGTGACCACCGTACTATCGATGGAGCAACTGGAGCACAGTTCTTACAAACATTAAAACAATACATTGAAAACCCAGTAACAATGCTTGCATAATTACTGATTCTGTATAAAACTAAAAACCCGTCTTGTATAAAACTTGACGGGTTTTTTATTTCTATTTGGGCATGTCCCCGCTTTCACTATCGTTACAGTCCCGAAATTTCGGGATCAGGCTGTACGCTATATCTTTTATTTCATTGCATTACATAAAAGGATGCCACTTCCATCCCTCATGTATAATAACAACAATTCATAAGTGTTTCTGTCAAAAAAAATTAATAAATACGAAACTAATTAAACAATTTTTTAAATCTTTTTTCAATAAAATCTAAACCATCTTGCACAGTACCTTTAACCAGTTTAACTTTATTTAATTTAAATTCTTTAGCATCAGGCCCAACACTATAAATAGGAATGTTTGGATATTCTTCTTCAATAATTTTCAGTAATTTATTTTTAAGTTGATTATTATATTCTAAAAAATTATATCCGAAGCAAAATTCTTCAATATCTGCTTTATTATAAAAAACCTTATTTAAATTATTTTTCCTCTCTACTATCAACCTTAATTCATTTTCATATTCCCAATCTTTTAATTTCATAATAAATTGATAATCCCTACTTAATGGATGGGCTTTATTAATAGGATTTGGATTATTTGAATATATTACTTTGATAATTTTTTTATCATTTACATTTTCTTTATTTAAAATTTCAAATTTAGATTTAATTTTAATTGTAAAACCTTGATAAGATTTTGTATAATGTCCCCACATTAGTGGGTTTAAGTCATTCTCAGTAAAACATGAAATACCAATATTTTTTACATTATTTAAACAAGGTACATATTCACCATCAATAAAATCCTTCCTGTTTTCAATAATAAAATTACGACTACAATCAAAAGGATCGTTAAATTCTTTTGGATTACTCAAAAAGAAATAACCATTTTTAATTGCATCTAAATTATATTCATTCATTGAATAATATTTAAATAAACTATTTGGAATTTCATTATATGTTATTCCTTTCTTATGATGAGTCCAAACACCATCATTCTCAATAAATTCTTGATCATCATCAATTTTAAAATTGTTCATTTAGAAATAATTAATTGTTATAAAAGAAAGGTTAATTAGGTTTTTATTTTTTATCAATCTTAATGCTGTCTATTCTTCTCCTCAATCCACTTCGACATATACTTGGTGCTTTTTAAAGTATGATGTTGCAGCAACTCTCCCATAAAATTAACCAATCGATGATGCGCTAAGTTATCTTGCAACGATTTTATTTGCAGTTTAAAATCATTCACAAAAGATGCTCTCAAATAACGTTTTTCGATAATTGCAATTCCATTTTTTTGAGCTTTAATCCAAATATTTTTATCTTGATATAATTCTACAGCTTTGTTAACAAAATGTTCCGGTATATCTTCTACAAAACCATTCCAGGCTAAATCGCCCTGCATCGATTCAGCTCCTATAGAAGTCGTAACAGATGGTGTTCCGCATTGCATAGCTTCTAACAACTTTCCTTTAATTCCAGCACCAAAACGCAAAGGCGCTAAAACCACACGAGCTTGTTTCACGACTTCATTCGCATCTTCAGCCCGACCTCTAATTAAAAAACCATCTTTAGCATTATGCAATTGCAACACTTTTTGCGAAGGATAAGCGCCATAAACATTCAAAACTACCGTTGGTAATTGCTTTTTAATCAAAGTCCAAATTGTTTCTTTTAAATATTGCACCGCATTCCAATTGGGTTCATGAAGAAAATTACCTATAAAAACAAAGTCCTGTCGTTCTTCAAAAGAAGGTAAGTTATCCAAATCTGGAATTCCATTCGAGTCTAAAAGCAGAGGTAAATAATACAATAAAGCAGTATCGATTCGGAAAGTTGTTTTAAGTAACTCCATTTCATATTCCGAAATCATCAACGACAAATCGCAACGCAAAATACTCGCAATTTCACGTTTGGCAACTTCTTCAACTAATAAATCCTGGGTTTTAAATTCTCTCTTTTCTTTAAAAGCTTTTTGTCTTGCCAATCGCAAACAATGCAAATCTTCAGTATCTAAAATCCGTAAAGCATCAGGACAATTCTCGGCAACTCGCCAGCCAAATTGTTCTTCAATCATAAATCGATCGAACAGAACAACCGAAGGATTTAATTCTTTGATGAAATCATCAAAACTGGAAGAATTCAGCGCAATAGATCTCTTATCGACACCCAATGATTTTAAGTCGACCATAAAATCACTGTCTTGAGCTGCGCTGGCAAAAGTAATTTCGAAACCCATTTCTTTAAACAAAGAAATCAATTGTAACATTCTCCCTCCTGCCGCTGAAGAATTAGGCTCAGGCCAAACAAAACCGATGATTAAAAGTGATTGCATTAGAATTATGGTGTCATAAAATTAGTGTCACAAAATAATACTAAATTTATTGGAATTAAGTGCATTCTGTCAAAAATCACTAAAATAAACAGTAATTTTACATAAAATTATAATGATATGTTAGGATTAAAATTAGCAACCGACCCAAGATGGGTAAATATCGTAGAATCGAATATCGAAGAAATTTTAACCGACCATGCCTGGTGTGAACAAAAAGCAGCTTCGAATGCGATAAGCCTTATCACCCAGAATTCAGAAAAAGAAGAATTGGTTACCGAATTGATGGTCATTGCTAAAGAAGAATTAGAGCATTTCCAAATGGCTCATGATCTTATCAAAAAAAGAGGACTCACTTTTGGTCGCGAACGCAAAGACAGCTATGTTAATGAGCTTTTTAAATTCATGAAGAAAGATGGAAGCCGTAATGATGCTTTATGCGAACGCTTGCTTTTCTCAGCAATGATTGAAGCCCGTAGTTGCGAACGTTTCAAAGTTTTATCCGAAAATATAAAAGATGCTGAATTAGCTAAATTTTACCGCGATTTAATGATTAGCGAAGCGGGACATTACACCACTTTTTTAGCTTTTGCTCGAAAATATGCCGATAATGTTGACGTTGACAAACGCTGGGCAGATTGGATTGAATATGAAACTTCTATAATCACAAACTACGGTAAAAACGAAACCGTTCACGGATAATAAACGACTCCAAAACACGTTCCTATATTTAATTTTACAAACAACTACCCTACCATGTCTCAACAAAAAACTATATTTTTTAAAATCTTAAAATATATAGGAATCACCTTGGTCAGTTTACTGGCATTTATGTTTATTGCTCCTTACGTTTTTGCGGATAAAATTAATGCCGAAATAAAAAAAGTAGCCAATAATAAACTGAATGCAAAACTGGATTATTCGGAATCGAATATATCTTTTTTTCATCATTTCCCATCCTTAACGGTAAGTTTAGAAAACTTTAAACTGAACGGTTCGATACCTTTTGAAAACGAAAAATTAGTTACTGCCAAAGAAATTGCCTTTGGTATCAATGTCCCGAGTTTAATTTTTGGAAGTTCGATTAATATTGACAAAATCTACCTTTCAAATGCTGACATCAATGTCAAGGTCAACAAAGAAGGTTTTGCAAATTACAATGTCTACAAATCGGACAAAACTAAAACCGAAGATAAAAGTGGAGACAATTCTTTAAAACTAGAAAAAATTGAAATCATAAACTCTAAAATTGTATATGATGATTTGTCTACCAAATTGCATTTTGACATTTTTGGCTTCCATTATTTAGGTAAAGGCGATTTAAGTAAAGCCATTTTTGATTTATCATCAAATGCTAAAATCGAAAAACTAAACCTTCTTTATGATAATGAGCCTTATTTGATGAATAAAAAAGTCAATGCCGACTTGATTACAAAGATAAACGTAAACTCCCTTTCGTTTATTTTCCAACAAAACGACTTAAAAATAAACAACTTAGTAGTAGACTTTAAAGGAAAATTTGACTTCCTTAAAGAAGGTTATAACATGGATTTCATCCTAAAAACTACCAATAGTAACCTAGAGGATTTCTTTACTGCTTTTCCTCCAAAATTCATCACTTGGCTTGACAAAACGAAATTAGGAGGGAAAACCGATTTTAATTTATCATTAAAAGGAAATTATATTGCATCGAAAAATATTGCTCCTAATCTTGCATTAGATTTTAAAGTAAAAGACGGTAGCGTAAACTACAATCAAAGTCCAGCAACTGTAAGCAATTTAGATGTGGATTTTTCAACTAAATTGCCTTCTCTAAATCCTGATTTGCTAATTGTAGACTTAAAAAACCTATCACTTAATATCGATAAAGATTACTTAAAAACGAGCTTATACAGCACTGGAACTACCGCTATAGATTTGAATGCAGCTTTGGAAGCTAAAATAGATTTAGAAAAACTAAATCGTGCAATTGGTATTCCTGACATAGAACTTAAGGGATTGCTAACTGCTAATGGAACATCTAAAGGTAAATTCGATCAGAAAAACGGAATTTTCCCTATTACCAATGCTGTAATTAATCTGAATAACGGTTTCCTGAAAACAAAATATTATCCAAATCCAATTAGTAACATCGAAATAGTTTCTACTGTTTCGAATCCAAAAGGAACGTTTAAAGATTTAAATGTTGTTTTGAAACCAGCACAATTTACTTTCGAAGGACATCCTGTTTTTGTAAAAGCTAATTTAAGCAACTTTGAAAATCTTGCTTATGACATCAATGCCAAAGGAACTTTGAATATTGGTAAAATCTACCAAGTTTTTTCTCAAAAAGGACTTGATGTAAAAGGTTTCATCAAAGCCGATTTAGCTTTAAAAGGAACACAAAGCGATGCTGAAAAAGGGAATTATTCGAAACTTAAAAATAGCGGAACACTTGAAATAAGAAACATTGAATTCGCATCAGAATATTTGCCGAAAAAATTCTTAGTCAAAGAAGGAATTTTTAAATTCAATCAAGACAAGATGCGTTTCAACACCTTCTTAGCTTCTTATGGTCAATCTGATTTTAAGATGAATGGTTATTTACAAAACGTATTTAACTTTATAGCTTCTAAAAACGGAGTATTGAAAGGTGCTTTTACCTTAGATTCTCAGTACATCAATGCCGATGAATTTATGTCGAGTACTAACACTACAGTTCCAGCAACTACGACAGACAATTCAACAAAAACTATTACAGCTACAGAAACAGGAGTTATTGTTATTCCTTCAAATCTAGATTTACGTTTCAAAGCTAATGCCAAAAAAGTGGCTTTTAACGATCTGAATTTTCAAAATGCTACTGGAGCATTAAAAATGAAAAACGGCTTGTTAACCATGGACAATACAGGATTTAATTTAATTGGCTGCGCCGTGTCAATGAATGCTAATTACAAAAGTGTAAACACTAAAAACGCACGATTTGATTATCACATCAAAGCCGATGAATTTGATATTAAAAGAGCTTATAAAGAAGTTAAGCTTTTTAGAGAAATGGCATCAGCTGCCGAAAAAGCACAAGGAATTATATCATTAGATTATAATTTAAAAGGACGATTAAATTCAAATATGGAAGCTGTTTTACCATCCTTAACAGGAAACGGAGTAATTTCTATAAAGAACGTCAAAATGTATGGCATGAAGATGTTTAGTAATGTGGCGAAGAAAACATCTAAAGAAAATATCAAAAACCCAGAATTAAACAAGGTAGAAATCAAAAGTTCGATCAAAAACAACATCATTACTGTAGAACGATTTAAATTTAAATTCGCTGGATTCCGACCTCGAATTGAAGGAACAACTAGTTTAGATGGTAGATTAAATCTTAAAATGCGTTTGGGTTTACCTCCTTTAGGTATCTTTGGAATCCCTCTTACCATAACAGGCAACAAAGACAATCCTAAAATAAAATTAGGTCGAAAAACAGAAGATTTAGAAGAAACTAAAGATAGTATCCAATAATATCAGAATACTTCTAAAAACAATAAAAAAGGGCTATTTCATAAATTATGAAATAGCCCTTTTTTTATATCACTTATAATTGGTTCAGATTCTAAGAAATTACCAACAATAACATTTTCCCCCTTTACTTTACTTAGCCTTTAAAAAGACTTAAGCAACCTTATAAATAAAAGTAAATAAACAAAAGTTTATACAAAACATTTCAAATCGTTTCAGCGACGTAAAACAGAAGTTCAGCTACTCTTAAATCAAAATAGAGCATCTATATACAATTCAGAAGAAAGAAGACAAGTCTCTCTCTTTCTCTTATAAATTCATCAAATTATTGATTTCTCACTTTTTAGAGTGACTAAGTTATTTACCTAGTCCTAGGTTTGTTCTCAATCACCAAAAATGCCAGACGTAAATCAAAAACCGTTTAAAAACAAAAAACTCCAGAAAGTTTTTAACTAACTGGAGTTTAGTACTCAGAGCGGGACTTGAACCCGCACGAACATTGCTGTTCACTGGATTTTAAGTCCAGCGTGTCTACCAATTTCACCATCCGAGCATTATGTGGTACCTCCAGGGATCGAACCAGGGACACATGGATTTTCAGTCCATTGCTCTACCATCTGAGCTAAGGTACCTTATTCTATAATTATAGATAAGAATAAAAAACCCTGTTGATTAAAACAGGGTTTTAAAAGAAAGGCGACGACATACTCTCCCACATAACTGCAGTACCATCT
>JAZJZW010000022.1:10914-23109 GCA_040389425.1 Bacteroidota bacterium | reverse complement strand
TAAACCATTATTATTTATGATTTGTGCATAACGCGAATTTGGATAACGAGTAGTTATATCCAGTTTCATCGATACTGCTTTTGCAGGATTTGTAATCTCGTAAATTTTATACAGATTATACATAGATGGCAAAATCAATTTTTCTTCAGGATTATTCTTTAATAATTGCTCTAACTTATTGCTAGCCAATTCATATTCTTTGAATTTCTCTTTATAAATAAGACCTAATTGGTAGTAAGAAAAATTGCGTTCCTGAACAATACTATCTATTGCTTTTTTGTCTTTTGGAAGTTGTTTCAAATAAAAATCTGTAGTATATTTTTCAACTATTACATCTGTTTTAATTGAATCATTTTCAACAACAGTTGTTGATTTATCATCATCAGAATTTATATTTGACTTGCTAGCTGGTAACCTCCAGTTGCTATTTAACTCTCTATTTCCCCACAGTTTTTTAAACTGTAATTTCCCATAAGCCACTGTTGAAGGATTATAAAAATAAAAAATATTTGCAACTGCATTTCCTGTTGGCGGACTTGGGATTGCACTTTTCTCAGAGTTACCTTGTAAAGCACCTTTTGCTGTTATTGTTTCTAAGCCTCCTCCGTTTGTGTTTCGTTCGATATTAGCAATTTTCTCTTTTTGTTTTTCTTCAAGGATTCGTTTTGCTTCATCGGCAGTTTTTAACTTAGCAATATACTCTCCAAAATACTTTACTCTGGCAGAGTCCGAAAGTCCGACAACATTTATAATACTATCATTACGTTGCGCAATACCTTCATACTTTATAACATCATCTAGATTTTTTCGAGTTTTTTGGATATAAACATACTCTCTAGTTTTAGGATCCATTTTTACCAAAGTACTATCATAATACTTTGCTGCCAATGTATAACTTGCTTTTTTAAAGTACATATTCCCAATATTTCGATAAGCAGATGCTACCAAATAGGGGTCTTTAGATTTTCTTTTTAAAGAAGAATTATAAAATTCTAATGCCGCTTTTTCGTCTTTATTTTTATCAAAAAAGACTCCCATCTCATAAAATATCACATCTAAGAATGGCCTGTTTTCTCTATCTTTAACTAATTTATTATATGTTTTGATGAAAAGTTCATTATCTCCATTTTGATAATCAAATAACTGAGCCTTTTTTGCGTAAGCGTGAATTACATACTTTCGTTCCGCTCTTCTGTTCATTTCAATAACTGATTGATAGAAATAAAGTGCACTATCTCTCTTATTTGTTTCCTGATATAATTGTCCTAAAATAAAACGGTATCTAGATCTTTCCGAATTTCTTTTGGTAAACTCTTCTGCAATTTTAAGTTTTGTAATTGCACTATCTTTTTGTTCCAAATTAATAAAAGCTTCTGCTAATAAAGCATTTGCATTTGCATAAACTTGCTCTTTTAATGCAACTCCTTTTATTAATTTATAGATATTTTTTATAACCAGCTCATCATTACCTAAACGCATATTGGTTTTCTCTCGCCAAATTCTTGCTGTATTGATATTGCTACTTGTTGGATATTTATATAAAATGTAATTGAATGCTTCTAATGCAGGTAAGAATCTCTGATCATAATAACGAGCCTGACCAAGCATTAAATACGCTTCGTCTATCTGACTATTCTTTTCTCGTCCACCAATATTCATCGAGTGTTTTTGGATGGCTTTGGTCGCCTTTGTCTCTGCAAGTTGAAAATCTGGATTTTTAGCTTTAACCTCATCCAAATTACCTTCATCAATTTGCATTCTTTCAATAGGCAATAATTTCCAAAAATTATCGGTATAATTAGCCTCTATCGCTTTCATACCTTTATCAAAACCCAATTGCCCATTATACAAAATATTATACTTTGTACTTAAAGCATGAGAGTTTCTTGCCAAAAACGTGTCTCTTTTTGTAGAACAAGCTATCAAAAAGGAGATAAATAAGAACAGAAAAATGTATTTAAATCGATTGTTTTTCAATGGGAAACACTTTTAACATTTAACATCTAAAAAAGTTTTTTAGTATAATGACTGGTAAAAATACGCTTCTTTTTGAGATATTTATATTTAAACCGCAAAAAACGCCTCGAGTTCTTGAAGTGTTTCTCTTGAAGTCTGAATGTCTTTTACAATTTCTCCTTTATTTAAGGCAACTATTCTATCACAAACTTCAACCGTATGCTGCAAATCATGGCTCGAAACCAAAACAGTAACATTCGGATTATCAGCTAGTTCTTTAATTATTTTTTTTAATCGACTTACTGTAGTTGGATCTAAGTTAGCAAAGGGCTCATCTAAAACAATTACTTCTGGACTACCAATAAGAGTAGCTATAATTCCTACTTTCTTTTGATTTCCTTTTGATAAATCGCGTAGATATTTTTTATTTTTTAAAATTTCACCATTAAAAAATTCTTCGTGTTTTGATAACAATAGATCGACATCGGCTTTATTCTGATTGCGTAAATCTCCTACAAAATAAAAATATTCTTCTGGTGTTAAATATCCAATAAGGAAACTCTCGTCTAAAAAAGAACCTGCAAAAGATTTCCATCCCTCATCATTATTTACTTGTATGCCATTGTTAATTATATTTCCTGTAGATGGCTGAATCAAATCTAATAATAAACTAAAAAAAGTAGTCTTCCCTGCTCCATTATTTCCTACTAATCCAAAACTTTGTCCTTTAGGGATTTCAAGGTTTTCTATTTTTAAAACTGTCGTTGCATTATATGTTTTTGAAAGTTTATTTACTTGTATCATAATAATTTTAGGTTTTTGGTTACATCAATTGAAGTTAATTTTCTAATTGACACATTTTGAAATTGATGAATTAACTCTTTTGTTTGTATGCACTTATGGTTTTATATTTTTCGATTTTATATCTTTTTTCAATTAAAAGAAAAACCTTATCTCTAAGTACAAAACCTATTATTCCTGCCAAAGCAACCAATGCTAAACCAATATTAGGATTTCCAAGAGAAAAACCGATCCAGTATAATCCCACTGGAAGTAACAATTTAGGAAGCGTAAGCAGCATAGCATTTACGTTGAATGCTTTTTTATCTCCAAAAGCACCACTAGTCGATGTTAAATCAATTGGAGTTTTAGTAAATGCTCCTCCTAAAAGAACTAAATGTGAATTAACACCTATATTATAAATTGCTCCAACCACAATTGTAAGGTACACTTGCCATCCAAAATAAAGATAAAATGACGCTATTATTGTTGATACAATTGTTGCGATAACTATCAACCACCATTTTGATGTGATATATCCTTTGTACGGGATATTTTGCGTCATCATAAGTTGGTAATATGAACTATCCCAGCTTGGTACAAATTGTCCGAAAGTAAACAGAAAACCACCTGAAACAAAAATACCAGCAAAAATGTGCATAACTGGACTATTATATGATCCAACTCCTCCTGAGAAAAATAAAAAGCCATAAAACAAGAAAAGAATACTCATCATAATAGTCATCTTTGACCTTTTATTTCTCTTGATAAGTTTAATGTCGTTTTTAAGAAACGTTCCTATTGTTCCGAATTGATTTAGCCAAGTTAAATTTTCAGTTTTGGCAACATCATGTTTACTAGAAAGTCCTGCATCAAGATATAAATTGCTTTTAAAATAATTAAAAGTTACATAATACAACCCTATCAAAACCAAAACTGGAATAAGAAATAGTCCTTTTATTGCATATAATCCATCAAAAAATAAAACGGTATAATTTGTAATATCAAAAAGATCATAATATTGTAATCCTCCAAAAATGGCTATTATTCCAAGAAAAATGACAAACAATTTGTCAATATTACTTAATAAAATATTCAGGTAATTATTGATATAAATTAATGCTATTATAGCCAAATGCCAAAAAATCACCCCCAAGACATCATATCCTTGTAGTAATAATACTATCGTAAAAGGAAGAAAAAAGAACGCGTGAATAATATTAAAAAAAGATAAGGCGGTTTTTCCTAGTGAAAAATGAACTATCGTTTTCTTTTGGATTTTTAATGTTAATAAAGGTCTTATATTAAGCACCGGAATGGCTTGCATTAATAGTCTAATGACCAAATCGAGCAAAAAGTAATAAACTAAGAACTTATTAATAGTTAGTAAAGGATCGAGATTCATCTTTTTAAGAACAAAAAAGACTCCAGCTCCAGCAGCTATGAAAATAAGTGAGAAATAAACTGCCAGAAAACCTATTATAATTTTTAATGCTACATTAGCACCAAAAGAGGCAGACCTTGAAAAGGCTTTCCATTCGAGATAAATAAACTTTTTAATCATTTTTTTTGGTTTAGTCAGACAGTAAGTGTGTAAATGTAAGAAAACGTTACAAACAAAATAAAATATTACTGTTTAATACCACTCATTTAATAGCTGTTTGCTACTTTTGCAAAAAAATAATATCATGCCTTCATTCCTAAAACTAATAATAAAAGAAGTAAAACGTGAAACTGCTGCAGCAGTCTCAATACTTTTTAATGTTCCTGAAGAACTAAAATCAAACTATACTTTTGTTGCTGGTCAATATATCAATTTACGATTAACACTTGATAACAAAGAACTTCGCCGTGCTTATTCTATTTGTTCTTCTCCAGAGAGTGGAGAATTACGCATTGCTGTAAAAGCTGTAAAAAATGGTGTTTTTTCTCAATTTGCAACTACGAGACTAAAAGCTGGGGATGTCCTTGAAGTAGGCAAACCAGAAGGTAAATTTACATTTGAACCTGAACCAGAGAGACAAAAGAACTATGCAGCATTTGTTGCTGGAAGTGGAATAACTCCTGTACTTTCTATCTTAAAATCGGTTTTAAAAAGCGAACCAAAAAGTTCATTTGTATTGGTTTATGGAAATAAAACTGTTGAAGACACTATTTTTCACCAGGAATTACACGATTTACAATTACAATATGTAGGCCGTTTATTTGTACATTATGTTTTTAGTCAAGCTAAAGCAGAAAATGCATTGTTTGGTCGAATAGATAAATCGGCAGTAAATTATGTGTTGAATAACAAACATAAAGAATTAGAATTTGATAAATTCTATTTATGTGGTCCTGAAGAAATGATTAATACAGTTTCGGGTATTTTAAAAGAGAAAAATGTAAAAGAATCAGCTATAAAATTTGAGCTTTTCACTTCTTCTACACAAGAAAATAAAATTGACACTTCATTAGAAGGACATTCTAAAATTACTGTTCTTGTTGATGATGAGGAAGTTTCTTTTGAGATGTCACAAAAACAAACCATTCTTGATGCTGCTTTAAAGCAAGGAATTGATGCTCCTTATTCTTGCCAAGGCGGAATTTGCAGCAGCTGTCTTGCTCGTGTAACTTCGGGAACTGCCGAGATGAAAAAGAACTCGATTTTAACTGATAAAGAAATCGCAGACGGATTAATTCTTACTTGTCAAGCACATCCAACATCTGAATCTATTTATGTAGATTACGACGACGTTTAGTATTCAGTCACAGTTATCAGATTTATTGAATATAAATCCATAAAAAAAGAGTTTGCGAATGCAAACTCTTTTTTGTTTTATAAGTTTAATAAGACTCCCTGAATACTAAAAACTGCCACTGCATACTAAATTATTACAACTGCGACTGAATCTTAGCCACTACTTTCTCTGGTAAAATCGTTCGCATGGCATCTTCATAACCAGGAACTATTTTATTTCCATATACTGATGTTGGTAATAAAGGAAATTTAGTTCTATCTGATACCAATGCATCTTCTAGCTTTTGATTAAATGGTAAGAATCCTGCATACGGATGTGTTGCCCCCCAAAGTGTAACTACTTTTACACCCAGCATTGCAGCAATATGAGCATTTCCTGAATCCATAGAAAGCATTACATCGAGATTACTAATCAGTTTTAATTCTTGTTGAAACTTGATTTTCCCTGCTGCATTTATTACATTTTTAAAAGGCTTAGAAAACGATTCTAAAATTTCGATTTCTTTTTTTCCTCCACCAAAAAGTAAGATTGTATACTCTTTATTTTCAGCCAATTTTGCAATTACATCCTGCATCAAATCCAAAGGATATACCTTAGATTCGTATTGAGCAAAAGGTGCAATTCCTATTAGTTTTTGATAACTTTCTCCTATCAGATTTGTTATTTCTGCACTTAAAACTGCTTTTTTAGGAAATTGAGGATTAGATAAATCCAACGAAAAACCTAGCTCTTCAAACACTTTTGTATGTCGTTCAAACATCGTTGGTAATTGTTTAAAGATTTTATTTTCCGCACGCATTAATGCCTTTTTAGCCTCTCTTGCCTTATCAACAAAAGCTGTTTTTTTTCCGCTTAAAGCGAAAAAAGCACGAACAACTTTAGAGCGTAAAACATTATGCAAATCAGCAAAAGCATCAATATGCAATTCTTTTAAATCTTTATATAAACGCACCAATCCCATAAAACCTTTATGACGCTTTTTATCATCAAAAACAAAAAAAGTCAAGTTAGGTATACCATCAAAAAATGGTTTGAAAAATGGGCGCGAAATAACCGTCAATTGTACCTCCGGGTACTGTTTTACAAATGCACGTAAAACAGGAACCGTCATGGCGACATCTCCCATTGCGGAAAGTCTCATGACGGCTATATGCTTAATTTTATTGGACAATTCTGCCAATTATTTTTTATTTTGGTATAAAACAGGATTCAAATCATCATCATTGTACATTTTCATCTGTTTGTACACTTTCATGAATTTATCTCCATTTTCAATGTCTGTTAACAAATCATCAATTGCTGTAGACAAATCACTTCTTTGTTCTAAAAGTACATTTAGTTTTTCCTGACATTTATCTCTATGCTCTTGTGAAGCTTCTGCACGAGTAGCTTCTTCGTTCATATGATAAATTTTTAAAGCTAAGATTGATAATCTATCAAATGCCCATGCAGGACTTTCTGAATTAATTTTAGCCCCATCTTTTACTTTTACATGGCTGTATTTTTGTAAAAAATAACTATCGATATATTCCACCATATCAGTACGCTCTTGGTTAGAAGCATCAATTCTTCTTTTTAAGGCAAGCGCCGCTACTGGATCGATATTTGGATCACGAATAATATCTTCAAAATGCCATTGTACAGTATCTATCCAGTTTTTTAAATATAATAAATGTTCAAATTTATCTTTAGGATATGGATTGTTTATTGGCTGATCAACATTATCGTATTTATGATAATCTTTGATGCTTTGTTCGAATACAGAATATGCTAATTTTGAAAACATGTCTTTAATTTTTATAGATACAAAGATACTTTTTATACTTTTATAAAAAAATATCAAATCATAAATCTATTTATCACAAATTAGATTTAAAAATAAATTAAAAAATACCATCATGCAGATTCATTATTTATCCGAAAATAGCAGCGTATTGAACCACTTTTTAGGTCAGATACGAAATATTAAAGTTCAAAACGACAGTATGCGTTTTCGAAGAAATATTGAGCGAATCGGTGAGATTATGGCATATGAGATAAGTAAAGATCTCTCTTATAAAAATGTTGAAATAGAAACTCCACTTGGTATCAAAAGCACCACTGAGATTGATGACAAACTAATTTTATGTTCTATTTTACGTGCTGGATTACCATTACATATTGGTTTTTTAAATTACTTTGATGAAGCTGAAAATGGCTTTGTTTCTGCATGTAGACATCATCCAAACAATGATGATGAATTTGTAATTTTGGTCGAATACCAAGCCTTATCCAGTATCAATAACAAAACTCTTTTATTAATAGACCCAATGCTCGCAACAGGACAATCTATAGTTGCTGTATATGAGAAATTAATCCAAAATGGTGCTCCAAAAGAAATACATCTTGCTGTAGTAATTGCTGCTCCAGAAGGCGTTGCTTATCTAGAAAAACATCTTCCAGACTCTTGTCATTTATGGATTGCTGCTTTGGATAGTAACTTAAACGAGAAAAATTATATTGTTCCTGGATTAGGAGATGCTGGTGACTTAGCCTATGGAAATAAATTATAATTGAGAGAAAAAAGTAAAAAGACTACACAAAATCAAGACTCCAAAAACAATTTCATTGCTTAGCTTGTTTTGTGAAAACTCTATATGACTTGATCCCATAATAGCCAAAGGTGCAACTGTAAACAATAATAAATCATTGCTTTTATTAGGAGATACCAAAAATATAATAACTCCTATAAAGAAATAAGCTACAATTTTCTTATAAGAAGAATGTAGTACTAATGGTCTATTTGATAATGTTAATAACAACGAAACCACTAAGAACAAAGCTACTGCTACATATATTGATAAAGCCCCATTTTGATAGTTACTGGTGAAATAATTGATTCTAAAATCAAGCAATGCATGATTTTTAAAAAATGTAATTACATCAATATTAAACAATAAAGACACTAATAGAAAAAGTGTAGCTATAGTAAAAAGGGCTATAAATGGTAAAATCCAGTTTCTATAATCACCTGCAACGTGAAAAATTATCGATATAAATACCAATATAAGGAATAAAATACACCAAAATTGGAACAAAGAAGCCAATAAAATCCATAATGATGCATCAAATATTTTTTCTTTTGAAGCTTTAAGGGATTGCAATGATAACAAGCGACGAAGCGCTAATAGCACAAAAAAATTAGCAAGTAAAATAGTAGGATTATTAAATGCTGATGGAAAGAATAACGTTAACAATAAATAAAAAAATATCGTGTAACCATTGTCTTTACTAAGCCCGTTTTTCTTGACCACAAAATTTGTTACCAACATCGATCCTAATACAACTATCAATAAACTTATTTTTTCTGAAATTGATATAAGTGATTTTGCCCAAGAAATATCTTGAAATTGATAGATGAAAAAGAAAACCAGCATTAAAATTACGACCAAAGAATAATTTAATGGTGTAGATTTTTTAAAAACACTTGTTATCATAAGGATATTTTATACTTTTGTGACTGTAAATATAATACTTGTTTAAAAGGAAAACCAACAAGTTGAAAAAGATTCGATCAATTGAATTTTGTGTTCAATGCGTTACAAAACAATAAATAACAAAATAATTTTATAAATTATGACAGCTTTTTTTGAAGGAATACAGTACTTATTCGTAAACATTTTATTTGCTCCACTTGATTTTTTACGTTCATTAGAACTTGTATCATGGTTTGGCGCTAATACAATTAATTGGATTTTCATGATTATCTGTGCAGCTGCAATGGTATATTGGATTAAACAATTACGCATTTTTGATGCAGCCGGAACAGAAAATCAAGATACTACGGCTCACTCTTTTTTAAAGTAAGTCGAAGCCAATATCTTTTCTAAAATACATCTTATCAAAATTTAGCTTGTCTATGTTTTGATAAGATTTTTTTATGGCCTCTTGGAAGTTGTCTCCATACGAAGTCACTGCCAAAACTCTTCCTCCATTACTTAGGATATTATCATTCTCTAACTTTGTTCCTGCATGGAAAACAATAGAATCTGAAATAGTCTCTAATCCAGAAATTACTTTTCCTTTTTCAAAGTCCTCAGGATAGCCACCAGAAACAACCATAATTGTTGTAGCGCTTCTTGGATCTACCTCTAAAGAAATTGTATCTAGTTTTTCATTGGCAACAGCCAAAAACAATTCTACTAAATCAGTTTTTAATCTTGGAACCACAACTTCAGTTTCTGGATCACCCATTCTTACATTGTATTCTATAACGATTGGTTCATTCTTAACATTTATCAATCCAATAAATACAAAACCTTTATATTCGATTCCGTCTTTCTGGAAACCTTCAATTGTTGGTTTAACGATGCGTGTTTCGATTTTTTCCATTAAAACAGCATCAACATAAGGAACTGGAGAAACTGCGCCCATTCCGCCTGTATTTAATCCTGTATCACCTTCTCCAATACGTTTGTAATCTTTGGCCGTAGGTAATATTTTATAGTTTTTACCATCTGTTAATACAAAACAGCTTAGTTCGATACCATCTAAGAATTCTTCGATAACCACTTTTGAACTCGCTGCACCAAATTTTTCATGAACAAGCATGTTTCTTAATTCAGTTTTTGCTTCTTCTAAATCATGAATAATCAAAACTCCTTTACCTGCTGCCAAACCATCTGCTTTTAAAACATAAGGAGGTTGCAATGTTTCTAGAAACTCACATCCTTTTTCTACAGTTGCAGCAGTAAAACTATCATAAGCAGCTGTTGGAATATTATGCTTCATCAAAAACTCTTTGGCAAACTCTTTACTTCCTTCAAGTTGTGCACCTAATTTTGATGGCCCGATAACTGGAATATGTTTTAAACTTTCATCATTTTTAAAGTAATCGTAAATCCCTTTTACCAATGGATCTTCGGGTCCTACTACAACCATACCTATGTTTTCCTGAAGCACTAAGGTTTTTATTGCTTCAAAATCGGTTGGACTAATGTTTACATTGTGAGCAATAGCTGCTGTTCCAGCATTTCCTGGTGCCACAAAAAGTTTATCGCAAAGCGGACTTTGAATCATTTTCCATGCAAATGCATGCTCTCTTCCTCCTGAACCCAATAGTAAAATTGTCATTGTATAGTTGTATTTAGTTGTGGTGCAAAAATAATTGCTTTTAACCTTAAAACAGAATTAATTTTTAAAAAGTTGTTGGTTCTTAATTTTTAGTTGTTGGTAAGTATTATTTTTGATAAAATTTATGCTCCAAATGCTTCGACTTTTTGATCTTTCTCTTCTTATAAATGGATTTCCTATTAAGGATGCTAAAGCTGAATTGGATACCATTATGGGGCTTTCTAAAGAAGAACATGCTCAATTTATTGAACATAAAAAAAAAGAAATAGTTGCTTATCATTTGCAAAACAATCCGTTTTATACAACATTAGTTGGTTCTATAAATACCAAAAACTGGAATGATTTACCTGTTTTGAACAAACAGAATTTACAAAAACCTCTTTCTGAAAGGTTATCTAAAGGTTATTCTATCAAAAAAATTTACCTCAACAAAACCTCTGGATCAAGCGGAACTCCTTTTGTTTTTGCCAAAGATAAATATTGTCATGCCCTAACTTGGGCTTCAAACTGTATGCGCTTTGGTTGGCACGGAATAAATTTTAATACTTCGTATCAGGCACGTTTTTATGGTATTCCGATGGATTTTATTGGATACAAAAAGGAACGATTTAAAGATTTTTTAAGCAACCGTTATCGATTTCCGATTTTTAATTTATCTGATACCGTTTTAGAAAGCTTTCTAAAAAAATTCAAAGCAAAAAAATTTGATTACCTCAACGGTTATACAAGTTCGATTGTTTTATTTGCTAAGTTTTTAGAAAAGAAAAACATCATATTAAAAGATATTTGTCCTAGTTTAAAAGTATGTATCGTAACATCTGAAATGCTTTTTGAAAGTGATAAAATACTTTTGAAGAAGCAATTTGGGATTCCGATCGTTAATGAATATGGAGCATCTGAGCTTGATTTAATTGCTTTTGAAAATCCTGAAGGAGAATGGCAAATAAATGCCGAAACTCTTTTTGTCGAGATTCTAGATGAAAATAATCAACCTGTTCCCAACGGGACTGAAGGTAAAATTGTAATTACATCATTGTATAATAAAGCCCATCCGTTTATTAGATATGATATTGGCGACTTAGGGATTCTGGATGAAAATAGTACATTACAAAAGCCTCTTTTAAAACAGTTAACAGGCAGAACCAATGATATTGCAGCATTACCAAGCGGGAAAAAATCGCCTGGATTAACCTTTTATTATGTTACCAAAAGCATTATCGAAGACGATGGAAAAGTTAAAGAATTCATCATCAAACAAACTCAATTAGATTCTTTTGAAATAGAATATGTTAGTGATAATGAACTCAATAAAAATCAAATTGAGAAAATTGAAACTGTAATTGCTCTCTATCTTGAACCTGATTTAAACTTCACTTTTACCCGAAAAACAGTTTTAGAAAGAACCAATCGCGGAAAGCTAAAACAATTTAAATCTTCTTTTTAATATAAATAAAATCTTACATTTGTTTTTTTAATTAAAACTCATGGACGATCAATCTCTGCTTTCTGAAGAAACTATTTCAAACAAAATATACTTTATCCGCAACCAAAAAGTAATGTTGGATAGTGATTTAGCAATCCTTTATGGAATAGAAACAAAACGATT
>JAZJZW010000022.1:0-10824 GCA_040389425.1 Bacteroidota bacterium | reverse complement strand
AGTAAAAAGAAATATCTCTAGATTTCCCGAAGATTTTATGTTTCAACTAACTGAAGTTGAGTATAATTCTTCAAGGTCGCAATTTGCGACCTTGAAGAATGGCAGAGGATTTAACTTAAAATATTTACCTTTTGCTTTCACAGAACATGGTGTTTTGATGCTATCAAGTGTCCTAAAAAGTGATAAAGCAATTCAAACTAATATCCAAATCATGCGTATTTTCACAAAAGTAAGACAAATGCTTCTGGACACAACCGAAATTAAAGTTGATATTCTGCAGATTCAAAAGAAATTAGAGAATCATGATAAAAATATTGAATTGGTCTTTTCTTATTTAGATGAACTCACTGAGAAAAAAGAAGACGAAAGCGAAAGAGTAAAAATTGGATATAAGAAATAATTCTTTAAGGTCGCAATTAGCGACCTTAAAGAATACTAAACTTTCTTTATATATCTTGGCTTAATAACCAATTGTGTGAACAAAAATCGAGTCATATAAATACATGAAACCATAAAATTAAATCCATGAAATCGCCTGTAAACGTCAAAATTATGCTTTATCAATTTAAACTTTGAAGATGAAATTGAATCTTTTCTTATCCTATAATAAGCCAAAGATTCAGGAACAGGTTTTGCTTCTTTAATTTGCTTTAAAATCGTAAGCCACAAGCGCCAATCTTGTCTTTTTTGAGTCGCTTCGATTTTAATTTTTCCAAAAAAATCAACATCATAGATTGCAGTTAAATTGCCTATATAGTTACAAAAAAACAATTCCTGATAAGTCAAGTTTCGTGGAGCTTCTATCTTTTTGTTTAAAACATTCCCTTCTTCATCAATCCACTCATAAAAACTAAATGTAAACGGCAGATCCTTATCTTTTAAGAACTGTATTTGTTTTTCTAATTTTAAGGGAAACCATAAATCATCTGCATCAAGAAACGCAATATACCTTCCGGCTGCTTTATCTAAAGCTATGTTTCTGGCAAAACCATTTCCTGAATTTTTTTCTAATTCAGTTAGTTTTATTCGATTATCTGCTTGAGCAAATTCCTTTATTATTGCTACTGTATTATCTGTCGAGGCATCATCAACCAAAATAATTTCCCAGTTAGGATAACTCTGATTTTGTACAGATTGCAATGTTTGATGAATAAATTTTTCGCAATTATACGTTGGAATTATAATAGAAACTAAATCCATTAATATGCTTTATCATCGCCTTTTAGCGTATTGCAAATTGTATCAAAAATTATTTTTATATCCAATAAAATAGACCAATTTTCCATATAAAAAATATCATATTTAACTCGGTTAATAATATCTTTATCCGATTCTACTTCACCACGAAACCCACTCGTTTGGGCTAATCCTGTGATACCTGGCTTAACAAAATGCCTCACCATGAATTTATTGACTTTAAGCGCGTAAACCTCTGTTACGCTTAACATATGAGGCCTTGGCCCTACAACTGACATATTACCCATTAAAACGTTGAAAAATTGTGGTAATTCATCAATACTTGTCTTACGAATAAATGCACCTATTTTTGTTATTCTCTGATCGTTTTTAGAAGCCAAATTTATATGTGCTTCATCATTTAATTTCATCGATCGAAACTTATAACAATAAAACTCTTTATTATTCAATCCATTCCTTTTTTGCTTGAAAAAAATGGGCCCTTTTGTTTCTGATTTTATTAAAATTCCTATAATTGGTATTAACCACGAAAGTATTCCAACTATAATTACAGTAGAAAAAACAACATCAAAAATACGCTTAACAGCTTTATTAAAATTATCATCTAGTCGAATATTTCTTAACTTAAGAACTGGTATATAATCATAATATTCGAACATAAAATTTCTAAAAAATATTTGTTTATCGTCAGGAATAAATTTTAATGTCTTCAAATTATTATCTGCAAAATAAATAAGATCTCTCATTTGTTGTTGCGATAAATCGATCATAGAACAATACATTTCATCTATTCTATTTAATAAAACAAAATCTAGCATTTGATTAATTTGACATTTTTTATCACTCCCAATATCAAATATATGCATCAGCTTATAACCATAATCTAAATTATCTGTAAAAAAATTTTGCAATGGAGCAACACTCTTACTATTCCCCATTAATACTACTCGTCTGGAGTTACCTCCATATAGTACTCTGAATTTTTTTAGGAAAAAATAAATAGAAAATTTAATGGTCAATATCACCAAAAAAGAGGAACTAATAAACACAACGACTGAAGGTAAACTTATTCTTTTCGAATAAAAAAAAACTAGTGCAAAAACTACCAAACTAAACAAGACATATTGCTTAAGTGCACAATTTAAAATTGCAATTACTTTAGTATATCGATATACCTCATAAAAACCTAAATGTACAGCAATAGAAACCCAAGCAAAGCTCAAAGCTAAAGGAAATACAATTTTGTGAACAGGAAAATCAATTATATAAACCGCAAATAGATTAATGATAATTAAATCTATCAAATACGAAAAAGGCCTAATATAACCTGAATATCTTCCTGTTTTTGTTCGCATCTACCTTATATAATTTGAAAAATCTTTATGTTCTTCTTTAGATAGTTCTTCTTTAGAAAGGGACTTAAAATAATCATATGTAATTTTCATTCCCTCTGCACGATTAACTTTTGCTTCCCAACCAAGCAATTCTTTTGCCTTTGTAGTATCTGGCTGTCGTTGTAGTGGATCATTAATCGGTAATGGGTGATAAACTACTTTTTGATTTGTTCCAGTAAGTTTTATAATCTCTTCTGCGAAATCTTTTATAGTAATTTCATCTGGATTTCCAATATTAACTGGATAAACATAATCAGAATGTAGCAATCGGAAAATACCTTCTACCTGATCATCTACATAACAAAATGAGCGGGTTTGCATACCATCTCCAAAAATGGTTAAATCTTCTCCACGAAGTGCCTGACCGATAAAAGCTGGAATTACACGACCATCATTCAATCTCATTCTTGGTCCATAAGTATTAAAAATACGCACTATTCTAGTTTCTACACCGTGAAAAGTATGATACGCCATTGTAATCGATTCTTGAAAACGTTTTGCTTCATCATATACCCCACGTGGTCCTATTGTATTTACATTTCCATAATATTCTTCTGTTTGTGGATGTACCAAAGGATCTCCATAAACTTCGGATGTTGAAGCTATCAAAATTCTTGCTTGCTTTACGCGTGCTAAACCTAATAAATTATGAGTACCCAATGAACCAACTTTTAATGTTTGGATTGGAATTTTTAAATAATCTATCGGACTAGCTGGCGAAGCAAAATGTAGTATATAATCTAAATCTCCAGGAACATGCACAAATTTTGTGATATCGTGATGATAAAATTCGAAACTTTCAAGTTTAAATAAATGCTCGATGTTTTTTAAATCACCAGTAATTAAATTATCCATTCCGATAACATAATACCCTTCTTTTATAAAACGGTCGCAAAGATGTGAACCTAAAAATCCTGCAGCTCCTGTAATAAGAATTCTCTTCATTGTATTTTTTGTATGTGCCAAATGTAATTCAATTTATAAATTACATTCTTTAAAATATTGTGATCTAATCTTTGCGATAACATCAATCGCAAATCTATTTTTATTTTATCAAGGGCACAAAGTACCCTTGTATCCTAATGTTATTATTTTACGTTAAAAATCTGTTCAAGAATTTTTATTGTAATTAAATAAGTTGGCTTTACCCCTGTTGTTCCTAATCCACCTGAAGCCAATGTACTTCCTGTTTCTAATGGGTTATCTGATGCGTAATAAGCATATCTAACTTTTATATCGTGCGGAACACTTTTTCTAATTTTTGAAGCCGATTGAATTGCTTTTTGATAATACGACCCTTCCATTTCAAGACCAATAACTCCCCAAGTAGATTCATGGAAGAATTTTAATAGATCACGGTTCTGTAGCGAAGTTCCTAATACGGTAACCATAGCTCCTTCAAAAACGGCAATATCATTTCCTTCAAACATTGCTCCTGTTAATTCATTTTCGAAATAGTAATTATCAGCAGTTCCTTCATTTATGTGTGCTGTCGGAATCATGATATCTCCTTTTCCTCCTTCTAGAATCCCTGCTTTACCCATAATCGAAACCGATTTTACGTTAAGAAGTGTTTCTTTTTTAAATGGTTTTAATAACTCATCAATGGTTTCATAAGCTTGCTCTCCAAACGCATAATCCATAACAATGATTACTGGTTTCTTTTCGTCTAAATCAGCTTTAGGAAATGCCGTTTTTGCCCAATCAATCTTAGCAGTATCAAAAATTTGCACATCGATGTTAGTACCTGAAGTGTCAGGTAAAGAAATCATTCCATTTTTCAATGCAAGTGCTTCAACGTCTTTACGAATTGTTGCTCCCGATTTACTTAGCTCTTCATAAATAAAGAAATCAGACTTGTCTTTGAACTTAGTTTTCAACAAAGGTGTAGCAAAGATAGAATTCATCACACTGTGCATATTAGCACTTATTACGTGAATAGGACGGTCTAAAAGCGAATTTACCTTTAAAACCTCCTTAATGTTCGTTGCCCAAATTTCTCCATGAATATGATGTCCTAAACGCTCTCTCAAAATAGGACTAAATGTGATTGTTCGTTTATTATTTTCAACAACTTCTTCAATTGCTAGTTTACCTAACCAATAAATAACATGCAAAAATCGATCTGGTTCAGATTCTGACCCAAAAGCATCATAAATATTAAGAACTTCTTCAAATGTTCTTCCTAAGATATTTGCAACATGCGATATTGCCTTTTCTTTTTCTATAAGTGGTAACTTTTTTGTTTGCATTACTGCTAACTCCAATTTTAACCAATCACGTGAAACTTCTCCTCCATCATCTAATAAAACTCTATTTCTAATTTTGTGAGATTCGATGAAAATGAAAGTTAAGTGAGTCAAAATATCATAAATATCTGAACGTCCACGGGTGATTTCTACATTCATTTGTTCCTCATCAATTCTATAACAATTTCTTCTTCTTTTTGGAGGAACAATTGCTTGAAAATGTGACTTAGAATACCCTTCATCTGAAGTCAAATTGATGTAACGGCATTCTTCAATTCCTATCGGAAGCCTTTCTATAACATATAAAAGTCCGTTAAGTTCTACTTTTTCATCGGCAATATTTCCATAAATTTCTGGTCGTAAAGCCAATAAAGCTTCACGTAATGTGTCACCCGAAATTCCCATTGGTTTGTAAAAACCTCTGTTGAACAAATGGCGCATTGTAATGTACATTTTTTCAATAGCAGCTGATGATTCTTGTGCTCGTGATCTCGAAATGTTTTTTGATTCTTTCATTCTAAATATATTTTTTAACTTTTAAGTTTTATTGTTTTTTTAATACGTCTGCAATATCTCTATTATTAGACAGTCGCGGGATCTTATTTTGTCCTCCTAATTTTCCTTGCGATTTCATATAATCTTGAAAACCATTTTTGGCAACTTTAGTTATTACTACTTTTTGCAAAATGTTTCCTGTAATCAAATCGTCGTAATAAATATTCTGTTTTCGCATGGCATCATCTATTGCTACTGCGAAAGTTACTATATTTTCTGGTTCATTTTCAAATTCTACAAGCCATTCATGATAAGGTAATCCTTCTGTTGGATTAATTTGTGGCGCAACAGTAAACTCATTAATTCTAACATTGGTATTTTCCATAGCCACTTTCATAGCATTTTCGACCTCATTACCAATAACATGCTCTCCAAATGCCGATATATAATGTTTAATCCTACCCGAAACAATTACACGATGCGGATATAAAGAAGTAAACTGTACCGTATCTCCAATATTATAACCCCAAAGCCCAGCATTTGTTGATATAATCAAAACATAATTTACACCTAACTCTACTTCTCCAATTGTTAATCGTTTTGGGTTCTCACTAAAGAACTCGTCTGCTTTTATAAACTCATAAAAGATTCCAGAATTCAATAATAAGAGCATTCCTTTTGATTTTTGAGAATCCTGATAAGCAAAAAAACCTTCAGAAGCTGGAAACAACTCAATGCTATCTACTTTTCTTCCTATTAGGTTTTCAAACTTTGCACGATAGGGTTCGTAATTAACACCACCATAAATAAAGAGATTAAAATTTTTGAATAAATCCCCTACTTTCTTACCACTTCTTTCTTCTAGACGTTCAAAATACATTTGCACCCAAGATGGAATACCAGAAATAATAGTCATATCCTGATCTATTGTTTCATCAACAATTGCATTAATCTTAGTTTCCCAATCCTCAATACAATTGGTTTCCCAAGATGGCATGCGGTTCTTTTGAAGATATTTTGGAACAAAATGAGCAGCAATTCCAGATAATCTCCCTAATTTAATTCCATTTTTCTCAATCAACTCTGGGCTTCCTTGTAAAAAAATCATTTTTCCATCTACAAAATCTGTTTTTCCAGTTTCATGTATGTAATGTAAAATTGCATTTCGAGAAGCTTCAATATGATAAGGCATTGACTCTTTGGTAAGCGGAATATATTTCGCTCCCGAAGTAGTTCCAGATGTTTTAGCAAAATAAAGTGGTTTCCCTTTCCAAAGAATGTCTTTCTGACCCAATTGCACTTTATCTATATACGATCTTAAATCTTCATAATCTCTTACAGGTACTTGCTTTTTAAAATCATCAAACGTCTTTATTTTATCAAAATGGTGGTCTTTTCCAAACTCAGTATCTTTTGCAACTTTTATTAAACTCTTAAAAACCTTCTGTTGAGTTTCAATAGGTTTCTTAGCCCAAGTCTGCGTATTATTATAAATTTTGCTGGCAAATAATTTTGCAGCGACTGATTTTATAGACATTCTTTATTTTTGTTTTTTATCACTTTTATCCTTTTTCACAGAACTAGTGTTTTCTTTTTTTTCTTCGTTTGCCACTTCTTCACGCAATTTTAATTCTTCTTTAGAAGGAGCTAAATTCACATCTTCCTCTTTTACATCAACACTTGACAAGATAGAATCTTTATTAAATTTAGCATATTCTAATTGACCTGTCAGTACTTTTTGGATAGATTTAATATACGCTTCATTTTTCTTTAATGCAACCGTTAATGAATCAGACTTTAAAGCCAATTCAGTTGCATTTCTTTTTAATTCCGTTGATGAATATCCTGGTATAAATTCACGCAATGGTGTAAAAGCGATTATAAATGTGGTAATTAATATTAAAAAAATAGCCCCTAATGTCGCAACTACAAAAACATTCATAAGATTTAACTTGAAAGAGAAGATCTCTTCAAAAGTATTCTCATTCAAAATAACCAATCGGTTTTTGACAAATAATCTATTTCGGAATTTAATTCGTTTTAGTCTTTTCTCGGTCATTGTGGTACTTTAATTGACAAATATAATAATTAATAGTGTTGATAAAACGGTCAAAATACAAATAGGATAGCCTTTAAAATAGCATTTTATAAAATATTTAACGTGATTAAAAATAAATATTTTATAGTAAAACTAATTCATATTAACTAATTCTGTATACCTTTGCCTTTATTATATACAAATTTGCTCCGGCAATTAACTATTCAATCATGGGAAGATTAGGTGTTACAGAAATCCTTGTTATATTAGCAGTTGTTTTATTACTTTTTGGAGGTAAAAAAATTCCAGAATTAATGAAAGGTTTAGGTAGTGGAATTAAAGAATTCAAAAACGCTGCTAAAGACAATGATCAGCCAGCTGATAAGAAAGAAAAAGAAGAAGATAAACCAGCTTAATTTATTAAATAAATTATATAGGTTGTATAAATTCCAAATCCCAGTAAAATATTATTGGGATTTGGAATTTCTTGTTTTATAATATCATTGTTAACTGAATACGTTTTCTCTCTTCATCAACCTCTGTTACTTTTACATCAACATGTTGGTGTAGTTTTACTACTTCGTTTACATCGCTTACAAAACCAGCTTTAAGTTGCGAAATGTGAACCAATCCGCTTTCTTTAACACCGATGTCAACAAAACAACCAAAGTTGGTGATGTTATTAACAATTCCTGGTAAAATCATACCCGTTTTTACATCTTTTATGCTTTTTACATTCGGATCGAACTCAAAAACCTTAGCTGATTTTCTCGGATCTAAACCTGGTTTTTCTAATTCTTTGATAATATCCTTTAATGTCAATAAACCAATTTCGGGTGTGATATAATTCTCTGGTTTAATTAAAGCTGTTCGTTCTTTATTAGCAATAAGATCATTAACCGTTAGTTTTAAATCTTTAGCCATTTTTTCAACAATTCCATAAGCTTCAGGATGTACGGCCGAATTATCCAACGGATTTTTAGCATTAGTAATTCTAATAAATGCAGCTCCTTGCTGATATGCTTTATCACCTAAACGAGGTACTTTTTTTAATTGTTTACGATCTTCAAAAGGGCCATTTTCAGAACGATATTGTACTATGTTTTCGGCAAGCTTCTCTCCTATTCCACTAACATAACTCAATAAATGTTTACTCGCTGTATTAATATTAATACCTACCGAGTTTACGCAACGAATTACGGTATTATCCAGCTCTTCTTTTAATTTTGACTGATCTACATCATGTTGATATTGTCCTACTCCAATAGCTTTTGGATCGATTTTTACCAATTCGGCCAACGGATCCGAAAGTCGTCTTCCTATAGAAACTGATCCTCGCACAGTAACATCATAATTAGGAAACTCATCACGAGCGATTTTAGATGCTGAATATACCGAAGCTCCTGCCTCAGAAACTATAAAAACCTGAACTGGTTTGTCGAATGCAATTTTTTTAATAAAAAACTCCGTTTCTCTAGATGCCGTTCCGTTTCCAATAGAAATTGCATCTATTTTATAAGAATTTACCATAGAGCGGATTTTTTTCATCGCCATAGCATCTTCATGTTGTGGTGCGTGCGGATAAATGGTTTCATTGTATAACAAATCTCCTTTTTCATCTAAACAAACAACCTTACAACCACTTCTAAATCCAGGATCAATGGCTAGAATACGTTTTTCACCCAATGGTGGTGCCAATAATAACTGTCCTAAATTATTAGCAAAAACCTGAATAGAATTGGCATCAGCTTTGGCTTTGGCTTCTTGCAAAGTTTCATTTCCTATAGCAGGATTCAACAACCGTTTGTAACTATCTTCAATTGCTAATTGTATATGTAGTGTTGTATTATTTTGACCTTTTATGATCAATTCATCAATAACATCGTAGGCTTCATCAATATCAACCTCAACTTTCATTTTTACAAATCCTTCGTTTTCAGCACGAAGCATTGCTAATAAACGGTGTGATGGCGCTTTTGTTAATGGCTCTGACCAATCGAAATACTGATTAAACTTTTGCGCATTCTCATCATCTTTTTTAGTTTTTACAACCTTAGTTGCAATTGTCGATTTGCGTTGGTATAATCTACGTAATTGCTTACGAACATATATATTTTCGTTGATCCATTCAGCAATGATATCACGAGCACCTTGTAGAGCTGCTTCTTCATTAATAACATTATCATTAATATATCGTGTCGAAATAAAATCAACATCGTCATTACCTTGCGACATGATAATCTTAGCCAACGGCTCAAGTCCATTTTCACGCGCTACATCAGCTTTTGTTTTTTTCTTCTTTTTAAAAGGAAGATAAAAATCTTCTATCTCTTGTAAATCAAAACTTTGTTCAATTTTTTGCTTTAATTCTGGAGTAAGTAACTTTTGTTCTTCAATTGATTTTAAAACTGCTTCTTTACGTTTTACAATAACTTCATAGTCTTTCTGAAGTTTTGCAATTTGCTCAATTACAACTTCATCAAGATTTCCAGTTGTATCTTTTCGATATCTAGAAATAAACGGAATCGTGCAATCTTCCTCTAGTAATTTAACTGTGTTTTGAATGTTTATTGCTGCTGTTTGAACAGACTTTGCAATGAATTGAATATTAGTCATGCTTTTAATGAAATAATTTCTTAATTATAAATTGATATAATTTACTTATTAAAATGAAATAGCAAATTAATCAATAATTCTGCTAAAATAATATCTTTGTTCTTAATTTTAAGCCAATGAAAATTTTATTACCTTATTTTTTTATCGTAAATAGTATTGCCTTTATCTTAGCGGGATACGATAAATATTTGGCCGTCAAGCATAAGCGTAGAATTTCCGAAAATACACTGTTTGCAATAACTGCTCTTGGCGGTTCATTAGGATTGTTACTAGCAATGCTATTGTTTAAACATAAAACGAGTAAACCTTCTTTTATTATAAAATATACAGGAATTATTTTCCTTCAGATAGTAATTGCTCTCCTTATGTTTATTTATTACAATGATACTGAAACACTTGCTTGGTTTATAGTAAGTACGAATAAATAGTTTTGTTTTTACATTGTTAACAACTCTATAAATACCTATTTATCAAACAATTAAATTCAACATTTTTAAAGATTTACTCATACTACTTCTGTTGTATTCATTATTAATATTGTAATTATAAAGAAATAAAATGAGCAAATCTTCTTTTATTATAAAATAGTAGAACTGTCCTTGATAATCACAATCTAAAAAGAGTTATTTTACCTATAGAATTGATTAATAAATAGTGCTGTTTTTATATTGTTGATAACTACATAACTACTTATTTATCAAATAATTAAATTCAACATTTTTAAAGATTTAATTATACTATTGCTATTATATTCATTATTAACATTGTTATTATAAAGACATAAAATGAGCAAATCTTCTTTTATTATAAAATAGTAGAACTGTCCTTGATAATC
>JAZJZW010000021.1:0-54611 GCA_040389425.1 Bacteroidota bacterium | reverse complement strand
AATACGCTACTTACTATGTTACGTATTATTTGAGTTTATATTAATAATTAATTACCAAAAATAGAGAACATATACTAAAATACAAAACCTGACAACATTATTGTTATCAGGTTTTATTTATTAATACTTATTCAGTATAATTATGGTAAAATATTAGCCAGATTCTTAATATTAATACAATACTAAATTATCCTAGCTGTGGCTTGCTAATAATTAAAAAGATATTTACTGAACTACTTGAACCTCTTTAGGAGCTTTAACCTCCGTTTTTATCTTACCATCTTTTTGCTTAATATGTTTTACATAGATAACACCATAAGCAGTTGGAAAAGTACCCTCTACCCATTCTAAATCTCCAAGATGTGGTTCTATTTTTACTTTTTTTGCTCCCGGTTCTAAAATTTTAATACCCAAAACATGCTCACTTAACCAAGCGGTAGGTCCAGATGACCATCCATGACATAAACTTCTTCTAATACCTTTATAACATTCTATTCCGGTACTAAGGTGGTAATCCTTTTTCCCTGCGGGTACAATTTCATCTATGCGTGCAGCACCTTTGGCTTCGTCTATATCAAATTCTTCCCAAAAAGTTGTAGCGCCTAAATCAAGCATTCCTCCCCAAAACTGACGAATATTATTAAGAGCTCCTGTATAATCTTCGGCTTTTGCCTGAGCTTCTAACATATAGTAACCAAAGAAAGCTCCAAAATTCTTAGCTCCATCTACAGATATTATTTTCTCATTCATTTGTTTAGCATCTGCCATTCCTGAAAGTGAAAGTAAAGCAGCAGCTTGTTTACTATTATTAGCATCAGGCAGCTGTTTTTTCATCTTAGAAGCCAGCTGTGTGTATTTTTCGGCTGTACTTTTTTCGCCTATTACATCACACAAAACTGCTCCTTTTTCAAAAGCTATAGCCATCATGGCCTGAATACCTGCATGTACAGCTGCTTTATCTTTGTAAGACGGCCAGTCTATAAAACGCATACTCTTTCCCACATTTAATATTTCATTCCCATCATTATCTACATATTTAGACAACTGATCTAACAAAGGCACTAAATATGTTTTTTGCTCTTTAAGATAATCAAGACGTCCATGATATTGATACCAATCATGTTGCATAATTATCCACCATAATGAATAGCTTGGAATACCATTGATAAATTTTGGCAACAGATTAGTATCTCTTAAAAAATCAAGACTTTTGGGCACTACTTCCTGATAACCAAATACGTGGCTAATAGTCATAAGTTGTGGATGAATATCACCCGACCACACCATTCGATCGCGTTTTATTCCGTCTATTACATAATCCGTCATACATAAATGGGCAGTATAAGCTCCTGTTTGCCATATTTTATTAAGTTGCTCATCATTGCATTTAAAAGAACCTAAGTAAGGTATATCCCTGAATTTTGATATTGCTCTTACTTCTTTCAGCACAAGTTCAGCATTAGCATCTAATAAATCTATTCTTAAAAAACGGAAACCTGTGTTACCAACCTCAATAGTTGCATATCCCGGTAATGTCAAGTCGAAATCACGCATACCATGATGGTTTGTAGAACCGTCTTTACCACTAGGAATGTTCATTGTTTCGGTATTGGTCTCCGAAACCGATTCCCCAAAACGCAATCTTACTTTGCGAGTAACATTATTACCCTGCGATGTAGTTATTTGAACTCCGCCATGTATTTCTTTACCAAAATCTAAGATCAATCCTGATAGTTGCCCCTCTTTATTAATGATCTTACATAATGATTGTGTTCCAAAATAGGGCTGTCCAACACCTTTTTTCAAAAGCACTTCTGAATTTAAAATTAAAGACTCTGATGTTTTCCAAACGATACGTTGCGGCGAAAGAAAAACTCTTGTAAGCGGATCTTTTTCAGCTTTGTTTGTAATATCTGCATCATAAGACGGTGGATATTGAGCATTACAAGTTGCTATAACTGATAGAAAGCTAACTATTGTAAAAAAAACTCTCATTTAATTTATTTTAGAAGGTGTTTCGAATTATTTAATCGTTTTTAATACTAAAATTCCATGTTTAGGAATAATAAAGCTTTTAGACTTTCCAACTTTTCCCAAATCTTTATGAAGCCATAAATCCCTTAAAACTGTTTTATTGTTTAGTTTAAATTGCTCTGGTGAAAATTCAAAAGTTACTTCCTTACCACCTCTATTCATAATGGCAATTGCCTGTCCTTTATCATGGTTTTCACCTAATAGTTTTACCCAAACTTCTACAGAACCTTTAGTATCTACTTTTCTAGCCTGATAAAAACCAGCATCCTGATTTAATGCAATTACTTCTTTATTGGTTAAAACGGCTATAGTTTGCTTAGACATTGATCTTAAATCATTTCCAGCTAAAAGAGGTGAATTCATAATACACCACATTGTAAAGTGTGTTTTGTCTTCGTCAAAAGACATTCCTCTTCCTACTTGTAGCATATCCATATCATTATAATGCCCTGGAGAAGCATATTTATAATGATCTGCATTAATGTCTATAATTTTTAATATCGATGAAAAGTTAGATCTAATATCTCCTGAAATTCTCCAGGAATCTGCAAGAGTTTCTACCCATTTACCTGGATATTCCCAACGACACACATTGATTCGAGCATCAGGCTTTACTTTATGAATTGCTTTTATAATAGCAGTATATTCTTTTTCTTCATTCAATCCTAACCATTTACCGCCACACCAATCAATTTTAATAAAATCGAAATTCCAATCTACGAAAAAAGTATTTACATCTTTCTCAATATTACCATACATTCCTACTCCTACACCATGAGGATCTTTATCGTATTTTGATCCACAAGTATTAGCTCCAGCATCAGAATAAATCCCTGGAATCAATTTTTTACTTCTTATATAATCAGAAAGCGAACGCATTCCTGAAGGAAATTTCTCTTTATGAGAATACAGCTTTTTTGTAATAGAATCTCTTCCGCCAAAAAAACCATCATCAATATTAACAAACTGATAACCTACCGCTGCCATTCCTGAAGAAACCATAGCATCAGCTTGTCCCTTTATAATATTTTCATCAATATTTATGTGATAGTGATTCCAACTGCTCCAACCCATTATAGGTGGTTTTGCCTGTGTTTGTGCATTAACTTTTGGCATTACAAAAGTCAAACAAAGAATAAAAATTAAGTTAACACAACGTAGTTTCATTATTTTTTTAGTTTATGATCAATAAAAAACAAACATAAATATTACAGCGCTAAATAACTTGTCAATACTTGTCAATAGTTATCAAATATGGACATAAAAGACTTTTCAATATACACTAATCCTTATTCTACTGAAAGTTAAGCATTATTAAACAAAAAAAGTAGTAAACTGATGTCTACTACTTTTTTAAAAAATTGTATTTATTTTTTATTAATCCTATATCTAATTTTCAGGATTAACAATCTTAATTAAACTACTCTAACTACAAAATAATTTTTCTTTCCGCTTTGCAACAATACAAATTGGTCGTTGATTAAGTCTTTTGTCGAAAGTTGAAAATCTTCTTTTACTTTTTCTCTGTTTACCGAAATCGAATTAGCAGTCAAGGCACGTCTAGCTTCTCCATTCGATTTAAAGAATCCTGTTTTTTCATTCAAAACAGCAATAATATCTAATCCAGTTTCTATATCTGTTTTATTGATTTCTGCTTGTGGAACACCATCAAAAACTTCTAAGAAAGTAGCCGAATCCAATTGTTTCAAATCGTCAGCATTAGAATTTCCAAACAAAATTCCTGATGCTTTAATAGCATTTTCTAAATCGGCTTCCGAATGTACCATAATAGTAATTTCTTCAGCCAAACGTTTTTGCAACAAACGCAAATGCGGTGCTTCTCTATGCTGCACAGTTAAATCTTCGATTTCTTCTTTCGATAAAAAAGTAAAAATCTTAATGTATTTCTCAGCATCAACATCAGAAGTATTCAACCAATATTGGTAAAATTTATAAGGCGATGTTCTTGCAGCATCTAACCAGATATTTCCACCTTCGGATTTTCCAAATTTAGTTCCATCGGCTTTAGTAATCAACGGGCAAGTCAAAGCATATGCCTTTCCACTTGCTATTCTACGCACTAATTCGGTTCCAGTAGTGATATTTCCCCATTGATCACTTCCTCCCATTTGCAACGTACAACTTTTATCTCTGTACAAATGCAAAAAGTCATAACCCTGAACTAATTGGTACGTAAACTCCGTAAAAGACATTCCTTCGGCAGCTTCAGACGACAAACGTTTCTTTACAGAATCTTTTGCCATCATATAATTTACCGTAATATGTTTACCTACATCACGAATGAATTCCAAGAAAGAGAAATTCTTCATCCAATCGTAATTATTTACTAATTCGGCAGCATTAGCACCATCTGAAGTAAAATCTAAAAAGCGAGCTAGTTGTCCTTTTATCGCTTCCTGATTGTGACGTAAAGTAGCTTCGTCTAATAGATTTCTTTCGTTAGATTTCCCTGATGGATCACCAATCATTCCTGTTGCCCCACCTACTAACGCTAAAGGTTTGTGTCCAGAAAGCTGAAAATGTTTCAATAACATTACTCCAACTAAATGCCCTATATGTAATGAATCTGCAGTTGGGTCAATCCCCACATACGCCACACGCATTTGTTCCATTAAATGTTCTTCGGTGCCTGGCATAACATCGTGGAGCATTCCTCTCCATGTTACTTCTTCAATAAAATTCTTCATCTTTTTAATTCAATTTACTTTCGTCAGTTCAGCCTTTCAGGCTTCGTGCGCGCAAAGATAACAATATCAATAGCAAAAATCAATGGCAATGGCAATATTCAATTTCAATAACAAAAAGCAATGGCAATAGCAAAAAAAGAATAACAATTACAAAAATCAATTGCAATAACAGTATATTAAGTGGAATTTATATTTTTAATATCCTCAAAATAATTATTGATATTGAATGTAGCTTATGAGATTCCTACGGAATGACAAGATTGCGGTTTTTTTTGAAATTGAATATTGCAATTGAAATTGAATATTGCCATTGCCATTGATTTTATTACATTTACAAAATGATTTTAGTTACAGGAGGAACAGGTTTAGTAGGCGCGCATTTATTACTTCATTTAATAGAAAATGGAGAACGAGCTCGTGCCATTTATCGAAAGAAAAGCAACATTCAAAAAACAAAATCTCTATTCGAACATTACAACAAAGTGGCGTTGTTTGATGCTATCGAATGGGTTCATGCAGATATTCTTGACGTTCCTTCGCTAGAACATGCTTTTATGAATTGTACGCAAGTGTATCATTGTGCTGCCCTTATTTCATTCGATCCAAAAGACGAAAAGCATTTGCGAAAAACCAATATTGAAGGCACAGCTAATATTGTGAATTTTTGTCTTGCCAAAGGAGTTCAAAAATTATGTTATGTAAGTTCTGTTGCTGCTCTTGGCGATTTAGCCGCACACGAAACCATTACCACCGAAGAAACTGAATGGAATCCCGAAAAACACCATAGCGATTATGCCATTTCTAAATATGGAGCCGAAATGGAAATTTGGCGTGGACACCAAGAAGGATTAAAAGTAATTATTGTAAATCCTGGCGTTATCATTGGCCCTGGATTTGAAGATCAGGGAAGTGGTCAATTGATAAAAAAAATAGCCGATGGATTATTGTTTTACACTTCAGGAACTAACGCTTTTGTTACTGTAACCGATGTGGTAAATAATATGTACCAATTAATGCAAAGCACTATTTGCAACGAACGCTTTATTCTAATTGGGCAAAATATTGTATTCAGAGATCTTTTCAACACCATAGCCGATAGCCTAAAAGTAAAAAGACCTAGCATTGAAGCTAAGCCTTATATTATGGAAATAACCTGGAGATTACACTGGTTCCTGAGTCTCTTTAGTCAAAAGACAAATAATTTATCTAAAGAAACATTGCGTTCTATGTTGACTAAAAAAGAGTTTTCCAACTCTAAAATAAAGAATGCTATCAATACTTCTTTTACTGATGTACATCAATACATTAAAGAAAACTTCGCCGCTAATTAACCTTCGCTCCGCTTTTAATTATCGCTGAATTTATTGTTATGGAGTTATTTTTTCCCTTTTTTATCTTTTTCTTCAACAAAAGCAAGCTGTCTTTTTTCTTGATTTTTTGTAGCGAATCTTTAACTCTTTTAGCTATTTTTTTTGCTTCTATTCGTTTCTTTTTAACCTCAACTAAAGAATCTTTTTTTCTTTCTTTTTTAAGCAAAGAATCTAATACCGCTTTTTTACCGTCAATTCGTTTTACAACATTATCATACATCGACTTGTATTCTTCAAAATTTGAAGCATAATAAACGTTGTTTTGTGCAAATTGAACGCTGTCTATTTTGTATTTTTTATAGATAAACTCTTTTGGATTGACTCTATAATTTTCGGTAGTATTAGGCTCGTTGTATTTTATGGCATCCAGAAGCGCTAAATCATAAATAATGTTTTGCATCGTCTCTTTCTCAATAAGATGATCCGGTTCTTTAACTGCCTTATCTTTACAGCTAAAAAACAACATTGTTATTCCTAAAAAAATCACCGCTTTTTTCATTGCTTATCTATCAAATAACAATCTTTTTCCTGGACGAATATTTTTTACTTTAAAAGAGTTATATACTAATTGTCCGTTTACAAAAGTATGTGTAATTCTAGATTTAAAAGTATAACCTTCAAATGGAGACCATCCACATTTAGCAAAAATATTCTCTTTCTTAACCCCCCAAGGCAAGCCTGCATTTACAATTGCTAAATCGGCATAATAACCCTCTTTGATAAAACCACGTTTTTCTATCTTGAAAATCTTAGCTGGATTGTGACACATTTTTTCCACAATTTTCTCAACGCTAATTTTCCCTTGATGAAAAGCTTCAAACATAGCCACAACAGCATGTTGAACTAATGGCCCTCCAGATGGTGCCTTTAAATAAGATTGTTTTTTCTCCTCCAGAGTATGTGGCGCATGATCAGTAGCGATAACATCAATTCTATCGTCTAACAAAGCTTTCCACAAAGCGTCTCTATCTTTAGCTGTTTTTACTGCTGGATTCCATTTTATCAAATTCCCTTTGGTAGCATAATCATCATTGGTAAACCATAAATGATGCACACAAACCTCAGCAGTAATTTTCTTGTCTTCCAATGGAATTTTATTGGTAAACAAATCCATTTCTTTAGCAGTAGAAAGATGAAAAATATGCAAACGAGCACCTGTTTTCTTTGCCAATTCAACAGCTTTTGAAGATGACAAATAACAAGCTTCTTCGCTTCTTATTAAATGATGTGCTGTTACTGGAACATCATCACCGTATTCCTCTATGTATTTTTCTGAATTTGCTTTAATAGTTGCTTCATCCTCGCAGTGTACTGCAATCAACATAGGCGTACTTGAGAAAATTTTCTCTAGCGTTGCCTGATTATCAACTAACATATTTCCTGTTGACGAACCTAAGAATATCTTAACTCCAGCAACATTTTTAGGATTCGTTTTTAAAACTTCTTCTAAATTATCATTGGTTGCTCCCATCATAAACGAATAATTCGCGTATGATTTCTCGGCTGCCAATTGGTATTTCTCTTCTAAGATTTCCTGAGTAACCGCATTAGGAACCGTATTAGGTTGCTCTATAAAAGAAGTAATTCCTCCTGCAACCGCAGCTTTAGATTCTGACTCAATATCGCCTTTGTGCGTCAAGCCTGGCTCTCTAAAATGCACCTGATCATCAATAGCGCCCGGAATCAAGTAATTCCCCTCGGCATCTACAATTTTACAATCAGATGATTTTGCACTAATGCTTTCTGAAATCTCAACAATTAAGTCATTCTCAATTAATACATCGCCTTCAAAAATTACCCCTTCATTTACTATTTTGGCATTCTTAATTAAAACCCTATTCATTGTTCTTTTTATTATAATCTATTTACTAATTTTTTTAATCGAAGAGAGATAACCCCAAAAACTGCTTCCACAATTATTGAATTACTCATTTTAGACTGCCCTTTAGTTCTATCGGTAAAAATAATAGGCACTTCGGCAATATCAAATTTATTACAAAAAGTGCGATACTTCATTTCTATTTGAAAAGCATAACCCACAAACTTTATCCTATCGAGATTTATCTTTTCTAATACCGCTCTTTTATAACATACAAAACCCGCCGTGGCATCATGAATTTGCATTCCAGTCACCATTCTAACATAAACGGATGCAAAATAAGAAAGCAATACTCTATTTAAAGGCCAATTAACCACGTTAACTCCCGTTACATAACGAGAACCAATAGCCAAATCAGCATCACCAAAATGACAGGCATTATATAACTTTTCTAAATCAGTAGGATTGTGTGAAAAATCGGCATCCATTTCAAAAATAAACTCATAGTCTTTAGCTAATGCCCACTTAAATCCATGCACATAAGCCGTTCCTAAACCTGATTTTTCTTTTCTATTTTCTAAAAACAAACGCCCTTCGAATTCGGTTTGCAATAACCGAACCTTATCAGCCGTATGATCTGGAGAATTATCATCCACTATAAGAACATGAAAATGTTTATGTTGAGAAAGTGTCGTTCTAATTATACTTTCTATATTTTCAATTTCGTTATAGGTAGGAATTATAACAATACAATTATTCATATTTCTAGAAATTTCATGGCAAAAGTAACCTTTTTATAGCATTTGATTCATAATAATATTATAATAAAAATATTGAAATAAAATTTTACTAATTTTGCTGCAGCTATGACAGAATATCTCCTACATCTGAGAATTACCGAAAACAAAGATTGGGCAACCTTTTTATTTGTTTTGGCCTTTGGCATTATTGCCATGACTAAATCGATTTATGGAAATCGATTTGGCGATTTTATCAATTTAATTTTTTCCGACAAATATTCTAAAGTCTATCGCGATAGTAGCCAGCTTAAAAGTAGTTTTACCATCTCATTATTCTTTGTACAGGTAATCTCTTTTGCTTTTTTTATCCAAATTTCGTTAAGCATTTTTGGCTATGCCACAAAAACGGATTGGATACTTTACATCCAAATTATCACTTTTTTGATCTTTTTTATTTTATCGAAGTTTTTAGTCGAAAAAATTATCGCTACAACATTCAATATTGAGGAATTTGTAGAGCAATTTAACCTCCAAAAAATCACTTACAGGACTTATATCGGAATAATCATTTTACCTATCAATATCCTTTTGTACTACTACAACACTGTGTCTCAGAATATTCCTATAGCGATTATCACCATAATAGTAGTAATGAGTATACTAACTTACTCCCTTTCAATAAAAAAATATCAAAGTTTAATATTCAGCAAGTTGTTTTATTTTATTTTATATCTTTGCACTCTCGAAATAGCTCCTTATTTTTTCATGTATTATTTGTTTACAAAAGGGAGCGCTTAGTTAAATGTTATAATATGAAAGTCAAAACAATTTTGGTATCGCAACCAGAGCCTAAAGTAGAGAATTCGCCTTACTTTGAACTCCAACACAAACATAAAATCAAAATTGATTTCCGCCCTTTTATTCATATAGAAGGAGTTAATGCTAAGGAAATTAGACTTCAAAAAATTGATCTCAACAATTTTACAGCTATTATCTTAACTAGTAGAAATGCAGTTGACCACTTTTTTAGAGTGGCAGAAGAGATGCGTTTTAAAATCCCTGAAGGTCTAAAGTATTTTTGTCAATCAGAAGCAGTAGCTTTCTATTTGCAAAAATATGTTGTCTACAGAAAACGTAAGATTTATGTTGGACCAAAAGATTTTGCAGATTTGTCTCCATTGATTAAAAAATACAAAGACGAAAAGTTCTTATTACCTGCATCTGACCAATTAAATGCGGAAGCACCTGTTGTATTGGACAACTTAAAAGTTGACTGGACTCAAGCTACTTTCTACAAAACGGTTATGAGTGACTTATCTGATTTAGCAGATGTTTACTATGATGTTTTGGCCTTTTTTAGTCCAACAGGAATTAAGTCTTTATATAAAAACTTCCCTGACTTTCAACAAAACAATACACGTATTGCAGTTTTTGGAAGCACTACTCAAAAAGAAGCTTTAGATCACGGTTTAAGAGTTGACATCATGGCTCCTGCTCCTGGAACACCTTCTATGACAATGGCACTAGAAAAATACATCGTTGAAGCTAATAAAGGAAAATAAAACCTAGCTTACTATAAAACTCAAAGCCGTCTCATTAAAAAATGAGACGGCTTTTTTTATACGTTGAAATTTCCACTTAAATATTTCAACACAAATCAAATCATCGTAGCAGCTAAATCAGTTTTTTTAGTATTTTTGGTTTTCATCTAAAACCTAAAACCAAACGACTGAAGGCATTTCAAGAACAAAAACCTTCATTTCCTTAGACCAACAAATTGACAATAAATTCAATTTGATAATTTTAGAAGAAAACAACAAACATACAAACACAAAAAAATCATGAAAAAAATCCAATTCTTTGCCCTTCTAATCCCATTATCGATGTTGATGATTAACTGTAGTTCAGCACGAAAAGGAAAATCAGGCTATGTTGAAGTTAAAAAAATCAGCTATGAAACCGATATCAAACCTATCATTGCAACTAGCTGTACTCCTTGCCACATGCCTCCTCAAGGAAGAAAAGAGCCATTAGAAAACTACGTACATGTAAAAGAAAATATTGGCGCAATCCTTGAACGCGTTCAATTACCACAAGCCGATCGTAAATTCATGCCTCCTATGAATAAAAAACCAGCTTTAAATCAAGATCAAGTTGCTCTTTTAGTAAAATGGCAACAACAAAATATGCCTGAATAAAGATTCAATGACAATGACAAAATTCAATGGCAATAGCAATTGAAATATTCAAAAAAAAAAAATCCAAATTCCAATTGTCACACTGAGCTTGTCGAAGTGTTATTGGAGTTTGGATTTTTTTATTAGAATTTCCTTTTTAATTCAATTTCATCATGTCCTTAAAATTGAAATTTGACATTGCTATTGTAATTGATTTTTGACATTGAATTTAATTCCTTCTATTACCTCCCAAATAAATAGACAAATAATAAAACAATGTAGCGATAGAACCGAGAGCCGCTACAACATAAGTACGAGCCGCCCATTTAAGCGAATCCTCAGCACCTGCATATTCGGCTGGATTGAGCATATTTTTGTTTTTAAGCCAGGCTAAAGCACGATTACTAGCATCATATTCTACTGGTAAAGTAACTATAGAAAACAAAGTAGTCGCTGCAAACAAGATAATCCCAATTAACAACAACTGCGGAAAACTGCGCAACATAAAAATTCCTGCCAATAAAATCCATTGCATATACTGTGAAGCCACATTAACAAACGGAACCAACTTAGAACGCATACTTAACCACTCATACCCTACAGCATGTTGTACCGCATGACCGCATTCGTGAGCCGCAACTGCTGCTGCTGCCGCATTTCTTTGATTAAATACTGACTCACTCAAATTGACCGTTTTATCTACTGGATTATAATGATCTGTCAATTGTCCCGGAGTCGAAATTACTTTTACATCATAAATTCCGTTATCAGAAAGCATTTTTTGAGCAATCTCAGCCCCGCTCATATTATTTTGCAAATGCAATTGCGAATAATGTTCAAACTTGCTCTTCAGCCTCGAACTTACTAACCAACTGAAAAGCATAATTGCTCCCGCAAGAATTAAATATCCACTTCCCATATCTTTATATTTTTTGTTTAAATTTTCTGAATAAACAGCAATTTACGAACCAAACTTTAAAAATGCCAATTTGACATCCGTTAAATAAATGCCAATAAAAAAATCCAAATTTCAACACTTGTTGAAATTTGGATTTTAAATATTTAATAAACTAGTTGCATTTACAACTAACCACTAACAATTCATCATTATTTTTATCCCACCAAGTTGATAATCTTCCCTGGAACGATAATCACTTTGTTTGGTGTTTTTCCATCCAATTGTTTTTGAGTTCTTTCGTCTTTCATAACGATTTCTTCAATTTGTTCTTTGGTTAAATCCAAAGGCAATTTGATGGTAAAACGCATTTTTCCGTTGAAAGAAACTGGATATTCTTTTTCTGATTCAACTAAATGTTTTGCATCAAAAACTGGGAACGGAACAGTAGCAATCGAATCTTTATTCCCTAATAACGACCATAATTCCTCAGCAATATGAGGTGCATAAGGTGAAATTACGATTGCCAACGGCTCTAAAATAGCACGAGAATGACAGTTTTGAGTAGACAATTCATTCACACAAATCATAAACTGAGAAACCGAAGTATTGAAAGAGAAACTCTCGATATCTTCTGAAGCTTTTTTGATGGTTTTGTGTAATGATTTTAAGTTGTCTTTAGTTGGTGCGTCATTGGTAACAATCAAACCATTATCATCAAAATACAAACGACATAGTTTTTTCAGGAATCCAAAAACTCCTGAAATCCCAGCCGTATTCCAAGGCTTTGCTTGTTCCAATGGCCCTAAAAACATTTCATACAAACGCAATGTATCCGCACCATATTCAGCACAAATATTGTCTGGAGTTACTACGTTGTATTTCGATTTAGACATTTTTTCAACTTCGCGACCTACAATGTATTTTCCGTTATCGTCTAAGATAAATTCTGCATTTGCATAATCTTCTCTCCAGTCTCTGAATTTTTCAATATCTAATTCATCTGACGCATTTACCATTGAAACATCTGCGTGAATAGGATTAAAAAGAGATTTGATATTTGCATTATTTTTATTAAGAACTTCAAGAATATCACCACAATTTTTAAATTTATTCAACACTTTGTCTATCAAATAAAACATAAAACCTTGATTATCTTTAGAGACTTTATCATATATACTTTTCCCAATAAAAATCGGTGGAAAGCTTACTGGTAATGCTTTTGAATCTTCAACATTAATTCCATCTTTATCTTCAATTGACCATAAAGCTCTATAAACAAAAGCACTAGTTCCCAAAATCATTCCCTGATTAATCAGTTTTTTGAATGGTTCTTCGGTTGGTGCAAAACCTTTATCTTTTAAGAATTTATTCCAAAAACGAGAATACAATAAGTGACCTGTTGCGTGTTCGCTTCCACCTATGTATAAATCAACACTTTCCCAATATTTCAATGCTTCTTTGCTTGCAAATTCATTCTCATTGCCTGAATCCATATAACGCATCCAATACCAGGAACTTCCCGCCCAACCTGGCATGGTGTTTAATTCTAATGGAAAAATAGTTTTGTTATCTGCCAACTGAGTACTGACCACTGCATTCTGAACTGTGTCCCAAGCCCAAACAGCTGCATTTCCTAAAGGAGGCAAACCGTCTTCGGTTGGTAAATATTTCTCTACTTCTGGCAAAATGATTGGCAAATGTTGTGCATCAATCATTTTGGGCAAACCATTTACATAATAAACTGGGAATGGCTCACCCCAATATCTTTGACGAGAGAAAACTGCATCACGCAAACGGTAATTGGTTTTTCCTTTTCCTTGTCCTAATTTTTCTAATTCTTCAATAACTTTTTGCGTTCCGTCTTTGTATCCTAATCCGTTTAAGAAATCAGAATTCACTAATTGGAAACCTTCTTTCCCACCAAAAGCAGCTTCCGAAATATCTTTATCAACAATATTTTTGATGGCTGGCATTCCGTTTTGTCCTTTGAAGAAATTGGCAAAAGCATAATCACGCTCGTCGCCACAAGGAACCGCCATTACAGCACCTGTTCCGTAACCCGCCAAAACGTAGTCGCCAATCCAAACCGGAATCGCTTCTTTGGTAAACGGATGTTCAGCATAAGCTCCTGTAAATACTCCCGAAATGGTTTTTACATCAGCCATACGCTCACGCTCCGAACGTTTTGCTGTTTTTTCAATATACCCTTCAACTGCTTCTTTTTGTTCAGCAGTAGTGATTTGAGCAACTAATTCATGTTCTGGTGCTAAAGTCATAAACGTAACTCCAAAAATAGTATCAGGACGAGTTGTGAAAACCGAAATACTGCCTTCTGCGTTCTTTAATCTGAATTCTACTGAAGCTCCCACTGATTTCCCAATCCAGTTTCTTTGCGATTCTTTGATAGATTCACTCCAATCGATAGCATTTAAACCTTGCAGTAAACGTTCCGCATAAGCCGAAATACGCATACTCCATTGGGTCATTTTTTTACGTACCACAGGATAACCACCACGTTCCGAAACACCGTTTACTATTTCGTCATTCGCTAAAACCGTTCCTAATCCCGGACACCAGTTTACTTCGGTTTCTGCCAAATACGTTAATCTGTATTGTAATAAGATTTTTTCTTGTTCATCTTTCGAAAAAGTATTCCATTCAGCAGCCGAAAATGCAGCAATGTTATCATCGCAAACAGCATTTACAGCAACGTTGCCTTCTGTTGAAAAAACGCTAACTAAAGTCGAAATGTCTTCTGCCTTATCTGAATCTTTATTGTACCAGGAATTGAACAATTGGATAAAAATCCACTGAGTATGTTTGTAATAATCAGGATTTGAAGTTCGCACTTCTCTGTCCCAATCAAATGAAAACCCAATTTTATCTAATTGCGTTCTGTAACCCGCAATTTGGTTTCCTTCTTTGTCAACTCCACCATCAATATTCACACGAGTCGTATCTTCTGGACGTTGCCCTGTCTGAATCGCATATTGCTCAGCTGGCAATCCAAAACTATCGTAACCCATTGGATGCAACACATTAAAACCCTGATGTCTTTTGAATCGAGAATACACATCCGATGCGATATAACCCAGTGGATGCCCCACGTGTAAACCTGCTCCCGAAGGATAAGGAAACATATCTAAAACATAATGTTTGGGTTTGTCTGAATTATTTTGAGCAGCAAAAGTCTTGTTGTCTGCCCAGTATTTCTGCCATTTGGCTTCTATTTCGTTCGGATTGTATTTCATTTCTTTATTGAGTTGCTAAGCTACTGAGTAACTAAGTTTCTAAGTTTTAAGTCTGCAAATTTACATTTAATGTACGGGCTATGAAAATAATTTATTTATCAGTTTAGCATTCATTTTTTTTGGGCATGACCCTCCAGATTGCTTCGTCGTTCCTCCTCGCAACTTCGGGTCGGGCTGTACGTTCCCGCTTTTTTTATCCCATAAAAAAACGGGATAAAAAAGAGCTCCACTGCCATCCCTCACGCAAACTCAAGGATTGCAACAGAAAATCTGCTAAAATTCACGCAATCAGCATAGAAATAAAAAAATAAAAAATTAAGTATTTTAATAAGTAAAAATACTTAAGTTTGCACTGTGTTTTAAAAAACATAACCATGAGTTCCAATAAAAAATACAATATCGAAGTCCGAATTTGGATTGAAGAAACCGAAGGTGCTTTTCTAGGCATTGGAAAAATATGGCTTTTAGAAAACATTCGAAAAACAGGTTCTATTACTAATGCTGCCAAAGAAATGAAAATGGCATACCGACAAGCCTGGCAATTAGTAGAAGAAATGAACCAACGTGCCGAGAGTCCTTTAGTCGAAAAATTACTTGGAGGTAAAGGTGGCGGAGGTGCCAGATTAACCGAAGCAGGAGAAAAAGCTATTATTGCTTTTTATGAAATTGAGAAAAGAATCAAAGATTTTGCGCAAAAAGAAGCACAAAGTTTAAAGTTTTAAACCTTCACCACGCCGCATCCATTTCGAAACACTAAAAAACGAATCATACTATTCAAATATTTTTTTTCAATAAGCAGTATTCATTTAAAAACATACTGAAAATCTACCCTTTAATATGAAAACAAAAATCACATTACTTTTTGCATTATTTGCTTCAATCTTACAAGCACAGGAAAAACTCAAAGACTCTTTGTCCCAAAAAGGAATATTCCAACTTGGAGAGGTTCTTATTACAACTAAAAAAACAGATACGCTCAACCGAATCACCAGCAAAACATTAGAATCATTCAACAAAATGGATGTTTCCAGAGCTTTAAACTTATTGCCAGGTGTTTCATTAACAGCTTCAGGTCCAAGAAACGAATCAATGGTTAGTATTCGCGGATTTGATTTAAGACAAGTTCCCGTTTATATGGACGGAATTCCTGTATATGTTCCTTATGATGGTTACGTAGATTTGGCTCGATTCACCACTTTTGACTTGGCTGCCATCGATGTTTCTAAAGGATTTTCGTCTATTATTTACGGTCCCAATTCACTAGGAGGCGCCATCAATTTGATTTCTAGAAAACCTACAAAAAAGTTTGAATTTGATGGTTCATTAGGACTAATCGATACTGATGGTCAAAAAAGCAATCTTAACATTGGTACAAATTTGGGTAAATTTTATGCGCAAGGAAATCTTTCGTACTTAAATAGAAAATCCTATCAAATGTCTAAAGATTTTATTCCAATGAAAAACGAAGACGGAAAAGAAAGAGACAATTCATACCGTACAGATCAAAAAGTAAGCGTAAAAGTGGGCTGGACACCAACTAAGAAAAGCGAATATGCCTTAGGATATATCAATCAACAAGGCGAAAAAGGAAATCCTGTGTACGCAGGAAGCGATGCAAACAATTCTTTGTTAGCAAAACCTCGCTATTGGCAATGGCCTACCTGGGATAAAGAAAGTTTCTATTTTATTTCGAATACTAATTTGAATGATAAAAACAGCTTTAAAACAAGATTGTATTATGATAAATTCAAGAACTTATTGATTAGTTATGATGATGCAACCTACACCACAATTACAAAACCCTATGCTTTTCAAAGTTATTATGACGACTATACTTATGGTGGAAATTTAGAATACGAAACACGTTTTATTCCTAAAAACAATTTAAAAATCGCCGTTCAATTTAAAGAAGACATCCATCGTGAACATAATGCAGGAGAACCAGTTCGTAAATTTGACGACCAAACCATTACCGTAGGAATTGAGGATATTTATAAAGTAACCGATAAATTAACTGTAATTCCAGGAGTTAGCTATAATTCAAGAGAAAACAAAAAAGCCGAAGATTACAACAGCACATCAAAAGTAATTTCAAACTATCCTGATGCTGGAAAAAGTGACGCTATAAATGCCCAAGTTGGTTTATTTTATCAGTTAACCGAAACTCAAAAATTAGGCGCAACGGTGTCTAGAAAAACTAGATTTGCTACAATCAAAGACCGTTATTCGTACAAAATGGGAACTGCAATCCCAAATCCAGATTTAAAACCCGAAACGGCTTTGAATTATGAATTGAATTATAACGTACAATTTTTCAAAAAATTAAACTTCCAGACCGCTCTTTTCTATAGCGCTCTAACCGATGCTATTTTAAGTGTAAGCAATGTACAACCTGGAAAATCGCAAATGCAGAATTTTGGCGAAGCCGAATACAAAGGAATTGAAGCCCAATTGAATTATTCTCCATTTGAAAAACTAACACTTACTGCAAACTACACTTATATTGAAAGAAAAAATTTAAGCAGTCCTGACATTCATTTTACTGATGTTCCTAACACAAAAGTAATTGGATCATTAGAATACAAAGCTTGTAAAGCATTAAAATTAATTGCCAATACTGAATTTAATTCTTCTAGATTCAGCACTAGTTATGGCACAAAAGTTCCTGACTACACGCTTTTAAACAGCTTTGTTTCTAGCAAAGTCCTATCACACTTTAGCATTGATGCAGGTATCAATAATATTTTCGACAGAAACTATAGTCTTGTAGAAGGTTATCCTGAAGAAGGAAGAAACTTCTTTATAACCTTCCGATTTTTTAATCTTTAATTGAAAAAACATCTTATGAAAAAACAATTTCATTTCCTTGCCCTTTTTGCGATACTGACTTTCAGTATGTGTCAAAATCCTAAAAAAACAGAAAAAACAATTACTTCTAACAAAGAAGAAACTTGTCATCAACCACTAACTGCTGCCGATAGTGCAAAATACGTTAACCATGTTATCAAAATAAAAGGTGAAATTGAAAGACCTTTAGAACTGACTGTTGATTCTTTAAAAACATTTTCTATAAAAACTATTAGCAACTTTAAAGTAGTTTGCCAGACCGGAGAGACTAAAAAAAATGATAAAACCGCCAAAGGCGTTCTACTAAAAGATATTTTAGAAAGAGCCAAAATCAAACAAAGCGGACATAAAGACCGTAACTTTTATATCGTAGCTCGCGCTTCAGACAATTATAAAGCCACTTTTTCTTGGGCTGAACTATTCAACAATCCAACTGGAGAAAATGTTTATGTTCTTTTTGAAGAAAATGGAAAACCTATAAAAAAAGGAGAAATGATTTTAATTTCTTCAAACGATATTAAAACAGGACCAAGACATGTTTATTGGCTAAAATCAATTGAAATTTATAAAGTAAAATAACTAAAAAAACCGAACTATATTTGCCGAAAATAAAATGTTTTAAAATGAAACTCAGCCCAACACCAACTAAGGCAGAGAATCATTACAAAAAACCAATTATCACTTATTAAAATGAAAAAAGCAAAAAACACACTTTACCTAATTACATTAACAATCCTAGCTCTATTTTCTAGCGGAAATATAGTTGCACAAATAGATCCTAATTTCGCTAATTTATTACTCGAAAAAAAGATCATCACACAACGTGAGGTTGACTCAATAAATGTTTTATCAGCCTTTAATCAAAAAGTAAATTCTGAGAATAAAAATTTCTCTATTGGTTTAGAATTTAGACCTCGAACCGAATATCGCGATGGTTACAAACAATTGAGAACAGCTGATACCAAAGCCGCTTTTTTCACTACACAAAGAAGCCGATTGTATTTTAACTATAGCCAGCCCAAATTCAAATTTCATACTTCTATCCAGGACATTCGCGTGTGGGGACAATACGGTCAAACATCGACATCGGGTTCATTGAATGTATTTGAAGCTTATGTAGATGCTGATATTACTGAGCATTTTTTTGTTAGAATTGGTCGCCAAAAAGTAGAATTGGACAACGGAAGACTGTTCTCAGCAGCTAACTGGAGTCAGGCAGGTAGAGCACATGATGGACTTAATCTTGTATATAACAACAATAGCATTCATTCGGAATTCTTTACCTCTTTTAATCAAACAGCCGAACGTATTTTTGATACTGATTTTTCGCCAACAACATTTACCAATTACAAATTGCTAAATGTACATTTCCTAAAAGCAAAATTAAACAATCATTTTAGTCTAACAACAATCAATGCTGCCGATAGTTACCAAAGTAAAACCAACTCTGGAACCTTATATACCAGAGGAACTTCGGGAGGACGTTTGGATTTTGAAAAAGGCAATTTATATGTAACCCTAAGTGGTTATTACCAATATGGACAATTGCAAACCAGAGAACACATTTCAGCCTATTATTTCCAACCTGAAATCCAGCTTAAAACCAATAAACTAACAACTCGTTTAGGTGCCGAATTCATGAGTGGTGAAAATGCCGAAAAAGCTAGCGACTTTTCTAAATCATTTGTACCGCTTTATGGTGTTGCATGGAAGTTTATGGGGAATATGGATTATTTCACTTCCTTTCCTACCGACGTAAAAAAAGGCGGACTCTTTAACCCCTATTTATTTTTTATCTATGATTTAAACAAAAAAATAGCATTGCGCTCTGATTTTCACTTATTTTATTTAGGGAACAAAGTAAAAGACAATCTGAACAATACTATTGATTCTTATTTAGGTTTCGAAAATGATTTATCGATAAAGTATAAGTATAATGATTTTACAACAATCGATTTTGGATTCTCCTACATGGCAGCCGAAAAAAGCATGGAAACGCTTAAAGCAGGAAATAGCAATATTATTCCCGTTTGGAGTTATTTCATGATTACGTTCAAACCTGAATTATTTAACTTCAAAAAATAATTAATTACTGCTAAAACATCCGATGATGAAAAATATAAAAACCTTATTAATATTAGTTATCCTATTCAGTTCAACAAGCTTCTTTGCTCAAGGGAAAGCTACTATTGTTGTGGCTGCCAATTTAAAAACAGCAATGGATTCTATAGTAAAAGTATACAAACAAACAAATCCCACTGACAATATTCAAATTTCTTATGGCGCTTCAGGAAAATTCTACGAACAAATAACTAACGGAGCCCCTTTTGATGTTTTCTTTTCAGCCGATATGAATTACCCAACGAAACTGAAAGAAAGCCATTTTGGCATTTCAGCGGTTAAATTGTATGCTATAGGACGAATTGCTATTTGGAGTAGAAAAATAGATCCAAGCATCGAGAAAATGAATTCACTATTAGACCCAAAAGTGAGAAAAATTTCTATTGCCAATCCCACAACAGCACCTTACGGAGCAAAAGCGGTAGAAAGTATGAAACGCAGTAAAATTTACGATAAGGTAAAAAGTAATTTGGTCTATGGTGAAAACATTGCTCAGGCAGCACAGTTTGTAGCTTTTGGCGCAGCCGAAATTGGAATTATAGCCTTATCAGATGTCTTGTCTCCAGCTATGAAAAAAGAGCGCGGTAAATATTATGTGATTCCTCAAGAAAATCATTTACCATTAGAGCAAGGTGTTGTAATTTTAAAACATGCTAAAGGAAATGCTACCGCTTTAAAATTTTATGATTATATTTCATCTGAAAAAGCTTTGGGTATTTTAACTTATTATGGGTATTCTCAAAAAAGAAAATAACAAATGCGTTTATAATACAAACACGAATTACATCAATTTTCATTAGATAATTCGTGTTCAAAAATTTTATTATGAATACTCTTTTAGGAAACATTAGCAAAATAAAAACCGAAGGCTCTTTGTCTTTAGTAAAAGTGATGGTACAAGATTGCACCATTACTTCTATCGTTATTGAAAGTCCTAATCTTTCTGAATATCTCATTCTGGGCAACGCTGTAAAAGTTTTATTCAAAGAAACCGAAGTAGTACTTGCCAAAGCTTTATCAGGGATAATCAGTATTCAAAATAAATTAGACTGCAAGGTAATTAGTTTCGAAAAAGGAAAATTACTATGTAAAATAAGCCTTCGTTTTCAAGACACAACCATTTCTTCGATTATTACCCGAAATGCTTTTGACCAACTGGCTATTCAGGAAAACGACGAGCTAACGGCAATGATAAAAACCAATGAAGTAAGCTTAGCCCACCATGATTGATTTTGACCCAATATTCCTTACGCTAAAACTGGCTTTTTGCACTACAATTATCCTATTAGTGCTGAGTCTGCCACTCGCTTATTGGTTAGCTTATAGCAAAACAAAAAGCAAAGTACTTATCGAAGCCATCGTAAGTTTACCTCTGGTTTTACCGCCATCAGTTCTAGGTTTTTACCTTTTGCTTGCCTTTAGTCCCGAAAATGCTTTTGGAAAATTCCTCGACACTTATTTTGACACCCGATTAGTTTTTACATTCAAAGGATTAGTCATTTCTTCCGTTTTATACAGTCTGCCTTTTATGGTTCAACCCATACAAAATGGTTTTAAATCACTTTCAAAATCACTTATAGAAGCTTCTCTTTTATTAGGAAAAAGCAAAACCGAAACCCTAATTAAGGTATTAATTCCCAATATTAAAAAAGCGATTCTTACTGGAATTGTGCTCACATTTGCCCATACCATTGGCGAATTTGGCGTAGTTCTAATGGTTGGCGGAAGCATCCCTAATGAAACTAAAGTGGTGTCAATTGCTATTTATGACGAAGTACAAGCCATGAATTACCACAATGCTAATGTTTATGCGGGTATTTTATTTGCCTTTGCCTTCATTGTGCTTTTATGTGTGTATAGCATTAATCATCGTTTTAGTAAAACCATTCCGTTACAATGATTGCATTCAAAATTCAAAAAAAACTCCAGTCAGCTTCGGGCGAAATGCTTTTAGACCTCGATTTTGAAATCAGGGAAAATGAATTCGTGACTTTGTACGGAGCATCGGGTTCTGGAAAAACTACTACACTTAGAATACTTTCTGGTTTAGACCAAACCGACCAAGGTTGGATTAAAGTCAATGAAGAAATTTGGCTTGACAGCAAAAACAAAATCCAACTCCCTCCTCAAAAACGAAAAATAGCCTACGTTTTTCAGGATTATGCTTTGTTTCCAAATATGAGCGTGAGAGCAAATTTAAGCTATGCACTCGAAAAAGGACAAGATAAAAGCATTATCGAAGAACTATTGACCTTGATGGAATTAGAGCAATTACAACATCAAAAACCAAATCAATTGTCTGGCGGACAAAAACAAAGAGTTGCCTTAGCCAGAGCTTTAGTTAGAAAACCCAATATCTTATTGCTTGACGAACCCTTATCGGCGGTGGATAACGAAATGCGTTTAAAATTACAAGATTATATTATCCAAGTGCATCGAAAATACAATCTTACTACCATTCTGGTAAGTCACGATATTTCGGAAATTTATAAAATGTCTGATAAGGTGATTGTCCTTGAAAACGGTAAAATCAGCAAACAAGGAACTCCCGATGAAGTATTTTCAAGCCGATTAGTCAGTGGAAAATTTCAATTTGTCGGCGAAGTTTTAAAAATCGAAAAAGAGAATTTTATCTATATTGTTTCTGTTCTGATAGGAAATAATGTGGTAAAAGTAATTGCCATCGAAGAAGAAATAGAAAATTTAAACATTGGCAACAAGGTACTCATTGCCTCAAAAGCCTTCAATCCTATCATTAGTAAAATAGATTAATGCATTAAAAGCGGACTTTTGTAACACGAAAGTTAAAACTTTGAACGTTATTAACTTCAAATAAAGAAATTCTTTATTATTTTTACCCCATAATTAAAGTAAACGTATGAGTTCTTCATTTGATAAGTTTCAAAAACGCAGGTTAATTTCCTCTTATTTTTCAGTAGTTTTAAGTATCTTCTTAGTATTATTTCTACTAGGAACATTAGGACTTTTTATTATTAATTCTAAAAGATTAGCGGACGACTTTAAAGAAAAAATCGCCATGACTGTTTTCTTTAAAAACGAGGCTAATGATACTATTCTAAAAAGTTTTGGTACCGAATTAAAAAGAGCGCCTTATGCCAAATCTATTGTTTATGTAAGCAAAGACGAAGCTGCTAAACAACACACTGATATTATTGGTGAAGATTTCCTGACTTTCTTAGGCGAAAATCCGCTTCAAAACTCTTACGATATTCACATCAAAGCAGCCTATGTTGAAAAAGATAGCGTGGCAAAAATTGAAAGACAACTACGCACTAACGCAATGATTTCGGATATTGTTTACGACAAACAATTGGTAAACCTGGTAAACGACAACATCAAAAAAGTAAGTATGTGGATTTTAATCATTAGCTGTTTTTTAACTTTCATAGCTGTATTATTAATCAACAGTTCGCTTAGACTTTCGATTTATTCTAACCGATTTATCATCAAAACCATGCAAATGGTAGGTGCTACAAAATCGTTCATTAGAAAACCATTTGTAATGCGCAGCGTGAAATTAGGAATGATAGGCGCAACATTAGCCATTTTTGCATTAATCGGACTTTTATCTTATGTGCAAACTAGCTTTCCTGAATTAGGAATCCTAGATGACAAATTTCTAATCTTAATGACTTTTGCGGCTGTTTTTGGGTTTGGAGTTTTTATCCCTTGGATAAGCACCCATTTTGCAACACAACGATTCTTAAACCTGAGAACTGACGATCTATACTAGTATTCAGTGTTCAGTTATAAGTGTTCAGAAAATGGCTGAAAATTTAAAAAGAATAAAAACTTTAAAAATATAGGAACGATACTACTTCATTCCTCGCAATAAAAAAATGAAAGACGATAAACAAGACTTCTTATTCGATAAAATCAATTACAAAATTCTATTAATCGGAATTGGTGTAATTGTACTTGGATTCATCCTAATGTCTGGCGGTGGTAGCGACGACCCTAAAGTATATAGCGATGCTATTTTTAACTTTAGAAGAATTCGATTAGCACCAACAACGGTTTTAATTGGTTTCGGAATTACCGTTTATGCAATTCTTAAAAATCCTAAGAAATAGTTTGCAGTGTTCAGTGTTCAGTATCCAGTTAGGAAAACTGAAACTAAAATCTACACTCTAAAATCAAAAATTAAATGAATACATTACAAGCCATTGTTCTTGCCATTATTGAGGGAATAACTGAATTTCTTCCCGTTTCTTCAACTGGACACATGATTATTGCTTCTTCTTTTTACGGAATTGCGCAGGATGATTTCACCAAGCTTTTTACTATTGTAATCCAATTAGGAGCTATACTTTCGGTTGTGGTACTTTACTTCAAACGCTTTTTTCAATCTTTTGATTTCTATTTCAAACTATTAGTAGCCTTTATTCCTGCTGTAGTTTTAGGTTTGCTTTTCAGCAAAAAAATAGATGCTTTATTAGAAAATCCCGTAACTGTCGCTATTTCGTTATTAGTAGGAGGAATCATTTTACTAAAAGTAGACGATTGGTTCAACAACTCTGACGAAACTGAAATCACTTATATAAAAGCATTTAAAATTGGTTTGTTCCAATGTTTAGCTATGGTTCCAGGAGTTTCCAGAAGTGGCGCTTCCATTGTAGGTGGAATGTCTCAAAAACTATCCAGAACTTCAGCAGCCGAATTCTCTTTTTTCCTGGCTGTACCAACGATGTTAGGTGCAACCGTGAAAAAATGCTACGATTATTACAAAGACGGTTTTGTGTTGACACACGACCAAATTAATCTATTGGTTATTGGTAACATCGTCGCTTTTGTTATAGCCCTTTTGGCAATTAAATCTTTCATTGGTTTTTTAAGCAAAAAAGGCTTTAAACTATTCGGTTACTACCGTATTGCAGCTGGAATCATCTTATTGATTATCCATTATTTCATTCACCCATTGACTATTATCTAATGACGCCCGAAGAATACCTAGAAGGACAAGTTTTATTAATAGACAAACCATTGAAATGGAGTTCATTTCAAGCGGTGAATAAATTAAAATACCTACTGATCAACAAAGTAGGATTGCCTAAAAAATTCAAGATTGGTCATGCTGGAACTTTAGATCCATTGGCCAGCGGATTGCTTTTAATTTGTACTGGAAAATTCACCAAAAGAATTGCCGAACTTCAAGGTCAAGCCAAAGAATATACCGGAACTTTCTACATAGGAGCTACTACTCCATCCTATGATTTAGAAACCGAAATCGATCAGACTTTTCCAACCGAACATATTAACGAAGCTTTAATTCACGAAACCGTGAAGCAATTTTTAGGCGAAATCGATCAAAAACCACCTATTTTTTCGGCTATTAAAAAAGATGGCGTCCGCTTATATGAACACGCTCGTGCTGGTGAAACAATAGAAATAGCAAGTAGAAAAACCACTATTCACGAATTTGAAATCACTAGAATTGCACTTCCTGAAATCGATTTTAGAGTAGTATGCAGCAAAGGAACATACATTCGTTCCCTAGCTTATGATTTTGGAAAAGCCATGAATTCCGGTTCGCATCTAACGGCGTTGCGCCGAACAAAAATTGGCGATTATGATGTAAAAAACGCCATTGATGTGACTCTTTTTGAGGAGTCTCTTGACTTATCAAACTAAAGTCTAGCAAACAATCAAGTTCAAATATCAACCGCAAATTCCACAACATAACATCTCTGTTTAAATCCAAACATATAATACCCCTACTAAATAAATTTCCGTAACTTAGTGTAATAAGAACAAGAAATCTGTTGATAGAAGCTATATATTGATAACTTAAAAATCTCTATATGAAAACCTTAGCTTGTTTACTAATTGCAATAAGTTTCTCATATCCCATATTAGCACAATTTAATCAAGGCTCTTATACACAATACAGTATTTCCACTCCCTTAAGAGCAAATTTAGACAATGACGACAAAGACTCCTATTGGTTTACACCAAACGGATTAAGCCTTAAGGTTGGAGAAGGAATTCATTACAATAGAGCAATTGCTGTAGGATTAAATTCAGGTATAGACTGGATAGCATCTAGAAAATTGGTCGTAGTTCCTGCATTTTTTAATCTTAAATTAAGTCTAAAAATAGATAACGAAGGATTCTTATACCTTCAAACAGATTACGGAAAATCAATTATTTTAGGTCGAGGAAACCTACACGGCGATTATAAAAAAATTAGTCTGGGCTTGGAACACATTGAAGGTATTGCCTGTTTTATAGAACTTACACAATACGGTTTTAGTTTAGATAGTCCTGAGAAGGTTGCAAATGTTAGTTTGGGAATATCTAATTCCATATTCAAAAATAAACCCAAACAGCTAAAAAGCAGTCCCTAATTTAATTCTTGTAAAATTACTCCAAATCAGTAAAAAGTGTACTTTTATAAAAATTGCAGAAAGATGAACCTAAATTCAAAATCAATTGGCTTAGCACTTTCGGGTGGCGGGACAAAGGGTTTGGCCCATGCGGGTGCTATTAAATTTTTAGAGGAAAAAAACATTCGCCCCAATCAAATTGCGGGCACCAGTGCGGGTTCCATAGTAGGCGCTATGTATGCTTGGGGAAAAACACCTGATGAAATTTTAGACTTCTTTAAATCCATCTATTTATTTCATTGGAAACACATTACTTTCACCAAGGCAGGATTGATTGATTCCGAAGCTTTCAAAGAATATTTTCAAGCTGTTTTTGAAGACGCTAGAATTTCTGATTTAGAAATCCCAACTCAAATTACCGCTACCGATATGATTAAGGGCGAATTAAAAATATTCGAACCCGAAACAAAAATTGTAGATGCACTGATTTCGTCTTCTTCTTTTCCAGGTATTATTTCGCCTTATGAAATTCATGGAAATCATTATAGCGATGGCGGAATTTTAAATCATTTCCCCACCGATTTACTACGAGAAAGCTGCGATATGATTATTGGCGTTTATGTAAGTCCAATCAATATGATAACTCCAAAAGATTTAAATTCCATTAGAGCCGTAACCACTAGAGCCTTTGATATTCTTTCGGAAAATTCGAATATTGCTAAATTCAGTCAATGCGACTGGATGATTCAACCTACCGAACTGAGTATCTACAGTACCTTTGAAACCAATAAAATCAAGATGGATAGTATTTTTAACTTAGGCTATCACGCAGCAAAATACAGTTACGAAAACAAAATTTATAAAATTTAAGTCGGCCTATTTCAGAAAAAAAGAATATCCCTATATTTGCACCAATCAACTCAACAAAGACATGAAATACAAAAGAATTCTTCTAAAATTAAGCGGAGAAGCATTAATGGGGGATCGTCAATATGGTATAGACCCTGAAAGATTAGCTGAATATGCTGAAGAAATCAAAAAAGTTCACGCTAAAGGAGTAGAAATCGCCATAGTAATTGGTGGAGGAAACATCTTTAGAGGAGTTGCAGGAGCAAGCAGCGGAATGGATAGAGTGCAAGGAGATTACATGGGAATGCTTGCTACCGTTATCAACGGAATGGCTTTACAAGGTGCACTTGAAGAAAAAGGTATGAAAACGCGTTTGCAAACTGCCTTAAAAATGGAATCTATTGCTGAACCTTATATCAAAAGAAGAGCCGATCGTCACTTAGAAAAAGGAAGAATTGTAATCTTTGGTGCTGGAACAGGAAACCCTTATTTTACTACGGATACAGCTGCAGTTTTACGTGGTATTGAAATCAATGCCGATGTAATCCTAAAAGGAACTCGCGTAGATGGAGTTTATGATTCTGACCCTGAAAAAAATGCTTCGGCAGTGAAATTTGATTTTATCTCATTTGATGATGTAATCAAAAAAGGGCTAAACGTAATGGACACAACCGCTTTTACATTAAGCCAGGAAAACAAATTACCTATCCTTATTTTTGATATGAACCAAAGCGGAAATCTAGAAAAAATCTGTGATGGAGAAAACATTGGAACAGTAGTTAATATATAAATAGCAGACCACAGTTTACAGATAGCAGAAAATCTGAAATCTGATAAACTGAAATCTAAAATCTAAAAAAAATGACTGAAGAAATTGATTTTATATTAGATAGTACACAGGAATCTATGGAAGGTTCAATTGCTCACTTAGAAAAAGAATTTCTAAATATCCGTGCTGGAAAAGCATCTCCTGCTATGTTAGGAAGTGTTTTTGTAGACTATTATGGCTCATCAACAGCACTGAATCAAGTAGCAAAAATTAGCGTTCCTGACGCTAGAACAATTACTTTGCAACCTTTTGAAAAAAACATGTTGCATACTATTGAAAAAGCAATTATGATTGCTAATCTTGGTTTTAATCCAATGAACAATGGTGATTTAATCATCATCAGCGTTCCGCCTTTGACAGAAGACCGTCGTCGTGACTTAGCAAAACAAGCTAAATCAGAAGCTGAGGATGCTAAAATTGGAATTAGAAACTGTAGAAAAGATGCCAATACTGACATCAAAAAATTAGAAAAAGAAGGAACATCAGAAGACATTTGTAAAGGTGCTGAAGAAGAGGTTCAAACTCTTACCAATACTTTTATCAAAAAAATTGACGAACTTCTTGCATCTAAAGAAGCCGAAATAATGAAAGTATAACTTTCAAATAAGAACAACTTTTAAAAACCGTCTCCGTTGCACAACGAGACGGTTTTTTTATTCTTACTTTTGGCATACCAAAAATGAGTTTACTTTCGTTTTGATTCAAACAGCCTACCATGAAGCATCTTTTTTTGTTTTTCTTTTTCACGCTCACGCTTCAGGCGCAATTTCGTATCAACGGAATTGTAAAAGAATCCAACTCTAATAAAGCCTTGCCATTTGCTACAATAACCACAAAAACTGGTATTAACAGCATTAGTGACGTAGACGGAAAATTTGAAATCAACTCGAAAACACCTATTAGTTTTTTTTATGTTTCTTACATTGGTTACAACAAAATAAAAATCGAGGTTCAAAAAAACAATAGTTTTTTCAATCTCAAACTGAGTCAAAAAACACATAAGCTTAACGAAGTAGTGGTTGCTCCCGAAAACGCAGCTTTAGCCATCATCAAAAAAACCATTGCGCTAAAAGATAACAACAATCCTCAAAAAAGACTTTCGAGTTTTGCTTTTAAATCCTATAATAAACTAATTGTTTCGGCAAATCCTGATTCGATTTCGGGTCAAATAGATTCTGTTTTTGTCAAAAAAACATTGAACGGAGTATATTATAAAATCGACTCGACCAATTACAAATTCAAAACAATGGTAAGCAAACGCCATTTGTTTCAAACCGAAAAAGTATCCCAATTTGAATTTAGCGACAACAAACTAAAAGAAACCATATTGGGTACAAAGATGGCCGGATTAAAACAACCGCTGTACGAAATCATAGCTTTCAACCTGCAGTCTTTTTCTATTTACGACCCAAAATATGAACTTTTCGAAACCAAATACAACAGCCCAATAGCCGATAATGCTATTAAGGAATACAATTATAAACTACTCGACACAGTGGCTATAAATGGTAGAAATGCCTATATGGTTTATTTTAAAAACAAAAAGAAAAGCAAGGCAAAAGGGCTCGAAGGTATTTTATACATTGATCAAGACAACTTTGGTATTTCTAAAGCCATCATGCGCATCAGAGGATTGCTAGACATTAGCGGCAATCATGAATTTGAATATTTGCCCGAAGAAAAGCTGTGGTTTCCTATCCATAAAACTTTCCAGATTATAAAAGGAAAAAATGACGACGACATCAAAATCCTTGGAGGCACCATTCAGTTTGATGGCGATATGGAGAAAGATTTCACTTCTAGAAAAAGACAGCCTTCTGATTATATTTATTTGCGTTCGGAGAGCCATATTTTTGACCTCCAAAAGGACAAAGCAATCAAGATTGAAAATCCTTCTTTTGCAGTAGAAATTGAGAAAAATGCCTTTGACAAAGACGAATCTTTTTGGGACACCTATCGAAAAGACAATTTTGACAGTCGCAGTATAAAAACCTATAGCGAATTAGACAGTATTGCTATCAAGAAAAAAATTGCCAATCGCGTACGGCTTGGTAAAAAAATTATTAATGGTTATCTCCCTATTGGCTTTTTCGACATGGATTTGCGAAAAATATTCAGCTATAATAATTATGAAGGTTTCCGTTTGGGATTAGGCGGTGTAACCAATGAACGTCTTTCTAAAAACTTCCGAATTGAAGGCTACTATGCTTATGGTACTAAAGACGGTATGTTTAAAGGGAGTATTGGCGCTGCCGCAAAAATAGATCAGCAGGCTAATTCCTGGCTTGGTTTCTCCTATACTGATGATGTTCGAGAAATTGCAAGTACCTCTTTTATAATCGAAAAAAAGCCCTTTAAAATATACGATCCAAGACCCATAAACATTAGCACTTTTTATAATTATGTAAGTTGGAAAGCCTATTTTGAAACTAAAAAAATCCCCAAAACTGAAAGTATCTGGGAGCTAGCCCATAGTATTATTGAACCTAAATTTGATTATGCATTCAATAATAATGGCAAATTATACACGGATTACTCTATGACCACCGCCATGTTATCCTTGCAATGGAGTCCGTTTAGTGATTTTATGCAAACGCCAACAGGGCAAATTGAAATAGAAAAACGTTTCCCTAAATTCAGTCTTCAATTCACTCAATCCTTAGGTCGATTATGGGACAATAATTTTGATTTCAGCAAATTTGACTTCAAAACCGAATATGAAAAGAAATACCTCAACGGTCAAAAAACATCGCTACTTTTTCAGGCGGGTTATGCTTTAGGCGATGTACCATTGACCCATTTATACAATAGTTCGCCTAACAACATTACAAAAGAAACCATTATCCAAAGAATTACCTTTGGTGGAAAAAACAGTTTTGAAACTATGTTTTTCAATGAGTTTTTCTCAAGTAAATATGCTTTTTTCCAATTCAAGCATGCCTTTAACCGAGTAACATTATTCAAAAAAGTAAAACCATCCTTAGTTTTAGTTTCCCGAATGGCTTGGGGAGATTTAGAGCATCCTGAACAACATGTAGGTATCGATTTTAAAACCCTAAACAATGGTTTCTTTGAATCAGGTATCGAGTTAAATCAAATTTTTAACGGTTTAGGATTAACTGCTTTTTACCGTTATGGCCCCAATCAATTGCCGAAATTTGAAGATAATATTGCCATCAAATTAAGTTATATTTTAAATTTAGGGTTTTAAAACTAAGAGATTTTAGAATACAGATTAAGATTTTATAATCAAAACAGACGAAACGTCTACAAGCCAATCGGCATTATTATCTAGAATGTATTTCCAGCTTTCTAAACTTATAATCATCAGATTCTGGCTTTGTAAAAACTCTTTTTTAATTGTTCTGTCCTGCATAATCATAATATGATTTGGAGCAATTTGTTCAATAGAACGGATAGTTTCTTCAATATCACGAGTCTTTTTTACTTCACCAATAGCATCTAAAACCGTAATTTGAGATCCATTATTATTAATTAATTTCTTAGCATACTCAATTAAAAAAGCATCTTCTTTACTGAAAATCGGAATAAAAACCTGATCAATCTCGTCTAAATCTTTATCAATAAAAATTCCAACAGGCATTTTACTTTTGGCAACAATATGACGTGTTCTTTCATCAAAAGGAGAATTCTCAAACAAACCTTCTTTTCCTGTAAACTTATCTATCAGTCTATCAGGATTTACAATTTGAGTAGTAAAGCCCAGAATTTTGCCCAGAAAAGTTTCATCAAAAATAGACCGCCCTAATCCTACTAATAACAAATCGTATTCACCTTGATTAGCAGTTTCAATAATATCGGTATCAATATCATTGGTCACTTTAAAAACACTTACTACTTCTTGATTCAGCAGCTGTGCTTCTTTGATAATGGGTGCCAGCATTTTTCGTTCATGATCTTTTACATCAAATGAATGTATTTCGGTACTTAAAGAGCAGTGCATCGCAGCAACAATCGAACTATCAGATTGTTTTTTAACCAAACTATTAGCAAGCTTCAACAGTTTTTTTCCTTTTTCAGGAGCTGAAAACGAAAATAAAATCTTGAATTTGCTTTTGTTACCAATTTGTTCAGGAATTAATGTGGGTTTATTTTTAAAAATAAAATCAATAAAATCTAAAGCGGGTCCTGTCATAAAAGTGGTAACTAATGCCATGATTACCATCATAGTAAAAATCTCAGTAGACAAAACACCTAAATCATATCCAATATTTAAAACCACCAATTCCATTAAACCACGCGTGTTCATTAAAGCCCCAATAGCCAAACTATCTTTCCAGCTCTGCCCTACAAATTTGGCTGCAAAAGCGCTACCAAAGAATTTCCCCACCACAGCAACTGCAATAATAATGGCTGTAACTTTCCACAAATAGGGATCGTTTAATAAACCTATTTGCGTACGCAAACCTGTAAATACGAAAAATAATGGCAATAAAACAATTATGGAAACGTCTTCAACTTTTTCGATAAAAATATTTCTAAATTTATTATTTTCTGGCATAATTGCTCCAGCCAAAAATGCCCCAAACAATGCGTGAATCCCTATTAATTCAGAAGCATAAGAAGAAAATAAAAGAGTAATAAAAAAAATAGCCACCACTGGCTTATTCAAACTTTCACGAGTTGAATTTAAATCGCCCACACGTTTTAAGAACGGACGAACAATTTTCAACATAACAATTACATATAAAATAGCCAACCCAATTACATACAATGCACTAGTAAACGAACCTGCTTTTACAATAGCAATTACTACAGCCAAAATACACCAAGCCGTAATATCATCGGCAGCAGCGCAGGTGATAGCAATGGTTCCTAGTTTTGTTTTTTGCATTTCGCGTTCTTGAACAATTCGCGCTAAAACTGGAAATGCTGTAATACTCATAGCAATACCCAAGAACAATCCAAAAGAAGAAAATGCTACACCCATTGGTGCAAAAATTGGGTAGATAAAATAAGCCAAAGTCAATCCTAAGGCAAATGGAATAACAATACTGGCATGACTAATTACAACCGCATCATGCGCTTTATTTTTAAGCACTTTCAGGTCCAATTCCATTCCGATTACGAACATGAAGAATATTAATCCTATCTGACTCAAAAACTGCAAATTCCCTAAGGATTCCTTAGGAAACAAAACCGCTGAAAATTCAGGGAAATACATTCCAACTAACGAGGGACCTAAAACAATTCCAGCAATCATTTCACCTATTACTGATGGTTGCCCGATTTTTCTAAAGATCCAACCAAACAAACGTGCCACTAAAATTATAGTTACAATTTGAGCCAATAAAATAGCTAAAGGATGTTCTAAATTTTCGACCATAGAATGTAAAAAATCATTCCAATGATTACTTTTTATACTTTTAGAAACAACTCCACGACCTACTTCAAGCAAAGGTCCCATTGAAATTAGCCAATATATTAAAGTAGTAAAACCACCAATAACTGTAATGTAAAACACAGAGTTTTTAATATTATTCATAACCCATTTTTTAGTTTATTGGGCAAATATCAGAAGTGATTTTTAAGAGAAAAAGTAATTTTAAACCTAATTTTAAATCTATGTAACAACTAGGGAAAACTTTGTAATAAGTTATATTTTTATCTTTCTTAAAAAGTCTACACGATAGGTTTCGCTTAATAATAATGTACTATTTTTTTTATTTTCATCTAAATGATGCAAAACAATTTCGTTATGATTGAAGAATTTAATTGCTTTAACCGCTACAATTTCTTTCTTGTTCACACGACAAAAATCGGTTTCTGGTAATTCTTTTAAAAGCGTTTCAAAGTTAATGTTTTTCAAATTCAGTAAGCTTCCATCAGTCAAAAGCACAGTTTTATCACGACTATCGCCCAAAGCAGTTTTGACATATAGAATTTGATTAAAATACAATAAGCTCTTCCCTTTATCAGTATTTAACTGAATAAACCGCTTTGCATTAGTTGAACTATTAAAACGTTCAAAAACTTTTAAAATCGTTTTTTGCAAGCGCTCTAATTTCACTGGTTTTGTAATGTAATCTACCGCATCTATAGTAAAAGCATCAGCAGCATACTCTTTATATGCTGTACAAAAAACAACCATTTTATCTTGTAACAAACTTGCTAAATGTAAGCCGTCAATTCCTGGCATTTCGATATCTGTAATTAATAAATCGAAGTCAAGATTAGGAATTTCTGTCAAAAGTTTCTCAGGATTATTAAACGTTTTTACAATTTCTACTTCAGGAATTTGTTCGCAAAGCATTTTTAAGTACGTTAATCCAGGTAACTCATCATCTAGAAGCAAGCATTTCAGTTTTGTATCCAAGTAAATTAATCTTTAGGTGGGCAATATAAATATCGTTTTCTATGAATTTTTCGAGTTTAAAGTTATTTTTATAAATAATTCGCAAACGATTTTCTAAAGTAGCGTTTCCTATACCACTTCGTTCTTTCTTTAATACTTTTTTATCCGAAATTTTATTCGAAACCGTCATAGAAAAAACATTGTCTTTAAACTCAAAAAGAACTGAAATAAAAGCATCTGGACTTTGCAAATCGGCATGTTTGAATGCGTTTTCAATCAAATCGATAGAAATTAAAGGGGCTAACAAAGGTTCTTCATACAATTTCTCTTCTGAATTGATTTTGGTTTTTATCTTTAATTCAAAAAGCGGACTGATTTTAATTTTGTTGATTTCAATTAAATTTAGTGCAAAGTCAATTTCTTCTTTAGCAGTAACATATTTTTTCTTGCTTTCGTACAAAATATAATCCAAAACATTTGCTAGTTTATCTAAGGCAAAATAAGTTTGGTAAGCATGTGATTGAATCGAATTTAAAATATTTTTAAAAAGGTGCGGATTTAATTTAGCTTCTAATGTTTCTAATTGTAAATCATTGACTTTCATTTCGAGTGCAAAAAAACTTTTTTTAGCCTCATTTTTTTCTTTTCTGGCTAGCATTAACTGATAGACTATAAAACCAATAATGGTAATTAAAAGTAAAATGATAATTAAAAGAATAAAAGTAATGTTATCGCTTTTTTGCATAATCTATTTCGATTCTATTTATTAATGACTGGAAACAAACTTCAGCCCGACAATGGATGCAATAAGAGTTACAATAAAAAACAAACGCCAAAAAGTAGCTGGTTCTTTAAACACCAAAATCCCAACTAGAACCGTACCCACAGCTCCTATCCCGGTCCAAACTGCATAAGCTGTGCCAATAGGTAATTCCTGCGTAGCTTTGTACAACAAAAACATACTGGCAGTAAGACTCAATAAAAAGCCAAGCATCCAATAGCCTGATTCTATGCCTGTAGTTTCTTTGGCTTTGCCCAAACAAGAAGCAAAAGCTACTTCAAATAAACCGCCTATTATCAACAAAATCCAACTCATTCTCTTAGAATTTCACAGTTAATATTAGTAAAAAAATTTCAGACAAAGATGCTAAATTCTTTATTAGGATTCACACAGTATAAATTAACTTTCCTATTAAGAAAACCATCTCTTTAAAAACCTTAAAATTGATTTAAAATTTACAAATTAATTACCCCTTCACTATGGTTTTCACTACATTTGCAGCCGTTAAACATCAATTATGATCAAGTGGTTTAGTTTAGGATTTTGGGAGTTAATTGCTCGTGTTGTCCTTCGAAATAAAATTTTAATGTTATCGGTTATTGTAGCAATAACTATTTTTTTGGGAATGCAATGGAAAAACATCCATTTCACATATACCGAAGCCAATATGTTACCCGATGATAACATTGCCAATGTAGAATACAATGCGTTCCTGAATAAATTTGGCGAAGAAGGAAATCTAATTATCCTTGGTGTAAAAGACAAAACTCTTTTCACTCCTAAAGCTTTTAAAGCTTGGAATACCTTAATGAATAGTCTTAAAAAAGACAAAGCCATCGATTTGGTAATTTCAATAAGCGATTTAAAAAAACTTCAAAAAAATGATTCGCTTCAAAAATTTGAATTAGTCCCTTTTATTGACCCAAGCAAAAAAATTGACGAAGCCTATCTGGCTACTATCAAAAAACAGCTCTTCAATGACATGCCTTTTTATGAAGGATTGTTATTTAACAAACGTTCTGGAAGTATTCGTTCTGCGGTTTACATGGACAAGAAAATTGTAAACACTAAGGCTCGTAAAGAATACATTTTAGAGAAATTAATCCCGGCTGTAGAGAAATTTGAAAAAGAAACCAATATTGATTTGCGTGTTTCGGGCATGCCATATATTAGAACGCTCAATGCTAAAACCATTACTGATGAGATAAGCATTTTTATTGGAGCCTCATTATTAGTAACCTCACTGCTGTTTTACTTCTTTTTTAGAAGTTTTAGAGCCACGCTAATTTCAATAATTATCGTGATTATTGGCGTAATGTGGTCCTTTGGATTTTTAGGATTATTAAATTACGAAATCACCGTTTTAACGGCTTTAGTACCTTCGCTGATTATTGTTATTGGGATTCCAAATTGTATTTTCCTTACCAATAAATACCATCAGGAATACAAAGTACATCGCAATAAAGCCAAAGCTTTACAAAGGGTGACTACCAAAATTGGAATGGCTACATTGATGACTAATATAACCACAGCCATTGGTTTTTTTACCTTTATTACCTCAAATAACAAATTACTGATAGAATTTGGAAATGTAACTTCCATTAACATTATGGCCTTGTTCTTTTTGTGTATAATAGTAATCCCTATTTTCCACAGTTATATTCCAGCGCCAATAGACCGTCACATTCAACATTTAGACCGAGGCTCTGTAAAAAGATTCATGGATTGGATTCTACACACTGTAAAAACCAACCGTTTTTCTATCTATGTTGTTGCTATTTCGTTGCTTGTTATTAGTATTATCGGAATTTACAAAATGCGTATTTCGGGCAGTTTAATTGAAGACATGCCTAAAAAAGAAGCCTTTTTCAAAGATATTGTATTCTTCGAAGACGAATTTGATGGTGTAATGCCTCTGGAAATCATGATTGACACCAAACACAAAAAAGGAGTCATGAAGCTGTCTACGCTAAAACGAATGGACGAATTAGAACAGGCTATTGATGAAATTCCCGAATTATCAAAACCAATTTCTATAGTCAATTTGGTTAAATATTCTAAACAGGCTTATTACAACGGAAATCCGGAATATTACGATTTACCCACTTCTCAGGAACAAGGATTTATTTTGACGTATGCTAAAAATGCTACCAAAAATTCCAAAGACAATCTGATGAAAAGCTATGTGGATTCGACAGGACAATTTGCCCGAATCACTACTTTTATGCGAGATGACAACGGAGGAGCTATCCCTAAAATTGAAGCTGAAATTCGCAAAGAAGCTAACAAAATATTCCCTCCAGACCGATACAATGTAACAATTACTGGTAAAGCATTAGTGTTCCAAAAAGGAACTGGTTACTTACTGGATAACTTGCTTTCATCACTGGTTTTTGCTTTTTTCTTAACAGCACTTTTAATCGGATTCATGTTCCGTTCGTTCAAAATGATTTTGGTTTCTATAATTCCAAATCTACTACCATTGTTGTTAACGGCAGGAATTATGGGCTTTTTAGACATTCCATTAAAACCATCAACAATATTAGTTTTCGGAATCGCATTTGGACTTTCGGTCGATGATACCGTTCGATTCTTAGCCCAATACCGCGAAGAATTGAAGAAAAATAACTGGAAAATCCGCAAGTCGGTTTACGCCACTTTCAATGATGCCGGACTCAGTATGTTCTATACTTCCATTGTATTATTCTTTGGATTTTCGGTATTTATGTTGTCTAGTTTTGGAGGAACCATCGCCCTTGGCGGATTGATTTCATTGACCTTGTTATTCGGAATGTTATCTAACCTGATGTTATTACCTGCTTTGGTACTAACCTTAAACAAAACATTGGCGAATGAGCAAGAATTCATCGAACCAAAAATTGACATCATCGAGCATAGCGATGAAGAAATTGATGCTTTAAAAAAAGGATCGATTTTAGACAGTTTTAAAAGCGAAGTTAAGCAACCACAAATAAAGACCGAAATCAAAGAGCCTAATGAGTAAAAAAATAAAAAAGCATTAAAATGTTATTAGATCAACAAGTTACACTAGTAAACAAATACATTGAAAAATCAATAGATTTTGGTTTTGAATACGCACCCAAATTAATAGGCGGAATTATCGTTCTGGTAATTGGTTTATGGTTTACCCGAATAATTACTAAGGGAGTTGGAAAATCATTAGAAAGATCAAAAATTGATCAATCACTGATTCCATTTTTAAGAAGTTTAACTAACATTCTACTGAAAGTATTGGTTGGTATCACCGTAATGGGAATGATTGGCATCCAAATGACTTCGTTTGTAGCTATCCTTGGAGCCGCTGGTTTAGCCGTAGGTATGGCATTATCAGGAACACTTCAAAATTTTGCCGGAGGCGTAATTATTTTAATTCTAAAACCTTTTAAAATAGGTGATACTATCGAAGCACAAGGTTTCTCAGGGACGGTAAAAGAAATCAGCATTTTTGCAACCATGCTAAACACCGCCGATAAAAAATTAGTCATTATCCCTAACGGACCACTTTCAACTGGGGCATTGACTAACTTCTCAGCCGAGCCAACAAGAAGAGTCGACTGGACATTTGGGATCACTCATGGAGATGATGTAGAGAATTTCAAAAAAGCCATCAATGATTTCATCGCCGAAGACAGCCGAATCCTAAAAGATCCTGCCCCTTTCATGGCGCTTTCGTCACTTAGCACTTCAGTTAATTTTACCGTAAGAGTTTGGGTTCATGGTGCTGATTATTGGGGAGTATTCTTTGACATGAACGAAAAAGTATATACTCGATTCTCTGATTACAACCTCAACATCCCTATCCCAGCGGATGCTACTATTAAGAAATAACATTCTTATTTTTTATAAATCACCTGGAACTTCCCTCTTTATTTAAGACGGGAAGTTTTTTATTTTGGAGCTATTTCCTGCTTTCGCTACAATCTTGACTGTCTCGTTTTGAGAACGAGACAGTCAAGGATTTTCGCTGCAATCAGGGCTAGGGATTTTGTTTTCAAAATAGCTTATTTTCAAAACAACAGTATTAAATCATACAAAATACCAACTCATTAAATACTTCTTATTTTTCTATTTCGCACCTACGGAGCTCTCAACTGACTCCACACCTGTATTTCTATAAACATTCCGCCACTTTGTGGCTTAATCAGGCTTAAATCATAAGAAGCATTAAGCTCCTTAGGAGCATAATGTTTATAGGAACATTTATAATTATTGAATCTGAGCTCCATCGGAGCGAGCTGTATTCTAATAATCAAATTCTACAAAAAACAAAAACAGTTTTTTCTTATAAAACGATTTAAAAAAAGTATTTTTGAAAATCATTACATTGTCAAAAACCTATAAAATGAAAAAAAACATAGCTTCCCTTTTTTTATTAATTAGCATCATTTGCAATGCTCAAAATACAATAACTACTCAAGAAACAGTTTTCAATACTAAAAATGACTCGATTATGATTCGTCCATTCCCATCCGTTTCTGGTTATTATAAAGGGGAGTTTACAGATGAAAGGGGAGTCAGAAAAGCAAATGGATATGGCAGAGCAAATTTAGGAGGTAACATTGCAGAAGGCAACTGGAAAAATAACCGATTAGATGGTTATGGATCTTATGAAGTTAAAAAAGCGTATAAATACATAGGAGAATGGAAAGACGGTCTGTTTTCTGGAAAAGGTTCTATGACTTATAACAATGGCTCTAAATTTTCTGGAGAATGGAAAGAAAATAAAAAAAACGGAAAAGGAACTATGACTTTTACCGATGGAGCTAAATATGTTGGAGAGTGGAAAGAATCTAAATTCACTGAACTTGGTACTTTTTACACTCCAAATGGTGACAAATTTGCTATCCAATGGCCGAATGAAAAAGCAAAAGGATATGGTTTTATAACTTATGCAAAGGATTTAAAATATCCTGGAAAATTCAAATTAAAAGACAATAAGTTTTATGGACATGGAACCCGAATAGACCTAAATGGAAACATTTATACAGGCCAATTTAAAAATGGAGAACAAAATGGTCAAGGGACACAAACTTACTTAGGTGGCTGGAAATATAGTGGTCAATGGAAAGAAGGTAAATTTGATGGAAAAGGTACAACAACAAATATTATCACAGGAGAAAGCTATATTGGCGACTGGAAAGAAGGCAAACTAAACGGTAAAGGAATTTATATAAATACTGAACGTGGAGAAAAATACATTGGCGAATGGAAAGATAGCAAAATGAACGGTCAGGGAACCATTACATACGAAAACAGAGAAGAGTATTCAGGTGGATGGAAAGACGGCAGTCGAACAGGACAGGGAACTTACATTTGGCCAAACGGTGAAAAATATATTGGCTCTTTTTTAAACTTCAAACAAAATGGACAAGGAACTATGAGCTATTCCAACGGAGAAAAATTTGTAGGAGAATGGAAAGACTCGAAAGAATTTAACGGCATACAATATAAAAGCAACGGAGAATACAAATTTACATATCGTGATGGTATTCAAATAGACTAAAACGAACGTCATTATAAAATAACAAAAGGCAATGATATACTTGACGAATCAAATATATCATTGCCTAAATTAATATAGCTGTGCCTATAAAACGGCTATTTTGCTTTCTTTTTACCCAATGCAAAAGGTCTTGAAATACTAAAACCCCAACGGAACTGTCCTTTTTCCCAAGTTGTAGTAGTATAGGGTACAAACTGATTTTCTAAAAGCGCTGTACTGTTCATAAATGTAATTTGGAAAACATGACCTCCAGTTTCTATTTCTATACCCGCCGCTAAAGGATTATAAAAATTCAAACCATTACTGCTAAAGAAAGCGTCTCTATTCCCTGTTTTAAAATGATAGAAATAATCAGCTATAAGTGCCAGTCTCTTGGTTAATTTTGCTCTTGCACCAAAGCCCAATGCAAAATGATCGTTTGTATCTCCATGGCCCACTCTATTATAATGAACATAAGTAGGTGAAACTGCTACAGAATAGTTGCTGTTTATTTTTTTTGTCAAAATCATTTGCCCCACAAAAGACCAACGATCTGCAAAACGGTCAAAATGATCCGGAACCGTAGGATTAACATTTGAAGTCATTGCTGACATCACAGCATTTCCAAATAAGGTAATACTAAAAGGAATTCTGTTTTTTTGAGTTTGTTCCAGAAGTTTGAATTTACTATTTGCTTCGTATAATTCTCTAATAGCAGTTGCTCCTTTTGTTCTGGAAACACCCACAGACCATTTGTTAGTAAGACCGTAATCTAATGCAACCTTTACATCAGAGGCATTATCTGTTCCAAAGAAAGTTTTAATACCTCCATAATGTCCTCCGGCATCACCAAATCTATGCGAAATAACTAAATCAAGTTCGCTTTTCTTCACAGTTTCGTTAGAACGGCCATTAACAATTCTTGTAGATTTAAATGTAGCATAAACTGGTTCAGTATCCTTTTCAATAGAATCGCTTTGAATAAACTGACTTAAATCCTGTTCCTGAGCTGAAAGCTTACAGCAAGTTAAGAGTAGTAAAAAAAATAGTAATTTTGAATTCATAATAATTATAAAAATTAAGCTTTTTTGTAAGACTTGTAATTAGATTGTAATTTAACCTCGATACTTTCTGCGATTTTTGCAAAAACCAAAGTTGGAATATCAATTTTATGATCGGCTAATTTTACTTTAAAGTTGCTCTGTAAAGCAACAGCACCATCATTTACTGAAACAACACCCGCCACTTTATATTCCTTTTTCACTCCATGGATATTTAACCATCCTTGAATCGTTACTTTATAGTTACCGTTTTTGCTAAGATCAATATCGTCTATAATCTTACCACTGAACTCTGAATTTGGAAATTTATCACTCTCCATATAGTTCTCATTGAAATGTTCTTCCATCAATTTCTCTTCAAAATGGAATGAGGTATTTTGTATTTTAAAATAAACTTGTTTGGTTTTAGTATTAAGTACCCCAGCCATTTTAGCACTAGTAGCGTCTATATCCTGCATTGAAGTTTTAGAATGGAAAGTAATTTTTCCGCTATTTGTGGTAAAAATATCCTGTGCATTTGAAGAAGTACAAATAATAAAAAACAACAAAGTAATTGTTAGCAATTTTTTCATGATGAAAGTTTTAGGTAGTATTAAAAATTAATTTTCAGGTACGCCACGATTAATCCAAGCTAGAATTAATTCTCTGTCTCGATCTGCAAAAGGGAATTTAGGAGGAGGTGGCATCGTGCCATTATTTATTGTTGTGGTAATGCTTCTTGAATATTGTAGCGCATTTGCATAAGTACTTGTATTTCTCCACCAAGTCTCCGCAGAACCACCATCTCCATGACAAGTGGCGCAGTTTTTTGTCAAAAGCGGTTTTACATAATTATCATAACTAACATTCTCAGTTGTAATGTTATCTGAAGCAAATACTTTTCTATTAGCTATGGGGTCGCCTTCTTTTGAGCATGAAACTAGGATTACAAAAAGAAGACAAAGTAAATTTTTAATCATTTAAAGTAGTTTTTAAGAGGTGTTTTTAATTTACTTAGTTTGTAAAAATCATATTACATTTAACATTTATTTGCAACAAACTAGCTTAAAGTCGGCAAAACTATAATTTTTTCTTAAAAAAAATAGCCGAAACGTTAATATTAATTAAAAATTGTTTTTTTGTTAATCTACACGGTGACTACCGCTCTCATACACAAACTAAAAGCTTTTTTGAACTCCATTTCACTTAAATTAAGTAGTTGTTCTTCAAAAAAATCGCTTCTTTTTTTTAGAAAAACAAAAAGATTCTTAACAATACCTACAATTAGACAATACTTTCCTATTGCAGGAGCAGTTGTTAAAAAAAAAACTATTTTTACTAAAGACCGCATCGAAAAACGATGTTCTTTAAGATTTAAATACCACAAACAATACAAACAACAATATGGCTCATACAAATTCAGAAGCAGAAAGATTAGCCGTTTCTGATAATTACAGAAATTGGAAAAAATGGGGGCCTTATTTAGCCGAAAGACAATGGGGAACCGTCCGCGAAGATTATAGCGAACACGGAGAAGCTTGGGAATACATTGACCATGAGAAAGCACGCAGCAACGCCTACCGCTGGGGAGAAGAAGGAATAGCTGGTTTTTGCGATTCGAGAGAGATTTTATGTCTAGCACCCGCTTTTTGGAATGGCAAAGATCCAATTTTAAAGGAACGTTTGTTTGGTTTAACCAATAACCAAGGAAATCATGGCGAAGACGTTAAGGAACTTTATTTTCATCAGCTTTCAACACCTACGCACACCTACAACCGATACCTCTATAAATATCCACAAAATGAATTCCCTTATGACGATTTAGTCAATAAAAATAAACGAAGTCGAGAAGAATCGGAATTTGAATTGTTAGACAGCGATAGTTTTAAGGACAATGCGTATTTTGATTGTTATATCGAATATGCCAAAGCCAATGTCGATGATATTCTGATGAAAATTACCGTGGTCAATAGAGGTCACAATGATGCCAGTATACATGTGTTACCGCATTTTTGGTTTAGAAATTTCTGGAAACACAACAACAGACATCCGCGACCGAATATGGAATCGATTTCCAATAATACAGTACTTTCTAAAAGTTCTAGAATTGGAGATTATTATTTTTATCATGAAAATGGCGAACAGCTATTTTGTGAAAACGAAACCAACAACGAGCGTATTTACCATCATGCTAGCGGATATGACTACGTTAAAGATGGCATTAACGACCACGTTATAAACGGAAAAGCTACTATAAACCCAGAAAAAAAGGGTACTAAAGTAGCTGTTTGGCAGCAGTTAGATTTAAAAGCAGGCGAAGAAAAAAGCATCAAAGTTCGACTAACTAATACCGTATTAGAAAACCCCTGGGCAGATTTTGACGCCGTATTTGACCAAAGAAAAAGCGAATGCGAGGCCTTTTATAATGAAACCATAAATGAAAAAATCCCCGAAAACCATCGCGCTATTGCTAAAGCGGCCTTTTCAGGTTTGTTATGGACTAAACAGTTTTACTATTTCAATATCCACAAATGGCTATTTGGTGGTAATGAAGAAACAGCTGCTAACAGAACTAACCCCCGTAATGCTAGCTGGCAACACCTTAATAACCGCCATGTTATTTCTATGCCTGATAAATGGGAATATCCTTGGTATGCCGCTTGGGATTTAGCTTTTCATATGGCTTCCTTTGTAGAAATAGATCCTTATTTTGCTAAGCAACAATTGCTATTAGTTTTGCAGGAAAGCTATATGCATCCTAATGGTCAAATTCCCGCTTATGAGTGGAATTTTAGCGATGTAAATCCGCCCGTTCATTCATGGGCAGTTTGGACAGTTTACGAAAAAGACAAAAAACGTACAGGAAAAGCCGACACTGCATTTCTGGAAAAAGCATTCCAAAAACTCCTAATTAATTTTACATGGTGGGTAAATCAAAAAGATACCAGTGGAACGGATTTATTTGAAGGAGGCTTTTTAGGATTGGATAACATTGGGGTTTTTGACCGCAATCACATGCCTGAAGGAATTAAAAAAATGCAACAGGCCGATGCTACGAGCTGGATGGCAATGTTTTCTTTGAATATGTTGCGCATGTCGCTAGAACTGGCAAAAACCAACAAAATCTATGAAGAAGTATCTGCTAAGTTTTTCAGACACTTTTTAAATATTGCCTGGGCAATGCACCATATTGGGAAAAATGATATTTCTCTTTGGGACGATGAAGATAATTTCTATTATGATGTTGTAGAAATGTCAAATGGCAAAACGGAACGTTTAAAAGTACGCTCTTTAGTGGGTGTTATTCCAATGTTTGCTGTCGAAATTATAAATAAAGAACTATTTGAAGAACTAAAAGACTTTAGAAGACGAGCTAACGAAATTATAAGAACGCGTCCAGACCTAGCTTCGTTAATTTCTAATTTAGAAAAGAGCAATGAAGACGGGAATTTTCTATTCTCGATTATGCGCGGTTTTAGGTTAGAACACCTGCTAAAACGTTTGTTAGATGAAAATGAATTCTTATCTGATTATGGAATTCGTTCGCTTTCTAAGTTCCACAAAGAGCATCCTTTTGTATTTCAGAATTCGCACCAAATTCAATATGAACCTGGCGAAAGCCGTTCGGCTATGTTTGGTGGAAACTCTAACTGGCGCGGCCCTATCTGGATGCCTTTGAATTATATGATTATCCAATCGTTGCGTAAATACTATACTTTTTATGGTCCAACTTATGTGTATGAATTCCCAACGGGTTCAGGAAACAAACTAAACTTAAAAGAAATTGCAAACGAATTGACTAAAAGATTAATCCGTCTTTTTGAAAGAAACGACGCCGGTAAATTTCAATACCATGCTGATGACCACGAAAACCATTTTGCAAATGACGAGCATTTTAGAAACGAGCATTTCTTCTATGAATTTTTTGATGGCGACAATGGTAAAGGACTTGGCGCTTCACACCAAACAGGATGGACAGCGCTTATTGCTAATTTGATACTAGACTTAGAGAAAAATAGTTAAATAACTTTTATAAAATAGTAGAAATCCCATCTTGTTTTTAAGGAACGAGATGGGATTTTATTTTTTAGCTAAAAACTAGCGTTTTTTTTAATTAAGATTTATCATGTTTTTAATCATATCATTTTCTGATGGTAAACATACACAATTAGAGAATAATAATCCTTTCTCTTTAGTTATAGGATGAGTTATTTCTTCAAACTTCCCCCAAACTTTTTCTACAATCAAAATCAACAAGTTTGTATGAAAACCTGAATGAATTTTAAAGTTTCTTCTTTTATCATCTTTTGTGAATATTCCATTTATGTTGCATGAGGAAATAATATTTAAATTTTTTAATACTTCATCTTTAAAAATATATTCAATCGATACTTTTTCGCAATAACTAATAAGTACAATACTAAATGAATTATATTTTGATACATCAAAACCATTTGGACCTAAAGGTTCAAAATATATATTTTTTTCAAACCTTTTATGAATAAATTCAATTTCAGAAATATTTATAGATTCAATAAAAAATGGAAAATAATGTTTCATTTTTAAATTGAAAACATTAAAACCCGGATTTGTTTTATTTAAATATATATTTTTCTTTTTACCATCTCTTGCTTTGGAATGTACATTTCCATCTTTATGAAATGAGATATGATCTGGTAAATATCCATTAGTAATTTCTATATTTTGGATATCTTTCACTTCTGTCATTTCTGTTTTTGAGTTACTACCCCAAGGATAATGATAATAAAGTTCTAGATTATTGGGATTAACTCGAATACTACCACCATAAAACATTTCTTTTTTTATCTTGAAAAAAAATTCATACTCGTTTATATCCATAAAACTACTCTTTTAATTGATCTATAAATTTACTAAACTGCTTCTTCCATAATTTCGTTTAAGGAGTCAGAAAACAACAAAGAAGTATCTGTTTTTTTATTTTACTTTTCCAAAAATACAAAATATTTCTTACAATACACTCGAAGCCATTCCTGTAAAATTAACTGCTGCTCGATTGCATCGATTACCTACTTAAATTAAAAGAAAAACCGTAGCGTGTATGGTTCTTTTGCTTTGTAAACGCATGTATTCAAATTAGATATTCCGTACCTACGGCACTCAAAGCCATTATCAACTATTTTGGATGGATTAAAATCCATCCCTACAAACATTCCGAGCCTATGGCTCTAGATTAACTTTTTATAAAACGAATTGATTTTTCTATGCGTAATCAACAATTCAGTTCCGTAGGAATAAACTATTTGCAGCCCTACAAACATTCCTAGCCTATGGCTCTAGATTAGCTTTTTATAAAACAAATTGATTTTTCTATGCGTAATCAACAATTCAGTTCCGTAGGAACGAACTATTTGTAGCCCCGAAATTTATTTCGGGGAAAAATAATTGACATAGGTGTAAAGTCCCGTAGGGACGACATATCTATCTGTGTATAGTTTCCTTAGTGTCTCTTTATGAAACAATCCTTTGTAAAAATCCTAATTCCACTATTCCCTAGCCCCGATAGAAGTGAAAATCCTTTTTATCCCGATTTTTTCATCGGGAGAAAAAGATTGTAACGAATAGCGGGAAATAGCTCCTGATTGCTCTCATAGCAGCAATGACAATTGAAACAAAAGATTTATATTTGCAAGTAGAACATACGACTATTTTAAAACCAACTCTGCCCCAAAATGAGACATACAAAAGTTAAAGACTTACTCAACAGTACTTCGATGCTTCATGAAGTAAATGCAAAAGGATGGGTGCGAACTTTTAGAAACAATCAATTTATTGCTTTGAACGATGGTTCGACGATTAATAATATACAATGTGTTGTTGATTTTGAGAATACGCCTGAGGAAATTTTAAAGAGAATTACTACTGGAGCGGCAGTTTCGGTAACGGGAACTTTGGTAGAAAGTAAAGGTGCGGGTCAAAAATATGAAATTCAGGTTTCTAAAATAGAAATTCTTGGCGATTCGGATCCAGAGAAATTCCCAATGCAACCTAAGAAACATTCGCTTGAATTCTTGCGTGAAAATGCACATTTGCGTGTAAGAACGAATGCTTTTGGCGCGATTATGAGAGTGCGTTCGGTTTTATCATTTGCAATACACAATTATTTCCAAGAAAAAGGGTTTGTGTATGTAAACACGCCAATCATCACGGGTTCGGATGCCGAAGGTGCGGGCGAAATGTTTAAAGTAACGGCTTTACCATTTGACAATACACCGAGAACGGAAGACGGAAAGGTAAATTACAAGGAAGATTTCTTTGGGAAGGAAGCACATTTAACGGTTTCGGGACAATTAGAAGGAGAAACTTTTGCAATGGCTTTGGGACAGATTTATACTTTTGGGCCTACGTTTAGAGCTGAGAATTCCAATACTTCTCGTCACTTGGCTGAATTTTGGATGATTGAACCAGAGGTTGCTTTCAATGATTTGAATGACAACATGGACTTGGCCGAAGATTTTATCCAATATGTGATTAAATATACAATGGAGAAATGTCCTGAGGATTTAAAATTCTTAGAAGGACGTTTATTAGAAGAAGAAAAATCAAAACCTCAGGCGGAAAGAAGCGAAATGGCTTTGCTTGAGAAGTTGAATTTTGTTTTAGAAAATAATTTCAAACGTGTTTCTTACACCGAAGCGATTGACATTCTAAGAGATTCCACTCCAAACAAGAAGAAAAAATTCAATTATATAATTAACGAATGGGGTGCTGACTTACAGTCAGAACACGAGCGTTACTTGGTTGAAAAACATTTTAAATGTCCGGTAATCTTATTTGATTACCCTGCAAATATCAAAGCGTTTTACATGCGCTTGAACGAAGACGGAAAAACAGTTCGCGCTATGGATATCCTTTTCCCTGGAATTGGAGAAATTGTAGGAGGCTCGCAAAGAGAGGAACGTTTTGAAGTTTTGGTCGAAAAAATGAAAGCCTTAGGGGTTGACGAAGAAGAATTATGGTGGTATTTAGATACCCGAAGATTCGGTAGCGCAGTTCACTCTGGTTTTGGTCTTGGATTTGAAAGATTGGTGTTATTTGTAACAGGAATGACCAACATTCGCGACGTAATTCCTTTCCCCAGAACGCCAATGAACGCGGAATTTTAAATTCTAGCCACAAAGGCACTAAGATTTTAAATTGAAATAATTATAAACTTGGCGCCTTAGCGTCTTAGCAGTAAACCAATGATCACAGAAAGAACTGAAGAGATTGCTAGAATAGTCGTTAATTCGGCTTTTAAAGTTCACAAAGGACTTGGTCCAGGTTTACTAGAAAGAGTTTACGAAGTTTGTTTAGCTCATGAAATCAGCAAAGCAGGACTTGATGTTAAAAGACAAATAGATATTCCTATTGTTTATGATGGTATCGAATTTAGTGAAGGTTTACGACTGGATTTATTAGTTGAAGATTCCATCATAATAGAAATAAAAGCAGTAGAATTAGTAAATCCGGTTTGGGATGCTCAAATAATAAGTCATTTGAAATTACTAAATAAGGATTTAGGGTTTTTAATTAATTTTAATGTCCCTTTAATTAAAAATGGTATCAAAAGATTCATAAACATAAAAAAACAATATTAAAAAACTTTGCGACTTCGCGTCTTAGTGGCAAAACCAAAATAAATTAGTGCCTTATTATGCTAAAGCAATTCTTAAATTTAAAATTATCTCAAAAATTATCTCCACAGCAAATTCAGCTGATGAAGTTAATTCAATTGCCTACGCAAGCCTTTGAACAACGTCTTTTAGAAGAAATGAACGAAAATCCAGCATTAGAAACTGGAAAAGATGAAGAGGATTACGAAAAAGACGAATATGAAAATGACGAATATGAAAATGACGATTATGATGATTATGACGACAACGATTCAGAAAGAATCGATACTGACGACATCAACATTGACGAATATTTAAGTGACGACGACACTCCTGACTACAAAACCCAAGCTAACAATTACAGCGATGACGATGAAGCTCGCGAATCGCCACTGGCTGCGCCGATTAGTTTTCACCAAGATTTAATCAATCAGCTCAACACCTTTATCTTAGACGATCACGAAAGAGAAATTGCTGAGTTCTTGGTAGGCAGTATTGACGACATGGGTTACATCCGCCGAAGCGTTCCGGATATAGTAGATGACATGGCGTTTACGCAAGGAATTTACACTGATGAATACATGGTAGAGCACATGTTAAATGTAATCCATGAACTAGAGCCATCTGGTGTAGGAGCTCGCGATTTACAGGAATGTCTTTTATTACAATTGAAGCACAAAACCCCAACCGACTCAGTTGAATTAGCGGCTGATATTATCGAAAATCAGTTTGATGCTTTTACTAAAAAACACTACGATAAATTAATCCAGAAATATGCCATTTCGAATGAGCAACTTAAAAAAGCCATTAACGAAATAGAAAAACTGAATCCCAAACCAGGAGGTGGTTTTACTGGAAATAATAAGGTAACCGAAAATGTAGTTCCTGATTTTGCTATTAGAATCATTGACAACGAACTAGAATTAACCTTAAACGGAAGAAATGCTCCTTCGCTGCATGTTTCTAAAGATTATCAGGAAATGATGCAAACCTATAAGGCCTCAAGAGATAAGTCTAATTCCCAAAAAGAAGCGGTTCAGTTTATCAAACAAAAATTAGATTCGGCAAAATGGTTTATTGATGCTATCAAGCAACGTCAGGAAACTCTTTTTGTAACCATGAATGCCATTATGCATTATCAGGAAGAATATTTTCTGGATGGTGATGAAACCAAGTTGAAACCAATGATTCTAAAAGACATTGCTGATATTGTAGGTCTTGATATTTCGACAGTTTCACGTGTTGCCAATAGTAAATATGTAGAGACTCCTTATGGAACAAAATTGATTAAGGAATTTTTCTCGGAAGCCATGAAAAATGACCAAGGTGAAGATGTTTCTACTTTGGAAATCAAGAAAATTCTCAAAAATATCATCGAAGAAGAAGACAAGAAAAAACCGCTTCCCGACGATCAATTAGCCGAATTACTAAAAGAAAAAGGCTATCCTATTGCCCGAAGAACCATTGCTAAATACCGTGAGCAACTGGATATTCCTGTAGCAAGAATGAGAAAAAAGATATAACTATTCGTTAATTTATAAAATAAAAAAGGCTGTTTCAAATTCATGAAACAGCCTTTCTCTTTATTCAACAAAATCTTTATTCTTTTTTCTTACCATCAATAATAGCTCCTGTACCTGCACCTACACCTGCACCTGCCAAACCACCAATGATAGCACCCTCACCTTTTTTCTTGCTAATTATCGCACCTGTTACAGCACCTACACCTGCACCAATAACAGCACCTTTGGCGGTACTACTCCATTTCTTTTTTGCTGGAGCTGCCGGAGCTGGCGCTTGATTATTCACAACAACTACTTCTTTTTCTTTACTAGCAGATTCTTGTTTTGCCATTTCTATTTTCATAGAATCAATAGCTTTTTGTTTCACCATTTCCATTTTCATAGAATCAATACTGGCTTGTTTCATAGAATCAATGCTTACCTGACTTTCGGTTATAACACCTTCTTTATCTGCTTTTTTACAAGAAACAATCATTAAAGAAGCTAACAGTAATACATAAATATATTTCATGACTTATAATTTTAAAAAGTTAATACTATACAAATATACAAACAACAACTATTAATAGGTATTATAGAATTACTATAATTTATTATAGAATTACTATAATTTATTATAGAATTTAAATTTTGGCTTTCGCCAAAGCAACTCTAAACAACTATTCTTCTTGGCCTCTTTTCATAGCCTCAAAATAAGCTCCACGACTCAACGGTTCATATTCTTCGGTTTCTCCTAACAGCACTAATTTATCACTTGCCGTTTTTCTAAAACTATAATGAGCTAAATTCCCCGTTCTAGTACATACTGCATGAACCTTAGTAACATATTCAGCCGTTGCCATCAAAGCAGGCATTGGACCAAAAGGATTTCCTTTAAAATCCATATCTAATCCAGCCACAATTACACGAATGCCTTGATTAGCTAAATCATTGCAAACAGTTACAATTTCGTCATCAAAAAATTGCGCCTCATCAATCCCCACTACATCACAACCCTGAGCCAGAATAGCAATATTAGCTGCCGCAGGAACGGGTGTCGAGCGAATTTCGTTAGCATCATGAGAAACCACCATATCTTGATGGTAACGCGTATCGACTTCTGGTTTAAAAATTTCGATCTTCTGTTTGGCAAATTGTGCTCTTTTTAATCGGCGGATTAATTCTTCTGTTTTGCCCGAAAACATAGAACCACATATTACTTCGATCCAACCAAATTGCTCTTTATGATTTACTGTATTTTCGAGAAACATTTTGTATTTTTCTAACTTAAAAAATGAATAGTTTTTATTACTTTGTAAACTTATAAATCGGCTTAAGATTTTATACTTTTACACTTTCTCAAAAGTAGAAAATTTTTAGCAATTCGAAGGTTTGTCAGCACTTAATTAAAAGTAATTTCAAAATCCTTCTCTATTCAATAAAACAAAAGACATTCGCCAAATACATACTATAATTTAACCATTATGAAAAAAAGATTAAAAGCCGATTTAATTAGCATTGCTCACAGAATATTACAGATCAAGGATAAATCTGATGTTAATCAATTGTATTTGGAAACCCAAAAGTTATACGAAAAACTGTCTGTTTTAAAATTCATTGAAGAAAATTATACTGATGCCAAACCGAGTATAGGAAGTTATAGCGAAATTGAGAAAGAGATTGAAACCATTTATGACAAAGAAGACTCTTTAGCCGTTGAAACGGAAGTAAAAATAACCGAAACTAAAATCGAAGAGGAAGTTGCCGAAACAGTAGAAGTTCAAGAAATCATCACTCCTATAACTACTGAAGCAATAACCGAAGAAGAAGATACTCCTGATGACGAAATCCCTTCTGAAGAAATAATTTCTATTGAAGAAGCTGAAATAGAAAACAGCAATATTGAATTTCAAGAACAAGAGCCTGAAATTGAAACCGAAGAACAAATCGAGGACAAAATTGAAGATGAAAAAGTAGCTAACGTAGAAGAAATTCCAGAATTCAAAACTTCGTTTGAACTAGACGAAACACCAGAATTAGTAGATACTAAAAAACCTGAAGCGGTACAAATTTCATTCGAGGATTTATTAGGTTTAAATTATAACGAACCCGATTTTGTTAAAATTGACGAAGTACCACCTCCAATCAAAAACATTGTTTTTGAAGCGGTAGAAGCAGTAGAAAAGGACGAAACTCCAGTACAAAAAGCAATTGAAACTACTGAAAAAGCACCTAAAAAAGGTACTTCCCTAAACGAAAAACTATCAAAAGGAATTGATATTGACTTAAACGATCGCATTGCATTTGTAAAACATCTTTTTGGCAACAGCAACGAAGATTACAACCGTGTGATGAATCAATTGATTACCTATGATAATTTCTATGAAACAAAAAGCTTCATTGACGAAATGGTAAAACCCGATTACAACGACTGGAAAGGGAAAGAAGAATATGAAGAACGTTTTATGGAAATAATTGAAAAAAAATTCCTTTAAAAAAGACAAACAGTAACCCCTGTTTAAAATAATTTATGTCAAAATTATATATCGTTCCAACGCCCATTGGCAATCTTGAAGACATGACTTTTAGAGCTATCAGAATTCTAAAAGAAGTGGATTTGATTCTTGCCGAAGACACGCGTACCAGCGGAAAACTCTTGAAACATTTTGAGATTAGCACCCACATGCACAGTCATCATATGCACAACGAACACAAGACCATCGAAAATGTAATTTCCCGATTGAAAGCTGGAGAAAATATTGCACTTATTTCTGATGCGGGAACACCCGCAATATCAGACCCTGGATTTCTATTAACTCGTGCTTGTGTAGAAAATGGAATTGCCGTGGAATGCTTACCGGGCGCAACGGCTTTTGTTCCTGCTTTAGTTAATAGTGGTTTACCCAATGACAAATTTATTTTCGAAGGTTTTTTACCTGAAAAGAAAGGGCGTCAAACCCGATATTTAGAACTAGCCGAAGAAACCAGAACGATGATTTTATATGTTTCTCCACATAAACTAGTAAAAACATTGGCTGAATTTGTGACTTATTTTGGCGAAGACCGCCAAATATGTGTTTCTAGAGAACTCTCTAAATTACACGAAGAAAACCGAAGAGGAACAGCAAAAGAAGTTTTAACGCATTTCGAAAAAACAGCTCCACGCGGCGAAATAGTAGTTGTAGTCGCTGGAAAAACAGTCGTTAAAGAAGCCAAAAAAAGTAAATTTTCGAAAGAAGAAGAATAAAATTGTTACTTAAATCCCATTTTGTCACATCGAGCGAAGTCGAGATGCTTCGATTAGTTCTCGACTCCGCTCGAACTGACAAACAACATTATATAAAATAAAACCATGAGCATTCAATCCTTTTTAGAAAAATTAAAACAAACTCCAGAATCAATCACTTTTCCTGAAACAATTGCAGTAATCGAAGAAAATTACGATTTTACTCCAACAGCTTTTCAAAACGGAAACACCTATAACGCAGCAGGAACTAATTCAGGTTCTTGTAAATTATTTTCTTTTGCTCAATTGCAAAACTTTTCACAAGCCGAAACACTAGCTTGTTTTGGTGCTTTTTATCGTGATGAAGTTTTAGGCGAGCCAGAAGGAACTAACCACCAAAACATCCGCAACTTTATTACTAATGGATGGGACGGAATTCAATTTGAAGGAGAAGCTTTAGTAGCTAAATAAAAAATACTACTGTCAAGTCGAGCGGAGTCGAGACTCAGTCGTTAATCTTTTATTTTTTCACAAGCCTAGCATACAATTCCTCATGAGCTTTAATAAATAAACTCATTGAAAAATGATTAATACAATAATCACGAAGCTCTTCTCCAAT
>JAZJZW010000020.1:16047-70915 GCA_040389425.1 Bacteroidota bacterium | reverse complement strand
CAGAATTACGTCCGCTTGTGCCACTTGATGGAGGTCGTTTTGCAACTTCAGATTTGAATGACTTATACCGTCGTGTAATTATTCGTAACAACCGTTTGAAAAGATTAATGGAGATTAAAGCTCCAGAAGTTATCTTGAGAAACGAAAAACGTATGTTGCAAGAATCAGTAGATTCATTATTTGATAACACGCGTAAAGCTTCTGCTGTTAAAACAGAATCTAACAGACCATTAAAATCATTATCTGATTCCCTAAAAGGTAAGCAAGGACGTTTCCGTCAAAACTTACTTGGAAAACGTGTGGATTATTCTGCTCGTTCGGTAATTGTTGTTGGTCCAGAATTAAAATTATTCGAATGCGGATTGCCAAAAGACATGGCAGCTGAATTATACAAACCTTTCGTTATCCGTAAATTGATAGAAAGAGGTATTGTTAAGACTGTAAAATCTGCTAAGAAAATTATAGATAAAAAAGAGCCAGTAGTTTGGGATATCCTTGAAAATGTAATTAAAGGTCACCCAGTATTATTGAACCGTGCTCCTACTTTGCACAGATTGGGTATTCAAGCTTTCCAACCAAAATTAATTGAAGGAAAAGCAATCCAATTACACCCATTAGTATGTACGGCTTTCAACGCGGATTTTGATGGGGATCAAATGGCAGTTCACTTGCCATTAGGACCAGAAGCTATCCTTGAAGCTCAATTATTAATGCTTGCTTCTCACAATATCTTGAATCCTGCTAATGGTGCTCCAATTACGGTACCTTCTCAGGATATGGTTTTGGGTCTATATTATATGACCAAAGAGCGTTTGTCTACTCCAGAAAAGAAAATTTTAGGAGAAGGTCTTACTTTTTACTCTGCTGAGGAAACAAATATAGCATTAAACGAAGGAAGATTAGAATTGAATGCTAGAGTGAAAATTAGAGCAAAAGATTTTAATGAAGCTGGAGAATTGGTTTACCAAATTATCCAAACAACTGCAGGACGTGTATTATTTAATGAAGTAGTTCCTCCAGCAGCTGGATATATCAATGAAGTATTGACTAAGAAAAACCTTAGAGATATTATCGGTCACGTATTAAATTCAACAAGTGTACCAGAAACGGCTGCCTTCTTGGATAACATGAAAGATATGGGGTATAAATTCGCCTTCCGTGGTGGATTATCATTCTCATTAGGTGATATTAGAATTCCAGAACAAAAAACACAATTAATTGCTGATGCAAGAGAGCAAGTAGAAGGAATTTCTGCTAACTATAACATGGGTCTTATTACTAATAACGAACGTTACAACCAAGTTATTGACGTATGGACTTCTGCAAATGCTCAATTGACAGAATTAGCAATGAAAAACATTAGAGAAGACCAACAAGGTTTCAACTCGGTGTATATGATGCTTGACTCTGGGGCGAGGGGTTCTAAGGAACAAATTCGTCAGTTAACTGGTATGCGTGGTTTGATGGCTAAGCCTAAAAAATCGACTGCTGGTGGTGGAGAGATTATTGAAAATCCGATTCTTTCTAACTTTAAGGAAGGTCTATCGATCCTTGAGTACTTTATCTCTACTCACGGTGCTCGTAAAGGTCTTGCGGATACGGCTCTTAAAACGGCGGATGCTGGATACTTGACTCGTAGATTACATGACGTTTCTCAAGACGTTATTGTTAACATCGAAGATTGTGGTACTTTAAGAGGTGTTGAAGTTTCAGCATTGAAAAAGAATGAAGAAATCGTTGAATCATTAGGAGAAAGAATTTTAGGACGTGTTGCATTACAAGACGTAATTAATCCTTTAACTAATGAAGTAATCATTGCTTCTGGACAACAAATTACAGAGGTAGTTATGAAGGCTATCGAAGCTTCTCCTTTAGAGAGAGTTGAAGTTCGTTCTCCTCTTGTTTGTGAAGCTCCAAAAGGAATTTGTGCTAAATGTTACGGTCGTAACTTAGCAACTGGAAAAATGACTCAAAGAGGTGAGGCTGTTGGTGTAATTGCTGCACAGTCTATTGGAGAGCCAGGTACACAGTTAACACTTCGTACGTTCCACGTTGGAGGGGTTGCCGGAGGTATATCTGAAGAATCTAGCATTGTTGCTAAATTCCCAGGAAAATTAGAAGTTGAAGATTTAAAAACAGTAAAAGGAGAAGACAACGAAGGAAACGAAGTTGATATCGTAGTGTCTCGTTCTACTGAATTGAAATTAGTTGATGAGAAAACAGGTATTGTTTTAAATACTCACAACATTCCTTACGGTTCTAGTATTTTTGTAAAAGACGGTCAGTCAATTGCAAAAGGAGATGTTATCTGTAAATGGGATCCATATAATGGTGTAATTGTTTCTGAATTTACTGGTAAGATTGCTTACGAAGATTTAGAGCAAGGACAATCGTTCATGGTTGAAATCGATGAGCAAACTGGATTCCAAGAAAAAGTAATTTCTGAGGCTAGAAACAAAAAATTAATTCCTACTTTATTAGTTTATGGTAAAGATGGTGAATTGATTCGTTCTTACAACTTACCAGTTGGAGCCCACTTGATGGTAGAAGATGGTGAGAAAATTAAAGCAGGTAAAGTATTGGTTAAAATTCCACGTCGTTCTTCTAAATCAGGAGATATCACGGGAGGTTTACCAAGAATTACAGAGTTGTTAGAAGCTCGTAATCCTTCAAACCCAGCAGTAGTTTCTGAAATTGATGGAGTTGTTTCTTTTGGAAAAATCAAAAGAGGTAACCGTGAGATTATTATCGAATCTAAATTTGGTGATGTTAGAAAGTACTTAGTGAAATTATCTAGTCAAATTCTTGTTCAAGAAAATGACTTCGTAAGAGCGGGTGTTCCTTTGTCTGATGGAGCTATTACTCCAGACGATATTTTAAGAATTCAAGGTCCAGCTGCTGTACAACAGTACTTGGTTAATGAAATTCAAGAGGTATACCGTCTACAAGGGGTAAAAATTAACGACAAGCACTTTGAGGTAGTTATTCGTCAAATGATGCGTAAGGTAAGAGTTCAAGATCCAGGAGATACATTGTTCTTAGAAGATCAATTGATTCATACTAAAGATTTTATCGTTGAAAATGATAAATTATATGGTATGAAAGTGGTTGAGGATGCAGGAGATTCTTCTAGTTTAAAAGAAGGTCAAATCGTTACTCCACGTCAATTAAGAGATGAGAATTCATTGTTGAAACGTACGGATAAAAACCTAGTTGTTGCTCGTGATGTAGTTACTGCAACTGCAACTCCAATATTACAAGGTATTACCAGAGCTTCGCTTCAAACAAAATCGTTTATCTCAGCTGCTTCTTTCCAAGAAACAACTAAAGTATTAAACGAAGCTGCTGTAGCAGGTAAAGTGGATTACTTAGAAGGATTGAAAGAGAATGTTATTGTAGGACACAGAATCCCTGCTGGTACAGGTATGAGAGAATATGATAATGCTATTGTAGGTTCTAAAGAAGATTACAATGATATGATGGCAAACAAAGAAGAATATATTTATTAATAAATAATATGTTTTTAAATTAAAAAAAATAGAAAGATTACCTCGTGTAGTCTTTCTATTTTTAATTTTAAACAGTTTTGTTTTAAAACTTTTGATTATGAATGAACAACAAGAACAAATCAATATTGAATTAGACGAGAAAATCGCAGAAGGGATTTACTCTAATTTAGCTATAATTAATCATTCTTCTTCGGAGTTTGTTTTGGATTTTGTGAGTATCATGCCGGGTGTGCCTAAAGCTAAGGTGAAGTCTCGAATTGTATTGACTCCGCAACATGCAAAGCGATTGTTGAAGGCTATTGGTGAAAATATTCACCGCTTTGAAGTAGCTCATGGCGAAATTAAAGAGACTGAACAAGCACCAATTCCTCTTAATTTTGGTCCTGCAGGACAAGCATAAAATGCTAAAAGCTTTCATTTTAATGAAAGCTTTTTTTTATGTCTTTTGTTTTTTAAAAGGGCATTCTTTGATAATTAAAAGGTGATAAAGTAGTTTTTTTAGTATCTAAACAGGTATAATTGTAGTTTATCGAAATTTTTTCTTACTCTTTTTATAATGTGATAGCTTTGTTTTGTAGAAGAGTAAAAACTACTAAAACTAAAGCGATGAACAATTTAACTACATATAAAACTACTGTCAAATGGATTAAACCTTTGTTCTTGGTTATGTTCTTTGTTGTGTTTTCGTTTTCAGGTTTTGCTCAATCTCCATCTGTTTCAACTTTAGATGTTAACGGAAATGATAAACCAACAGCTAATATAAAATTAGAAAGTTCAAGAGCAACTTCTAATATGGAATTTGCTCTTTGGTTTATGGGGTCAAAACAAGATCCTAATGCTACAATGTCTACTGAAGGTACTAATACTAAGAAATTAATTATGACTTCAGGAATGGCTCCTAATCGTTTGTTGATTAAAGCTTTTTTGAAAAAAGTAGTGAATTACGAAAACTCATTGTCCTAAATTTACACATACACAAAAAAAAACCGTCTCGTTTTAAAACGAGACGGTTTTTTCTTGAAATAAAGTGATGTTTTTTACTCTAATTCAGAAGTAAAAAACAATTTTACACTTGGATATTTATTTTGTGTCATTTGGATTGTAAAGTCCGAATCAGCAAGGAAAACCAATTGGTCGTATTTGTCCTTAGCAAGGAATTTTTGTTTGATTCGTTTGAATTCTTTGAATTCCTCATTTTTTGCATCATCAGGTTTTACCCAGCACGCTTTGTGTACAGGGAAATTTTCATACGTACATTTAGCGCCATATTCATGCTCTAAACGGTATTGAATTACTTCATATTGAAGTGCTCCTACAGTTCCAATAACTTTTCGGTTATTCATTTCTAAGGTAAACAACTGCGCCACTCCTTCATCCATTAATTGGTCAACTCCTTTGTCCAATTGTTTTGCTTTCATTGGATCAGCATTATTAATGTATCTAAAGTGCTCAGGAGAGAAACTTGGAATTCCTTTGAAACTCATGATTTCACCTTCGGTTAGAGTATCTCCAATTTTGAAATTTCCAGTATCATGAAGTCCTACAATATCACCTGGGAAAGAAATGTCTACAATTTCTTTTTTCTCAGCAAAGAAAGCATTCGGACTAGAAAATTTTAAATTTTTCTTTTGACGAACATGATAATACGGTTTGTTTCTTTCAAAAGTTCCAGAAACAATTTTTATAAAAGCCAAACGGTCACGGTGTTTTGGATCCATATTAGCATGGATTTTAAAAACAAAACCAGAAAGTTTTTCTTCTTTTGGATCTACTAAACGAGTTTCAGATTCTTTTGGTCTTGGCGAAGGTGCAATTGCAACAAAGCAGTCTAATAATTCTCTAACTCCAAAATTATTTAAGGCTGAACCAAAAAATACGGGTTGCAATTTTCCGTCTAAATAATCTTGACGATCGAATTTTGGATAAACTTCATCAATTAATTCTAATTCTTCACGTAAGCGATCAGCTGGTTTTTGTCCAATTATTTTTTCTAATTCAGGACTTTGTACATCCGAAAAAGCGATGGTCTCTTCAATGTTTTTACGGCTATCTCCACTAAATAAGTTGATGTTTTGTTCCCAAAGATTGTAGATTCCCTGAAAATCATAACCCATTCCGATTGGGAAACTTAGCGGAGTAACTTTTAAACCTAGTTTTTGTTCCACTTCGTCCATCAAATCAAAGGCGTCATGTCCTTCACGGTCTAGTTTGTTGATGAAAACGATAATTGGAATTTTTCTCATTCTACAAACTGCAACTAATTTTTCAGTTTGTTCTTCGACTCCTTTGGCTACGTCAATTACTACAATTACACTGTCAACAGCGGTTAGGGTTCTAAAAGTATCCTCTGCAAAATCCTTGTGCCCAGGTGTATCGAGAATGTTGATTTTTTTGTCCTTATAGTTGAATGCTAAAACAGAAGTAGATACCGAGATTCCTCTTTGACGTTCAATTTCCATGAAGTCACTTGTAGCTCCTTTTTTAATTTTATTGTTTTTTACAGCTCCAGCCTCTTGGATTGCACCACCAAAAAGCAGTAGTTTTTCAGTTAATGTTGTTTTTCCAGCATCGGGATGCGAGATAATTCCAAAGGTTCTTCTTCGTTGTATTTCTTTTAAAAAGCTCATATTAAATATAAATAGTTTGCAAAAGTACTATTTATATATTCGATTTAAAAATAAATAAGTCCAGTCTTGATTTGCTGCTTTTTAGTGTTAGATTTCTGTTTTGGGTATTGTTGTTTTGTCCAAAGAAAAGTCTTTGCAAATGCAGCTTATTTTTTTTGAGTATAATTTTTTGTTAATAGTCAGGTGGATAGTTGTATAATGTAATTGAATTGTTATTTTTGTTCGTTTTTACTTTAACAAAATACAATTAATGTTCTTTTAAGTTGTTGTGCTGTCAATTGATAATTTTTACAATAAATTAGATTTCGACAACAACCCAAAATAAATAAAATTCCAAAAGAAAATGCCTTTAAAATCCTTAAGAATGAAATCCATAACTATTAAAATTACATTTCTGTTTTTTGCGCTTCTGTCTTTAAATACAGCTGTTATTGCTCAGGAAATCATAAAAGACAGTGCTGTTGTTGCTGAGAAAAAAGTGGTTACAACAAGTCAGAGACAAAAAATAGATGGTGTTATTGCTAATGTGGGAGATTATATCATTTTAGATTCAGATATTGATAAGGCTTATTTAGAGATTTCGAGTCAAGGAGGTTCTGTTAAAGATATCTCTAGATGTCAGATGTTGGGTAAATTATTGGAAGATAAATTGTATGCGCACCAAGCGGTTCAGGATAGTGTTAAGGTGACAGATGCCGAAGTAAAATCGATGATGGATGAGCGTTTGAATTACATGATTCAACAAATTGGTTCTATCGAAAAAGTAGTTAAGTATTATAAAAAGGATACAGAAGAAGAGTTTAGAAGTTATTTCTTTGATATTTTGAAAGAAAATAAATTGACTTCTGAAATGCAAAAAAAGATTGTTGATGGTGTGGAGATTACTCCAGAGGAAGTTCGAAATTTTTTTAAAAAATTACCTAAAGAAGAATTACCAGTTTTTGGTGCTGAAATGGAAGTAGCTCAGATTTTAGTTGAGCCTAAGGTTTCTCAAGCTGAAAAGCAAAAGGTAATTGACAGATTAAATGGTTTTAAAAAGGATATTCAAGAAGGATCTAGTTTTGCAACAAAGGCTGTTTTGTATTCACAAGATCCAGGTTCTAGAGCTAGTGGAGGTTTTTATAAAATGACAAGAAAAACTCCGTTTGTAAAGGAATTTAAAGATGTTGCTTTTAGTTTGCAAGAAGGAGAGATATCAGCTCCTTTTGAGACGGAATATGGTTTTCATATTATTTATTTAGAAAAAGTTAAAGGGCAGGAATTAGAATTGCGTCATATTTTGTTGAGTCCTACAGTTGGTAAAGAAGCTTTGGATGAAGCGAAGGAAAAAATCACTTTGATCAGAAAGAGAATTGTAGATAAAGAAATTTCTTTTGCTGATGCTGCCAGAAGTGGTTCTGATCAAAAAGAAACCAGAGCTAATGGAGGAACTTTAATCAATCCAAATACTCAGGATACTAAATTTGAATTGACTAAAATGGATCCTACTTTGTATTCTCAAGTGTCTAATTTGAAGGATAACGAAGTTTCGATGCCTATTTTAGATGAAACACAATCAGGGAAAAAACAATATAAAATAATTACTGTTACTAATAGAATTAACGAGCATACGGCTGATTACGCTAAGGATTATGTCAAAATTAAGGAGTTAGCATTGAAAGAAAAGCAAATCAAAGCTATTGGCAAATGGTTTGATGAGAAAATTAAAGAGACTTACATTAAAATTATTGGCGAATACAGAAATTGTGATTTTACAAATAACTGGTTGAAAAAATAATTTGGTCAAAATAACTAAAAAGAGTTAGCTTTATGAATTCATAGAGTTAGCTCTTTTTTAATTTAAAATAGTTTCAAAATGTCTGATGTAGCAGCAATACAAAAGTTAGTTCAAAAAAGAGCTGAGTTAAAAAGTGAAATAGCAAAAATTATTGTAGGTCAGGAAGCTGTGATAGATCAGCTGTTACTTTGTGTGTTTTCTGGAGGTCATGCACTTTTGGTGGGTGTGCCTGGTTTGGCAAAAACATTAATGGTAAATACTATTTCGGAGGCATTAGGACTGCATTTTAAAAGAATTCAGTTTACACCTGATTTGATGCCATCGGATATTTTAGGAAGTGAAATTTTGGATGAAAATCGTCAATTTAAATTTGTAAAAGGACCTGTTTTTTCGAATATTATTTTGGCAGATGAGATAAACAGAACGCCGCCTAAAACACAGGCTGCTTTATTAGAAGCCATGCAAGAGCGTTCGGTAACCATAGCAGGGATAAATCATAAATTAGATTTGCCTTATTTTGTTTTGGCTACGCAAAATCCAATAGAGCAGGAAGGAACTTATCCTTTGCCTGAAGCGCAGCTGGATCGTTTTATGTTTGCAGTAAAATTAGAATATCCTTCTTTTGAAGAAGAAGTGCAGGTGGTAAAAAGAACGACTTCAGATGTAACTCATCAGATAAATCCATTATTTACGGCTCAGGAAATTATTGATTTTCAGCATCTAATTAGACGAATTCCTGTGGCTGATAATGTGGTGGAGTATGCGGTAACTCTAGTGAGTAAAACGCGTCCCGATAGTAATTTGGCTACTGATTTTGTTAAGAATTATTTGGATTGGGGTGCTGGGCCAAGAGCTTCTCAAAACTTGATTTTAGCAGCTAAAGCGCATGCGGCTTTTAACGGGAAATTTTCTCCTGATATCGAAGATGTAGTTGCAGTAGCAACGTCTATCTTGAGGCATAGAATTATTAAAAACTACAAAGCTGATGCCGAAGGAATTACTGAGGAAATGATAATTGCTAAGCTTATTTAGCGTTTTATTTGATGGTGTTAGTGAGAAAATAGCACTTTTCTATGTAACAACATATTTTTAGTTTGTTAGAAAATAGTTTTCGTGTTTGTTGATTGTTTATAAAATGAGTTGAAATTTGCTTTTTTTCTTATTTTAATAGGTTCAGAATGCGTATTTTTTAATAATGTGTGTTTTGCGAATAGAGGGGGATTAAAATTTTTTTAAATCTCAGCATAAATAACTAAATTTGCACCACAAATAAGTAAAAAACACCTAGATATTATGGCTTTTGATCTTGAGATAATCAAGGAAAACTGCCTTTAACATTGAAAAATACTTCTATTATGAGCATTTATAACGATTATCTTAACGAAATCGAAGAAAGAAAAGGTCAAGGGCTTCACCCTAAACCAATTGATGGCGCTGAATTGCTAAGCGAAATCATTGCACAAATTAAAGATGTAAATAACGCAAACCGCGAAGATTCTCTTAAATTCTTTATTTATAATACTGTTCCTGGAACTACTCCTGCTGCAGGTGTAAAAGCTGCTTTTTTAAAGGAGATTATTCTTGGTGAATCTGTGGTTAGTGAAATAACATCTGCTTTTGCTTTAGAGTTGTTATCACATATGAAAGGTGGACCTTCTATTAAGGTATTACTTGATTTGGCTTTAGGTAATGATGCTGCAATTGCAAAAGATGCGGCGAACGTTCTTAAAACTCAAGTGTATCTTTATGAGGCTGATACGGATCGTTTAGAAGCGGCATACAAAAGTGGCAGCGAAATCGCTTCGGAAATTTTAGAAAGCTATGCTAAGGCAGAGTTTTTTACTAAACTTCCAGAAGTAGTAGAAGAAATTAAAGTGGTTACTTTTGTAGCTGGTGAAGGAGATATCTCAACTGATTTACTTTCTCCAGGTAACCAAGCGCACTCAAGATCAGATCGAGAATTGCATGGTAAATGTTTAATTTCTCCTGAAGCACAAGATAAAATTGAGGCATTAAAAGCAGAGCATCCAGACGCAAGTGTGATGTTGATTGCTGAGAAAGGTACAATGGGTGTAGGTTCATCAAGAATGTCAGGTGTAAACAACGTGGCACTTTGGTCAGGTAAACAAGCAAGTCCATATGTTCCATTTATTAATATTGCTCCAATCGTTGCTGGAACAAATGGTATTTCACCAATTTTCCTTACGACTGTTGATGTTACTGGTGGTATTGGATTAGATCTTAAAAACTGGGTTAAAAAATTGGACGAAAAAGGTAACGCTATTCTTAACGAAAGCGGTGATCCTGTTTTAGAAGAAGTATATTCAGTTGCAACTGGTACTGTTCTTACAATAAACACAAAAACAAAAAAATTATATAGTGGAGATAAAGAGCTAATTGATATTTCTAAAGCTTTTACTCCGCAAAAAATGGAATTTATCAAAGCTGGTGGGTCATACGCTATTGTATTCGGTAAAAAGTTACAAACTTTTGCATCGAAAACTCTAGGTATTGACGTTGTACCTGTATATGCTCCGTCAAAAGAGATTTCTCATGAAGGACAAGGTCTTACTGCAGTTGAGAAAATCTTTAATAGAAATGCAGTTGGTGCGACTCCAGGTAAAGTGTTACACGCTGGTTCTGATGTTCGTGTAGAGGTAAACATTGTAGGTTCGCAAGATACTACAGGTTTGATGACTTCTCAAGAATTGGAGTCTATGGCTGCTACAGTTATTTCACCAATTGTAGACGGTGCTTACCAATCTGGTTGCCATACAGCTTCAGTTTGGGATAATAAATCTAAGGCAAATATCCCTAGATTGATGAAATTCATGAACGACTTCGGTTTGATCACTGCTCGTGACCCAAAAGGAGTTTATCATGCAATGACTGATGTAATTCACAAAGTATTGAATGATATTACTGTAGACGAGTGGGCAATCATCATTGGTGGTGACTCTCATACAAGAATGTCTAAAGGTGTTGCTTTTGGTGCTGACTCAGGAACAGTTGCTCTTGCATTGGCTACTGGTGAGGCTTCAATGCCAATTCCAGAATCTGTAAAAGTTACTTTCAAAGGAGATATGAAAGGGTATATGGACTTCCGTGATGTGGTTCATGCTACACAAGCTCAGATGCTTCAACAATTTGGAGGAGAGAATGTATTCCAAGGTAAAATTATCGAGGTTCACATTGGAACACTTACTGCGGATCAAGCGTTTACATTTACTGACTGGACTGCAGAGATGAAAGCAAAAGCTTCTATCTGTATTTCTGAAGATTATACTTTGATTGAATCATTGGAGATTGCGAAAAGCAGAATCCAGATCATGATTGACAAAGGAATGGATAACCATACACAAGTTCTTAAAGGATTGATTGCTATTGCTGATAAGAGAATCAAAGAGATTATTTCTGGTGAGAAACCAGCTTTAAGACCGGATGCAAATGCTAAGTATTACGCTGAAGTTGTTGTTGATTTAGATTTAATTTCTGAGCCAATGATTGCTGATCCAGACGTAAATAACGCTGATGTTTCTAAACGATACACTCACGATACAATCAGACCTCTATCTTTTTATGGAGGAGTGAAAAAAGTAGATCTTGGATTTATTGGTTCTTGTATGGTTCACAAGGGCGATATGAAAATTCTTGCTCAAATGCTTAAGAATATAGAAGAGCTAAATGGTAAGGTTGAATTTAAAGCACCGCTTGTAGTAGCTCCACCTACATATAACATTGTAGATGAACTTAAGGCTGAAGGTGACTGGGAAGTTTTACAAAAATATTCTGGTTTCGAATTTGACGATAATGCTCCAAAAGCTGCAGCTCGTACTTCATATGAAAATATGTTATATTTAGAGCGTCCAGGTTGTAACCTTTGTATGGGTAACCAAGAAAAAGCTGCAAAAGGGGATACTGTAATGGCAACATCTACTCGTCTTTTCCAAGGAAGAGTTGTTGAAGATACTGAGGGTAAAAAAGGAGAGTCATTGCTTTCATCTACACCAGTTGTTGTATTGTCTACAGTTCTTGGTAGAACTCCTTCAATCGAAGAATATAAAGCTGCAGTAGAAGGTATCAACTTAACTAAGTTTGCTCCATCTCATAAGTTGTTAGTTAAATAATCATAAGATTAGTTAATCATAATTCAAAAGCCCGAGTCATTGACTCGGGCTTTTATTTTTATAATTGCTCTATTTTTTGTATATTGTATTGTTTTAGAACAAAGTAACAAACACAATAATATATAAATCTTATGGCATTTGATATTGAAATGATTAAAAAAGTGTATGACAACATGGCTAGCCGTGTTGATGCTGCACGTAAGATTGTGGGTCGACCACTTACTTTAACTGAGAAGATTTTGTATAGCCACCTTTGGGATGGTGTAGCAAAAGAAGCTTCCAAAAGAGGAGTTGATTATGTTGACTTTGCTCCGGATAGAGTGGCTTGCCAAGATGCAACAGCACAGATGGCTTTATTGCAATTTATGCATGCTGGGAAGAAAACAGTTGCTGTTCCAACAACTGTGCACTGTGATCACTTAATCCAAGCTAAAGTAGGAGCTTCGACAGATTTAGCTGTGGCAAACACTCAATCTAAAGAGGTTTTTGATTTTTTATCGTCAGTTTCTGATAAATATGGAATCGGATTTTGGAAACCAGGATCAGGAATTATTCACCAAATCGTTTTGGAAAACTATGCATTCCCAGGTGGAATGATGATTGGTACCGATTCACACACTGTAAATGCAGGTGGATTGGGTATGCTGGCAATTGGTGTTGGTGGAGCTGATGCTGTTGATGTGATGTCAGGAATGTCATGGGAATTGAAATTTCCAAAATTAATTGGGGTAAAATTAACTGGGAAATTATCTGGTTGGACTGCGCCAAAAGATGTTATCTTGAAAGTAGCTGATATTCTTACTGTAAAAGGGGGAACAGGAGCTATTGTTGAATATTTTGGCGAAGGTGCTACTTCAATGTCGTGTACTGGAAAAGGAACAATCTGTAATATGGGTGCTGAAATCGGTGCTACAACTTCTACTTTTGGTTATGATGATTCCATGAGAAGGTATTTAACTGCAACAGATCGTCAAGATGTAGTAGATGCAGCTGATAAAGTAGCTTCTTATTTAACAGGTGATGCTGAAGTCTATGCTAATCCTGAACAATATTTTGACCAAGTAATTGAAATTAATCTTTCAGAATTAGAGCCACATATTAATGGACCTTTTACTCCAGACCGCGGAACTCCAGTTTCTAAAATGAAAGAGGAAGCTGCTGCTAATGGATGGCCAATAAAAATTGAGTGGGGATTAATTGGTTCTTGTACAAACTCTTCTTACGAAGATATGGCTCGTGCAGTGTCTATCGTAAATCAAGCTGTAGAACATGGTATTACTCCTAAAGCAGAATTTGGAATTAATCCCGGTTCTGAGCAAATCAGATATACAATTGAAAGGGATGGAATGATTGCTGCTTTCGAAAAATTGGGAACTAAAGTATTTACAAATGCTTGTGGACCCTGTATCGGACAATGGGATAGAGCAGGTGCTGATAAAGGAGAGAAAAATACAATTGTACACTCTTTCAACCGTAACTTCTCTAAACGTGCTGATGGTAATCCAAACACACATGCTTTTGTAACTTCGCCAGAAATGGTTGCTGCTTTAGCAATTTCGGGAAGATTGGATTTCAATCCTATTACTGATACTTTGATAAATGATAATGGAGAAGAAGTTAAGTTGACTACTCCTTATGGGGATGAATTACCTACTAAAGGTTTTGCAGTAGAAGATGCAGGATTCCAAGCGCCAGCAGCTGATGGGTCAGGAGTTAAAATTGTAGTAAGCGAAACTTCGGATAGATTACAGTTGTTAGCTCCATTTGACGCTTGGGATGGTAAAAATATTTCAGGTGCTAAATTGCTTATCAAAGCTTTTGGAAAATGTACTACTGACCATATTTCTATGGCTGGACCATGGTTGCGTTACCGTGGACACTTAGATAATATTTCTAATAATATGTTGATTGGTGCAGTAAACGCATTCAACCAAAAGACAAATGCAGTTAAAAACCAATTGACAGGTGAGTATGATACAGTTCCTGCTGTAGCTCGTGCATACAAAGCGGCTGGAGTTTCTTCAATTGTTGTAGGAGATCATAATTATGGAGAGGGTTCTTCCCGTGAACATGCTGCAATGGAACCCCGTTTCTTAGGTGTTAAGGCGGTATTAGTAAAATCATTTGCTCGTATCCACGAAACGAATCTTAAAAAACAAGGTCTTTTAGGATTGACATTTGCTAATGAGGCTGATTATGATAAAATTCAAGAGGATGATACAATTAACTTCACTGATTTAGTTGATTTTGCTCCGGGAAAACCATTGACATTAGAATTTGTTCACGCTGATGGTTCTAAAGATGTAATCTTGGCTAATCATACTTATAATGCAAGTCAAATAGGTTGGTTCGTAGCTGGTTCAGCATTGAACTTGATTGCTGCTGAAGCATAATCTATTTTTAATATGATAAAAAGCGTTCTGTGTTTACAGAGCGCTTTTTTTTGGGTTTAAATCAAAAAGTGACTTAAAGAGCTGTTAAAAGTTGGGTTTATTTGTATTAAAACGTTAAATTCGCTTTCGTTAAATTTTCGTTTTTGTTATCTAATTAAATAGCTCACTTTTTAGTGTTCAGTTTTGTTTAATTTTTTAAAAATGAATTAGTTATGTGTTTGTGTTTAAAATAGGTTTATGAGGTATAAGTTTTTGATTTTAGTATTGGTTCTTTTTAGTAAGTTTAATGGTTTTTCTCAAGAAAAATACATCAAACACGAAGTTGCTAAAGGAGAAACGATTTCTAAAATTGCTGAACAATACAATATAAAGACTACAGCTATTTACGAACTTAATCCTGATGCTAAGAAAGGGATAAAATTTAAGCAAATTCTATTAGTTCCTGTTAGTTTATCGAATGATAAAAAAGTAGTTGCTGAGACTTCTACATCAAATCTTCCTCAAAAAGAACATTTAGTTTTGCCAAAAGAAACCTTGTATGGTATTGCCAAACAATATGGTGTTAAGATAACTGATTTGAATAATCTGAATCCAGGCTTAGAAAAAAGAGGATTAAGAGTAGGTTCTGCAATCCATGTTCCTGCTACAGCTGTTCCTGATTTAGTTGCAGATAACAGTTCTTCTAATAAAACAGAAGTTGTAAAAAGAGAGGTGAAAGAAGAAGTGAAACCTAAACTTGTTGAAGTGATAACAGGAAAGAAAGATATGGTAGCTTCTGTTACTGTTGATTCTAATAATACTCAAGTTAAGGAAATTTTACCAAATGAGACTTTGTATGGTATTGCTAGGCAATATGGAATTAAAGTTGCTGATTTGAATAATTTGAATCCGGGTTTGGAACAAAAAGGGTTAAGAGTAGGTTCTACTATCAATGTTCCTGCCGTTTCAACTGATAATAATTTAGTAGTAGAGAATTCTTCTAAAATAGAGGTTGTAAAAGCAGAAACGAAAGAAGAAGAAAAGCCTAAAGTTGTTGAAATTGTAGAAGAAAAGAAAGCCGTTGTAGCTGCTCTGACTATTGATGCCAATGGAAACCAATTTAAAGAAGTTTTGGCTAAGGAAACACTTTATGGAATTGCCAGAGATTATGGGGTTTCGGTAGCTGATTTAGAAAAGGCTAATCCAGTATTATTGAATCAGTCTTTAAGAATAGGTCAGAAATTAATTGTTCCAATTGCAAATAATCAGACGCTTACTAAGGATAATATTGTTGTTAAGAACGAAGAAGTAAAGAAAGAAACAAATACTGAAACTGTTATTTCTGTTACTGCTCCAGTTGATACGGCAACTGAGATAAAAACTACTATTCCAACAGTAATCGAAACAAAACCTACTACTGCTGTTGTCTCTACGTCAATTGAAACAAAACAAGAGGATAATGCCGAAGTTGAAGTAACTCATGAAGTTTTAGCTAAGGAAACAAAATACGGAATTGCAAAAGAATTTGGGCTTACCATAAAACAATTAGAAGAGCAAAATCCTAAGATTGCAAATAGACTTTTAGTAGGTGAAAAATTAAATATTCGTACCTTAAAATCAAATGTCAAAGTAACACCAAAATTTGATTTCACTGATACTGCTTTGGTTAATGAGGAACCTAAATATGATGTAAAAGCTTTTCATGGAACTGATTTTATAGATCAGTTGATTTCTACAGCTTCTGAAAACATTGGGGTTCGCTATAGAACTGGAGGTACTACTACTGAAGGCTTTGATTGTTCAGGATTGATGTGTTCTGCTTTTGGAGCATACGATATTCAGCTGCCTAGAACTTCTCTAGAGCAATCTGAATATGGGGTTAAAATTAATGCTGAAGAAGCTAAAAAAGGAGATTTAATCTTTTTTAAAACCAATGGACGTAGCCGAATTAATCATGTAGGAATGGTGGTTGAAGTTGGACCTGATGGTGAAATTAAGTTTATTCATGCCTCAGTAGGGAATGGAGTTATTATTTCGTCAAATAAAGAGACTTATTATAGCAAGAGAGTGACTCAGATAAATCGAGTTTTGTAAAAGTTATTTGTAAAACATAAAAAAAAGCGCTGTTTGGCGCTTTTTTTTATGTTTTGGAATTAGATGTTTTTTATCTTAACACAGGAAATATTTTTAAGTTCTATTTCACTGTGTTTTTTCAGTAAGCCCGTTTTAGGGTTTCTTTTAAAAACAACTACATTATTACTATTCATGTTAGCTACAATAATATATTTTCCATCAGGAGTTATAGCAAAGTTTCTAGGGTGTTCACCTAGGCTAGATTGTATACCAATACTTTTTAGCGAGCCATTTTTGTTGATGCTGTAAATAGAAATGTTGTTTTCTATTCCTCTATTCGAAACATATAGAAACTTACCGTCTGCTGTGATGAGAATTTCGGCACTACCAAAGTCGGCGACTTTGTTTTTAGATTGGATTTCAGTTCGTTCTATAAGGTTTAATTGTCCTTTTTCTATCGAATAAGCACTTATTGCACCTGCGATTTCTTCGATGCAATAACCCCATTTTTTATTGGGATGAAATACAAAGTGTCTTGGGCCACTTCCCGGAGTTGTTTTTACAAAGCTACTGTTATTGATGTCTAAAGGTTCTTTTTTAGCACTGTCAAAAGGAAAGATTCTAATTTTATCTGCCCCTAAATCAGGTGAAACTATATAATCATTATTTGGAGAAAAAAACACAGAATGTGGATGAGACGTTTTTTGTCTTTCAGGATTAATACTTCCTTCGGTAAAAGGAAGGTATTGCGCAATAGGATTTATTATTCCGTTTTTAGAAAGTGGAAAAACTGAGATACTGCCTCCCGTATAGTTGGCAGCAACTAACCATTTTTCATCTTTGTCGAGTGAAAGATATGCTGGGTTTTCTCCATTTGTTTTTTGACTATTTATAAATGTTAAGCTTTTCTTTTTTGAATCGAATTTAAAACTGCTTACACTACCTGCGTTTGCGGTTCTAGTTTCGGTACAAGCGTATAAATATTGCCCATCATTTGATAAACTGAGATAAGATGGGTTTAAGACGTTTTTTACTGAAGTTATTTTAGATAGCGTCCCTTTTTTAGTATCTAGTTGGTAAACATAAATTCCTTCGGTAGTTTTATCGGTGTTATAAGAACCTAGAAAGACATAGCTTTTTTGTGCATAAGAGCCGTAAAAACTAATTAATGCAAGTAGTAATAGAATTGTCTTTTTCAAAATTTGTCTGTTTAAGATGTTTGAAGTTCAAAAGTATTTCTTTTTCTAGGAAATATTTCTGTATAATTTTGTTAAAATATAAAAAAACAAAAGCCAGTAATTTTACTGGCTTTTGACTTTTATGAATGAAGATTTTAAATGATGATTCGGATGATTTCTCCGTTTTTATTTATCATTTCAAGGCGAATACTTTGTTGTTCGTCTTTGTTGTTTAGAAGTTTTGAAACGCTTTCAATATCTTTTGCTTTTACATTGTCAATACTTAGAATAATATTACCATTTAATTCATCGGCATATTGACTTAGGTTTTCGTTGTTGATGGATTTGATTTTCACACCATAATCAACGTGGAATTTCTTTTTGTCAACAGCCGAAATGTTTTCTAATTCGATTCCTTTGAATTCGGTGTTGAAAAATTCGTTTTTGCTTAATGTAACTGGTATAACTTTGCTATCGCCATCTCTAATAATGGTTACAGAAACCTTATCACTTGGTCTCTTCGTATTAATGTATCCAGAAAGATCAGCAAAAGTAGCGATGTTTTGACTATCAATTTTTACAATAATATCTCCTTTTTTCAAGCCAGATTTATCAGCTCCAGTGTTTTTTCGAACATTATTAACATAGAAACCTTCTGTTTGTTTAATGCCTAATTCTTTAGAGGCAGTTGCATTTAATTCGCCTCCTTCAACACCCAATATTCCTCGTTGCACATTTCCAAATTCCATAATGTCTTCGATGATTTTTCGAGCAATATTTGAAGGAACAGCAAAAGAATAACCTACATAAGAACCCGTCATAGAGGTAATCATAGTATTGATTCCAATTAAATCTCCACGAGTGTTTACCAGTGCGCCACCACTGTTTCCAGGGTTTACCGCAGCATCAGTTTGAATGAAAGATTGGATTCCATCATTGGCTAAATTTCTAGCTTTTGCCGAAACAATTCCTGCTGTTACCGTTGAAGTAAGGTTGTATGGATTTCCTACAGCAAGAACCCATTCGCCCACTTTAACATCATCTGAATTCCCAAAAGTAGAATAAGGCAATTTTTCATCGGCATCAATTTTCAATAGTGCAATATCCATTTTAGAATCGGTACCAATTAGTTTTGCTTTATAGGATTTATTGTTGTTTAGGGTGATTTCAATTTCCGAAGCATCTTTAACTACGTGATTATTGGTCACAATATAACCGTCTTCGGAAATGATTACTCCTGAACCAGTACCCACTTGTTCTTGAGATTCTCCTCCTTTGTAACCATAGAAATACTCCAACATTGGGTTGCTCACTTTTTGGTGAGAAACATTCTTGACGTGAACTACGGTATGAATTGTTTTATCAGCTGCTTCGGTAAAATCCAATACATCTGAGGATAAACCTACTCTTTTGTTATAAGCGTCAGAAGATAGAGTAGTTAAAGTCTTTTTGTTATTCGAAAAATAACCATCGTTGTCAAATAATAATTTATAAGCTCCTAAAGTTGTGGCTCCGCTTAATAGCGATACTAGAAATAGATTTGAAAATCGGTTCATGATAGCAGTCGTTTTAGTTATTTGTTAAGTAAATTTAAGCTGAAAATGGAATGTTAAAAAACACTTTAACGCTGTTTAACAATGATTAACATTTCATTAATAGTTTGTACTTTTGTAAAACATAATTAGAAATAATGCAAATACAATTTTATAAATATCAAGGAACAGGAAATGATTTTGTTATGATCGATAATCGTACCAATTTTTTCCCAAAAGAGAATATGGCACTTATTGAGCGCCTTTGTGATAGACGATTTGGAATCGGTGCTGACGGTTTAATTTTGTTAGAAAATGATTCTGAAACTGATTTTAAAATGGTTTATTATAATTCAGATGGAAATCAAAGTACCATGTGTGGAAATGGTGGAAGATGTTTAGTGGCTTTTGCTAAACAACTAGATGTCATTGGTAACACTACTTCATTCAATGCTATTGATGGTTTGCACCATGCTTCAGTAGATAGTAACGGAATTGTTTCTTTGCAAATGATTGATGTTGATGGTATAAAAATAAATCCAGATTATAGTTTTTTAAACACAGGTTCACCACATCATGTACAATTAGTGGATGATTTAGAAAATTATAATGTAAAAGATAATGGTGCTGCCATTCGCTACGGAGAATTGTATGGTAAAGTAGGAAGCAACATTAATTTTGTTAAAAAAATAGATGATTCAACTTTTGCACTTCGTACTTATGAACGTGGAGTGGAAGATGAAACTTTAGCTTGTGGAACTGGAGCAACGGCAGCTGCTATTGCAATGAATGCTATTGGCGAAACTAATTTAACTGCTATCAATATGAATGTTGAAGGAGGGAAATTATCTGTTTCTTTCAAAAAAGAAGGCAATAAATATGTAGATGTCTTCTTGAATGGTCCAGCCAAATTTGTTTTTGAAGGTACTATCGAAATATAATCTCACTTCAAGATGATTAATTTAAAAGGAGACACTATTTATATTCGAGCATTAGAGCCTAATGATTTGGAGTTTATCTATGCTGTAGAAAACAATCAAAGCATTTGGGAAGTGAGTAATACACAAACACCTTATAGCCGATTTTTAATACGTCAATACCTTGAAAATGCACATCAGGATATTTATGAGGCAAAACAATTGCGATTAGCCATTTGCCAAGACGAGGATTTTCCAGCTTTAGGATTGATTGATTTATTTGATTTTGATCCTAAGAACAATAGAGCAGGAGTAGGGATTATGATATTAGAGAATGCTCATAGAAATCAAAAAATTGGTTCGGAAGCATTAGAGTTATTAATTCGCTATTCCTTTTATCATTTAAATTTACATCAATTATATGCAAATATTGGTGTCCAAAACGAAGCAAGTAAAGCTCTTTTTACTAAATTTGGCTTTCAATGTATAGGTGTTAAAAAGGATTGGATTCTTGTTAATGGAGTGTATCAAGACGAAGCCATCTATCAATTAATTAATCAACAATTTTAAAATTTTAGCTTTGATGAGCACAAAAAAGATTATTTCAATCATTTCCATTGTTGTTATTTCGGGATTGATTATTTACGGTTTTGTTTTAATTGGACGAATATTTTCTAATAATACAAAATTTACTGAGAACGAGGTTTATGTTCATGTTCCAACAGATGCTAATTATCAAGAAGTTTTGGCTTTAATAACTCCTTATGTTACAAATGTAGACCGTTTTGAAATGGTCGCTAATAAGATGAGTTATCCAGCCAATGTTAAATCAGGGCGTTTCTTGTTTACTAAAGGAATGAATAGTTACCAATTAGTAAAAGCCATGAGAAATAATATTGCCGTGAAATTAGCTTTTAATAATCAAGAACGAATTGAGAATTTAGCGGGTCGTGTGGGTTCTCAAATTGAAGCTGATAGTCTGTCTTTGTTGAATTCGTTTAAAGATTCTATCTTTTTAAAAGAAAATGGTTTTACTGAAGAGAATGTTTTGGCTATGTTTATACCAAATACTTATGAAATTTATTGGAATACTTCAGCTGAGAAGTTTAGAGATAAAATGATTAAGGAATACCGTAATTTTTGGAACAAAGAACGTGTAGCTCAAGCTCAAAAACAAGGATTAACTCCTAATGAAGCTACAATATTAGCTTCTATTGTGCATAAGGAATCAGTTAAAAAAGACGAAAGGCCTCGAATTGCAGGTGTTTATTTAAATAGATTAAGATTAGGAATGCCTCTTCAGGCTGATCCTACGGTGATTTTTGCTAAAAAGAAAAAGGATAATGATTTTAATCAAATTATAAAGCGAGTTTTTTATAACGATTTATTTTTGAGTTCACCATATAATACTTATAAAGTTATAGGTCTTCCTCCAGGACCAATTGCTATGCCTGATATTACGGCATTAGAGGCGGTATTGAATCCAGAAAAAAATGATTTTATTTATTTCTGTGCTAGTGTTGATCGTTTTGGTTATCATGAATTTGCTGCTACTTTAGCAGCACATAATGTAAATGCAAAAAAATATTCTGACTGGGTTAATGCTCAGGGAATTAAAAGATAATTTTGACTTATAAAAACATTTTTTCCTTTTTATTTTTGCTTGCAATATCAAATAGCATAGCTCAAAGTGGAGTTGAACGTTTTTTAACGCCTTCGGATACTTTAAACATAAAAAGGAAAAATGCTGTTTTTATTTCTGAAACAGCTCTTGCTGCTTCAGCTTTGGTTGGTTTAAACCAATTGTGGTATGCCGATTATCCAAGATCAAACTTCCATTTTGTTAATGATAATGACGAATGGTTGCAAATGGATAAGTTGGGGCATATGTATTCTTCTTACCATTTAGGTCGATTGGGTAGCGAAATGCTACAATGGAGTGGTGTTAGTCCTAAAAAGCAATTGATCTATGGAGCAGGTTTAGGATTTGCCTTTTTAACTGCTGTAGAGGTTTTAGACGGCTTTTCGTCTCAATGGGGAGCCTCATCTGGAGATGTTGTTGCTAATGCTACAGGAACAGCCTTATATGTTTCTCAAGAATTACTTTGGAATGAACAACGAATTACTCCCAAATTTTCTTTTCATACCACTCAATTTGCAAAGTATCGACCTGAAGTTTTAGGGAGTACTTTTAGCGAACAAATTTTGAAAGATTACAATGGTCAAACCTATTGGCTTTCGGCTAATTTAAAATCCTTTTTTAAAGACTCAAAAATTCCAAAAATTTTGAACATCGCTTTTGGCTATGGAGCGGATGGAATGCTTAGAGGAAAAGGCGAAAATTCTGTCGAATTTTTAGACCAAAATCCGACGAAATCACGACAATTTTATCTTAGTTTAGACCTTGATTTGACAAAAATTGAGACCAAATCTCATTTTTTAAAGACATTTTTCTCTGTTTTTTCTGTTTTAAAAATTCCGGCACCTACTCTCGAATACTCGTCTAACGAGGGTTTTAGGACTCATCTTTTGTATTTTTAGAAAACTTTAATAGATTGATTTACAGCTTTGTGGAAAAAGTTGTATCTTTGCGTGCAGGAATTTCTGAATGGGACAGCGTTTAGAAGAAAAACAATTTATGATAAAAAAATGGTATTTCTACACCAGTTTAACTGTAATTATAGCCTTTATAAGTTACAGTTTTAGACCACTTAATTTAGATACAAATGAGTGGTTTTTTAGAAAGAATTCGGATGGGGTTCAGTACTTATTTCCATCTGTTGAAAAAGAAAATAACATTAGTTTAAATATTCCTTTTACTGGAAATTTATTCATCGGTTTTAAAGAAGCAATTGGCTTTAAAGAATCCGAAAACAAGTACAAAAAAGTCAATTCCTTAGGGTATTTAGGAAAATACCAATTCGGAAATGAGACTTTAAGGTCAATTGGAATTCATGATACTGAGAAATTCCTAAAAAGTCCTAAACTTCAAGAAAGAGCTTTCGTAGCTTTACTATCAAAAAACAAATCACTTTTAAAGGATGTTATCGAAAAATACGAAGGAAAGGTCGTAAATGGTGTTTTGATAACAGAATCAGGTATTTTAGCTGCTGCTCATCTTGGGGGAGCGGGTACTGTGAAAAGATATTTTAAAAGTAATGGTAAAAGATTTTTTAGAGATGCTTATGGAACTTCGATTAGAAGTTATTTAAAAGCTTTTGGAGGTTATGATACTTCTTTTATTGAGCCTAATGTAAATGCTGTAGTTACTCTTTAAAGTTCCAATACATAAAGAAGAAAGCCAATTTGCTTATTGCAAATTGGCTTTTTTTATTGTTATTTTATTTTGGGGCTTATGATTTCACCATTTGGATGAACTTTTAGTCTCAATACTTCTTTTCCTTTTTGTATTTTTATATTGTACTGTTTTTTAATTATATCTCCTTCCTTTTGTGTATATAAGAATTTGTCATTTACAATATTCCACTCGGGATAGGCTCTTAATAGAGAAAAAATAACTTCTTTAGGTAGTTTTACATTTTTATAATTTTCAACAACACCTATTAATTTTCCTTTTTCATTATAAGTAGCTGCTAAAGAATTATTTTCGGTATTCAATACTACTAGATACGTTTCGTCACCATTGAGGTTTTTTCCTATGTCATAAGCAGCAAATTCTTCTTGTAGATTCCTGACATTTATATCAGGATTTTGGTCTGGTATATAAATTGAAAAATCGGTTCCAATTCTTTTGATTACAACAGATGGTAATTCTTTAATGTCCATGGCGCCACCTTCTTCTTTCTCTTGAGAGAAGGATGAAAACGTCAAACCTAGTAATAATAAAGTAATAATAAATGTTCTCATAATATCTAGTTATTAAGTTAATATTCGTTGTGTGCCAATCAATGATGAATTTTAAAGGTTAGATACTTTATTTTTAATCTGAATAATGAGTGTGTGTAAATTTAATTTATTTAAAAGTTTTACTCTGTGGCTTTTTTTTCTAAGATGAAAATGAAATTGAGTTATTAAAGATAATGTTTTTTAACTTTTATATTGGTTTTATTTTTATGTGTTTGTTAAGATGAAGTAATTTTGATAATTAATTTGGTTTTAAATAATTGGGGATTTAAAAGAAGTAAGTACTAAATATTGAAAAGGGAACGGCTATAAATACACTGCCCCCAAATAGTGTCTAGCTTTTTGGGGGCAGTGTATTTAATGCAAATTGATTCTTTTTTTATTTAGGGTTTTATGATTTCGCCATTTGGGTGAACTTTCAATCTCATTATTTCTTTTCCTTTTTGTATTTTTAAATCATATTGTTTTTTAATAACATCTCCTTCTACTTGAGTGTATAAAAACTTATCATTTACAATATTCCATTCGGGATAGGATTTATAAATAGAATAAATAACTTCATTGGGTAATTTTACGTTTTCATAATTTTCAACAACACGTATTAATTTTCCTTTGTCATTATAGGTGGCTGCTAAAGAATTCTTATCGTGATTCAATATCACAAGATAAGTTTCTTCTCCTTCGTAGTTTTTACCAATATCATAAGCCACAAATTCTTCTTGCAATTTTCTAACATTTATATCAGGATTTTTGTCTGGGATATAAATTGAAAAATCAGTTCCAATTCTTTTGATTACAACAGATGGCAATTCTTTAATGTCCATAGTGCCTTCTTTTTTCTCTTGGGAGAAGGATGGAAGCGTCAAACCTAGAAATAATAAAGTAATAATAAATTTTCTCATAAGGTCTAGTTTTAAATTAATATTGGTTTAGCTTGTCAATCAGTAATAATTTTAAAGTGTTGTGCTTTATTTTAATTCGGATTAATAGGTGTTTTTAAACTTAATTTATTTAGAATTTTTACTTTAAGATGTTAACTTCAATAGTATATTATGTAGAAATAATTAATTTTTTGCAATAGTTATCTTTAGAGTTTTGATCTTTTTTATTTAAAAAAAAAACTTATACGCTAGATTTAGTCTTTGTAACTCTTTTCTAAGAAGGGTGAAAATTGGGTTATTAAAGATACTATTTTTTTTAATTTAATTTTGGTTTTATGTGTTTTTGTTTGTTAAAAAATAGTAGAATTAAGTGTGGATTTTGAGTAAGAATTTTTTTAAAGGAGCTAGTTGTCTAATTAGAAAAGAGAACACCTTAGGAAAGTAAGTGTTCCCTTTTTTATTGAGCTTTGTCTTCGTCAATAAATATGTTTAAAATTTTTAACGCTATTTTACTAATGTTTGTGCCTGGTCCAAAAACTGCTGCAGCACCAGCATCAAACAGGTACTGATAATCTTGGGGAGGGATTACTCCGCCAACAACAACCATAATATCATCGCGACCTTGTTTTTTAAGTTCTTCTATAACTTGTGGAACTAGGGTTTTATGTCCTGCAGCAAGGGAAGAAATACCTAAGATATGGACATCATTTTCCATGGCTTGTTTTGCTGTTTCGGCAGGAGTTTGAAAAAGTGGACCTATGTCTACATCAAAACCAATATCGGCAAATGCTGTGGCAACTACTTTAGCACCTCTGTCGTGTCCGTCTTGTCCCATTTTTGCAATCATAATTCTAGGACGACGACCTTCTTGTTTGGCAAAAGCATCAGCTAATTGCCTTGCTTCTTCAAAACTTTTGTTCTGTTTGATTTCTTTACTATACACACCGCTAAAAGATTTAATTTGAGCCTTATGTCTTCCAAATACTATTTCTAAAGCCTGACTAATTTCGCCTAATGTAGCTCTTTCTCTAGCTGCTTCAATGGCTAATTCCAGTAAGTTTCCTTCTCCGTTTTGAGCACAAAGAGTGATTTTCTCTAAAGCTTCTTTTACTCTTAAAGCATTCCTATTTGCTCTTACTTGATTTAAACGTTCGAGTTGTTGGGCTCGAACTTTTTCAATGTCTATATCTAAGATGTTTAAAGGCGCTTCTTTTTTTAATTGAAATTTATTTACGCATACTATAATATCTTGTTTACTGTCAATACGAGCCTGCTTTCGAGCTGCAGCTTCTTCAATTCGAAGCTTCGGAATTCCGCTGGCTAAGGCTTTGGTCATTCCTCCAAGCGCTTCTATTTCTTCAATGTATTTCCAAGCTTTTTCGGTAATTTCATTTGTTAAACTTTCAACATAATAACTGCCTGCCCATGGATCAACAGTTTTTGTGATTTTAGTTTCTTCTAACAAATACAATTGAGTATTTCGAGCAATTCTAGCCGAAAAGTCGCTAGGCAATGCCATGGCTTCATCTAAGGCATTGGTGTGAAGTGATTGTGTTCCTCCAAAAACCGCCGCAGTGGCTTCGATGCAAGTACGAGCAACATTGTTAAAAGGATCCTGTGCTGTTAAACTCCATCCACTTGTTTGACAATGGGTTCGCAATGTTAGCGATTTACTATTCTTGGGATTGAAAGATTGTATTAGTTTAGTCCAAATCATTCTTGCAGCTCTCATTTTAGCAATTTCCATAAAATGATTCATTCCAATTCCCCAGAAAAAGGATAGGCGTGGAGCAAATTCATCTATTTTCATTCCTGTCGAAAGTCCCGTTCTTATATATTCTAAACCATCGGCAAGGGTGTAGGCTAATTCAATATCGGCGGTAGCTCCAGCTTCTTGCATGTGATATCCTGAAATGGAAATCGAATGGAATTTGGGCATTTTTTTGCTGGTATATTCAAATATTGCAGCAGTTATTTTCATTGAAGCTTCAGGTGGGTAAATATAAGTATTACGCACCATGAACTCTTTTAAGATGTCATTTTGTATAGTTCCTGATAGTTGTTCGGGTTGTATACCTTGTTCTTCGGCGGCAACAATATAAAATGCCATAATAGGTAAAACCGCTCCATTCATAGTCATGGAAACCGACATTTTATCTAGTGGAATTTGGTCAAATAATATCTTAAAATCTTCTACGGTGTCAATGGCAACTCCTGCTTTTCCAACATCGCCTTGTACTCGCTCGTGATCCGAGTCATAACCGCGGTGCGTGGCTAAATCAAAAGCTATAGAAAGTCCTTCTTGTCCTGCATTGATATTTCGTCTGTAAAAAGAATTGCTTTCTTCGGCAGTTGAAAAACCTGAATATTGGCGAATGGTCCAAGGTTTTTGAACATACATTGTAGTATGTGGACCACGTAAAAACGGAGGAAATCCAGCAGCAAAATCTAAATGTTCCAGATTTTCAATGTCATTTTCTTCGTAGTTTTGTTTGAGCTCGATTCCTTCTGCAGTAACAAAATTGTCTTGTGTTGGAATGCGTTTTTCTTTTGCAAAAGAATCCTCTAAGTCCGTATTAGACTTTGATTTTTGATTGTCAAGTTGAATATGTTTGAGGTCTTTTCGAATCATTTTGATGCTTTTTGCAAATTTGTTTTTGATGAATTAGATTATTCTTTAGCCAGTCGCTCTTGTTCTATTTTTTCCGCTAAACGTTTTTCGATAATGGGTGTAATCAAGGTTTTTCGGGGTTTTATTTTTACAAAGGGATACAGCTCGATACTTTCCTTCATTCGGTCTTTTGGATTCAAATATTTATTAGTTCCGATAAGAACTTCTTTGCCTGAATCAAAAAGCTGTTGTTCTTTATCAGCACTTTCCTGAATTTTACGTTTGATGATTCCGTCATTTAATTGTTTTAAGAATCCACCATTGACTTCAATTTCTTTAAACAAAGTCAAGGCTTTTTCGGCTAATTGCTGTGTTAGTGTTTCAATATAGTAACTGCCATCAGCAGGATTATTTACTTTGTCAAAATAACTTTCGTCTTTTAGAATTAGCAATTGATTGCGAGCTATTCGATCACCAAATTCATTGTTTTTATGGTAAATTGAGTCGTAAGGTAAATTGGCAATAACATCGGCACCACCAAGAATGCCTGACATACATTCAGTAGTAGTACGCAACATATTTATATTATAATCGTATAGTGTTTTGTTGCGTTTTGAAGGCGTTACAAAAATGAGGCAATCTTTATCGTGGTAATATTCTTTGGCAATTAATTGAAACAATATTCGCAAAGCTCGCAGTTTTGCAATTTCAAAAAAATAATTATTTCCCACGGCAACTTCAAAAACTATGGACTGATGAATAGTTGGAATTCGGTTTAAATATTCATTGGCGTGAGCCAAACTATAAGCAATTTGCTGAACTATATTAGCACCCGCATTTTGATATAAAGACAAATTAACGCTTATCAAAGAACTATTTCTAGTTGTTTTTGAAAGCAGTTGCAGAGTTTCGAAATTGTTTTTTTCTTTGGCCGAAAACCAATTTCCTTCTTTGGCTAATTGACCAATTGGATCTAGGTTATAAAAAATTCTAGCTTTTTTATTTTCTACAATTATATTTACTTTGTTTATAAAATCAATTGATAAAAACTTTAAGTCAAAGTAAATAGGAGTTTTATCTAAGGGGAGTTTTTCTAGTAATTTGGCAATGTCAAGCGATTCGTTGTCTATGGTAAATCGCAGGCTTTCGGCTCCTCTTTGCAAAGATTCTAAGGCTCTTTCTATGGACTTTTCGATATCGAAAACAAAAATATTTTGACAAATGCTAAACTGCGATGCATTGGTATTTGCAGTCGTAGTTTTGCTAAAGTCATCACTATGATAGAAAGGTTTGACTTTAATGTCTTCTGGCGAATTCCAAACTAAGGTTTCGTTATAATCGGCTCCATCCAATTCAAACTGGATTTTTTGTTTCCATTGTTTGGACGAAACAGGGTCGAAATCTTCGAATAGATTAGTAGCCATTTTAATTCTGATTTTAAAAATTCAAGATTTATTACTTTTTTTCGATAGTGTCACCTTCAAATTCAATGAGGTAAATATCCTCGCTGTCTTTTTTCATATAGTATTTTTCGCGAGCGTATTTTTCTACTTGTTGCGGATTTTTAAGCTGTTTAATTTGGGCTTCATCCTTTTGAATTTCTTCCTGGTAATAGGTTTTGTTGTCTTCTAACTCTTCGATTTGATTGTCTAAAACACGATGATCAAAATAAGAATAATTGTCTAGAAATATCATCCAGGCTGCAAAAAATAATAGGGACCAAATGTATTTGTTACTTAAATATTTAAACCAGGCCTTGTCTTTATATGGGTTTTTCATTTGTTGTTTTTATGTCAAGTTAAACTAAAATCAAATTTTGATAAGAGTAAAACGCTATTCGTGTTTTGAGGACTACTATAAATTTACAATAAAATTATAGAATTCGTTGGTTAATTACTGTGCGAACAATGTCAATTGCTACCGTGTTGTATTTGTCGTTAGGAATGATAATATCGGCAAAGGCTTTAGTAGGTTCTATAAATTGTTCGTGCATTGGCTTTAAGGTTTTTTGGTAGCGGTTGAGCACTTCTTCCATATCACGACCACGCTCGGCAATATCTCTTTTTAGTCGGCGAATTAATCTTTCGTCAGAGTCGGCATGGACATAGATTTTGATGTCAAATAAATCTCTTAGTTCAGGATTAGCCAAAATTAAAATTCCCTCTACAATTATTACTTTTCTAGGATGGGTAGTGATGCTGTCTTCGGTTCGGTTATGAGTAACAAATGAATACACAGGCTGGCGAATTATTTTGCCTTCTTTAAGATCTTTTAGGTGGCTGACCAATAATTCGAAATCAATAGCTCTAGGATGATCAAAATTTATTAAAGCACGTTCATCATAGCTCAAATTGTTCGTTTTCTTGTAATAAGAATCCTGATTAATAATACCCACTTCGGCATCAGGTAATTTACTCATTATCTGATGCACAACCGTTGTTTTTCCACTTCCTGTTCCGCCTGCAATTCCTATAATGAGCATAAAATGGTTTTGTTGTTATTTGTAAAACAAAAATAGGAATTTAATTGGGAGTATATTTTGGTTTTGAAAGGAAATATTGGTCTGTTTTCAACAAGGTTCTGGGAGTTTTTTTATAGCTATGAATTTTGATTGTAGGAACGGAAAACATTTCCGCGTTATCGGGATTTTTTATTATTCAAATCTATCAAATACTGAAAGTTTTGCAAGTTTACCTTTCTCTATTAAGTTGGATATTAATTCCATCTCATCGTCATTGGTATAATTTTCAATAAACTCTTCTTGAAAACTAAATAGATAAATGGAAAAATCAAAAAATATCTGAATATGATTATTTAAAGCAACAATTGTATTAGTTGAATTATATGTAGGCAAAACACTATATCCAATCGTGTCATCTTCTGATTTTTCCGCTAATAATGCAAATGGTTCTGTTTTTGAAGAATGGGCTATTTCGGAAAACATTCCATACATATTTCTTAAATTATCACTCAAATTTCCATTCCCGACATTAGGGGTATTTCCTATTAATCTACGTAAAGTTTCTTTATTAAGTATTTTTTTCTCAATTTCCGATAATCTCGCAATCAATTCTATTTGTTTTCTTTCTAAAACAGTAACTTCAATTAACTCACTATTGAGAATATGTTCACTAATAATCAACTGTGTTCTAATAAAAGAAACAATCAAAGCGAATTTGTAATTGTGAATTTCTCCCATTCCACTTATATTTTGAAAGCGGTTAATTATTAACACGATATATTGGTCTATTAATCTTAATATTTCCAAAACATCAGGGTATTCCTTTTCAAACATTTGCTGTGAAACTTGTCTTGCTTTTAGAACTTCTGCTTTATAATTTTCAATCATTATTTGGTTTGTTAAATTCTCCCGTTCTGCGCACCGCTTGCCACTAACTATTAGATTGTCGCTACTTTATTTCGTTTTATTCTTTTTTCAAATATAAAAAATAATAGTCATAAACCTATAAAATGCGTATTTCCATTATTTTAGCTGTTTTTGTACTCCGCCCAGTAAAATAGGGCGTCCGAAGAGAAAAGAATGCCCTGATACGAGCTTCCGTGTCCCTGATGCATGCTTCGGACAGCCTGATACGGTCTTCGGACGACCTGATACGAGCTTCGGACAAGCTGATGAATACTTCGGACTCACATTTAAATGCTTCGGAGAGGCTGTTGTTTGCTTCTGAACGGTTTTCGCAGTCTTCTGACGGCTTGATTACTTATTCTTTTTGGCTTTAATCATTATTTCTAATTGATCCCAAAGTTCTTCGGGAATGGCTTCCAGAATATTGAACTGTCCAGCGCCTTTAAGCCATTCGCCACCGTCAATAACTACCACTTCGCCATTGATGTAAGCAGAGAAATCAGAAACCAAATAAGCGGCTAGATTGGCTAATTCCTGATGATCACCCACGCGTTTTAACGGCACTTTTTTAGACATATCAAATTTTTCAGCAAGATCTCCGGGGAGTAATCTATCCCAAGCGCCTTTAGTAGGGAATGGTCCTGGAGCAATGGCATTGGTTCTGATTCCGTATTTAGCCCATTCTACAGCAAGGCTTCTGGTCATGGCTAGGACACCAGCTTTGGCAGTAGCACTTGGAACCACATATGCCGAACCTGTCCAAGCATAAGTAGTAACAATATTTAAAACGGTAGATGAAGTTTGTTTGCTGTCAATCCAGTGTTTCCCAAAAGCCAAGGTGCAGTTTTTTGTTCCTTTTAAAACAATATCTATAATAGTATCAAAAGCATTGGCAGACAATCGCTCGGTAGGAGAGATGAAGTTTCCAGCGGCATTGTTCAACAATACATCGACTTTGCCAAAAGTTTTTAAGACCTGTTCTAACATGTTTTCGACTTCCTCATAATGGCGAACGTCACATTGCAAAGGCAGGCAAACTCCCCCTGTTTCGTTTTCTAATTCAGTAGCGGTGTTTTTAAGTTTGTCTAAATCACGAGAAGTTATCGCTACTTTAGCGCCAAGTTCTAGAAAGTATTTGGTCATAGCTTTTCCTAAACCGCTACCGCCACCTGTAACTACAATTACTTTTCCGCTTAGGGCATCGTCTCGTAACATTTTCTGGCTAAAGTTCATCTGTTTTTTGGTTTTATTGTAAATATACAAAATCAAGTATTGCTTGTGTAGTATAAATAAAAAATTACTTTTTTTGTAGTGTAATGTGTTTTATAAAGTTTCTGTTTTGTTCAATGATATTTGGAAAACGAAAAAAACTGATGTTAGTCCTTAATATTATTGTTTATTTGGTTTGTTAAATTAAGGTTGTTTTATGCTTTTTTAAATATTAAATCCGTCATAAAAAAAAATATATTGCTGTGTTTTATATTTATGTTTTTATATTTGTTAAAATGGGTTAATCAATTTGTAGCAGAGAAATTTTTCAATTTATCTCATCTTAAGTTTTTAATTTCCCATTATAAAATTAAATATACAGCAAACTGTTCTTTTGAGTTTCAATATTTTTCTAGAAAGAATTCAGTTTCTTAAACACTATACTAAAAAATAGATCAGCACATGACGGATTTTTTTAAGCATTTAATACATGAATTCGAGTTGCCTTTAGCAAACCCCGTATTGGTTTTTTCATTGATTTTATTTATTATATTATTATCTCCAATTCTTTTAAAAAGATTAAATATTCCGGGCATTATTGGTTTGATTATTTCGGGTGTTGTTATTGGTCCTCATGGATTAAATATTCTTGAAAAAAATTCGGCTATTGATTTATTTTCAACTATTGGACTGTTATACATCATGTTTATTGCAGGATTAGAACTGGATATGAATGAATTTAAAGCCAATAAAAACAAGAGTATTTTGTTTGGTTTTGTTACTTTCTTTTTTCCTTTAGCGATAGGATTTCCAGTATGTTATTACTTTCTAAATTATGATTTTAATGCCAGTTTCCTTACTGCCAGTATGTTTGCAACACATACCTTGGTAGCTTATCCAATTGTGAGTAAACTTGGAATTGCTAAAAATCAAGCGGTAGCAGTTGCGATAGGAGGAACGATTCTTACTGATACGGCTGTACTTATTATTCTTGCTGTTATTATGGGGAATAGTACAGGAAATCTTAATCAGGAATTTTGGTTGCGATTAGGTATTTCTTTGGGTATTTTTTCAGCAATTATGTTTCTGGTCATTCCGAGAATTGCGAAATGGTTTTTTCGAAAATTGGAAAGTGAAAAGCATTCTCATTATATATTTGTTTTATCAGTCGTGTTTTTTGCTGCCTTTTTAGCTCAAGTGGCTGGAGTTGAGCCAATAATTGGTGCGTTTGTAGCTGGTTTAGCTTTAAATAAATTGATTCCTCATTCTTCTGCCTTAATGAATAGGATAGAATTTATGGGTAATTCATTATTTATTCCATTCTTTCTTATAAGTGTGGGAATGTTAGTAGATACGAGTGTTATATTTAGTGGTTCTGCGGCGCTTATTGTGGCAGGAACACTTTCGGTTGTGGCTCTATTTGGTAAATGGGTTGCTGCCTTGATTACTCAGTATGTACTTAAGTATTCCAGAGTTCAAAGACAGCTTATATTTGGGTTGAGTAGTGCGCATGCTGCGGCTACACTGGCAGTAATATTAGTAGGTTATAAAGCTAATATTCTAGACGAAAATATTCTTAATGGTACAATCATTTTAATTTTAATAACCTGTGTCATTGCTTCTTTTATAACGGAAAAAGCAGCAAAACAAATTGTAATTGAAAGTGAAGATGATAAAACTGATTTAGGTTTTATTAACAGATTAACTGATGAACACATTCTACTTCCCATTGCAAACATTAAGAAAATTGAAAAGTTACTAGAATTTTCAGTCTTGATTAAAGATAAAAAGTCGCCTAATCCAATATCAATTCTTTCGGTTGTTTCTAATGATGAAGAAGCCGAAAGAAACATTATTAAAACTAGAAATAAATTAGAAGAATTTGTAAAACAGGGTTCTGCAACTGAGACAAAAGTAAATGCAATTACAACTATAGATCATAATATAACTAGTGGTGTTGCTCGTATTTCTCGAGAAATCATGGCTAACATCATTATTTTAGGTTGGCCAGTGCGTTCTAATCTACTCGATAAGTTGATTGGTGATAAAACAGAAAGTATTTTAGGGAATACTGATAAAACCGTTTTTATTTGCGATTTAGTTAAGCCTTTAATACTTCATAAACGAATTATTATTGCTGCACCACCACTTGCGGAGCATGAAAACGGCTTTGATTTATGGATTATTAAAATTTCCAAATTAGCACAAGAACTGAGTATTCCCGTGCTTTTACATTCTAATCAAGCTACTAAAAAAGCAGTTGAGAAATTTTTAGTTGATGTTAAGTTAAATATGAAAATTACCGTAAATCTTTTTGATGATTGGGATGATTTTTTAGTGTTAGCCAGAAAGATTAATGAGGACGATTTGTTTGTTCTTGTTTCAGCCAGGAAAGGTTCAGCTTCATATATTAATTTACTCGAAAAATTACCATCAAAATTAGGGAAACACTTTCAGTTTAATAGTAAGTTGGTTATTTATCCTCAACAATTTGATAATAGTTATATCACACAACGCTATGAGGATATTTCTTCACAACCTCTAAATAAAGGCATCGAAACCATCCAGAAATTAGGAAAGGATATTGGAAATATTTTTAAAAAGGAAACAAATAATTAAGATTTTCATGTAATAATTTTAAATATAAATTGCTAGATTTTGCACAATCTTCGGGCAGCTTCTTCTAAGGTTGCATTGTCTTTTGCAAAGCAAAACCGAATTAAAAGCAAATCCTTACCATTTTCATAGAAATTTGAAATAGGAATGGCAGCTACTCCGTGTTCGGTAATTAAGCGTTTGCAGAAATCCACATCATTTTCGTTAGAAATGGCTTCGTATGAAACCACTTGAAAGTAAGTTCCTTCGCAAGGCATTAATTTGAATCGGCTTTTTGAAAGTAATTCTCTGAAATAATCTCTTTTTTGTTGATAGAATGCGCTAATTTCTTCTACTGCAACACTATCTAAATATTCGCTAATAGCGGCTTGAGCAACACTATTTACGCTAAAAACCAGAAATTGATGCACTTTTTTAATTTCCTTCATCAAATGTTCAGGAGCAACTAAATAGCCCACTTTCCAACCTGTAATATGAAATGTTTTTCCAAAAGAAGAAACTACAATAGCGCGATTGCGCAGCAGTTCTCGAGTATGAACCGAAATGTGTTTTTCTTCGAAAGTAATGTATTCGTAAACTTCGTCAGAAAGCAGAATGATATTTGGATATTTTTCAAGTAGTTTTTCTAAGGCTTCGAAATCTGATTCGTTGAGAATTTTTCCCGTCGGATTATGCGGATTGTTGATGATAATCATTTTGGTTTTCGAAGAACAAGCAGCTTCGATATTTTTCCAATTTGGAGTGTAATTATTATTCAAGGCTACGCGAACAGCTTTTGCATTGCACAATAAAACTGGAGCTTCGTAACAGTCATAACTTGGGTCTAAGATAATTACTTCATCATTATTTTCTACCAAGGCTTGAATTGTGGTAAAAATTCCCTGAGTAGCTCCAGTGGTTACCAGAATTTCAGTTTCAGACTGAATATTTCTTTGGTACGAATGCTGAACAAGTGAAGCTATTTTGGATAACAAAGGCGGATAACCTACCATGGGTGTGTATTGATGAACGTCTTCTTTTGCCAATCGAGCTACAATTTCAGTCAGTTTTTCGTCAACAGGAAAATTAGGAAAGCCTTGCGATAAGTTAATCGCATTGTGTTCTGCCGCCATTTTTGACATGACTGTAAAAATGCTCGTGGTAATATTAGGAAGTTTAGACATGATTTACTTTTTTGAAAAGCTAAAAGTAATTAAAAGGCTTGAGTTAGGAAAATGCTTTGACGAACTACATTTTATGAATAATAAAAATAGTAGGACGTTTGTGTAAATCAATCGTTTCTTTTTTCCAAGCTGCAATTTTCTTGGTTTTGATGTATTCTGTTGGTAGCGTAATATCAGCAGCAATACACAAATGCGTTTCAGGATGTAATGTCTGGATTAAATCTTCCAGTAATTTATTGTTGCGATAAGGAGTTTCAATAAAAATCTGCGATTGATTTTTCTCGAATGATGTTCTTTCTAAACTTTTAAAACTCGCTCTTTTTTCGTCTTTTTCGATAGGTAAATAACCGTGAAAAGTAAAACTCTGTCCATTCATTCCTGAAGCCATCATAGCTAGTAAAATAGAAGAAGGACCAACAAGAGGAATGACCTGAATACCGCGGTCGTGGGCTAGTTTTACAATTACAGCCCCAGGATCGGCAACACCTGGACAACCTGCTTCACTCATTAAACCTACATTTTTTCCTTCTAATAAAGGTTTGATGAAATCTAAATGTTCTTTGGTTTCGGTATGTTTATTCAATGCAAAAAGCACTAAATCCGATTGTTTTTTCTCAGGATTGACTCCTTTGATGGATTTTCGAGCTGTTTTTTCGTTCTCAACAATATAATAGTCAATAAAATCAATGGTTCTTTTTACAGTTTGTGGTAAAACATCCATCGGATCGCAATCTCCCATTGTGGTAGGGATTAAATAGAGTTTTCCTAAAAGAGCGTTTGATTTCATTAGTGTTGTTTTATTTGTGTAAGCTAAGAAAGGATTAGCCGTGTTTTGCCTTTAGTTTGTTAGCAATCATTTCGCAAACGTCGTCAAGCATTTCGTAAACCATCTGAAATCCATTATCGATTCCGTAATAAGGGTCGGGAACGTCTACATTTTCGTTTGGATACAATTCGTTCAGGATAATTTGAACTTTTGCTTTTTGTTTTTCGTTTTTGGCTAAATCAATTACATCGTGATAATTGGATTTATCCATTACATAGATATAATCGAAAGTATCAAAATCAGCTGTTTTAAACTGTCTTCCTTTTTGATTTGAAATGTCAAGCTGGTGTTTTTTTGCAATAGCAATAGAACGCGCATCTGGCGAATGTCCTATGTGCCAAGAACCAGTTCCAGCTGAATCTACCTTGAATTTATCTTTAGGTAGTTTCGAAGCTAGAATTCCTTCAGCCAAAGGAGATCGGCAAATGTTGCCTAAACACACCATTAAAATCTTTACAGACATAAGGCTTTTATAGCGTTAATTTCTTGTGGATGTCTTCGACAAATTTTTTGAATTGTTTGTCGGTTGCAACTAAATTATCTACAGTTTTACAAGCGTGTAATACTGTTGCGTGGTCACGATCACCTATTTGTGAACCAATGTTTGCCAAAGACGATTTAGTGAATTTCTTAGCAAAAAACATCGCTAATTGTCTGGCTTGAACTACGTGTCTTTTTCTTGTTTTAGATTGTAAAGTCTCTACGTCCAATTGGAAATAATCTGAAACGATTTTTTGAATATAATCGATAGAGATTTCTCTTTTTACATTTTTAACAAATTTCTCAACTACGCTTTTGGCTAATTCAATAGTAACTTCTTTTTTATTGAAAGAAGATTGTGCAATCAATGAAATGATGGCTCCTTCTAGTTCACGAACATTAGATTTAATGTTACGAGCTACATATTCAATGATGTCTTCAGGTATTTCTACACCATCACGGTACAAGATGTTTTTTAGAATCGAAACTCTAGTCTCGTAGTCTGGTTGGTGCAATTCAGCCGATAATCCCCATTTGAAACGAGATAGTAAGCGTTGCTCAATATCTTGCATGTCAACTGGTGCTTTATCAGAAGTCAAAATAACTTGTTTGCCATTTTGGTGCAAATAGTTGAAAATATGGAAAAACACGTCTTGCGTACCTGATTTTCCAGATAAGAATTGCACATCATCAATGATTAATACATCGATTAATTGGTAGAAATGAATAAAATCATTTCGGTTATTTTTCTTTACCGAGTCAATATATTGTTGCGTGAAAATTTCGGCAGAAATATATAAAACCGTTTTTTCAGGATATTTGTCTTTAATTTCAACCCCAATAGCGTGAGCTAAATGCGTTTTTCCTAATCCAACACCTCCAAAAATCAATAATGGATTAAATGAAGTTCCGCCTGGTTTATTGGCAACAGCCATACCTGCCGAACGGGCTAATCTATTAGAATCTCCTTCAAGGAAGTTGTCAAAACTATAATTGGCATTTAATTGCGATTCAATCTTTAAGTTTCTAATTCCAGGAATCACAAAAGGATTTTTTAATTCTGGGTCTAGGTTTTTTAAAGGAGCATCAACATTTTGAGGTTTCATTGGAGATCTGTTGGCACTTGGCAATTGTTCCGTAAACGGTTGTTTGTTGCCGTAAGTGTTCTCCATTTTAATTTTATAAAGTAACTTTGCGTTTTTTCCAAGTTCTTTAGTAAGGGCAACCTTCAATAATTTAACATAGTGTTCTTCTAACCATTCGTAGAAAAATTTACTAGGTACCTGAATATACAATGCGTTATCGGTAAGTTCAACTGACTTGATTGGCTCAAACCAAGTTTTGTAAGCTTGGTCCTGAATATTGTCTTTTATAAAAGACAAGCAGTTATCCCATACTGATTGAGCAGTTTTGTTCATAAATTCTGTTAAATTATTATATTTTTTATTCTGTTTTCTGAAGTAAATAATATCGAAAAAGATGTTATTTCTTGGGGTAACAAATATGTGAACAATTTTCGTTAAAAAAAAATAAATAGAGGTTGATTTTGAAGAAATATTATTGTAAGTAAGAAGAAAAAGATTGCTAATTAATATATAAAATAATAAAATTTAAAATGAAAATATACGAATTTAATGTGCGCGTAAGATACTCAGAAACCGATCAAATGGGAGTTGTTTATCATGGGAATTATGCACAGTATTTTGAGATGGGGCGTGTGGAATGGCTTAGAAACATTGGGATTTCTTATAGATGGATGGAGGAAAACGGAGTGATGCTTCCTGTGGTTTCTTTGAATATGAATTACAAAAAACCAGCCCGATATGACGATTTATTGACTGTTAAAACTATTTTTAAAAGTCAGACTTCGGCCAAGATTGAATTTGATTATGAGATCTATAATGAACAAAATGAGTTATTAACAATTGGGAACTCAATTTTGGTATTTGTGAACATGAAAACGGGTCGTCCAATGGCTGCTCCAGAGTATGTCAAAACGCAGCTTTTACGAATTTAGAAATCTATGATTTAGATACTCGTTTTTCTTTAATTTTGATGTTAATTTTATGTCTAGAATTAAAAATATCGGATGTTTTTTTGATGTTTTTTTCGAATTTTTATCTCGATTTAGATATTATTCTTTAGCTTTTATCTCAATTTCAAATAGAGAATTGAAAATGTCGAATATTTGTTTGGCATTTTTTTTTCGGGTTTTAATTTCGATTTCACAGCTCATTTCCATTTTTTGGTTAACAATATCCAAGTTTTTTTCCTTGATAATGCGCATTACCTTATTCATGTTTTTATAATCAAAGGATATTAAATAATGAACATCGATGGTTTTTTCAATAATAGAGCAGTTTTCGAGAGTGAGTTGTGCTGCAGTTTTATATGCGGTAATTAATCCACCAACACCTAATTTTGTGCCGCCAAAAATGCGAACTATAACCACAAGTGTATTGGTGACTGAAAAAGACTGAATTTGACCGTAAATAGGCATTCCAGCGCTATTACTGGGTTCGCCATCGTCATTGGCTCTGTAGCTAATTTTTTCAGTGCCTATTTGGTAGGCATAACAATAATGGCAGGCGGTAGTATGTTGTTTTTTTAAAACCTCAATTATGGGTTTGACCTCTTCTTCGGAAGTGATAGGGAAGGCGTAACCAAAGAATTTGCTTCCTTTTTCTTTAAATAGTATTTCTTCTGATGGGAATTCAATGGTTTTATAAGTGTCTTTCATTTTTAAAAATCAATCTCAATAGTCAATGGCAATATCAAAAAGAAATATCAATTTAGAATTGATATTGTCATTGATTTTTGTCATTGCTATTGAACATTGTTAAAGTATGTCTTTCTCAAATAAATCCACCACATCTTCTTTTCCTACCTGAAGATTCCAAACATGCATGCCTAAAGCTGCAGCTGCATCGGTGTTTTCTTTTTTGTCGTCAACAAATAAAGTGTTTTTAGCTTGTAGTTGGTGATTATTTATAAGTGTAAGGTAGATTTCTGCATCGGGTTTGCGCATTCCCATTTCGAAAGAAAAATAGACTTTTTCAAAACATTGGTAGAAGTCACCATAAAAAGAAGCGCCAACTCTATGTTCGAATGTGTCAATGTGAATCGAATCGGTGTTGCTCAACAGGAACAGGCGGTATTTTTGTGAAAGCATTTGTAAAAACTCTAATCGGTACAAAGGGAAATCTGCTAAAATAGTATTCCAAGTTTTTAGAATTTCTTTGATGCTGGCATTTGGCATTTGTTTTTGAAATCCAGCTAGAAATTCGTCCTTTGTGATTTTTCCTTTTTCGAATTGAATATTCAATTGGTCTAAATCTTCATTCCATTCTTTTAAACCTAAATCTTTAAATCCGTCAAGAGTGGCTTTTTTATCTAAATTGATGAAGATATCTCCAAAATCAAAAATAATAGTATTAATCATGGTTGTTTAAAATTAGGAGTTCGTCTTCTAAAACAAACTGGTTTTTGGTTGTTTTTATTGTTATAGTAGGTGCTTTTATTCCGTTTTTAAAGATAGCTCTTCCTTTAAAAATACGTGCTTCGTCCCAAAGATTTTCGTCAATAAAAGTTTGTAATGTTTGACGACCACCTTCAATTATTACAGATTGAATTTGATGATCAAATAATTTTTTTAAGATTTGGGGAAGTATATTTTGTTCAAAATCAATTATTTCAAAGATAGTGTTTTCTTGATTTTTATTTAAATTCGATTGACAAAAAATAATTGTTTTTAGCTGATTATCTAATAGATGGCTTTCTTTTGGAAGACGATTGTTTTTATCTAAAACTACTCTTACAGGATTGTTTCCTTTCCAATCTCTAACATCAAGTTTAGGATTGTCGTCTAGCGCAGTTTGTGTACCAACCAGAATAGCCTGCTCTTCGCTTCGCCATTTATGAACCAATTGTCTTGAATAACGATTGCTAATCCAAACGGGTTTTTTCTCGTCTCGTTTAATTGGGGCGATAAATCCGTCTTGACTTTCAGCCCATTTTAAAATAATATAAGGTCTTTGTTTTTGATGAAAGGTAAAAAAACGTTTGTTGAGTTCATTGCATTCTTTTTCTAGAACGCCTACGGTTACATTAGCTCCTGCTTCTAGAAGTTTTTTGATGCCTCTACCAGCTACTTTTTCGTTAGGGTCAACAGTGCCAATAACGACATTTGGAATTTTATTTTGGATGATTAAATCGCAACAAGGCGGTGTTTTTCCAAAATGACTGCAAGGTTCCAGACTCACATATATGGTTGCTTTTTGCAAAAGCGATTTGTCTTTTACTGAATTTACAGCATTAACTTCGGCATGGGGTTCGCCCGCTTTTTTATGCCAGCCTTCGCCAATAATTTGACCTTCATAAACAATAACGCTGCCTACCATCGGATTAGGATAAGTTGTTCCAAAGCCGTTTTGGGCTAGTTGAATGCAGCGCGCTAGGTATTTTTCATGTATCTTCACAGGGCAAAAGTAGTTATTTTTGGGTTTATGATTTAGTTTTGAAACCGATTAAAAAACAATAAACTATTTCTATTTTTGTGGCTTTAATTTTTATTGCTTTTCGAATGTAATTCTGAAATCATAAAAAAATATTTGGTCTTAATTCATCGCTTTTAAAATAAAATATGCAAATCAAAGAATACAGAGCTCAATTCATTCAAGCGCTTTCGACTATTTATGACGAAGGAGAAGCTGAAAGTTTTTTTTATTTAATCTTGGAAGAGAAAAAGAAATTGAGAAGAATTGACTTGGCTTTGCAACCTGATTTGAGTTTCTCTGAGGCTGATTTAGAAGTTTGGAATGCAATTTTAGAACAATTAAAGTTGGAAATTCCTGTTCAGTATTTGCTTGGGAAAACCAGTTTTTACGGATTGGATTTTGAAGTCAACGAAAATGTTTTGATTCCGAGACAAGAAACCGAAGAATTAGTTGAATGGATTATTAAGGAGAATTTAAAGATTGAAAGATTGAAAAATTTAAAAATTCTAGACATTGGCACAGGAAGTGGCTGCATCGCTATTTCATTGGCTAAAAATATCCCGAATGCTACCGTTTATGCGATTGATGTTTCGGAAAAAGCTTTGGCTACAGCCAAAAAAAATGCAGAAATCAACAACGTAAGTGTGAATTTTATTTCTAAAAACATCTTAGAAACTGCTGATTTAGAACAAGAATTTGATATTATTGTTTCGAATCCACCCTATGTTCGTAATCTAGAAAAACAGGAAATTAAGAAAAATGTTTTGGATAACGAACCGCATTTAGCTCTTTTTGTAGAGGATGACAATGCATTGGTTTTTTATCGAAAAATTGCCGAATTAGCTCAAAAGAATCTCGTTGAAAATGGACAATTATTTTTTGAAATCAATCAGTATTTAGGTAAGGAAATGATTGAATTGCTCGAAAAAATGAATTTCAAAAATGTTGAGTTGAGAAAAGATATTTACGGAAACGACCGTATGACGAGAGCAGTTATCAGTTAGCAGTATTCAGAGTTTTTGTTGTCTAATCACTAATTACTAGAAAAATTACTCGTAACGCAACGCCTCAATCGGATCAAGATAAGCCGCTTTGATTGCAGGATACAAACCAGAAACAATAGCTACAATAAAACTAGTCAGGAAAGCTGCAAAAATAGCGCCCCAAGGAATAACGAAAGCAAAACTTAAAGCTTTAGCGATTCCGTAACCAATTAATATTCCGAAAATAATTCCAGCTACACTGCCAATTTGTCCAATAAGTAAGGTTTCTATAAAAAACTGAACGGCTACTGTAGAACGTTTAGCGCCCAAAGCTTTTCTAACGCCTATTTCTCGGGTGCGTTCGGTAACCGAAACAATCATAATATTCATCAAAGCAATTGATGAACCCAGTATTGTGATAATCCCAATAACCCAAGATGCCCAACCCAGATATTGAGTAATGCTAAGGATGCGATTAATCAAATCGTCACTTCTCACTACACCAAAATTATTATCTTTTACAGGGCTCAGTTTGCGAATACTGCGCATGGTGCTGATAGCATTATCGGTGGCCTGGTCTAGAAAATCCTTGTTATTCACCATTACACTCAAACTATAATTAATGTTAGGAGCGGTAAAAAGGGAGCGCGCCACTTGAATAGGAATCAAAACTCTTAAATCCTGGCTGTTGCCAAAAGTCGAACCTTTTTCTTTTAAAACGCCAATGACTTTAAAGCGGGCGCCACGAATAGAAATGGTTTTGTTGATAGGATTTACATCTTTTAGTAATCCTTTTTCAAAATCCGAACCTACTACACAAACATAGTTGTTGTTGCTGATGTCGAAATTATTGAAATTACGTCCCGAACTGGTTTCTAGTCCTGAATTAGTAACAAAATATTCGTCTACACCAAGAACTGAAATTTCAGGATCGGTTTTTTCAGATTCAAATTTTACTTCGGCAATCGAAGTAGCTTTAAAAGAAAGTGAAGTTTGAGAAAGCGGAAAGTTATATTTGTTCTTAAAAGCAACAGCTTCGGGATAGGAAATAATCGGATTAATGATGGTTCGTTCTTCGCCACCGTGTTTTTTTATGGTGTTTTCATAACGATTGATGTTGAATGTGTTAGCGCCCATCGAGGCAAAATCAGAGGAAATGGTGTTTTCTAGGGCTGAAACTACGGTTAGAATTCCAACCAATGCTGTGATACCAATAGCAATAATTAATATGGTAAGTGTGGTTCGTAGAATTTGGGTTTTAATAGAGCCAAAAGCTATTTTTATGTTTTCTTTTAAAAGATTGCGCATCGTAGTAGTTTGTTACGAAAATACAATTTTTGTTACAAGTTTGTTTTCAAGGCGAATTATTTATTTTAAAAATAAGATATTTGCATCCGAATTTAAGGATTCTTAAAATTAGAAGATCGAAAGCAGAAGTTGGAATCCAAAATTATAAAATCAAAAATCAAGAATTGAAATGGCATCAAAACCAAGTATTCCTAAGGGAACAAGAGATTTTTCACCTGCTGAGGTGGCAAAACGTCAATATATTATCCAGACTATAAAAAGTAATTTTGAGAAATTTGGCTTCCAACCGATAGAAACTCCTTCGTTTGAAAATTCAGAAACCTTGATGGGGAAATATGGAGAAGAAGGTGATCGATTGATTTTTAAAATTTTGAACTCTGGAGATTATTTGGCGAAAGCCAATACTGCTCATTTAGAGAATAAAGATAGCGTGAAGTTGACTTCTAGTATTTCAGAAAAAGCCTTGCGTTATGATTTGACTGTTCCTTTTGCAAGATATGTGGTGCAACATCAAAATGATATTGAGTTTCCTTTTAAAAGATATCAAATCCAACCGGTTTGGCGTGCTGACAGACCGCAAAAAGGGCGTTTCAGAGAGTTTTTTCAATGTGATGCCGATGTGGTGGGTTCGAAATCATTGTGGCAAGAAGTAGAATTGGTACAATTATATGATACCGTTTTTAGTACTTTAGGACTGAATGGCGTTACGGTTAAGATTAATAACCGAAAAATATTATCAGGAATTGCTGAGGTTATTGGTGCTTCGGATAAATTGATTGATTTTACGGTAGCCTTAGATAAGTTAGATAAAATAGGTGAGGATGGTGTAAAGAAAGAAATGATTGAAAAAGGAATTTCGGAAGAAGCTATTGTAAAAGTGCAGCCGTTGTTCAATTTCACAGGAAGTATTTCTGAAAAAATAGAAAAATTATCTCAACTTTTATCGTCTTCTGAAGAAGGAATGAAAGGAGTAGAGGAACTGCGTTTTATTTGTGATAACGTGACTAAATTAGGATTGACAACTGCAATTTTAGATTTAGATGTAACGCTGGCACGTGGATTGAATTATTATACAGGAGCTATTTTTGAAGTGGCTGCGCCAAAGGGAGTTGCTATGGGTTCTATTGGTGGCGGTGGAAGATATGATGATTTGACTGGAATTTTCGGTTTGAAAAACATGAGTGGTGTTGGAATCTCTTTCGGTTTGGATCGAATCTATTTGGTTGTTGAAGAGTTGGGATTGTTTCCAGAAACGGTTACGGCAAGTTCAAAAGCTTTGTTTATTAATTATGGTGATGAGGAAGCTTTTTATGCTTTGCAAGCCATTAAAAATTTAAGAGCTTCAGGTGTAAAAGTCGAATTATATCCAGATAAAGCTAAGGTGGCGAAGCAATTTCAGCATGCTGATAAACGCAATATTCCTTTTGCAGTAATTGTGGGTGAAGAAGAAATGAGTTCGAATACCTATTCGCTTAAGAATTTAGTTTCGGGAGAACAAACCATTTTGGATTTTGAAGGCTTGAAAAATGCTTTAGTTTAATTTGGAAATAAAAGTAAAATAAAAAAAGCTTTGTCTATATAGGCAAAGCTTTTTTTAATATGAGTAATCGTGAATTAATAATTGTTTTGGAATCAACTGTAATTTTCGGTCTTGTTTTGAGAAGAAAATCAGAGATTGATTAGTACCTAATAACAAACATATCGAATCTATTTGGATTATCTCTTAAAAATTTATTAAAATTTTAATTTAGGGGTAAAAAAAAATCAATTCAAGAAAAAAAAGCTACAAAAACAGGTATTAGTGAATAGCGTGACAATTTGGCATTAAGTTAGCTTTGGCAGTACTTTTGCTATCCAAAGGAAAGTGTAAAAATGAAGTTTAAGAATATTTTTAAAAATAAAGGAAATATGAGTACTGAGAATACAGAGATCGATAAAGAAATGGATGAAGTAACAATGGAAAACACGACAAGCGAAGACCAAGTTGATGCTGCTGTGGAGTTAAGTCCAGAAGAGCTATTGGCAAATGACTTAGCGAATGAGAAAGACAAACATTTACGATTATTTGCTGAATTTGAAAACTACAAAAGAAGAACTTCAAAAGAACGTATTGATTTGTTTAAAACAGCGAACCAAGAGGTTTTGTTAGCGATGTTGCCTGTTTTAGATGATTTTGACAGAGCTTTAGTTGAAATTTCTAAATCAGAAGATGAGATTTTAACAAAAGGAGTGGAGTTGATTCATGAAAAATTGAAAAATACCTTATCTTCTAAGGGCTTAGAGTTAGTTGATGTGAAAATTGGAGATGCTTTTGATGCTGATTTTGCAGAAGCAATTACACAAATTCCTGCTCCATCACCTAAATTAAAAGGAAAAATAGTTGATGTTCTTGAAAAAGGATACAAACTAGGAGAAAAAATTATTCGTTTCCCAAAAGTAGTAATTGGGCAATAAATTTGAGTAGAAACGCACAGTATAGTGTATTTCAAAAAAAATAAATACAAATGAAAAAAGATTTTTACGAGATATTAGGTGTTTCTAAAGGTGCTGATGCTGCGGCAATCAAAAAAGCCTACAGAAAGAAAGCTATTGAGTTTCATCCTGACAAAAATCCTGGAGACAAAACGGCAGAAGAAAAGTTCAAGGAAGCGGCAGAAGCTTATGAAATTTTAGGCGATGCTGACAAAAAAGCAAAGTATGACCAATTTGGACACCAAGCTTTTGATGGTTCTGGTGGTTTTGGCGGAGGTCATAGTCACATGAACATGGATGATATTTTCAGTCAGTTTGGAGATATCTTCGGTGGTGGTTTCGGTGGATTTGGCGGAGGCGGAAGCCGAGGTGGAGTTCGTCGTGCTAAAGGAAGCAATTTGCGTATCAAAGTAAAATTGACTTTGGAAGAAATTGCCAATGGTGTTGAGAAAAAAGTAAAGGTAAAACGTAAAGTTCAGGCTCCAGGAGTTTCTTATAGAACATGTTCTACTTGTAATGGTCAAGGGCAGGTAATGCGTGTGACTAATACTATTTTAGGTAGAATGCAATCAGCGACAACTTGTCCTGCTTGTGGTGGTTCTGGACAAATTTTAGATAAAAAACCTGCTAACGCTGATGCTCAGGGAATGATTGTAGAAGACGAAACAGTTTCTATAAAAATTCCAGCTGGTGTTGTTGACGGAATGCAATTAAAAGTTTCTAACAAAGGAAACGATGCGCCAGGAAACAGTATTCCTGGAGATTTAATTGTTGCTATCGAAGAATTAGAGCACGAATTCTTGAAGCGTGAAGGAGAGAATTTACATTATGATTTATATGTAAGTTTCCCTGAAGCAGTTCTTGGAGTTTCTAAAGATATCGAGGCTATCAACGGTAAAGTAAGAATCAAATTAGAAGAAGGAATTCAATCTGGAAAAATTCTTCGATTAAAAGGAAAAGGAATCCCTAGTATCAATGGATATGGAACCGGAGATTTGTTAGTTCATGTTAATGTTTGGACACCTAAAACATTAAATAAAGAACAAAGACAATTCTTCGAGAAACATTTAGAAGATGATAATTTTATTCCAAATCCTGAAAAATCAGATAAATCATTTTTTGAAAAAGTAAAAGATATGTTTTCTTAAGCTTTCAAATAAACTTAAATCATACTAAAAACCCATTCGCCGCGGCGAATGGGTTTTTTTATGAAACTATTTAATCTATTTAGATTGTAATTATTTACTTTTACAGCCGCAAGGTCAAAAAGGCCAAACAGCAGCAGAAAATTCAAAAAATCAGCATGAATACCTTATTAGAAGTCAATAAAGTAGTTAAGCAATATGGAGATTACGTAGCGCTTAACGAAGTTTCTTTGTCTGTTCCTCAAGGCAGTATTTATGGGCTTTTAGGTCCTAATGGTGCCGGTAAAACTTCCCTTATTCGAATCATCAACCAAATTACCATGCCTGATAGTGGTCAAATTATCTTGGATGGCGAAAAGTTGCAGCCTAAACACGTTCAATATATAGGTTATCTTCCTGAAGAAAGAGGTTTGTACCAAAGCATGAAAGTGGGCGAGCAATGTTTGTATTTGGCACAAATGAAAGGTTTGTCTAAGGCTGAAGCCAAAAAACAATTGGAATACTGGTTTGATAGATTAGGAATTCAAGGTTGGTGGAACAAAAAAATCCAAGAGCTTTCTAAAGGAATGGCACAGAAAATCCAGTTTGTGGTTTGCGTATTGCACAAGCCAAAATTGTTGATTTTTGATGAACCTTTCTCTGGTTTTGATCCTGTAAATGCCAATGTGATTAAAGATGAAATTTTAGCATTAAAAGAGCAGGGTGCTACAATTATTTTTTCGACACACAGAATGGAAAGTGTAGAAGAATTGTGCGATCATATTGCTTTGATTCATAAATCTAATAAATTAATCGAAGGAAAATTAGAAGATGTTAAAAGAGAACACAAAACAAACAGTTTTGAAGTAGGTATTTTAACGGATAACGTAGAGGGTTTGATGTATGATATTACTCAAAAATTCACTTTTAGTCCCGCTAATTTTAAATCGTTGAATAAAGAATTAAAACTTGAAATACAGTTAGGAAATGCGGTTCCAAATGAATTGCTAAATCTCTTAACACAACGTGGGCAAGTAACTCATTTTGTGGAGAAAATCCCGAGTGTACACGATATTTTTATTCAAACAGTAACAGAAAAGCAATAACCAATATTTTAAATTCCAAATTTCAATATGTATTGGAATTCGGGGTTTGATATTTGAATATTTTAAATTTATGAGCATCATATCACTGATTATAAAAAGAGAGTTTTTTGCCAAAGTGCGCAATAAGTCTTTTATTGTAATGACTTTTTTGAGTCCGTTATTGTTTGTTGGAATAGCATTACTTGTTGGTTATTTAACTTCGATTAAAGCCGATGTAAAAAGAGTCGCTATTCATGACGAAACGGGTTTGTTTGCCAAAGAATTCATTGCTCAAAACAATGAAGACGACCAATTCAAATACCTGGATTTATCGCAAATTGATAGTCAGTTTTTAAAAGACAGTATTGTAAATAACGGTTATGAAGGCGTATTGGTCATCCCAAAAACAACTGATGTAACCGAATTAGAAAATAAAATCGAGTTTATTTCTAACGCTAGTCCGAGTATTTCGTTTATAGAAAACGCACAAGATATTATTGCTAGAAAGCTTACCAAAATCAATCTGGAAAATGCACATTTAGATACATTGGCAATTAAAAAAGCACAAGCCAATGTTAATATCAATATTGCAAAAACTTCGGGTGAGCAAGGTTTAAAAGGACTTAACGAAGCTAAAATTGCTATCGGTGGGGCTTTTGGTTACTTAATCATGATGTTTATTATTATCTATGGTAATATGGTGATGCGTAGCGTAATCGAAGAAAAAACAAATCGAATCATCGAAATTATAATTTCTTCGGTAAAGCCTTTCCAATTGATGATTGGGAAAATTATAGGAACATCATTGGCAGGAATTTTACAGTTTACTATTTGGGTAATTATAGGACTTTCGTTGTTGTTTACGGCTTCGGTATTTTTTGGTGTCAATGTTGGACCAGCTGCTAGTGTTTCTTCTGGATTAATAGAGCATTCGCAAACTGAATTTGCGGGAACAGCTCAACTGTTTATCAAAGAATTATGGAATTTACCTATAGCTAGTATTTTGATTGGTTTTATTGTATATTTCATAGGAGGTTACTTTTTATACAGTTCTTTTTATGCAGCAATTGGCGCGGCTGTTGACAATCAAACCGATTCGCAACAATTTCTTTTGCCTATTATCATGCCTTTGATGTTAAGTGTTTATGTTGGATTTTTTAGCGTAGTTAATGATCCTAACAGTACAATGGCAGTTGCTTTTTCGATGTTTCCGTTAACTTCACCCATTGTAATGTTAATGCGAATCCCTTTTGGTGTACCCTTTTGGCAAATAGCAGTTTCCATTACATTATTGTTTGGAACATTCTTATTAGTGGTTTGGTTTGCTGCTAAGATATATCGAATAGGAATATTGATGTACGGGAAAAAACCAAGTTGGAAAGAATTATACCGTTGGTTAAAATATTGATAAAAAGCAATAAGCCATAGGCAAAGCATAAAATCTTTGTAACTTTGGATTTATCGTTTCAAAAAAATAAAAGACTATGCCCAAAATATTAATTATCGAAGACGAAGCAGCTATTCGAAGAGTGCTTACTAAAATCCTTTCGGAAGAGAATGATACTTATCAGGTTGAAGAAGCTGAAGATGGTGTTTCGGGTTACGAAAAAATTAAAAATAACGATTACGACTTGGTTCTATGCGACATTAAAATGCCAAAAATGGATGGTGTGGAGTTATTAGAAGAAGTCAAAAAGATAAAGCCTGAAATTCCGATGGTAATGATTTCGGGGCATGGCGATATGGAAACGGCTATAAATGCGATGCGTTTAGGTGCTTTTGATTATATCTCAAAACCACCTGATTTGAATCGTTTGTTGAATACTGTTCGAAATGCTTTAGATAGAAAACAACTGGTAGTTGAGAATAAAATTCTAAAGAAAAAAGTTAGTAAAAACTACGAAATGATTGGCGAAAGCGAAGCGATTAATCATATCAAATTAATGGTTGATAAGGTGGCTCAAACCGAAGCTCGTGTTCTGGTTACAGGTCCAAATGGAACAGGAAAAGAATTAGTAGCACACCAATTGCACGAAAAAAGTGAGCGTGCTGCTTTTCCTTTAATCGAAGTGAACTGCGCTGCAATTCCGTCAGAATTGATAGAGAGCGAATTGTTTGGTCACGTAAAAGGCGCTTTTACTTCGGCGGTGAAAGACCGTGCTGGAAAGTTTGAAGCAGCTGATAAAGGAACTATTTTCTTAGATGAAATTGGTGACATGAGTCTTTCGGCTCAGGCCAAAGTATTACGCGCTCTGCAAGAAAATATCATTACTCGTGTAGGTGCTGATAAAGATATCAAAGTTGATGTGCGTGTGGTGGCGGCGACCAATAAAGATTTAAAAAAAGAAATTGAAGAAGGGCGTTTCCGTGAGGATTTATACCATCGATTGGCGGTAATTTTAATTAAAGTACCTTCGTTGAATGATAGACGAGAAGATATTCCGTTGTTAGTTTCCCATTTTGCTGATAAAATTGCTTCGGAGCAAGGAAATGCAGTGAAGAAATTTTCGGATGATGCGGTTAAATTGCTTCAGGAATACGATTGGACAGGTAATATCCGTGAATTGCGGAATGTGGTAGAACGTTTGATTATCCTTGGCGGAAGCCAAATATCTGAAAGCGATGTGAAGCTATTTGCTTCAAAGTAATTAAATAATTTAAAGATTGAATAATTTAAAAATTAGGAGTTGGAATCTTTTAATTTTTTAATATTTAAATCTTTCAATATAAAATAAATGAAATTAAAAAAATTAAACGAAAAGTTACAGCAAGCATTAGTTGAAAATGGATTAACGGAAGCGAATGTTTTGCAACAAGATACTTTTTCGACCATAAAAAGTGGTGCCGATTGTATAATAATTGCTCCTGATGGAGATGGAAAATCAACTACAATTGTCATCAATGTTATTCAGAGATTGATTGGTACAGTCGAAGAATCACCACGAGCTTTGATTATTGTAGAAGATAAAGAGAAGGTGTTGGAGATGGTAGCACTATTTGAAAAATATGGAAAATATAGTGATTTAGAAGTTTATGGTGTTCATGATAAAGGAGACATGGATTATGATAAAAATTATGTTTCTACTGGAGTTGACATTTTAATTGGTACACCAAACAAACTGAGCGATATGTTTTCTACGGCAGGTTATAATGTGAACCGCTTGAAAATGTTTATTCTTGATGATGCTAATCCAATTTTGAAATTGCGTCATGAAACTAAGATTATGCGTGTTTCGAATAGTATTGCTAAAACGCAACGTATTATTTTTGGTGATCAACTATCAGAAAGAATTGAAATTCTTGCCGATAAAATGATGGAAGAACCATACCTATTTGATATTGAAGAGGAAGAAGAATATGATGAGGAAGAATATGAAGAATTAGACGAAGAAGAAGAGGGAACCGAAGGGGAAGAGGAATAAAAAATAAAAAAACGATACAATGGGATTAATGAAAGTGTTTTCGGGGAGTGAAGTTTTAGCCTTGGCTTTGAAAGAAAAAATCGAAGCAGCAGGTGTTGAAACAGTAATAAAAGACAATATTCAATCGGCTAGATTAGCGGGTTTTGGTAGTTCAGGTTCGGCTGTGGAATTGTTTATTCAGGAAGTTGATTTTGGTAAAGCCAATCCAGTAATTGAAGAATTTAGATTAAATATTTAGATAAAATAAATCCGCATTTTTCGGAAATAGAATAGTTATGAAATACAAAATGTTGGTTCTAGACATGGATGATACCTTGTTGAATGACAACCATGAAATTTCGAATGAAAATAGAGCCATGCTTTCTAAAGCCAAAGAAAAAGGAGTACATGTTATTCTGGCTTCTGGACGTCCAACGCCTGCAATGATTGAATATGCTAAGGACTTAGGATTAATGGATTCTTATATGATTTCGTTTAACGGTGCTGTAATTACCGATTTAAAGAGTAATGAAGTAATCTTCGAACAAAGTTTGACTCAGGAGCAAATTCATACATTGTACGATTATAGTAAAGAAAAGAATACGCATATTATTACTTATTTAGACGGAAAGGTTGTGAGTGAAACCCATTCAGAATATATTGATGTCGAAGTTAATATCACAGGGCTTGAACACGAAGTGGTGCCAAATTTTAAGGAACGTGTTCAATCGGCTGCAATAAAATGTATTTTATTGGAAGAGCCAAGTTATCTAAAAGGAATTGAAGAAGATTTGAAAGCGACTATGCCACATTTGAGTGTATGTATGTCTAAACCTTTTTTCTTAGAAGCGGCTCAAACTGGAATTGACAAAGGAGCAAGCGTAAAATTTTTAGCTGAGAAATTAAATATTTTGCAATCGGAAGTTATTGCTGTGGGTAATGCAGGAAATGATTTATCGATGATTGAATATGCTGGTCTTGGTGTTTGGGTTGATAATGTTGACGCTCATTTGAGAGATAGAGGTAATGTAATTGTAGCTTCCAATAATAATCACGGAGTTGCTGAGGTGATTGAAAAATATATTTTGGGATAAATTCTATTCTGAATTTTAAGTTATAAACCATTAAGGAATTAAAATTGATTTAGTTTCTTAATGGTTTTTTTGTATGAAGTTTTTAAATAAATAGGTTCTTTTGTGTCATTCCGAAGAATGAGGAATCACATTATCTATAGGCTTTTTTTCTTTACGTATTTTAAAAAGTAAAAAAGCAAAAATTACTTGTCCAATTAAAAATATTACTAGAACCGTGTAAACTATTTTGTCAATTAAATCAATTAATTCTAAAATGTCAGTTGAATTTTTTGAAGTAAATTGACGAATTGGGAAATTAAAGCGTGCCCAAAGTACAATTGGAATTGTCAAAAGAAAATGAAGTATAAACAACTTTATATTAATCCTGTTTTTTGATATTTTCCAATATATAAATGTAATTATCGAAATTAAAATCAATACTATTATTTCTAAATAACTAGTACTTGGAATGACCATATTCCAACCGGTAAGATTTTGAATGGTGAACCCAGATTCAAAAGGAATGGCTACAATAAGTAATAAAATGAAAGAAATTAGAGGGATGTAGTTTCTATATTTCATGGTTAGTTTCTATGTTTGTATGAGCCCAAATTTATCTACAAATAACTACAAAAGTTAATGAGAAATCAAAATATTATCGCAATGTAGTTTTGCGTGAGGGATAGTAGTGGCATCCTTTATGGCTTTGATAAAAAAGCCATAAAGATAGAGCGTATAGCCCGACCCGAAGTTGCGAGGAGGAACGACGAAGCAATCTGAAGGGACACGCCCAAATTATTATCTAAACTTTTTCTTTGGATTTTTACTGGTGTGAAAAATAGCTGAAATAAAAATGATAGAATCAATTTTTGTATAAATGATTACAAAAGGGAATTTTTTGACAACAGCTTTGCGATAAGTTTCAAAATCTAATGGAAAAGATTCTGGATGCAATAAAATAGATTGAATACAGCTGTTGATTTGGTCTAAAAATTCATCGGCAACTTTTGTGGAAATTAAATTGTAGAAATAAAATGCATCTTCCAATTCATTTTCAGCCTGAATTGAAAGTACTTCTTTCAACTTAGCCATTTCGTTTTGAAATTAATTTAGATTTAATTTCATCCCAAGATTTTCCTTTGTCTTTTCCTGATAAATAATTTCCGGTATTTTCTCGAACTATGTTTTGTTGTTCTTCAGTTAATTTCAATTCTAAAGGTTCATCCCTTAAGACCTCTTTTAAAAAATCTATGGTGCTTTGATCTTCTGTCTGGATAATTTTCTCAATTAACTCCAGTTTATCCTTTTGTAAATTAGTTGATTGCATGATTTTTTTAATTTAAAATCTATATACAAATATAATGATAATCGGATTTTAATTATTGTAATTAATATGTAAATTTGCACACGCTATTTTTTGACAACGATTTCATTGATAGCGCTCACTTATGGAAAACAGAAAAAAAGTTGCCTTCTACACCTTAGGCTGTAAATTGAATTTTTCAGAAACTTCAACTATTGCAAGAAGTTTTCAAGATGAAGGATTTGACCGTGTTGATTTTGAAGAAGTAGCTGATATGTATGTTATTAATACTTGTTCAGTAACTGAAAATGCTGATAAGCAATTCAAACAAGTGGTCAAAAAGGCAATGAAATTGAACAACAAAGCTTTTGTTGCTGCAGTAGGTTGTTATGCCCAATTAAAACCAGAAGAATTAGCTGCTGTTGATGGCGTTGATTTGGTTCTTGGCGCCACCGAAAAATTCAAAATCACCGATTATATTAATGACTTGTCTA
>JAZJZW010000020.1:0-16037 GCA_040389425.1 Bacteroidota bacterium | reverse complement strand
AAGTGCATTCTTGCGAGATTGCCGATGCTGATTTCTATGTAGGCAGTTATTCTATTGGCGACAGAACTCGTGCTTTCTTAAAGGTACAAGATGGTTGTGACTATAAATGTACGTATTGTACGATTCCTTTGGCTCGTGGTATTTCACGAAGCGATGAATTGCAAAACGTATTGAAAAATGCGTATGAAATTTCGAAGCAAAACATCAAAGAAATTGTTCTTACAGGAGTAAATATTGGCGATTACGGAAAAGGAGAATTCGGGAATAAAAAACACGAACACACTTTTCTAGAATTAGTTCAGGCTTTAGATGAGGTAGAAGGAATTGAAAGATTGCGAATTTCATCAATTGAACCTAATTTATTGAAAAACGAAACGATAGAATTTGTTTCGAAAAGTAGAACTTTTGTACCGCATTTTCATATTCCGTTGCAATCAGGAAGTAATGATATCCTGAAGTTGATGAAACGCCGTTATTTACGTGAAATCTATACTGAAAGAGTCGCAAAAATTAGAGAAGTAATGCCTCATGCTTGTATTGGTGTGGACGTAATTGTTGGTTTTCCAGGAGAAACCGATGAGCATTTCTTAGAAACCTATCATTTCCTGAACGATTTAGATATTTCTTATTTACATGTTTTCACGTATTCTGAGCGTGATAATACTGAGGCGGCAGAAATGTCAGCTGTTGTTGCTTCGAATGTGCGTGCCAAAAGAAGTAAGATGTTGCGCAGTTTGTCAGTGAAAAAACGCCGTGCTTTTTATGAAAGTCAGTTAGGAACTAACAGAACGGTGCTTTTTGAAAGCGAAAATAAAGAAGGTTACATTCATGGTTTTACCGAAAACTACGTAAAAGTAAAAACACCTTGGAATCCAGAATTAGTGAATACTTTACACGAAATTAATCTGACTCGAATTGATGAAGATGGAAGTGTAAGAATGGAATTTATAAATGCTTTAGTGTAAAACAAAAAGTATTATTTAATATTAAACCATTAAGAAATTAAGGAAATAAACTTAATTTCTTAATGGTTTTGTTTTTTAATTCAGTTTTATTGTACTGCTTCAACTAATCGAATCAATTCTGCGCGGTAGCCTTCCTTGTCATTCGAAAGTCCTTGTTGGGCAAGTTTTAAAATTGATTTAGAAGCTTTGTCGGTTACCAATTTTGAATCTCTTAATTTTAATCCAAACCATGCTACAGCTGAACTGAATTTGAAATCAGTTGAGGTTGTTGCTATCGGGGTTGAATGGTTGGCTAGAGTTTGAATCATTTCGATACTTTTTTCGCCATCTGGTTTTTTATATCTAAATTTTATTGTGGCTAATTCGTTGCTGTAATTTCCGTTATTTGTAATTGTTTTAGTGTATTTCAAATCAGGTTGGCTGTAGTTACTTTCAACTCCAGTTGGAATGATTTCGTATAAAGCTGTTACGGTATGACCACTTCCTAATTCGCCGGCATCAATAGCGTCGTTTTTAAAATCTTCAGGTTTGAGTTTTCGATTCTCATAACCTATTAAACGATAAGCCTGAACATGTTTTGGGTTGAATTCAATCTGGATTTTAACATCTTTTGCAATGGCAAACATAGAACCTTTGAATTCTTTTCCTAAAAAACGATTTGCTTCTTGTATGTTATCAATGTAAGCATAGTTTCCGTTGCCTTTATTGGCCAGAATCTCCATTTTACTGTCTTTGTAATTTCCCATTCCATAGCCTAGACAAGTCAGGAAAACGCCTGATTTCCTTTTTTCTTCAATTAAGGTTTCCATATCCTTATTAGATGCGCTTCCTACATTAAAATCACCGTCAGTTGCCAGAATGACGCGATTATTTCCACCTTTAATATAATTTGCAATTGCGGTTTTGTAAGCCAGCTCAATTCCAGCTCCTCCAGCAGTACTTCCGCCTGCGTTCAGATTGTCTAAGGCATCTATGATGGTTTGTTTTTGATCTCCAGCAGTAGGAGGCAAAACTAAACCTGCTGCTCCCGCATAAACTACAATGGCAACTTTATCTTCTTTTCTTAATTCGTTAACCAAAATTTTCATCGATTGTTTGAGTAATGGCAGTTTGTTAGGGTCACTCATAGTACCTGATACATCAATTAGAAAAACAAGATTGGAAGCGGGTAAATTTTCGGTTGGAATGTTTTTGCCTTGTAAACCTATTTTTAACAATTGGTGTTTGCTGTTCCAGGGACAATCGCTGTATTCTGTATTTATAGAAAATGGATTATTGTCCTTAGGTTGAGGGTAGTTGTATTTAAAGAAGTTCATCATTTCTTCAATACGAACGGCATCTTTAGGAACAGCTTGTCCGTTATTTATAAGTCGGCGGATATTAGTATAGGAAGCATTATCTACATCTATTGAAAAGGTAGATAGAGGAGCATTTTTTGGCGATTCAAACTGGTTTTCTACAAAGTTTTCATAATCTTCCTGATTGGGAATAATTGGTAATGTAGGATTGATGTTGACAGTATTTGTGTTTCCATATATTTTTGAAGTTTCAGCAATTGATTCTGCTTTAGCTTTTGTAGGCATTACCATTGCAGTAGTTCTCGTTTGTTGATTTGGAATATTTCTATATAAATTCTTTTTTTCATAAGTAACAGCCTCAGCTGAGCGAAGCTTGTCTTTACGGGTGTTTCCATATCCCACAACGACAATCTCTTCTAGCGATGAAACATTATTTTTTAGGCTAATGTTGATCACTTTGGAATTTCCAATTTTTACCTCTTTGGTTTGATAACCGATGTAGCTACAAACTAATATTTTTCCTTTTTGAGCCTGAATGGAATAATTTCCGTTAAAATCAGTCAGAGTATTTGTTTTAGTTCCTTTAATTGTAACGGAAACAGCAGGAAGAACAGTACCATCAGTCTGGTCAGTTACTGTTCCGGTAATCGTGATTTCCTGTCCAAAAGTTAGGATAGAAAAAAGCATAGCAAGGGCTGATGAAATAAGTTTTAGACTTTTCATGATGTTGATTTTTAAAATGTTTGACAGTATTTTTGCGAATTAACGCTTCAGTGGAATTTCTTTTTTTGTGGTGATTATGATTGCTCCATTTTTGCCTTTTTCTCCAAATTTTGCTGTAGCTTCTTCATTTTGCAAAACTTTCACAGTTTCAATTTTTTGCAGATTTAAAGGCGCATAGGGACTTGTGGGATTAATGCCAAATAGAGATGCTTCGCTGTATTCTACTTCATTGATGATGTATAGTGCGTCTTTAATTTGAGGAACAATTATTGTTTTAGCTAAAACCTTTGCTTCTGATTTTAATGGGGCGCTATTTACAGCTCTTGCGGTAGCTAATTTAGCCTGTTCTTTTTGACGCGAAGTTGCATAACCTACAACGACAACTTCATTTAAAGCCATTGAATTACTGCTTAGTTTTGTATTGATTTTATCAGATTCACCAACAATAGCATAACTTGTATTGTAGCCTATTGTATTGAAAATTAGTTGCTCTCCTTTTTCGGCTTGAATACTAAACTTTCCATCTATGTCAGTCTGAGCTCCATTTGGTGTTCCTTTAATAAAAACGTTGGCTCCAGGAATTGGTTGATTTGTTTCGTCAGTAATTATTCCTGTAATAATTCTCTTTTCAGTATCAGATGTTATTTTAGTTTTAGCTTTTTTTTCTACTATTGCAACTGCTTCGGCTTTTGCAGCATTTAATATAATTTCTTTGTTATTGTTTACGATATTGTCTTCTGTTTCAGCAGTTGTAATTGCTTCGGGACTACTTATTGTTTTGACATTATTGCTTTCTGATATAACTAAAGGAGCTTGTTTCTCCAACTGTTTTTTTAGAATAACTACAGCATCTTTTTTAATAGTTTCAGAAGGATTGACAACTTCAGGATTGTCATTATTTTTCTGAATAACAACTTTGTTTTCGTTAATTGCTTTTGGAATAATTGTTTCTGAATCGGTTTTAAGAAATTGGTAACCCAAAGAAACAAATAATAATAGCGAAGCCGCAATGGCTAATTTTTTCCAAAGTACAATTGCTCTCTTATCTTCTTTTTTGTCAAGTTTGTCTTCTAAGCGAGCCCAAACCTTATCCATTCCGGGAAAGTCTTGCTGTTCTGCTTTTTGGGCAGCTTCTTTGATTTTGTTGAATATTTTATCTTGATTGTCCATGACTAATTCGATTTTTTGTAATAAAGATTATTTACCAATTCTTTCAACTTGGTTTTTGAGGCATTCAATTGCGATTTTGATGTGCCCTCGGAAATTTGAAGCATGCTGGCAATTTCTTTGTGACTGTAACCTTCAATCACAAAGAGGTTAAAAACGGTTTTGCATCCTTCCGGAATTTGGTTGAGTAATTGGAGTAAATCTTCTTCTTCTAAATTAGTGACTTCATTGGTAAACGGCTGTGCAATTGTTTTTACATCATCGAGATACATATTGAAATTGGTTTTCTTTTTGATGGTAGCTAAACAATAGTTCACTGCAATTTTTCTAGCCCATGCTTCAAAAGCGCCAATTTCTTTGAGTTGATCTAGTTTTGTGAAGATGGTAAAAAAAGCATCGGCCAAAGCTTCTTCTATTTCTTCTTCATTTTTTAAATAGCGTTTGCAACTAGCATAGAGTTTAGGTGCTAAGTATTCATACACCTGACGCTGGGCATCACGTTGCATTTTTTTACAGGCTATTATTAGATTTTCGTTTATCACAATAAGGTCTTTAATAGTAAAGAGTATAAATAAACAAAAAAGGTTGGGAGGGAGAAGTGATTTTTTTGATATTTTAAATAAAACCATTAAAAATCAAAGAACTAGTATTCTAATTTTATTGATTTTTAATGGTTTTCTATTTTAATCGGGTATTTATTTTGCGTTGTCTTGAACAACTAATTTCAATGAATTGATATAATCGGTATCAAATTCAATTACTCTTATTTTTTCAGGATTAAAACTCAATTCACCACCGAATTGCCCTTTTGTATCTAAAAAATCAATGGTGAGTTCTTCATTATTCAATTGAATCAATTTTCCTAAATAAGCTGATGTAGCTGATTTTTTTGCAATTTGAAAAAGACCATATTTTTTATCGATGAAGTTAACAATAGAAGCTAAATCTTTGATAGGAATAATGTCTTTTGCATTTGTTTTTAAACCTTTCAATCGAATTACTTTTTCGTTAAATTCATGATCGGTGTCTCTGTAAATGCGCTCTATGTTTTTGTTTTTAATAATCACAAAACCATCAATAATAAAATCGACAGGATTGTTTTTTAATAAAATCCAATCATCCGAGTAGTCAATTAGAAATCCAGTAATAACTTCTTTTTTATCTAGAAATTCTATTGAAACGAGCTGTCTTAAATACTGTTCCATTTGGTGTTTTATTTTTGAAATGTCCAATTTTTGAAATTCCAAATTCCAATTCTTTTGTCTTCAACTAATTGATTTTTTTTAAATTTCAATCAACAGTTGGAATTTGGGATTTAAAGTATTGTAATTTACGTTTTTAAGGATTTGTAGACCAAATACTGCTGTTTTTGATAAACACGCGTCGGTTTAATTTTAGTTGAGCAATGATTAATTCGGCCATGTCTTCTGCTTGCATTACTTTTTCAGGATTTCCATCGGTCAGGTTTAAATCTTTAGCCATGTCAGTAGCTACGGTACTTGGGGTTAAAGCGGTAACACGAATATTGTGTTTGCGCATTTCCTGCATTAGCGAATCGGTTAGACCAAGAACAGCAAATTTAGAAGCGCTATAAGCACTCGTTAAAGCATTTCCTGCTAATCCAGCCGTTGATGAAATATTGATAATATCTCCTGTTTGTCTTTCGATCATGTTAGGAATCACGGCGCGGGTAACATAATACATTCCCATTAGGTTTACTTTAATGATGCGTTCCCATTCGGTAGGTTCTAATTCTAAGAAATTACCAAAAGCTCCAATTCCAGCATTATTGATTAAGATGTCAATAGTTTTAAATTCGGTCAAGGCTTTTTCTACAGCTGAATTTACGGAATTAATATCGGAAACATCAGCAGTTATCGCCAATACTTTTACTCTTAGAGATTTAATTTTTAATGCTACTGCATCAATGTCAGACTGTGTTCTGGCTACTAAAATGATGTTTACACCTTCTTTAGCCAAGGCAATTGCAACAGCTTTTCCAATTCCTTTACCTGCTCCAGTAATTAGAGCGTTTTTATTTTTTAAGTCGTTCATTGTAGTTTTAGGGTTTATTTGTTTAGCAAAGTTAAAGCTTTCGTATTTTTTATAGTATTTAAAACTTAAAAAAGAAGCCGTTTTAATATTACTTATCATTAAATATAATAAGAATATCTCAAAATAACGTAACAGAGAGTCAGATGAAAAGTATGAATTTTACAATATTAAAATAACACAAAGCTTAATTAACGATTAAATATCAAGATATGAAAAAGATACTCTTATTACTCATAGGTTTTACTACAATTTTGTTTTTTTCTTGTAAAAGACAAGAAAAACAAAAGCTTGATGTTGAAAAGGTTGAAGGGCCTGTGCGTCACAAACCTAAAGATGTTGCTTATCAAATACAAAATGCGAAAGAATGGCTAACTAAAAATAAAAGTGATAGTACAAGTCTTAGAATAGTTTGTGCTGTTAATAGAACGGATACTGCCAATTTAAAGGAGATGGATTCTATCCTTGTTCCTGAAGATTTAAGCGGTGATATTGAGTTTTATTTGCCCTTTCCGTTAGAGGTAGAAGCTTTGAAAGAAGTGAATAAAATTATTTTCTTCTCTTATACAACACAAATTTTTGCTGCTTATGAGAATGGATATTTAGTGCATACAGGACCAACGAATATGGGAAGAGAAAAAGATCCAACTCCTACAGGATTATTTTTTACTAACTGGAAAGCAGAGCAAACAACAAGTACTTTTAATGACGAGTGGGATTTGAAATGGAATTTTAATATAGCCAATAAATTGGGTGTTGGCTTTCACCAATATGATTTGCCGGGTTATCCAGCTTCGCATTCTTGTTTAAGACTCCAAGAAAAAGATGCCCGTTATCTTTATGATTGGGCTGACGAATGGATTCTTGCCGATGAAGAAAATGTTAAAGTAAAAGGAACGCCAGTAATTGTTTTTGGGAATTATGATTTTAAAGCAGCAAAACCTTGGTTGCAATTAGTTTCAAACCCAAAAGCATTAGATATTACTGCGACCGATATTGAAAAGACAGTTCAAGCTTTTATGAGTTCTATTATGAAAGCACAAAAAGAGAGAACAGCTTTTAAGGGTTAAAATGTTCTATTATTTTATGCTAATGCTGAGTTTGTAAATGGCACTTTCTAAGATTTCGGTATCCTTGTCTTCGCAAAGTAAAAAGTCTATTTTGTTATTGTCTTTTTTATAAAGTGTGAGACCTTCGAATTTATTGGTGGAGCTAATTTTTTTGGTGAAATCAATTTTCATGGTTTCTAAATTGATGCGCCCGATGATACTTCCCAACACTTGGCCATCATCATAGGTTGATTGGGTATCTTCGGCTGTAGCCAAAAAATAAATGGCATTGTCAACTAAGACAGCATCGGTAAAACTAGTGCGAACGCCTTTTATTTTCGGTAATTTATAGTCCTTTGAAAGAAGGCTGAATTCTTGATCTAATCTTTTAGCTTGCAGGCTAAAGAGCGCATTTTTATTTGAAATTCCGTTACCGCGATTAAAAAAATACCAGTTTTCGCCATCGTGTATAGCGCCTTCAATGTTGAAATCTTCGGGTTTTATGGAAGCGAAATTTTGCATTACAGCATACAAATTAGCCAGATTGTTAGTGGCGATTTTCTTTTTTTGTTGCCAATCAAACTCTACCATGCTGTTTCTTTTTGGTGTTGAACCAGAACCAAAAACATAAATAGTATCTTGGAAAGAAGTTAGGGCTTCAAAATCAGGTTTGTCTTTTTTTGCAATGTTTTCCGAAGGATTTTCTACTAAGGGATGGCGTTTTAAATCTTTAGAATTCATGTGATATTCGTACAAATAGCCGCTGTTGTCGCCAACAATGTATAAGGAATTGTCTTTGTAGAGTAGTCCTGAGGCTGAACCAATGCCGATGATGTGAAATAATAATTCGAGTGTGAATTTTTCCATGTATTTTGTTTTGAAAACGGATGCCTTAGCCCAGATAGCAGCGGTATCCTTTGACTGCTTTCTTTAAGCAGGCAAAGATAAAGTGGATAGCTGGAATAGCTCCTTAAATGGCAATTTAAAAGACTAAAAGTATAGTATTTATTGTTTATATTTGAGAATGTAACGTTAAAATATTCCTTATGAAATCGATTAATCCAGATGATTTTAAAGTAAGCAAGGCGATTGATTTGTCTAAAATTCCAACGAATTTATTTAATGAGGCGAGTGATGATGATAAGGAGGAAAAGTTAGATAAGGTTCAGGCTAAATTGAGTGCGTTGCAAGATGTGATGTATGCGCACAATAGATATGGGGTTTTAATTTGTTTGCAGGGGATGGATACTTCAGGGAAAGATAGCTTGATTCGGGAGGTTTTTAAGGAATTTAATCCGCGTGGTGTGGTGGTGCATAGTTTCAAGACGTCAAATTCGACCGAGTTAGAGCACGATTATTTGTGGAGACATTATTTGGCTTTGCCGGAAAAAGGGAAGTTTGCCGTTTTTAATAGAACGCATTATGAGAATGTGTTGGTTACCCGTGTGCATCCCGAATATATTTTGAATGAGAATTTGCCCAGAATAGAAAATGTAGATGCTATTATGCCAGAGTTTTGGGAAAATCGGTTTGAACAGATTAATAATTTTGAAAAACACATTAGTCAAAACGGAACGATTGTTTTGAAGTTTTATTTGCATATGAGTAAGGAAGAGCAGCGAAAACGCTTGTTGCGACGATTAGAAGAAGAGGAGCATCATTGGAAATTTTCGCCTGGTGATTTAAAAGAGCGCGAACGTTGGGACGATTATATGAAATATTACGAAGAAGCTATTAATAAAACCAGCACCGAAAATGCGCCTTGGTATGTAGTTCCTGCCGATGATAAGGAAATGTGTCGTTATATTATTGCCAAAATTATTTGGGAGGAAATGCAAAAGCATACTGATATAAAAGAACCGGAACTAGATGATAAAGTGAAGATAAATTTTGCAATGTATAAAGAGCAGTTAAATAAGGGATAAAAAAAATACGCTGGAATCCAGCGCATTTTTTATTGAGTTTTATATGATTTACAATTTAAAACCATAAGCTAGTCTAAGCGATACCTGACCTGCACCTTGTCCAGCACTTCCATCACTGTTGATAGTTGGGAAATCAGAATAGTGCTCGTAACGCGCTGAAATATCAATGTATTTGTTAGCGTATCCAATACCTGGAGATACCAAGAACGAGATTTGGTTGTATTTATTAGTTACAGGAAAGGCAGCACCAGCTTCTCCAGTGATATAAAATTGATCATTCCATACAAAAGCTTTTAAACCTGCTTTAGCTGGAACAAAACCTAAATCTTTACCCTCATTTTCGCTTACAAAAAGGTTGGTAAAACCTGTAGTTAGCGTTACAGAGTATCTTTTTGTTAGATCATATTGCAATCTAGCATCAGCTCCTAGAGCTAGTTTGTATGGCTTTTCGGTGGAATAACCTCCGCTTAAACCAAAACCAAGTCGGAAACCTTGATCATAATTTGGAGTAGTCTCTTGTGCTTTAGCAGCATTAAACGAGAATAGGGCCAGTGCAAACAGAATTGCTGCGGTAATTTTCTTTGTAGTCTTCATGATTTGAGGGGGTTTAATAATTAATTTTTCTATTTCTATTTGTTGAAATTTTCTAATAATATGGATACTTCTAGTGTCATTAAACGGCAATTATTTTCAAATGTTGTGATGATTTGTACTTTTTTATGCGAAAAAACATCTAATAACTGACAATCAGTAAAATAGAAAAATTTTATAATTGCTCGTTTTTTTGAAATATTGGTTTTAGCTAATCTTATAGTAATGTTGGGACAATGTTTAGCTAAAATAGGGAGTGCTTTTTTTAGTTTTTCTGTAAAAAGCGAGTTAATTCTTTAAGGTTTGCTAATGTTTAGTTCATGCAGTTTTAAAATTCCTAGGCTTTCTTTGCTCCAGAAAATTTAATAAAACAAACCAAGATGAAAAAAATTATTTTAGGATTACTTTTTAGTACTGCTTTTTTCTCGTGTGAGAATGACAAAAACGGATCGGATGTAGTTTTAGCAGATCAATCTGTAACTCCAGTATTATTGAAGAAAAAAGAAGGTTTTGAAAAATTAGAGTTATTCTCTTTATTGACTTCTGATGATGTGTTGCCACAGAGTCCAAACTTTGTTTTTGGAGGTTCGGCTGACGGTAGTGGTTTGTTAAAAAATACAGATGGCACTTTTACTTTTTTGGTAAACAACGAAGATAATTTCTCAGTTTCAAGAATTACTTTAGACAACACTTTCAAACCTGTTAAAGGAGAATATTTGTTGAATTCTAATGGAGGAACTTGGAGATTGTGTGGTGCTTCTATGGCAACTCCAGCTGTAAATGGATTTGGACCTTTGTATTTAACTTGTGGAGAATCAGGAGAAGAGTCTCGCACACATGGTGTTGATCCTTATGGAGATGTAGAATCAAATAGTGTTTCTAAAGAATTACCTGGATTTGGTCGTTTAAGTGCTGAGAACGCTTTGCCATTAAAAGCTTCTGCTTTTGCTGGAAAAACGGTTGTTGTAATTGGTGATGACGATTCAGGAACTTATGGAGGACAAGTATTTATGTATGTTTCTAATACAGTAGGAGATCTTACAAGTGGTTCTTTATATATGATGAAAAGAACCAATGACAATCAAAGAGAAAAAGACATGGTTGTAGGTCAAACTTATCCTGTTACTTTCGCAAAAATTGACAATCATACTACTTTGACAGGAGCTCAAATTAATGCTTCAGTAAATACTTTAAAAGCAATTAAGTTTGGTAGAGTAGAAGACTTGGATTACAGAAAAGGAGAAAAAGCTGCTGATAGAGAAATCTATTTCAATGTAACAGGACAAGCTGTATCTGGTACAAATGCTGATGCTTCTAGAACTAAATATGGTAGAGTTTACCAATTGAATTTAAACGAAAATGATCCTTTATCAGGAACTTTAAAAGTTATCCTTGACGGTGATGATAGAAATGGAATTGCTAAAACTTTCCAAAATCCAGATAACATTTGTGTGACTAAGAACTATGTGTATGTTCAGGAAGATGCTAATGGTTATGGTGATGAAACTCACGATGCTTACATCTATCAATACGATATTGCTAAGAAAACAATGAAAGTAGTGGTTGAATTAGACCACCGTCGTACTGAAACGGATGCTGCTAAATACAATGTAGGAGGAACTTCTAAATTTGGTGATTGGGAATATGGTGCTTTAATAGATGTTTCGGAGCAATTAGGAATTGATGATACTTTCTTGTTGAGCGTTCAGCCGCACACTTGGACTGGTGATAAATACAAAGGTGTTGATGGTGGAACAGGACGTCCAAATGAAAAACAAGCAAGCCAAATTGTATTAATCAAAGGATTAGCTAGATAATTAAGATTTAAGATATTTTCAAAAGTCCACGGTTTCTTATTTGAAATCGTGGCTTTTGTTTTCCAATTTATTATGAAAAAAACGTTTCTTTTTTTACTGTTTTTGTTAGCTGTTTCTTGTCAAGAAGAACCTAAAAATGAGCAAGTAAAGCAATTATTTCAAGCAGATATTACGCTTTTAATTCAATCGGTGACTAAGTTAGATACTTTGTTAAAGTCGGAAGGGAGTCAAGCCGAACTTCAAACACAATTTTTAACTGCTCACGCCAATTATAAAAGAATAGAAGCTTTTAGCGAATACTATTTTCCAGAAGTCTCAAAGGCAATCAACGGTCCTGCTATTCCAGAATTTGAAGAAAATGACAAAATGACTTTAGAGCCACAAGGATTTCAGGTGATTGAAGAGTTTTTGTTTCCTTATTATGATAAAAAAGCAAAAAACGATTTATTGAAAGAAATTGGAATTCTTTCGGCTAATTTAAAGCGTTTGGACCGAATAGCACAGACGAATGAATTGACCGATGCACACGTTTTTGATGCCTTGCGATTAGAAGTTTTTAGAATTATTAGCATGGGAATTACAGGATTTGATTCGCCAATAGCCCAAAAATCAATTTCAGAAGCTGTGGCTTCTTTGGAAGGAGTACAGAAATATTACCAAGTCTATGCTCAGGATGAGTCGAATGCAGGGTTGAAAATAATAAAGCAAGCTATAACTTATTTAAAAGCAAATCCCGATTTCAATCGTTTTGACCGCGCTGCTTTTATTCTAAATTATGCGAATCCGTTGAGTCGAAAATTATATCAAAATCAGAAAGATTTAAAAATTCCGTTTTTTAATGAAATGCGTGGTTTGAAAACCAATGCACAGACCTTATTTGATAAGGAAGTTTTTGACGAAGAAGCTTTTTCGGGATTTCCAGATTATAAAACCACTAAAGAAAAAGCAGTCTTAGGAAAATTGCTTTTTAACGATCCTATTTTGTCTGGCGATAATAGCCGTTCTTGTGCTTCCTGCCATCATGCTGAAAAGGCTTTTACCGATGGTCAAGAAAAAGCACTTTCTTTTGATGGTAAATCTTTTGTAAAAAGAAATACACCTACACTTACTAATATTGCTTTCCAACGTGTATTTTTCTCTGATTCTAGAGTTAGTTATCTAGAAGATCAGGCTGTAGCAGTAATTACGAATGCCGATGAAATGCACGGTTCATTAGAAGCAGCCGCAAAAAAAATAAAAAGCAACAAAATGTACATTCAAAAGTTCCAATCGGCTTTTCCTAAAAAGGAGATTTCTGCTTTTGAAATTAAGAATGCTTTGGCTTCTTATATTCGAACCTTGAGTAAATTCGATTCGAAATTTGATGAATATATGCGCGCTGAGGTTGCTTTTACTGCCGACGAAAAAGCAGGATTTAACCTTTTTGCTGGCAAAGCCAAATGTGCTACTTGCCATTTTATTCCGTTAACCAATGGAACAGTACCGCCTAACTTCATGAAATCAGAAAGTGAAATATTAGGAGTTCCAGATGCTAATGGAAAATTAGATTCCGATTTAGGAAAGTACAATCTAACCCAGGCGATTATTCATAAGTACTCTTTTAAAACACCAACTATTAGAAACGCGGCTTTAACAGCGCCCTATATGCACAATGGTGTTTTTAAAAGTTTAGAAGAAGTAGTTAATTTTTATAATGAAGGAGGAGGAAAAGGACTTGGTTTTGCGTTAGAAAATCAGACTTTGCCTGAAGATAAATTGAAATTAACCGATTTAGAGAAAAAGCAATTGGTTGATTTTATGAAAACCTTGACCGATAAAAAATATCAAAATTAAGGCTTAGTTTAAGCACATTATTTTTTGCCACGAATTCACGAATAAATAGAATATTTGTGAATTCGTGGCAGTTTTTATTAGGAAATATTATTCGATATAAAGCTTGCTATCGATTCTCTTGTACTTACCTTTGTCGACTTAAAAAAACGAAGTGACTTTAGCTACTTATACCAAAGAATTCTCATATAATTTACGACTGGCTTATCCTATTATTTTAGGGATGCTAGGGCATACTGTTGTAGGAATTGTTGATAATGTGATGGTAGGAAAATTAGGTCCCACGGAACTGGCAGCAGTTTCTTTGGCTAATAGTTTTGTTTTTGTGGCTATGTCATTAGGAATTGGTTTTTCTACTGCAATTACTCCTTTAGCAGCAGAAGCTGATGGCGAAAAGAATATTGAATCAGGACGAAGTGTGTTTCATCATGGTTTGTATCTGTGTACTTTTTTAGGCTTTTTTCTGTTTGCCTTGGTGTTTTTTGCCAAAGAGTTGATTGTTTTTATGGGACAGCCTGAACATGTGATTACATTGGCTAAACCCTATCTTAATGTTGTAGCTTTATCGTTAATTCCATTGATTGTTTTCCAGGGTTATAAACAATTTGCCGATGGAATGAGCGAGACCAAATATGCCATGTGGGCTACTATTTTAGCCAATATCATTCATGTGATTTTGAATTATACATTCATTTATGGAATTTGGATTTTTCCAGAAATGGGTATGCTTGGAGCCGCTGTAGGAACTCTTGTTTCTCGTTTTGTGATGCTGGGATACATGCACTATAAGATGAAAAAAAATGCGAAATTCCATCCTTTTTTCGATGGTTTTTCACTTAAAGAAATAAAGAAGGAAATCAATATTAAAATCATTCGATTAGGTGCGCCTTCGTCAATGCAAATGTTTTTTGAAGTAGCGTTGTTTACTTCTGCGGTTTGGCTTTCGGGAGTTTTAGGGATTGCTAATCAGGCGGCTAACCAAATTGCGTTGAGTTTGGCTTCCTTTACCTTTATGTTTGCCATGGGCTTGAGTGTTGCAGCAACTATTAGAGTTGGAAATCAAAAAGGTTTGGGCGATTATAAAAAAATGAAAATCGTAGCCTTTTCTATATTTTTATTGGCAGTTTTGCTAGAGGTTTTCTTTGCCTTACTATTTGTTTTATTTCATAAACAAATGCCTGCTTTATTTGTAGATATGGGCAATGTTAGCGAATTAAAAGCCAATACCGAAGTGATAACCATAGCCGCTCAATTGCTATTAGTGGCGGCGGTTTTTCAAATTTCCGATGGAATTCAAGTGGTTGTTCTTGGAGCATTACGGGGTTTACAAGATGCAAAAGTCCCTATGTATATTACTTTTGTAGCTTATTGGGTAGTAGGGTTTCCAGTATCAATTTACCTGGGATTGTGCACCAGTTTAAAAGCAGTAGGCATTTGGATTGGACTATTAGCCGGTTTAACAACAGCAGCTTTATTTTTGTATATTCGCTTTGCTAGATTGACAAAAAAATATTTTGAAAAAATAGAATAACAAGCTTTTTTGCATCAAAATTTGGCTTTATAATAAACAAACGTACTTAACTAATCTGTAAAAAATGATACTATTTATTATTCTTGGAATAATTTTGTTGATTTCCAGTTTTTCATTAAAAAACAACCTGACTCCATTTTCTAAATTTTCGAGTTTACTTAAGATTATAGGTTTTTTAGTAATTCTATTGGGGCTTTTTTCTTCGATGTTCAAACAAATTGATGCAGGTAAAGTAGGAGTGAAGTCACTTTACGGTAGTGTGCAACCCGATGTTCTAGAAAGTGGACTCCATTTGATTAATCCACTTTTGGATATAACTGAATTTGATATTCAAACCCAAAATTACACCATGTCAGCCATTCATGGTGAAGGTTCTCAGGAAGGCGATGATGCAATTCGTGTTTTGTCGAATGATGGATTGGAAGTTGTTATCGATTTGACCGTTTTATTCCGTATTTCTCCTGATTCAGCTCCGAAAATTTTCAAACAAATTGGGGTTGATTATTCTGATAAAATTGTGCGTCCCGTAACTAGAACTCGTATTCGTGATAATGCGGTTTATTATGATGCGGTGGCATTATATTCGACCAAAAGGAATGAATTTCAACAACGTATTTATAAAACCATTGAAGCTGATTTTAAAAGTCGTGGCTTAATTCTTGAACAATTATTGATTAGAAATATAAACCTTCCAACTTCTGTGAAAGCTTCTATAGAAAGTAAGATTAATGCCGAACAAGATGCTCAAAAAATGACTTTTGTGTTGCAAAAAGAAAAACAGGAAGCTGAACGTAAGCGAGTGGAAGCACAAGGTATTGCCGATTATCAAAGAATTATTTCAACTGGATTATCGGATAAACAATTGCAATACGAACAAATAAAAGCGCAAAAAGAATTGGCTGCTTCTCCTAATAGTAAAATCATTTTTATGAACGGAAAAGGATCAGCTCCAGTTATTCTTTCTGATAAATAGTTTTTTTAAAAGTTTATTCGGAAATTTGGAAGTTCATTAGAGCGAATTCAAATAGGCAAAATATCAAATCAATAAATTAATTAACAACAGAATGGAATTACCTAAATTTTTACTTG
>JAZJZW010000019.1:0-14457 GCA_040389425.1 Bacteroidota bacterium | reverse complement strand
TAAAAATTCCTTTAAGTCCTTGTTTATCTTTTTTGAAAATCTTAATATAATCATCAACAAAACCAATTACCCCCATCCAAAGCGTGGTTACAATTAGCAATACGATATAAATATTTTGCAGTTTAGCAAACAACAAAACAGGTACAAGGGTAGCAAATATGATAATTAAACCTCCCATGGTTGGTGTGCCGGCTTTTTCATTTTGACCAGCAAGTCCAAGCTCACGAACGGTTTCACCAACTTGTTGATTTCTTAGGAAATTGATAATTCTCTTTCCGTAGATTGTTGATAAAAGTAACGAAAGTAAAAAAGCCAATGCTGATCTGAAAGTAATGTACTGAAAAACTCCTGTTCCTGGCACATCTAATGTTTTGTCTAAATATTCAAATAAATAGTATAGCATATATCTGGTTTTATTTATTTAGTTGTGCTAAAATTTCCTTTACAATCTGCATATCATCAAAATCATGACGTACGCCATTTACTTCTTGATACGTTTCATGTCCTTTACCTGCTATTAAAATAATATCGTTGGGCTGCGCCAATTGACAAGCTGTTTTGATTGCCTGTTTTCTATCTGTAATTGCCAATGTTTTTTTATAATTTTGTGGTTCAACACCTTTTTCCATCTCACTAATTATAGTTTCAGGATCTTCATTTCTAGGATTATCAGATGTAAATATTGCTTTATCGCTTAACTCTGATCCAATTTGTGCCATAATAGGGCGCTTGGTTTTATCTCTATTTCCACCACAACCTACAACTGTAATTAATTGCTCATTTTTAGTGCGAATATCATTTATGGTTTTCAATACGTTTTCTAACGCATCTGGCGTATGTGCATAATCTACAATTGCTGTGATATTAGAATCTGATACAATGAATTGAAAACGCCCAGAAACACTTTCTAAATCCGACAATAATCGTAACGCTTCTAAACTGTCAATCCCTAATTCAATCGCTGTTCCGTAGATAGCTAATAAGTTATAAGCATTAAAAGTTCCTATTAATTTTACCCAAACCTCATTATCATTAATTTTTAATAACAATCCTGATAATTGGTTTTCTAAAATTTGCGCTTTATAATCAGCATACGATTTTAAAGCATAAGTACGTTTTGTAGCAACTGTATTTTGCAACATTACAGATCCATTTTTATCATCGATATTTGATAATGCAAAGGCTGTTTTTGGTAATGAATCAAAAAACGATTTTTTCACATCTCTATATTCCGCAAAAGTTGGATGATAATCCAAGTGATCATGAGATAAATTTGTAAAAATTCCACCTACAAAATGCAAAGCTTCGGTACGTTTTTGATGAATTCCGTGTGAACTTACTTCCATAAAACAATGCGTAACTCCAGCTTCAATCATTTCATTTAAATAATGATTGATTGTAATAGAATCTGGTGTTGTATGCGTTGCTTTATATTCTGTTTCGTCAACTAATATCTTTACAGTAGATAACAATCCTACTTTAAATCCTGCTTTTTTAAATAATTGGTACAACAATGAAGCAATTGTAGTTTTACCATTTGTTCCTGTAATACCTACTAATTTTATTTTCTCCGATGGATTATCAAAGTAATTAGCTGCCATAAAAGCCAAAGCTGAATTAGTATCTTTAACTTTAATGTAAGTAACTTCTTTTACTAAAACTTCTGGCAATGTGTCACAAATAACAGCAGTTGCTCCAAGTTCAATAGCTTTCTGAATATAATCATGTCCATCAGAAAGTGATCCTCTAATAGCAACAAAAACATCATTCGCTTCTATTTTTCTAGAATCGAAATCTATTTTATGAATAGCAATATCCGTTGAACCCGTCACCGATTCAATAGCTACTTTGTATAATATGTCTTTTAATATATTCACGATAATTCTAATACTATAATTGTGTTTTTGGCTATATTCTGCCCTGCCTGAAGTGATTGATTTTTCACTTTTCCTATTCCGTTAACTTTTACCTTAAGCCCCAAATTTTCAAGTAAAGCAATTGCATCCATACCCGCCATTCCTTTTACATTTGGAATAGACTGTTTCTTTTGTATTTGGGTATAATATGCGTTATAATTATTTTCTTGTTTTGATATCTTACCGTCTATTTTTTTAATCGTATTTGCAGATGGTGCATCTGTAAATATCTTTTGTGCAATTCTTTTAAAAACTGGCCCAGCAACATCGGCTCCGTAATAATTATTTTTTGATGTATTTGGTTTGTGAACAACTACAATACAAGAATATTTAGGATGATCTGCTGGAAAATATCCTACAAACGAAGAAGCGTAATAAAAATTTTCTTTTCCACCTTTTCCGTAATTCACCTTAACCGTTCCTGTTTTTCCTGCCATCGAAAAATCTTTCGAATACAACTTAGACCCAGTTCCTTTTTTAACCACGTTTGCCAAAACAGCTTTTAGCTTCTTAATGGTCTCTTGCGAACATACTTTTGGATTTAAAACTTCAACATCAAATTTCTTAATCGTTCTATTCCATTCTTTTATCTCCGAAACAAACTGTGGCTTAACCATTACTCCATTATTTGCAACCGAATTATAATAAGTCAACGTTTGCAATGGCGTTACCGAAACTCCATATCCAAAAGCCATCCATGGCAATGAAACTCCCGACCAATGCTTGTCTCCTGGTTGCGGAATATATGGTCTTCCTTCTCCTTCAAAAGGTAGTCCCAATCTTTTATTTAATCCGTATCCGTTAATATGATTTACAAATTTGGATGGGTTGCTCTTATAATTATCATAAACTGCCTGAGCCATTACTGTATTTGACGAAAGTTCAAACCCTCTAGCTAATGAAACTTTACCATAACCCCCTCTATGCGAATCATTAACAGAACGACCATAATACTTTATTGTTCCGCCATTAGTGTCATAAACTGTACTGGTATCAGCTACTTTATCTTCTAAAAGCGTCATTAAATCAACTAATTTAAAAGTTGATCCTGGCTCATGCGATTCAGCTATAGCATAATTTGTTGTTTCATAATATGAACCATCACCTGCTCTACCTAAATTAGAAATTGCTTTAATGTGTCCTGTTTCTGTTTCCATTACTACCACACAACCATGATCTGCTTGGTAATCTTCTACTTGTTTCAACAATGCATGATGCGCGATATCCTGAATAAAAACATCTATGGTCGATATTACATCATATCCGTCTTGAGGATCTACTTCATTTACATCACGAATAGGTTTCCACTGACCTTTTGCAATTTTTTGTTTTAGAATTTTACCATCTTTCCCATTCAAATAATTTCTAAACGCCCATTCGATTCCTTTCCCCGTCGAATCTCCATTAAGACCTCCTTTATCATAACCAATAGTACGTTCAGCAATTTTTCCGATAGGATGTTCTCTCACCGTTTCTTGCTCAATGATAATACCTCCTTTATAAGGTCCTAGTTTAAACAACGGAAACCCTTTTATTTTCATGTAATCTGTATAACTTAATTTACGAGCTATTAAGAAATACCTATTTTTATTGGCTCTCGCCTTTCTTAATTCATTTTGATAATAACCACTAGGTCTTCCCAAAACTATCGACAGTGAATCTGCAAGTAATTTTACATTCTTTTCAAAGGCTTCTTTTTTAGGCGCTATAGCATCAAATCTAATTTCGTAATTAGGAATAGAGGTTGCCAAAAGACTCCCATCGGCAGAATAAATATTCCCTTTATTTGCAGGAATAACAAAGTTTTTCACCGTACGTTGTTTGGCTAATTTTCTGTAATAATCCCCCTCAACCCACTGAATATTGGTTAACTTTACGACAATACCAATTGCCATCAAAAAGATGAAAACTGCTACCAGATAAATTCTGTAGGATATATTTTTATCGTCTACTGCCATATGCGTTTAAAAAAGCTTTTTTCTTTTTCTTTCTTTACTTCAATCTTAATTGGCGGAACTGTTGATGGATAAATTTCTTTGGCAAGCATTTTTTCCGATACTGTCGACTCCATCTTTAACTTCATCAATTCCGAACGTCTGTCTACAAACTCTGATCGCAATTCCTTTACTTCATTGTTCAATTTTGCAATTTCAAAAACCTTTTGTTCGTATCGTTGTGTATTTGCAATCATTATTATTGCCAGCAGAATTATAAAAACGATAAAACGCCAATTCTTCATAGCGTCATCATTAATAAGAAATCTTGCTTTTAATATGTCAAATACTCCGTTTTTCATTATACCTTATTATAGTACTATATTTTTTCCGCAATTCTTAGCTTGGCACTTCTAGCTCTGTTGTTTATTTTAATCTCTGCATCATCCGGAACTATTAGCTTTCCGATGGTTTTAAATGGAACTGAAAAATTTCCATAAAAATCACGTTCTGGCTCTCCTTCAAACATTCCGTTTTTGATAAAACGTTTTACCAATCTATCTTCTAATGAGTGATAAGAAATAACACTTAATCTTCCGCCTGGGTTTAAAATCTCCAACGATTGCTCGATGAACTCTTTCAATACATCCATTTCCTGATTTACCTCAATACGAATAGCCTGATAAATCTGAGCTAATATTTTATTTTTAACTCTTTCTGGTAAAAATTTCGCCAAAACTTCTTTTAATTCATCTGTAGTTTTGATTGGTCTGTGCTCTCGCGCCTCTACAATTGTTCTTGACAAAACTGGTGCATTTTTCAATTCTCCATAATCCAGAAAAACTCGTCGTAAATCTTGCTCGTCGTATTCATTTACCACACGATAAGCGTTCAAATCATTCTTCTGACTCATTCTCATATCTAAATCAGCATCAAAGCGAGTAGAAAAGCCTCTTTCAGCAACATCAAACTGATGTGATGAAACACCTAAATCTGCCAAAATCCCATCTACTCCTCTTACACCATGAAAACGCAAAAACCTTTTTATGAACCTAAAGTTTTCATTTATCAAAGTAAATCGTTCATCTGGCAAAGCATTTGCCAAAGCATCTTCATCTTGATCAAAAGCAAATAATTTTCCGTTTGGCCCTAGCCTACTTAAAATCTCTTTTGAATGTCCCCCTCCACCAAACGTCACATCTACATAAATGCCGTCAGGCTTAATATTCAATCCATCTACTGTTGGATGAAGCAAAACTGGATTATGATATTCCATTGTCGTCGTCATTTATATTTCCCATTACTTCTTCGGCTAAATCTGCAAAATCCATATCTTCGCCGCTAATTGATTTTTCGTATAATTCTTTATCCCATATTTCAACAATATTCACCGCAGATGAAAATACCACGTCTTTCGAAATACCAGAAAATGCCATTAGATCTTTCGGAACTAATAAACGTCCTAATGCATCAATCTCAACAATTTTAACTCCAGCGGTAAACCTTCTGATAAAATCATTATTCTTTTTTACAAAACGATTCAGCTTATTAATTTTCTGCATCATCAAATCCCATTCTTCCATCGGATACAACTCCAGACAAGTCTGAAACACGGAACGCTTCAAAACAAATCCGTTTTGAAGTGAGGTTGCCAACTGCTTTTTTAGGGGAGCAGGCATTAGCAGCCTCCCTTTAGCATCAACCTTACACTCATATGTTCCTACAATTGTGTTCAAAAAAAAGTATGGTTATGTTATACAGCAAAAATATAAAAAATATTACCACAATTTACCACTAAATACCACTTTGTTGATAAGTTTAACCACTTTCACCCAAAAACTCTTAAATTATGCACAGTCAGATCGTTAGCTATTTCAAAAATTACTGTAAGAATGATTCTACATAACAAAAAATGAAGTGTAGTTATGAAAAAATCTGAGTCCCTTTTTGGGAATTTTCATGAGAAAATGGAAAAAATTTAAAACATCTAGCAACTGATTTTTAGCTATTTATTTCATCTACTAAAATTATCTAGTTAAAAATTGTTTTCAAGAATCCATATTTATGTATTAAACCCTATATTTGTCCAAATTGAAATCGGTATTTAGTTAGATGGATAAACATTACAAAAAAGAAGGCAGATATAGCTATTATGAAGCTGGAGAAGGAACACCTATTGTTATATTACATGGCCTCATGGGAGGACTTAGTAACTTCGATGCCGTAGCCGAATATTTTTCAAATAGAGGGTACAAAATAGTAATCCCAGATTTACCGATATACACACAAAGCATTTTAAAAACCAATGTAAAAAGTTTTGCCAAATACGTTAAAGACTTTATCACATTCAAAGGATTTGACAAAGTTATCTTACTAGGTAATTCATTAGGCGGTCATATTGCTCTATATCATACAAAATTATATCCAGAAAAGGTAATCGGACTTGTAATAACAGGAAGCTCTGGACTTTATGAAAGCGCAATGGGCGATAGCTATCCTAAAAGAGGAGATTATGAATACATAAGAAGAAAAGCTGAAGATGTATTTTACGACCCAAAGATTGCTACTCCCGAGCTTATTGATGAAGTTTACGCATCTGTAAATGATCGTATCAAATTAATAAAAACGCTTACCATTGCAAAAAGTGCCATTCGTCATAACATGGCAAAAGACTTACCTAAAATGCAGGTTGAAACTTGTATCATCTGGGGTAAAAACGACAAAGTAACTCCTCCGGACGTAGCCGAAGAGTTTAACAAATTACTTCCAAACTCTTCTTTATATTGGATTGACAAATGTGGACATGCTGCCATGATGGAACACCCAGAAGAGTTTAATAAAATTCTTGAAGAATGGTTAAAAAAAACCAATTTATAATAAACACTTTCGAATTTGAGGAGGTTTTAGAAATAGTATAGATATGAAAATAAATACCGCCGAATTTATAATTAGTAATTCAGATGTTAGCAAATGTCCTAAGGACTTCATGCCTGAATATGCTTTTATAGGAAGATCAAACGTAGGAAAGTCTTCTTTGATCAACATGTTGACCAATAATAAAAACTTAGCAAAAACTTCTGGTCGCCCAGGAAAAACACAATTGATAAATCATTTCTTGATTAACAATAATTGGTTTCTTGTAGATTTACCTGGATATGGATATGCTAAAGTTTCTAAAAAAACAAAATCTGTCTTCCAACAGTTCATCACCGATTATTTTGAAACTCGCGAACAATTAGTTTGTGCTTTTGTATTAATCGATATCCGCCATGAAGCTCAAACCATCGACATTGAATTTATGTCGTATATGGGTGAAAGCGAAATTCCGTTTTGTATCATTTTTACCAAAGCTGATAAAATCAGTAAAACAAAAGTTGATTCTCACATTGCTGCTTACAAAAAGAAAATGTTTGCAAACAACTGGGCCGAAATGCCACATTATTTTGTAACATCTGCAACAGAATCTACTGGTAAAGATGACGTTTTAAACTACATCGACGAAGTAAACCAAGAGGTGTTTAAAAATAATAATCAGTTTTAAATATTCTTTTCAGAAATAAAAAAAATCCCAAAATTAAAAAATTTTGGGATTTTTCATTTGTTTCAATTACGACTTTTTCAATTCAAGTTTTTCAGCAAAATAATCACAGAAATCTTTCATAGTATCCGACATTTTCTCATCATCTGTAGCACGCTTAAACGTATCAGCCATTGCTACTAAAGTTTGATGAAAGAAAATTTTCATTTCATCTACTGGCATATCTTTCGTCCATAAATCAATACGCATCGTTTCCTGTACTTTGCTATCCCAAATAGAAAGCATGATTGCTTTTGCATCTTGCGCTTCGACTCCTCCATCTTTTGCAGACCATTTCAGTTTTTCTGGAACTCTATTTTCGTCTAATTCTATAAGGAATTTAATTTCTGAGGTTTGTTTATTATCCGACATTACTTTTTAGGTTTATATTTTGACTTTTCAAAAATTTCTTTTGCGTTGGTTTTTAATAATTGCTCTATTGACACATCATTGTTATTCATATACGAACGTACAATTTGCCATCCAATCCAGGTTCCAACGCGTCCTGGAGATTCGTTATCTATTTCGAGATAAAACTTAGAAAACGGGGCTGTATTTATAAAACGTGTAGTAAGCTTTGGCTCATCACTATACAACATTTCTTTTTCTATAAAATAGCGCCACATATATCCTTCGTTTTCCTCACACCATTTTATTTGTTCTGGCGTATATCCTATTTTATCTGCATCGGTATAATTTGGTAAAAGTAAATCTTTTAAATACAATTGCTTTCCATAATACACCATTTTATTTATCAAACTCTTATCGGTAATTGATGAGATTTTCTTCAATGAAAAACTAGAAACTACATCTGGCATAATTTGCTTCTCTTCAAAATTCTCTTTTATATAATTTGGAAATTGATAAAACTTATGTTCTTTTCCTAAATATAACTCAAGTGCAACAATAACCAAACTATCTGCATAAATCACCTTATTATTATAATCCATTTCGGATATTATAGTAATTACTTTAGGAGTTTTTGTTTTAGGAAAATAATACTCTATATGCTGGAACAAAGTATTAAATTCTTTACGAACAGGCTCAAAGTCTCCATATTTTTTTTGAACTTCAGCATACAATTCTCTCCAAAGTGGATTTTGCATTTTTTCTAACCAAACCGAGTCATCATTTCCTTCGGGAAAGAAAAAAGGATATTCTTTTTTCACCTTTGCCAAATCTTTTGGTTGGGTCTCAAAAAACACTTTATCAAAACGCTCCACTTTAATATCAACAGGAATTTCTTCTACTGCTTTTTCAATTTTACTTTTTTTGTCACAAGACAAAAAAAAGAGAGATAGAGCGATCGCAAACCGATATATTTTCATTTTATTTTAGTTAAGTTTGTGTTGCAAATTCTATTAAGTAATGACTACTTAAATTTAATTGTGCAAATATACATTCCTGTATTTTAAAACTTAAACTATTATGGCTAAAAAAAGCACTATTCAAACAGAAAAAGTAAATACCTACATTGTAGAGTGGTTAAAAGATTACGCAACCAATGCTAAAGTGAATGGTTTTATTATAGGAATTTCTGGTGGTGTTGACTCAGCCGTAACCTCAACATTATGTGCTCAAACTGGATTTAAAGTTTTATGCGTAGAAATGCCAATACACCAAGCTCCAAATCAAGTTTCTAGAGGAAAAGAGCATATTGATCAATTAAAAAAACGCTTCCCAAATGTTTCTAATATCGAAACTGACTTAACAAGTACATTTGAAGCTTTTAAAGCCGCAACCCCAAGTGATGCAAATATCGCTAAAGTTAACTTATCATTAGCCAATACTCGTGCCCGCTTGCGCATGACTAGCCTATACTATTTAGCAGGTATTCATGGCTTATTAGTTGTTGGAACTGGAAACAAAGTTGAAGATTTTGGAGTAGGTTTTTATACAAAATACGGTGACGGTGGCGTAGATTTGAGCCCAATTGCCGATTTAATGAAATCTGACGTGTATGCATTAGGGGAATTTCTTAAAATTCCAGGCTCAATTTTAACAGCCGCACCTACTGATGGCTTATTTGGAGATGACAGAACAGATGAAGACCAATTAGGCGCAAGTTATGATGAATTAGAATGGGCAATGTTAGCCGATGAGTTAGGAAAATCAGCTACTGACTTCACTGGAAGAGAAAAAATTGTTTTCGAAATATACAAAAAATTAAACACAGCCAATCAGCACAAAATGAACCCTATACCCGTGTGTACGTTACCTAAAAAGTTAAAATAATCATTTTTATGTTGATTTACAATAAATTACAGAATTTATTTATTAATTTTACATTTCCAAAAAAAAATGAACAATTCTTAAAAAGGTAAAACTATGATTAAAGTATGTTTAGCAGACAACCACCCTGTGACGCACTTTGGCGTTAAGTCGTATTTTAAAGACCATGATGATATTTCAATCGTGGCAAATGTAGGTAACTTTACGATGGTAAAAGACATTCTTCAAACTAAAGACATTGATATTCTTATTCTAGATTTAGAATTAGAAGGTCTTGCAAGTATTTTTGAAGTGAAGTCTATTCTTAAAAATTTTCCTAAAACGAAAATTATCATCTTCAGTAATCTTTCTGAACAAATGTATGCTCCAAATGCCATAAAAGCTGGTGTTTCTGGATACATTCACAAAACAGAAAAATTAGAAACTTTGGGGATTTCGATTATCAAAGTACATGAAGGAAAAATTATCATCAATGAAACCGTACGTAAAAATATGGCATTGATTGCAAAACAAAGCAAAAGTGAGCGTCTATACCGTAAACTATCAAACAGAGAAATTGAGGTATTACGTTACTTAAGCGATGGTAAGAAAAACAATGAAATCTCTAAAATCCTAAATCTTAACGAAAAAACAATTAGTACTTACAAGCTAAGATTACTAACAAAATTAAACGTTACTAATTTAGTTGACTTAGTTAATAAAGCTAAGACATTAGAAATTATTTAAGTATGGTAACGGGACATCACTCTTCCTAATTTTCTTGAAAAAGAATTAATTAATTTTGAGTAGTCCATAACCATCATCAAAAGCTCCATATTATCTTCCTTAGGGTCTGATACTATGGAGCTTTTTAGTTCTTCAATGATCTTATCCACCAAAAACCAACGCATAGACATAATGGTTTCAGTAACATACTGACTTATTGTTTCTGATTTACCTTTCGTGAAAATATTTTGCCCTTCCCAGTCATGAAGACTCACTTTTTCATCTTCCATTAAAATATCTGTTACTTCCTGAGCAAATTCAGGCTCTAAACGCATTAGATATTGCTCTAAATTAAACTTTTCATTCTGAAGATAAAAGTCGGTTAGGTTTTTAAAAATAGCTCTAAATAATTCATTCGATAATTCTACCTCATCCTCTTGTAAACTCAAGTAGATTCTCTGGTATACTTTATATTCTTTTTTTTCGGTAACAAGTTCAATCTCTCCTTCATCATTTGTTTTCATGAAGACATCTTCAAACACTTCAACTTTATCTCCATAAAGCAATAAAATCTCAATGACTTTACGCTCTAAATCATATAAAATATCAACTTTTTCTGTCTGTTGTGGTTCAAAATAACCCGGTTCTCCTGGATAATCATCTGGTGGACCTACTCTTGGATCATCTGGATCTCCTCCTGAAAAACCTGCTTGTGGTTTTTGGTTTCTTAAAACTTCAAAAGGTTTTTGTTCCTGTTTTTGCTTTTTATTGGCTTCTACAAGATCTTTTTGAATTAGCTGTGCTAAAGTACTCACAAGTACCTGCTCTGAAATATCCATAATCCGAGCACATTCCTGAACGTAAACTTCACGCTGGATTCTATCTGGAATTTTAGAAATGCTCGTAACCATATCCCGAATCAAATCGGCTTTCTTTATAGGATCATTTTTAGCATCATCCATTAACAACGAAGCTTTGAACTGGATGAAATCTTTAGCATTTTCTTCTAAATATACTACCAAGTCATCATGCGAAGTTTTTTTAGCAAAACTGTCCGGGTCATCTCCATCAGGAAAACTACAAACCCTTACATTCATTCCTTCTTCCAGAATTAAATCGATTCCTCTAATAGATGCTCTTAAACCCGCTGCATCTCCATCAAAAAGTACAGTTATATTTTTAGTCAATCTATTAATTAATCGAATCTGATCTGGTGTTAATGCAGTTCCAGATGAAGCAACAACATTTTCTATTCCTGCCTGATTAAACTGGATTACATCGGTATATCCTTCTACCAAAAAACAGTTGTCTAATTTTGCTATAGATTGCTTAGCCTGATAAATACCATATAATACTTTACTCTTATGGTAAAGTTCACTCTCGGGTGAGTTTAAATATTTTGCTGCTTTTTTATCGTTTGTAAGGATTCGTCCTCCAAAACCAAGTACGCGTCCTGACATACTTTGTATCGGAAACATAACACGTCCTTTAAATCGGTCAAAAGGGCGATCCTCTTTTGGAATTGTCAATCCGGTACTTTGCAAGAACTCTAATTTATACCCTTGCCCAAGTGCTTCTTTAGTAAAAGCGTCCCAAGTTTCAGGAGAATATCCTAATTCGAATTTTTTTATTGTTTCGTTTGTAAAGCCTCTTTCTTTAAAATAAGAATATCCTATTGCCTGACCTTCATCTGTATTCAAAAGAACATTATGAAAATACTTTTTGGCAAATTCTGAGACTAGATACATACTTTCGCGAACATCTGTTATGGCTTTTTCAGCCTCTGACTGTTCCGTTTCTTCAATCTCAATATTATATTTTCTAGCCAAATAACGAATAGCTTCAGGATATGTAAATTGAGAATGTTCCATTAGGAACTTAACTGAATTCCCTCCTTTTCCTGTACTAAAATCTTTCCAAATTCCTTTTACAGGTGAAACCATAAACGATGGAGAACGCTCATCTGAGAATGGACTCAAACCTTTAAAGTTACTTCCTGCTCGTTTTAAGTTAACAAAATCGCCAATTACCTCCTCTACTCGAGCAGTTTCAAAAACAGTATCAATGGTATTTTGTGAAATCAAAACGTATTTATTTTTTTAAGATTGAAGCCTGTAAAATTACACAAATCAAACTTCATATTTTAATTATATGAAACAAAAAAAGCACTCCTCTCAAAGTGCTTCATTACTAAAAAACTAACTCAATTTATTAATTTAAATCAAAACGCAATCCCAACGAAACATTGTTTTGTTTTATTTCATTGTCAGCAAATAAAGAATTCAAGTCATATTTTAAATATAAACTAACATCTTTATATCCCATATATGTACTCAGTCCATAAATAAAATTATTTACGTTATAATCTCCTTTAGATATTACTTTTTCCTTTATATCGTCTTGATCATATTTTAAAATCTGTTTTGATTTAACATTGATTCCCGCGTAACCCCCAATTCCAAAACGGAAACTTTTATGTGTTCTAAAATAGGTTTTTCCATTCTCCGTTTTACTTCCTGAAAAATCAAATTCTAAGTGTAGCGGCACCACTAAATAAACATTTCTAAAACGAGACTCATCTAAATTTACTGGATTAACTTCTAAAACAGTTTCCTTTCCATCTACCACAAAATTACGATTCTCAGTAGGTCGAAGATTATTATACATTACTGACAATCCATATTTAGCATGCAATAAATTATGATCTTTCAAGATTCTTGAATTAAATGTAAAACCCCATTCGTAAAAATGCGATCCCATAAATCTATAATCTGAATTTTTTAAACTACCATCTGTTACCAAATTATTTAATCCGGCTGCAAACACAAATTGCGATGTAGTTCTTTTTTCTCTGCAAATCGAATCTTTCTCTTTTCCACATCTATTAAATTTAAAACTAATCTTGTACGTTTTTGTAGAATCTTTTTCCTTAATTTTTCCATCTACTTTTTGTTGTACTAAATCATTTAATTCATTTTGGGCAACTGTAACTTTTTGTTCGATTATAATTGCTCTTGCTTCTGCTAATTGCTTTTTCTTTTTATCAGCCTCTTCTTTTGTAATTTTTCCTTCTGAAAGTTGCACATTCACAACTTCAACTTCTTCCTTTAGAGCTGCTTTTTCTTCCTTAGTTACTTTCTCTATATTATTAGCAATTAGTTTCGCTCTCGATTCGAATGTTTCCTGACCTATCATTTTACTAACAAATAAAAATAGGGTGAATATTAAATAAATGGTAAAATTTCTCATGGTGATTTTTTTAAGATTGATTGATGATGATTTTTAATTTAAATGGTTTTAATTCATACTGAAGCTTATTCTTCTACATTTCTGTTTGCTAAAGCTACTTTTACAGTTTGGTAATTTTTATTAACTTTATTAATTACTTTTTCTCTAAATGAAAGTTCTAACTCCCCATCAACTTGCGAGAGTAATTCGTTTGCATTTACCTTAATTTTAATTTTTTGTTCCACACCTTTATCCATTGCTACTGTTTTTTCTGCCGAAAGCAACAATTGATCTACTGTCGTATTTTTTGGAATTTCTGCAATTGATTTTTGATTGTTTTTTGATTCTGTTTTTTGATTGTTTTGCCAATTTTCTTTATTGGCTTCTTTGATGATTGAATGCTCCGCTACTTGATTTTGATTTGTCTTATTATAATTTAATTTTTGATGTTTTTCCTCAGAAACTTTCTCTGTTTCTTGTACAACTATTGCATCTGTATTTAAAGGTTTTGAAATTCTTAAATTTTGATTTCTTTTCATTTCATAAACAGAATCTTTTGATTGTTCCTCTTTAACGACTACTGTATTATTGCTATCATGATTGGGTATTTCTCTTTGATTAAAATAAATAGTGCTGATCAACAAAAAGCCAATTAAACCTGCCGCAACATACATCCAAGTATATTTTCGTTTGGGCTTTATTTCTTCGGCTACCTGCAACATTGCATCCAATCGATCCCAAGCATTCGCACTAGGAGTAATTTCTCTTTCATTTAGTTTTTTACGAAACTCCTTTTCTAATTTATTCGGTTCCATTTTCTTGATTTTTTAATGTAATTATTTGCTTTTGCAACATTTTGCGAGCA
>JAZJZW010000018.1:0-18148 GCA_040389425.1 Bacteroidota bacterium | reverse complement strand
CAATTCGGGATAGAACTAAGAGAAACGAAAACTTTTAAGTCGTTTCCAAAATTTAAACAAAACATAGTATTAGGACGTGCAAATGTAAAAATGCTATTCGAAAAATACCAACAGGCTTGTAGATACGGCATCGATTATTTATTACAAAATCCAACGATGTACGGGAATAACGTAAAAATGATTAACGAGATTATAGAGAAATGAAATACACCGAGAAACAAAAGCTTAAATAACGTACTTTAGAAGCTAAAAGAATGGATAGGAGTAGATTTATACCGCCTTTAAAAAACATTGCGGTAAAAGACGGTTTTTGGATAATAGAATCAAAAATGAATTCATTATGAAGACAAAATACGAAGCGGATAATGAAGAAGCTTACTGGTTTGTTAGGTGGGTAAAATTAAGAGCTGAGGTTAGAAGAATGAAACAGGCTTTTGAGGACATTAAAGGTTCTGAGATATCAGTATTACGTGCTGAAAATTTAGCCTTAAAAAATACCCTGTCGCAAGTAAGAAAAGATTTTATTTCAGAAGCTCCTAAACGAAAACGAACATACAAAGGCAATAACCCAAATAACAAACCATGACCATAGCCCACAAATCAATAATCGCTATTTGCTTAACGGTTATTACAGTAGCAACAGGAATGTTAATTGTTGAATTTATAAAATTTGGAGTATGAGAAAATTGATGAGCATGGTGGAGTTTGTTTTAGAACAATATGAAATCAAAAAAATATACCGTTATAAATCTAAACAAACCTCAGATAGAATATTGAATTACGCTAATTTCCTAAATCAAAAATTAGAATTAGGAATGTTCGTTCCAACTAGTTTGGAAGGGAATGTTTTGATAATAATACCATTTAACGAACATAAACAAGGGAGTAATTTTGAATTCATGCAACATAAATTATTTGAAGAAGCAAAAGAGCGTTGTTTGTTTGAGGGGTTTACTGTAAAAAACGGGATTGTATTTACTTCAGATAATCAGATAATGGTTGGACAATCTTTGCTCAGTAAAATGACCGTAGAAAACATGGTTGGATTAAAATGTGAATTGACCCCAACCGCATTAAAAACTATAGGATTATGAAAACTCCCGTAAAACAACTACTCGACTAACTAAAACAATACGACATTGAACTACCAGAAGAAAAACAAAAGGAGTTTTTTGGAGGTGGGGAGAAAGCAAATATTCGATGCTCATATGTCAGGCCAAGATATAGAAGACACATGCGGATATTCAGACGCAGAAGAATATTTTAAACAAACTTATAAAAATTAGAGATTAGATATTCTACAGAAATACGTAAAATTAAAAATGGCGATTTCTATATAATAACCTTCTGCGGTAATCAAGCAAGGTTGTTTCTAAATTTATTATATGAATCTGTTCCAGAAAATTTGCCAATGACTCGTAAAACTGAATTATATTTAAAAATTAGAGATATGAAAAACTTAACAGCAATGCAAACTCTAGTCAAAGAACTAGAAAATTACAAAGAAAATACAGGTGCTCCGCTTATATCTGTTGATTTACTTATTCAGGGATTAAATGGAATTTATGGTCAATTAGAAAAACAACAAATCGAACAGGCTCACAATGACGGGGGCTTAGATGGTGATAAAATGGGCACTATTTATTACAACGAAACATACACCAACCAAAAGCCGAAAGGTGAATAAAAAATAGAGGTATATGAAGATAACAGATTTAGAAGAAGGAATGATTATTACTTCTCCAGAAAAAGGCGAGGGAATGATATTGAAAGTTACAAAGAGAACCATAACTACAAAGTTTAGATTTTCAACAAGCAAAATCACTTTAAGAAGTTCAGATGCTAATATAAATTATTCCGATTTGTAAAAACTCGCTAAAAGTCACAAAAAAATATATTATGAAAGCAAGAAAAAATTACATCGAAATTTGCAGCTACTATAGAAAAGAGTCGCATTCAACTTGGCTATGCGACTTATTAAAAATATATTACTTAGAAACTTCTTTATGTTTCGGATTTAGCTATAGTAAAATTTATTATGATGGGTGGAATTTTAAATTAAAACTAGGCATCATATGTTTTAATTGGGAAAAATAACCCAACCCCCATTGTGTATTAAATAAAAATGATTATCTTTGGAAAATGTAATATCTGTGGTGGATTTATTACGACCTGAAAAACATTAATTAACAACCCTTAATAGGAGTAGAGCCACCACCTCGAAACTATTAAGGGTTGTTAATTAATAAAATATGGATAATGAAATTTGGAAATCTATTAAAAATTTTGAAGCTTATGAAGTTTCAAATTCAGGAAAGGTAAGGAGTATTGATAGGTTAGTAAACCATCCTTCAGGAGGATATGCTAAAAGGCCATCTGTTATTTTAAAAAGAATTCCAGATAAGGACGGTTACTTAAGAGTTAATCTAAAAGTACATCAAAAGACTAATACTAGAAATATTCACAGATTAGTTGCTGAAGCTTTTATACCTAACCCTGACAATAAGAAATATGTAAATCATAAGGACGGAATAAAATATCACAATTATGAGGATAATTTAGAATGGAATACTTTATCAGAAAATAGAGTCCACGCATACGAAACGGGATTGCAAAACGGTAAATCTAGGGAAGGAATAAAAAACAATTTCCACAAACTTACAGAAAGTCAAGTTTTATTTATAAAGAATACCAAGGCTAAACAATTGGAATTAGCTGAAATGTTTAATGTTTCTCAGGCTTGTATAAGCAAAATAAAGAGAAGAAAAACCTGGAAACATTTATGAAACCATATCCTGATCAAGAAAAGAGTATAAATGAGATTTTTGAATCTTTTAAAACTAAGAGCCGCCTGTTGTTTTGTCTTGCAACAGGCGGAGGTTAAGGCAAAACAGCCTGTTTTTCATTCATTGCAAAAAAGTTTATTCATAAGTACAAACAGAATGTTTTAGTATTGGCTCATAGAGACGAATTAATTACTCAAACATTGGCCACGCTCCGAACAATTGGAGTTACTTGCGAAAGTGTTGTAGCTTCAAAGAAAACATTACAGCATCATTCTGATTGTTATGTTTCAATGGTCCAAACATTAAAGAACCGATTAAAAAAAGATCCTTCTTTTTTAAATGATGTAGGTTTAATTATTGTAGATGAGGCCCATTTGGATATGCATAAAGAAATATTTGATTATTATCCATTGGCCAGAATATTAGCGGTAACGGCCACGCCTGTAACATTGAAGAAAATTAATTTCTCGAAATGCAGTGTGTGCGGAAAAAATCACGATACGGTTGTAGAATGTTGTAATTATGAAACTTATGAATATACTCGGAAATTTACACTTTCTGAGATTTATGAAGATATAATAATCGGGACCAGTATTTCAGAATTGATAATGAATGATAGATTGGTCCGTGAATTAGTTTATGCAACTGGGAATATTGACCGTAGCAAACTATCTATTGATGCAAAGACTGGAGACTTTGATAATAAATCAACAGACGCGCATTATACAAATTCAAGTTTTGACGTAGTTAAAAACTATGAAGAAATTGCATTAGGTAAAAAAACAATAATTTTCAATTCTTCATCAAAAGTAAACGCGATTGTATTACAGGCATTCTTAGATAAAGGATATGAAAATGTAAAACTATTCGACAGTGTAAACGAAACAGAAAATAGAAAGAAGGTCCTAGAGTGGTTTAAAAATACACCAGACGCAATACTTTTAAATGTAAATTGTTTCACTACTGGATTCGATGAACCTACACTGGAATGTGTAATGATAAATCGGGCCACATTGTCACTTTCTTTGTTCCATCAAATGGTTGGCCGTGGTGGCCGAAAATGTGACGAGATTTACAAACCTAATTTTATTCATATTGATTTAGGTGGGAACATAGAAGCTCACGGCCGATGGTCCGATGAGGTGGATTGGAAAAGTATATTTTACGGATCAAATGAAAAGCCACGGGCCAAAAAAGAAGCTTTGGACCAAACAAAACAATGTCCAGAATGTGGAACAATTCACGCTAAAAACGAATTATGTGAATGCTGTTACATAGAAGAAGAAACGCGAAAAACTGTAATGTCTTCCGAAGTGGCCCAATTAATAGATGAAATTCCAAAACCAAACGGCCGTAAAATTGTGGCTTATGTCGAAAAAATTGGCCGTGATAAAAATTTTGCATGGGTAATTTTACAGAACCAAATACTAGATTTATTCATAAGACATGAAGTAACTTTCGGGACTTATGTTAAGGCCGAGAAAAATGGAAAATTTGAAATATCAATGCGAAACATTATAAAAGAACCTTACGCCTCGATTCAAGGAAGTAATTTACAAGGAACTTCATTACGTACTAAAGCATACATTATTAACAAAGTAAAAACTAAACTAAATGATTATTATTCCAGAAAGCAAAATACAGCAACAGGCGTTCATATGGTTCAACAACACATATTGCACCACTAAACAAAACCCGCGTTTGATAATTCACAGTGTACCAAACGGAATACCTATTCCTATTCCACCACAAGAACGGGCCAGAGCTTTGGACCTACTTCATAAAACAGGAATGGTTAATGGTGTATCTGATTTAATGATACACGGTATATTAGGCCGATGCATTTGGGCCGAATGCAAAACATCTACTGGAGTACAATCTGAGGACCAGATAAAATTAGAAAAGCGAGTCAATGATTTAGGTGGTATTTATATTTTGTTTAGGTCCTTAGATGAATTTCAAAAAAAAATATCCATTCACATACAATGGTTAACAGAAAAATAACTATATTTACAAAACCATTCAAAGCGAGTGGTTTTTTATTCTATTCCAACGTAAAAAACTTTACAAAAAATGACAAAATATGAAGCTACTCAAAAGGTAAAAAGGAAGCTTAACTTTCAAACCAAAGAAGAAATTGCAAAAGATATTGGGATATCTAGGCCCACTTTAGATGCTAGATTATCTTTCCATAATTGGAAAGTTGCGGAAATTACCCATATTAAAAACTGGAATTTATGAAAATAACCGACGCTGTTAAAAGACTGAGATTTACAATTTCAAATAAACATAAACCAAATGAATCTGACATAGAGGCATTAAATGTTATTTTGGAACAATTGAAGTTAACCGAAGGAAAAACCATAAAAGATAATTTATTGTTTGCAAAATTATACGCGTATGTACTCGGTAAAATGGCGGGCCACTATTCAAGTGTGGACGGTGCGCAATTGCATCTTAATAAGTTGTTATCACAACCATTTAACGGAATTGTTCACGTTTTAGAAATGGAATTACGCGCGATGGAGACTCGACAAGTTTTTGCGGACCCAATGCTCGATAGTCAATCGCCTTCAAAATTAAAAGAAACAATTGAAAAATACCCAAAATTTTATACTGACTTTGTCGCATGTTGGGAGTATTGGGATTATGATAATGTTGTGTCCCATCTTAAAAGTAATATAAACCTATCACTTCAAAAATACAAGAACCATGAGCAGTATGTACGATCCGATTGTAATAGATGTCCCAGAAGAAAATAAGAAAGTTATTTCGTTTCTTGATACGGAAAAATACAGAATAAAACACACCGACGAAATACCATTACCAGACACCGTTCTTTCTTTTAACGGTCAAATTGTTTCCACACGAAAAAATATATTTGGAATTACTGGAAAAGCCAAAGTGGGAAAGTCTTTTCTTATGACGCTTATTAATGGAGCTGTATTAAAAAAAGGAGAGACAGGTGTTCTTGCTTCATATCTTCCAAAAGGGAAAGATAAAATATTATACATTGATACTGAACAATCAGATTTTCACGTTTCTTTAGTATTAAAAAGGATTAAAGAGATTGCTGAAGAAAATAGGATGGACAATTTATTAATGTACGCTTTTGATAGCGTTCCTACTCAAAATCGTTTTGACTATACTGAATTCTTAATACAGAATACAAAAGATATTGGATTAGTTATTATTGATGGTATTGCTGATTTAGTCAAAACGGTTAACGATGAAATAATAGCGTGCGACATGGCCGACACATTACGTAGATGGGCAACTGTACAGGATGTGGCTATAGGATATGTTTTGCACCAAAATCCGTCCGATAACGCAAAAATGAGGGGCCACCTAGGAACTGTTTTAATGAACAAAAGCGAGACGGTTGTGCAAATATCTTCAAGTAAAGAAAATGAGTCTGTAAAACTTGTAGAAACAACGCAAACCAGAAATAAAAAACCTGATAATTGGTCATTCGAAATTATAAACGGGACTCCTGTTATTATGGACCAATGTTATTCAGAACCAAAAGCGGGCCGAAAACCAGTGGTAAAATTAACAGACATTAATAGATATGAATTATTAAATATTGTGTTCGCAGGAGTTCCAAAAGCACAAGGAATTTCACCGACTGTATTAATGGAAAATATTACAGATGCTTATTCAGATAAATATGGTCCTATTGGAGAGACTAAAATTAAGCAATTTCAGAATTATTGCAAGGAGAAAAAATGGTTAGTACAGCCAGACGGACCAAGAACAAATTACTTTTTATATGATTTTTCCGATATTCGTGGGTCGGGGTCGCGAATAGAATATTAATTAGCGACCTACACTTATAAGAAAATTACATTAAAAAAACAGGCGTAGGTCGTAGGGCATAAATACAAAACCAATTAGTGCCCTACGATTTATGTTAAAACATTAAATAATAATCAATATAAATGGAAAATATTAACAATTTGCAAGGGCGTTTTAAATATGACCTACAAAAATTCAAAGGTCGCGAATAGGTACGCCCTTATATACATAAGGGCGACCTAGAAAGCGACCTACATTAAAACACCTCGGAATCATTCCGTGGATAACTAACCCCGAATGAAGCGCATAGTGTGCTTTGTTGTAAAAAATGAAATGAGATGAAAGAAGAACAAATTACTGAATTATTAAAAAGGCTATTCGCTTTAACATACAATTGGAAAAGTGATAGTAGTAGTTACACGAGCGAAGTTATTAAAAAAGAAGGTAGACACAATGTAGAGAATATTGTCAGAAGCTTTTTATTAGATAACAGAGATGAAAAATTAGGCGTTTTAGAAGCTAAAGTTTTCATGTATGAGCAAATTATATCTAAAAGCAATTTCGCTCCGATGATTGAAATAAAAATACCAGAGCCTGTACAATCACAAGCCTAACCAACCCCATTTAAAATAACATTAAAAAAATAGATTATGAAAGCTAAAACAATACTACATCTTTGTGCGGACATTGGAAGCGACTCCAGATATTACGATTTAGACCCAAATTATGAAGTTATTAAAATTGGAAAAGATATTGGAGTTGAAAATTTTTCAGCTAAAGGAATGCATATTTACGGTGTAATAGCAAATCCTGTTTGTACTGAGTTTTCAAATATTCAAGGAAGAAGAGAAAATGAAAAAGATTATGAAAAAGGATTGTTATTAGTTAATCATTGTATTAGAATAATAACAGAATGCAATCCTGTATTTTATTTGATTGAAAATCCTGCAAAGGGAGATTTACATAGATTTTTAGGCAAACCACAATTGAAATATCAACCTTGGGAGTATGGCAGCCCGTGGACAAAAGAAACAGCTATTTGGGGCTCGTTTAATATTCCAAAGCCAATATATTCAAAATGGGAAGATGTGCCTAAATTGCCACTGTATGTACGGCCTAACCGAAAAAAACCAAGTCTAGCAGTATTTCATAAATCAGCAAAAGAATTAATTCCAGAAATGGAATATGCCAAAGATTTAATTAATTGCGATATGAGTATTAGAAGTTGGTGTTCCCAAGGATTTGCAAAAGCGTTTTATGAATGTAACCCCTAAAACAAATTCCCAATATTTTACTTGCGGAATGAAAAAGATTTATTACTTTTAAGATCTACATCACAAAAAACAAAATGTTTATCAGAAGTCGGAAGCTGAAAAACATATCACAAACAAAATACTCTCTTTAGAACTGCCGACTCAGTTTTATTGGGAGTTTTTTAATTTATAAAACTTATCACTATGAAAACAATTATCAGAACAACAATCAAAGGAAGTGAAAACATCTACGTAAAAGAATCTGTAATCACAATTTTCGAATCTCTTCAAAACAAAACAGCATTCATGCTATTAACCAACGTAGCTCACAACGGTACGGAATCGCAAATCATTATTAAAAAATCATCTATTAAAATGGTAAAATCATGAAAGATTTAATCAACCGCATCAAAGAATTACGTAAAGAAATCAAAGTATTAAAATACGAACGTAACGGTATTCAAAAGCAAATCGATCAAAAAGAGGATGTTTTGGAAGAACTCGAAAAGTTAATGGTTAATCAACTTGATATTTTTGATAATGAAGGTGCTTTGTAGGCACTGCCAAAACTCCTGCAAACGAATCGGATTAATTGATTGCGACAAATACAATGCTAAAGCAAACAGACCTCAACAATTGCAATCAGAAATTAACGAGCTATTCAAACAAAACAAATATGATGAAGCTCGTAAACTACAGGAAGAACTATTTAGATTGAATCACGGTTAACAATCACCTTTAAACAAATAGAAACGCTGTATAAAAACAAAACATTATGAAAAGATTAGAAAACACAATCGAATTATCAAAATCACAATTAGGAAGTCAAAAACATTGCAACACTCGTTAAACGAGAAAAAGACGTTGCTATCTACAAAAGAGGTATTTCAATATTTGAAGTATTCAAAGTAAAAGAACAAAAATACTCTGAACAAGTAATTGCAGGAGTAAATGTAATCTTTGAAGAAAAGGAATTATATCCAAATTCTGAGCAGTTTGGAACTGATGCATATTGTTGCTCTACTATCGAACATGCTGAGAAAAGATTTATACAGTTAATAGGTTCGTAAATTAGATGCGATAATGTAAAATAGGTACATGATTACTAAAAATAAAATTTAACACGTTAAAAACGACTATATGAAAGCAGAAGAATTACGAATAGGGAATTGGGTAGATACTGGTGATTTTCATTTGCCAAGATATAAAGGTAATTATAAAGTAAAAGATGAATGGTTTAAATGGGCTAATAAATTTAAACCTATTCCACTAACAGAAGAATGGTTATTGAATTTTGGGTTCAAGAAAAGTAATAACGCTACTAAATTCTACACGTTTGATAAAGATAAATTGTCAATTCACTTAAAAAGCGTGCATTATAATGACGGCAGGACTTATTTTAACAGCTGGTGTATAATGGAAAAACAAATAGAATACGTACACCAACTCCAAAACCTCTTTTTTTGTTTGTGTGGCGAAGAAATAACCCTTAGCCAACCCCAATAAATACGGGAGTTTTGAAAATAAAATGAAAATAAATGAAAAAAGATATTGTTTATCTAAAATAGTTTTGTAGATTTGTACTCAGATAACAACAAATAGAAATTATGACAACACAATTAGAATCTACAAAAGCAATCAACAATTTAAAAGCTAAAGCAATTAAAAATGGGGGATATGATAAATTCAGAAACCAAATATTAGAATCTTGCGCAAAACACAATCAATTATTTGGAACTGATTATACCCCTAATCAATGGAAATAGACGTTAGATTTAAAGACTGGTTTGAAAGTCAAGATTCTTTAAGTAAAACGGATAGTATTAAAAAATTTGCTATCCGTTTACACAACTTAAAAAAATCAATGGATAAAGCAACGAAGTCGGAGCTTGATTACGGGTTCAATCGTATTGGAGTAAGAGGCGGTAAATTCACTTCTTTAAATGCAAAAGCATGTAATTGTACTCGAATGTATTTAGCTTGTGAATTAGAATTAAAATACATGATAAAAAATTTATAATATGATAAATCAAAGAGGCGGAAAGCGTGAAGGATCAGGACGGAAAAAAGGAACAAACGAACCGCATTTAGTCCGTTGCCATCCTAAAGTAATCAAAGACGTCCGTAAATACGCAAAAGAACAATCAGAGGAATATATTAAAAACTTATCAAAATGAAAAAACTAATCACATTACTACTTTTCACCGCATCAAATATGCAAGCCCAAACAACAATATCGTTTTACGTAAGTTCAAAACTTACTACGGGAGCGGAAGTCATGTTTCCTGTACATGGAACAGATTTTTATATCGGAGGCGGATTTTCGGGAGCTTGGGATGTTGTAAAAACAATGCCTGGACATATTAGCGAGTACGACAAAAAACAACCAAATCAAAACGCATTCAGAGAAGAATGGACGAGCATTTACGCAGTTGGAAGTACGGGTTATCTGGGTAAAATACAAATAAAGTATAAAGCAGGATTAGCAGTCTACAACGACAAAGTAACGTTTAACAATGACTATACTAAAATCGATCAAATTACATACCGCCCTTTAATTGGTATATCCGGAATGTATGCGATAGGCGAGAATTACGGAATCGAATTAGGTGCCGACACATTTAATGGAGCAACAATAGGATTTTGTGCGATATTTTAAAAACTAAAGACATGAAAACAAAATTTACCGTGCATTACGAAGGAGATTTTATACTTCGACACATAATAGTATCAAATTATATTCTAGATAATCAGGTTTATCATTGGATGTATTGCGATAGTCCAGAAGAATGTAGAAAAGAAAAAACAAAATTTGATGTTGGCTTTTGGAAACTTAAAAACAACTAAACATGAAACCATTCACCAAACTATGGGATTACATATCCAAAAAACTATTCGGAAACCAAACAAAAATATTTAGACCATGAGCGCACAAGAACAGTTACAAGAAATGTACAGGCATCAAATAGAAGCTTTACAGAAAGAAAATAAACGTTTAAATAAAGAACTTAGAAAAGTAAAAGAACGTGCTTTAAAAATACGTTTAAGCGATCCTAATTTTGATAAACCACTATCAGAAATAGAAACAAATTTTGAAATTATAACGCAATAGGGATATTATGAAAACAACAAAAAGATTTGACGAAGCAGTAAGTAAATTGTATACTGCTTTTCATGAAGGGACTTTGAACGCAATGGATTGCAAAGCATGTGCGGTTGGTAACATGTGTGATAATACAAGAGAATGGGCTTATAATAACTTTAAAACAAATACAGGATATTCTGCACTTGAATTAAAAAATATTGAAGGTATTTTTATGAATGGTGCAAAACCAAATTATACGGGATATTTTGATTTTGATGATGCGTTCGTAGGAATTGGAGCTCATGGTTGGAGTGCTGAATTTGTAAATTCAAAGAATAAAGATTTAGTATTTTTTGCTCTTTGTAAAGTAATCGAATACCTTTGCGAACTCGACAACATTCCAAACGTAATGGATTATGCTAAGTTATTTGAAACCGAAAACGAACAACCTAAATATCAATTGGCATGACAAACGCAGAAATATATTTACTTTTAGGAATCGGAACGCTTTTCTTTATCGGCTGGCTTATTACTTGTCATTTGTATTCGATCGAGCGTGATAGGAATATTGAAGTTCAAAAAGAAAACACAAGGTTAATCGAAAAGAACTTGGAACTAGAAGAAGAGGTAAGCGTAGCAACTAAGCAATGGATAAAAACCAACAACAAATTATCTTCTGCTTTGGTGTTGCTAGACAAGAAAAAAGACCTGCTCGAAATCCAAGATCATCTGATTCAAGAACAAAGCGAAAAGATTATTAATTATAAAATAAGTTAGGGGATGAATAAGAGAATTTATCAATATAGCAAGGAATTGAAAGTATGGATATGGCTATGTACAATACAATGCTCTGGGTCTCTTGAGCAGTATTGGTTCGAAAAAGGTAGTTTTTGTTACGAAATGCATCTATACGCATTAACTAAAATATGGAACCCTTGTTTTATGCAAAACGTGAAAACAACACAAATTTCATTATCGTAAAAACTTTCTCAACAAACCTATTGGCTATGTCGATAGGTTTTTGTAATTTTGAATGATTATGGCGTATACAATAGAAGAAAAAAACGAGTGTTTTAACTGGATTATTTCAGAGATTGAAAGCGGTAAATCTTTAATATCAGCTATCAATACTAACGGAATGCCTAGTACTTCTACTTTTTATATTTGGTTAGAAGAAGAACCAGAAAAATCGAAAAGATACACGCGCGCGTGCGAGGCAAGAGAATTGCTTTTGTTTGATGAAATACTTTCCATTGCCGACAAACAGGATAAAGATGTTGATGAAGTTGATGGAATCGAAGTGATAAACCATAACGTCATAAATCGTAATAGATTGCAAATTGATGCTCGTAAATGGGTGTTAGGTAAAATGAATCCTAAAAAGTACGGAGAAAAAATAGACATGACGTCTGATGGCGAAAAAGTATCCCAAGTAACTATATTCCAATTGCCTGATAATGGCAGAAAGTAACGAAAAAATAATAAGACCACAAGAAGGCTATCAATTAGATTTCGCCTCTTCTTCTGCCGACATTTGCATTGGTGGTGGTGCTGCGGGAGTTGGAAAAACATTTTCGTTGTTATTAGAGCCAATTAGACACAAAGACGTAGAGGGTTTTGGTTCGGTTATATTCAGACGAACAAATCCGCAAATTAGAAACGAGGGAGGTTTGTGGGACACTTCAATACAGTTATATTCTTGCCTAGATGCTACACCTCGTCAAAGCAGTTTAGAATGGATGTTTGGTAAATCAAAACTTAAATTCTCTAACTTAGAATATGAAAAAAATATTTATGATTGGCAGGGCTCACAAATACCATTGATTGGATTTGATGAGCTTACGCATTTTACAAAGAAAATGTTTTTCTATTTACTTACTCGTAATCGTTCGGTTTGTGGTGTGAATCCATACGTAAGAGCAACGTGTAACCCCGATCCTGATAGTTGGGTTGCTGAATTTATAGCGTGGTGGATTGACCAAGACACGGGCTATGCAATACCAGAAAGGCGTGGAGTTTTAAGATATTTGATTGTTGATGGAGATAACTTTATTTGGGGTGATTCTAAAGAAGAAGTAATTCAAAAAGGTTGGCATATTTTAGAAGATGTTGTAAGTAAATCTAAAATTAACCCTGATGAATTCGTAAAATCAGTTACGTTTATCGGAGGCTCTATTTACGATAATAAAGAATTACTAAAAGAAAACCCTGCTTATCTTGGAAACTTATTGGCTCAGGACAAAGAAACCCAAGCGGCTCTTTTGCATTCTAATTGGAAAACCGTTATATCTGATAATGATATTTATGATTATAGTGCGACACGTGGACTTTTTAACAACGTTTACGAATTAGATGATAATACACCATACATTACTGCCGATATAGCTTTAAAAGGGTCTGATAAGTTTATAGTAGGCGGCTGGTTAGGCAGGGAATTAGTTAAGATTAAAATACTTGATAAAAGCGACGGTAAAGAAGTTGTAGATTGTATTGTAAATATGGCTAAAGAAATAAAGTGCCAAAATAAAAACATAACTTTTGATGCCGATGGAGTAGGTGGATTTATTAATGGATTTATTAAAGATTCGATTCCTTTTAACAATGGGGCAAGTCCGTTTCCTAATCCAGAATTAAAGCATGGGGATAAAGGATTTGGGGATAAAGAAAACTATCAGAACCTTAAAACACAATGTTTTTATCGTTCTGGCGATAAAGTAAACAAAGGATTGTATAAAATATCAGAGGAAGTAGCTAATACAATGTACGACGACAAAACAACGTTTAAACAAAGATTTATGTTTGAACGCAAAGCAATAAAGCGTAAAAAAGCTGATATGGATGGTAAACTTCAGATAATCGGTAAGGATGAAATGAAGTCTAAATTAAACGGTCAATCGCCAGATGTTATGGATATGTTTATGATGCGGGAACGGTTTGATTTAGACAAATCGCCTAATTGGTTCGTAATATAAAATAATTTATTACTTTTACCATTAATTTTACTATAGCAAAATGAGTATATTTGATAGATTATTTAAAAAGGCAGCTAATTATAACGTAAGTTGGACAATCTCAAAAACAGGTACTTGGATATATCCTGACTCTAAAAGCGATACTTATATCGACAAAGGATATAAAGAATTACCTAATGTTTACGGGTTAATTGAAGCTATTCTATCGAAGAGCACTATTGTTCCGTTTGAGGTATTTAAAGTAAAATCTAGATCAAAAGAGTTAAAATATAAGGCTCTAATGGAAAGTGGTAATTATATTAAGGCTATCCAAATGAAAGCTGAAGCCTACGAAAAAGTAGATAATACCGAAATAGAACAGCTTTTACTTACTCCTAACGATTATCAAACTACAAACGAATTTAATTATAATATTGATGGGTATAAGTTGCTTACTGGCAATTCATACGCTTATCATATTGGCGTAGGTAGTACTCACGAACTACATAGTATTCCAAGCCCTTGTGTTGATATTTTAGTTTCAGGTGGTGCTTTTTCGCCTAAATTCGCGTATAAGGTAAATTACTTGGAAAACACATTACCCGGCGAAGAAGTATTGCATTTCAAGAAATGGAACCCTATTGTTTCTGGACAATCACCAACGTTACAGTTTAAAGGATTGTCACCTTTACAATCGTGCCGTTTGTTGTTAGGTCGTTATAAAAATGCAGATCTGACACAGGGTTTCCAGTTTGAAAATATGGGGCCCGGCGGAATGATAACGGGCGCAACGTCTTCGGCTGATGGATTGACAACTGAACAGGCAACAGCTATACAAGATAAGTTCAAACAACAACATCAAGGAGTGCATCGTGCGGGTGATATATTAGTAACTCCTTCGGCTCTTACCTGGACTGCTTTTGGTTTGTCACCAGTAGATTTAAACATTACAGCGAGCAAAGTAGAAATGGTAAATGAATTGTGCAATGTTTATCAATATCCATCCGATTTAATGGGAGGCGATAAAAAATACAACAATTTTGCAGAAGCCAGAAAAGCGGTTATTACCGATTGTGTTATGCCATTAGTTGAAGCAAGAAAAGCAACTTACAATAAATTCATTAAGTCGATATTGAAATTAGATTTAGTGATTGAATACGATTATACTATATTCCCAGAAATGCAAGACGACATTAAAACTCAGAGCGAGGTTGCAATGAGTTCTTACGTGCTTACTTTAGATGAACGACGTGCTTTAATGGGTTACGACCAATTACAACAATCTGAATATAAAAACGTGCTTATTCCAAGTGGGTTATCTACATTGGAGGATTTGTATACTACGGATTCGGATATTGATGAGGAACAACTTGACCCTAATATTTAGATTATGAATTTACCTTACATATTAGCTCATTTTATTGGAGACTTTCTTTTACAAAGCGATTGGCAAGCAGTAAACAAAAAGAAAAGCAATTATATTTGTTTTATACATATTTGCCTTTATATGCTCCCATTTTTGTTGGTTGAAATAACTCTAATTCAATTCTTATTAATAGCTATTCAGCACTACATACAGGACAGAAGTAAGTTCGTATCTTGGTATTGTAAAAAATTAGGTAGTTTTCAAGGCGAACTAAAACAAAATGTATTGCCTTGGGGGCATTTCATAACAGACCAAATATTTCATATTATATGGATGTGGTTAGCTTTTAAATACGTTTAAGATGGCAAGCCTAAAACAACAGCATGCGGAGTTTATTAGACGTCAAAAAGTCTATGAATCAAAATACAAAAAGCAATATTACGCTTGGTTAATGCTTGTAAATAAAAGCGCTGCTACCGAATACGCTAATGGCTCGATGTCTTACGATATTCATAACGCCAAATTAACTGCTATCTACACCAAACTATACACTGATGTAACGATTAATGAAGCAACTATTCAATGGCATCAATTCGACGACCCAACAATAAAGCAACAAAAGGACTTAATCGATGTTTTTGCTTCTGTATTTGTAGGTAATACAAATGATGTTCCAATCAACTTATGGCGTTCGTTATTATCGGACTTTCTCACCGTTCGTATTGCTGGCAGAATTGCAGAAGTTGAACTAACAACCCGTAAACGGATAGCGGTGCTGATTGAACGTGGTATTGCTGAGGGATTAGGTGCTAGAGAAGTGGCTAAAACGATTCGAGATGATAAAGATTTCAATAAAAATCGTTCATTGACTATTGCAAGGACTGAAACGGTAACGAGTGCTAATCAGGGGAAGTACATGGCGGCTTTGAGTAGTCCGTATGTGAAATTGAAGAAATGGCTTCCGTTTGCAGACAAAAGAACACGCCCAACACATTATGATATGTTAAACCGCCCTTTCGTCGAAATGGATCAGTCATTCTTTTTGCAGAATATGAAAACAGGTGCTTTGGAAAGTGCTCGTTATCCTTGTGATACTGGTTTGAGTGCTGGCAACAGCGTGAATTGTCGTTGTATTGTGGTGTTTGAGAATAAAAAAGATGCTAATGGGCGTTTGATACGTAAAAACCAATTTAATTAATTATATTTACAGTACTGATAGTCAGAAATAATTACCCTGATGAAAGACGAGGCTAAGGCGTTTTCAGTACTTTAAATCCTTAGTATAACTTAAACCTTAGTAAATTATGGAAGGATTCCCAAAGATTAAGTATAACGGCAATCACTTAGTTGCTTATATGCCAAATGGAGATTTAATACCTATGCAAACAGATATTAAAATAACCAACAATACTGAACAAAGAAATATTGCATTAGTTACGGTTGAATTTGAAGCCGATATTTCAGAACTTGTACTAGTAGATCCTACAATACCAGAAAGGCGTGTAGAGTCTTTGAAAAAAGAAATTTCTGATTTAAAAGACACTAGGGATTTACATTATAAATCTGCAAAGTTCTGGGAAAATCTATACGAAAAAGAAACCTCTAAAAAATGGTATCAAAAACTATTTAATATATGAAACTATCAATCTTAGTTCCAAGCGTTGCAGAAAGGCGAAATACATTTTTACCTAAGTGTTTGGATATGCTTTATGGTCAATTAGAGAAATTATTTCCAGAACAAAAAAAACAAGTTGAAATATTAGTCTTAATTGACAATAAGGAACGAATGTTAGGCAGTAAAAGAAACAATCTTATTGATATTGCACAAGGCGAATATATTGTTTTTGTTGATGATGATGACAGAATTGAACCTGATTACATTTCTTTATTATTGGATGCAACAGAATCAAAATCCGATGTAATTACATTCCTTGCTTCTGTTTCTTTGAATGGAGAACCTGCAAAGATTTGTCACTACTCGAATAAATACGCAAAGGATTATAATACGGAATCAACGTATCATAGGCTGCCAAACCACATTTGCTGTGTAAAAAAAGAAATATCGTTAAAAGTACCTTTTTTGAATATTAAGAATGGGGAGGACTCGGCTTACTCAAAGCAATTAAAAACTCATTTAAGAACTGAACATTCTATTGACAAAGTCTTGTATCATTACGACTATAACGAAAAAACAACGGTTGCTCAAGAAGATTCGCCTTATGTTGTGGAAAGTCGTAAACCTGCTGTAGTTGATGTAGTAATTATTTCGGATGGCAAGACAAGACAAATGCAATTAATAACCCAAAACGCTATTAATACGTGTATTTCTGGCGCAAAAGGGATAAAAGTAAATGTTATTGTAGTTGAGAGTTCCAAAGTCGCAACGTATCGTAATGCATCCGTATTGTACCCTGATTTTGAATTCAATTACAACGCTTACGGTAACTTTGGAATAAAACACGGAACCGCACACTACGCAATGTTAGCTAATAATGATTTGTTATTTAAACCTAATTGGTTAAACGAATTGATAAAAGCAAATCACCCGTTAGTTAGTCCAAAAGAACCGAGAGATTCAAGGCAGCGAGATATTAGAGTAAATACTATTGGAGACAAAACAGGAAGACATTTATCCGGTTGGTGCTTTATGATTGAGCGTTCGTTGTGGGAGAAAATAGGAGGTTTTGATGAAGATGTGAATTTCTACTGTAGTGATGATGTTGTGATTGAGCAATGCAAAGCGTTTGATGTTCTGCCTATGTTGGTTGTTAATTCAATAGTTCAGCACTTAGTTTCTACAACATTAAAAACGGTATCTACAACGGATAGAACGGAGCTAACCGATAATCAAGTACGTATATTCAATAAAAAGTACGATCAGAATAAATTTAATTTAGGTGTATGATTAG
>JAZJZW010000017.1:6063-136655 GCA_040389425.1 Bacteroidota bacterium | reverse complement strand
CTCACATTGTGAACGGCTTTTTTTATACCCAATAACCAACAAAACTCAAGCTCAGCTACCCTCACAGCAACAAAACTACTTAATCCTCAAAAGCAAAATCGCTATTAGCAAAGTCTAAAATTTCCGCTTTAGAACCATATTTCACTATTTCATCAATTCCCTTTTGCACCATCAATGCCGTACTGTATTTTCGACTTACAGCAATGACCCTATCGTCAATCACCACTCTAAAGAAAAACTTCCCTTTAGGCGTTTTAAACTTTACGTAAGAGCAAGTTTCTAAAACCGAAAGCAAATACTCCACATCTGCTTCACAATCCATTCTTAACTCATACCCATTACTCGTAAAAATAGTTTTCCCTTTTCTAGAAGTAAACTCAAACTTATAATCCCCGCTAAATCTTTTACTAATAACAAAAGTTCCCATATTTTTTTTATTTAAACAAAAGAGATTATTTTTTTTTGATTTTTCAGATAAGTGACAAACTCAGAAAACAAAGACGTTTTCAACACAACACTAGAACGATTCATCACAAATAAAAAAAGCTCCAAACGTTTGTTTGAAGCTTTCTTTGTACTCAGAGCGGGACTTGAACCCGCACGAACATTGCTGTTCACTGGATTTTAAGTCCAGCGTGTCTACCAATTTCACCATCCGAGCATTATATGGTGTTGAGCGAAAAACGGGGCTCGAACCCGCGACCTCGACCTTGGCAAGGTCGCGCTCTACCAACTGAGCTATTTTCGCATTATCAATTCTTAAAAAGAACCGCTATACTTGTTCTGTATTGCGGTTGCAAATTTAAGACCTTTTTTTGATTTCGCAAGCCTTTTTCGAAAAAAAATAAAACATTTTTACTAAGCTTTTGATTTACTTAGCTTTAAAAATAAAAATTATTTTCTAGTAAGCATTCTTTTAATTTCATTAAGTTTCATCAAAGCTTCTACCGGTGTTACCGAGTTAATATCGATGTTTAGAATCTCTTCTTTAATCTCTTCCAATAACGGATCATCAAGATTAAAGAAACTCATTTGCATTTCTTCCTTGTCAGACTTAATTCCGTTTAAAGCATCGCTAGAATGATCTTTCTCTAATTTTTTCAGAATCTTTTGTGCTTTCAAAATCACGATTTGAGGCATACCTGCCATTTTTGCCACATGTATACCAAAACTATGCGCGCTTCCTCCTTTAACTAATTTTCGAATAAAAAGCACCGTATCTTTTAATTCTTTTACCGAAACATTATAATTCTGAATTCGAGATAAAGATTCGCTCATTTCATTCAACTCATGATAATGAGTTGCAAACAAGGTTTTAGGTTTTGATGGATGTTCATGCAAATATTCAGCAATAGCCCAAGCAATCGAAATTCCATCATAAGTACTCGTTCCTCTACCAATTTCGTCCAATAACACTAAACTTCTATCGGAGATATTATTCAAAATAGAAGCGGTTTCGTTCATTTCGACCATAAAAGTAGATTCACCCATCGAAATATTATCAGACGCCCCTACTCTGGTAAATATTTTATCTACAATTCCCATTTTCACGCTATCAGCAGGAACAAAACTTCCCATTTGAGCCAGAAGCATAATTAAAGCCGTTTGACGTAAAATAGCCGACTTACCCGACATGTTAGGCCCAGTAATCATTATCAATTGCTGCGTTTCTCTATCCAAGAAAACATCATTAGCGATATAAGGAACGCCAACAGGCAATTGTTTTTCAATAACAGGATGCCTACCGTTTTTAATATCCAATTCGAATGTTTCATCCAGTTCCGGACAAACATATTTATTTTCGATAGCCAATTGCGTAAAAGAACACAAACAATCCAACTGCGCCACCAAATTAGCATTCAGCTGAACTGGCTTAATATAAGTAGCAATCCAAGCTACTAATTGCTCGAATAATTCCGACTCAATTTTATGAATTTTCTCTTCAGCACCTAGAATTTTAGCTTCATATTCTTTTAATTCTTCAGTAATATAACGCTCGGCATTTACCAACGTTTGCTTTCGAATCCATTCCGTTGGAACTTTATCTTTATGTGTATTTCTAACTTCGATATAATATCCAAAAACATTATTAAACGAAATTTTCAAGGACGAAATCCCTGTTCTTTCGGATTCTCGTTTTTCAATTCCTTCCAAGAATTCTTTTCCAGAAGTGGATATGGCACGCAAATCGTCCAATTCTGCATTTATGCCTTTGGCAATGGCATTTCCTTTGGCCACAGCCACAGGAGCATCTTGATTTAAAACCGTTTTGATTTTTTCTCGCAATAAATCACAACTATGCAAACTGTCTCCAATGACTTTTACCGCTTCTTGCGGACTTTGCAAAGCCAAGGTTTTTATTGGAATGATGGCGTCCAATGATTCTTTAAGATAAACCACTTCGCGAGGCGACACTTTTCCAGCCGCAATTTTCGAAATCAAACGTTCCAAATCCGAAATTTGCTTGATTTGCTTTTGAATATTTTTCAACACCTCTTGATTCTCTTTCAAATAAGAAACCACTTGATGACGACTTCTTATTTTGTTGGCATCTTTTAAAGGTAATGCCAACCAACGTTTCAACAAACGACCACCCATTGGCGAAAGCGTTTTATCAATCACATCCAAAAGTGTAACGGCATTGGGATTGTAACTGTGATACAATTCGAGGTTACGAATCGTAAATCGATCCATCCAAACATAAGCATCTTCAGCAATACGTTGAATGGCCGTGATATGTTGTACTTTATTGTGTTGCGTTTCGGATAAATAATATAAAATCGCTCCCGAAGCAATAATCCCCTCCTTCAATTCTTCGATTCCAAAACCTTTAAGAGAAACAGTCTGAAAATGCTTGGTCAAGGTTTCGAAAGCATAATCCTCTTTGTAAATCCAGTCTTCGAGATAAAAACTATGATAATCGTCTCCGAAAGCTTCCCGGAAATCATTTTTGTTGTTTTTGGGAACCAGAACCTCGCTTGGATTAAAATTCTGCAACAATTTGTCTATATATTCGGCATTACCTTGAGCCGTGAGAAATTCCCCTGTAGAAACATCCAGAAACGAAATTCCGATGGATTTGTTGGCAAAATAAATGGCCGCCAAGAAATTATTGGTCTTCGATTGCAACACCTCATCATTCATCGAAACACCTGGAGTTACCAATTCCGTAACGCCACGTTTCACAATGGTTTTGGTCATTTTTGGATCTTCGAGTTGATCACAAATGGCCACACGAAGTCCCGCTTTGACCAATTTTGGCAAATAAGTATTAATGGAATGATGTGGAAAACCTGCCAATGCCGTTTCGGTCTCCGAGCCTGCGCCTCTTTTGGTCAATGTTATCCCAAGAATTTTGGAAGCGCGAACAGCATCTTCGCCAAAGGTTTCATAAAAATCTCCGACTCTAAACAACAAACAAGCATCTGGATATTTTCTCTTAATCTCATTATACTGCTTCATTAACGGGGTTTCCTTAACCACTTTCTCTTTAGATGCCAATTTATATCGTTTTTAAATTTATTAGAAAATACGAAAGCGAATTTAAAAATTTTATAATGAATAACTATTACTTCAAAAATTAAAAAAATTTTTAAGTAAATTTTAAACCAATGGCATGATTTTTTCTTTAGATTTGTTTTATAAATCCTAAATTTAAATAAGATGAAAAAAATACTTTTACTTGCTGCGCTAGTTGTTTTTGGAGTTACTACTTCTAAAGCTCAAGAAACAACTAAAAAAATCAAAGCAACGGCTGCAAAAACGGCAAAAGTAAACGGAGCCGGAATGGTTTTTGTTAATGAAACTATTGACTACGGAACAATTGCTCACAATGCGGATGGAAAACGTGAGTTTGTTTTTACAAACAACGGAAACAAACCTTTAATTATTACAAACACTCAGGGTTCATGTGGATGTACGCTACCTTCAACTCCAAAAGAGCCTATTGCTCCAGGTGCTAAAGGTGTAATTGGTGTAAAATACGCTACTGACAGAGTAGGTCAATTTACAAAAACAGTTACTGTAACTTCTAATGCTGAAGGACAACCTACAAAAACTTTAACTATCAAAGGAACAGTGCTTCCAGATGATGAAAAAAAGAGTTAATTTTTAAAAACATAAATCACAAAAGAGCTTCCCTTTTCTAAATCGGAAGCTTTTTTTTATTCGAATAAATTCCATTATTATTAAAAATGAGAAAACTAGAAAATAGCGAGCTAGAACGAAAATCAATTGAAGACTTTAAAAAATCGGATAAAACACCTCTTATTTTAGTTTTAGACGATGTGCGCAGTTTGCACAATATTGGTTCCGTTTTTAGAACTGCCGATGCTTTTTTGATTGAAAAAATATATTTGTGTGGTATCACAGCAACACCTCCCAACAAAGAAATTCATAAAACGGCATTGGGTGCAACTGAAACAGTTAATTGGGAACATAACGAAAATGTACTTGACACCATAGCCGCATTGAAACAGGAAGGAGTAATTACTCTTGCTATCGAACAGGTAGAAAGGGCTATTTTTCTACAAAATTTCGAAATCGAAGAAGATAAAAAATATGCCTTAGTTTTTGGAAACGAAGTTCACGGAGTGGCTCAAGAAGCAGTTGCCTTATGTGATGGCTGTATTGAAATTCCACAACTAGGAACAAAACATTCTTTGAACATTTCAGTAAGCGCAGGAATTGTAGTTTGGGATTTATTCCAAAAAATGAATTGGTCAAAATAACGTCATAGTCTAAAAAATAATACTTTTACAATATGACAAACAGGCTTTTACATATTTTAATCCTAGTATTATTTATTAGCAATCAATCCTACTCTAGCCCTAAAACAGTTTTTATTGACCCTCCATCAATCACTGCTGACGGAAATGAAGTCTACTGTCCACAAACCTATGTAAAGATTGCCAAAAATGTAATCATTACACACGATCCATCTGAAACTAGCAGTGATGCCGTCTACATTCAAATTTCTTCTGGCTACATCAATGGGCAAGACATCTTAAAATTAAGCGATAGTTATGTAGCTACTCACCCAACAATTGCAAGCTATTTTAGTATTTCCGAAGGGAAACTTAAAATTTACAGCACCACTGGCAATTTAGTTCCTTATGACGATTTTATAACCGCAATTGAAGCTGTTGAATTTTACAATTCTTCAACTTCTCCCTCTGGAACTAGGAGTTTTTCTATTAGTATAGGCATTGGAAATCTTAGTTATTTACCTAGAAATGGACATTATTACGAATACATTCCTTATTCAGGTATTAATTGGACAGCGGCAAGAGATTATGCTGCATCCAGAAATTATTATGGTTTACAAGGTTATTTAGCCACCTTAACCGCAGCCGACGAAGCTCAATTAGCAGGAGCACAAGCACCAGGAGCAGGATGGATTGGCGGAAGTGATGCTGAAACAGAAGGAGTATGGAAATGGGTAACAGGTCCAGAAGCAGGAACTATTTTCTGGCGAGGAAAAAATAACGGAACAACCACTGCTCCTTTTTATTATGCCAATTGGAACAAACCTAATGAACCTAATGACTCTGGAAACAATGAAGATTATGCTCATATAACAGCACCAGCGGTTGGAAATCCAGGAACCTGGAATGATTTACCTTTACAAGGCAATCCAATAACTACAGCCAATGGTAATTACTACCCTAAAGGGTATATCGTAGAATATGGCGGAATGCCAGGCGATCCTGTATTGAATCTTTCAGCAAGCACAACACTTAGTGTTCCAAAAATTACCAGTACTACTCCAGCTTCAAGATGCGATAGTGGATCGGTAACTTTAAAAGCTGTTGCTTCGGCAGGAACTATCAACTGGTTCAATGCACCTTCTGGAGGAGGCTCATTAGCAACTGGAAATAGCTTTAACACGCCTAATTTATCATCAACAACTACTTATTACGCCGAAGTTTCAGGTTGTGAATCAACAAGAGTAGCTATTATAGCCACTATTAATACAATCCCTAACTTAAATATTGCAAATACTGCGATCCCAATATGCGATTCGGGTTCAGTAATTCTAAAAGCAACAACCGATGTTGGAATTATCAACTGGTATGATGTTCCAAGTGGAGGCAATATTCTGACTTCTGGAACACAATACACAACTCCAATAATTACACAAAACAAAACCTACTATGTCGAAGCCATCAATAATGGTTGTAGCACAACCAGTCGAACAGCTGTAAATGTTATGGTTTATTCTTCACCAAATGTTAGCGATGAAGAAATTTCATTTTGCAAAGGAACTAGTACTGAACTCGATGCTGGACTCAGTGGAATGCGCTATTTATGGTCAACTGGAGCAACAACTCAAAAAACCACAATTACAACAGCTGGAACTTATACAGTAGGCATTACTACCCCAAATGATTGTAGCAGCAGAAAAACCATTGTTGTTACTGAACACAATATTCCGGAAATCAACTATATTGATGTAAACGAAACTACTGTGGTAATTTATTTAAAAAAGGAAGATTCTTATTTTGAATACTCGATCGATGGTATAAATTACCAATCATCCAATGTGTTTTTTGATGTGCCAAGCGGTTTACAAACCGCTTATGTTAGAGAAATAAATTCGTGTGGTCTGGACAGCAAGAATTTTATTGTATTAATTGTTCCCAAATTTTTCACTCCCAACAACGACTCTTTCAATGACCGTTGGGAAATAAACGAATTGATTTATTACCCAAAAGCATCGTTGAGTATTTTTGATCGTTATGGAAAATTAATTAGTGTCTTAAATGCTAAAAACACCAGTTGGGACGGAACAATAAATAAAAACATGCTTCCTGCTTCTGACTATTGGTACATATTAAAAATTGACGATACAAGTCTTGAAAAAAGAGGACATTTTTCACTAAAAAGATAAACTAAGCATTTATTTTCTTTTGAATTTCGTCTAGGACAAATAGATAATCCGATTGATTATTTACAAAATCCCTATTGGTCATATCAATAACTAAAATATTCAAATCGGTTTGCGAATTCATGTAATCTAAATAAGCAACATTGATTTTTTCTAGATATTCGGCTGAAATTTCCTGTTCGTAACTTCGACCTCTTTTTCTGATATTTTCCAATAATTGCTCTGGATTTTGCAACAAATAAACATACAAATCAGGTTTAGGAATTTCTTTGTAGATAATATCAAATAGATTTTTGTACAACTGATATTCATCTACTTCCAATGTAACTTTGGCAAAAATCAAGGATTTAAAAACATGATAATCGGCAATTAGGAAATCTGTTTGTAAATCTAATGCAGTCAAATCTTCGGAAATCTGTTGGTATCTATCCACTAAAAAAGACAATTCAAGTGGAAAAGCATAACGCTCTTGGTCTTTGTAAAATTTGGTCAAAAAAGAATTTTCGGCAAAGCGTTCAAACAGCGTTTTAGTATTAAAATCTTCTGAAAATTTAGTTGCCAATGTCGTTTTTCCTGCTCCAATATTCCCTTCAAAAGCAATATAATGAAGCTTCTCCAAAGAGATATTTTGCAACGGACTTTCTAAATTAGCCGCCGCAACACAAACTCCCACATCCGAACAAGTCTCAATTAACTCCGAAATACTCTTGTAAAAAATAGGATGCGTCCAATCTATTTCTAAATCCTGAAAAGGCAGCAACACAAACTTTCTATCTTGCATCAATGGGTGTGGAATAGTCAGCATATCCGTTTCTATGATTTCCTCATCAAAAGCAATCAAATCAACATCTATAATTCGAGATTGATAACCATTGGCATTTTGCCTAATGCGACCTAGTTTTTGTTCTATTGCTAAGGCTTTCAAAAGCACTTCCTCAGCTGAATTATTGGTATGTAAAACCAAAGCACAATTATAAAAAGCATCGCTATCAAAACCCCAGGCGGCAGTTTCATAAACTTGTGAAACGCTAATTACAGTTCCCATTTCCTTATGGATTAATGCAATACATTGCTTGATGTTTTCTAGGCGGTCGCCTTGATTACTCCCGATGGATAAAATAACCTGGTGTTGTGCTTTCATATTAAGCACAAATTAACTAAAGAATTTTAGAAATAGCAATATATTTGCACAAAGTGTCTGCATTCGGGTTCGAGAAACCAACTCAAATTTGGACACTTTTTTCTACCAAATCAAAGCATATTATTATGAAGTTTTTAAGCAATGTAATCGCTACTGTTGTAGGTCTATTTGTGTTTTTAATGCTGTTTTTTTTCGGAATCGTCTTTATCACAAGCATTTTTGGTGGTGAAAGCGAAACTGAAACGCTCAAAGATAATTCGGTAATCGAATTAAATCTAGAACATGTAAAATATGATTATGCTGGTAAATACAAAGATCCGTGGATGAGTTTTTTCTCTGAAGAAAAGAGCATTGGTCTTGCGGATGTCATTGACGCTATCGACGTTGCTTCGATAGACGATAATATAAAAGGAATTTCCATCTTAAACAACACTACCGAATTAGGAATGGCGCAAAGCAAAGACTTGAGAAACGCTTTGGAAAACTTCAAAAAATCAGGCAAGTTTGTTATGGCTTACGCCAATAGTTTTTCGCAAAAAGAATACTATTTAAATTCGGTTGCCAATAGCATTTATCTGAATCCTGTAGGCGAATTAGATTTCAAAGGACTTTCTTCTGAAATTATGTTTTTCAAAGATTTACAGGAGAAAACAGGTATAAAAATGGAAGTATTACGACATGGAAAATACAAGAGTGCGGTAGAACCTTTCCTGGAAAACAAAATGAGTGATGCCAATAGAGAACAAACTACGGCATTGTTGCACTCGATTTGGAATTCCGTTTGCGCTGACATTGCAAAAAGTAGAAAAATTTCAGTCGCCAAATTAAACCAAATTGCTAACGGACTACTTGCTAGAACTCCCGAAATGGCAAAAGCCCAAAAGCTGGTAGATCATATTGCCTATGAAGATGTCTATCATAACGACATCAAAAAAGCACTAAAAGTAAAAGCCGACAAAGATTACAACAAAATATCGATTAGCGATTATACTCGAAAAATGACAACGACATCGATTATTTCTGAAACCGATGACAAAATAGCCATTGTATTTGCTCAAGGCGAAATCAAAAGCGGTGAAGGCGATGTAAATACTATTGGAGAAGGTTCTATTCGCCGTTCATTACAAGAAGCTAGAAAAGACAAAAAAGTAAAAGCAATTGTACTTAGAATTGATAGTCCTGGTGGAAACGCCCTAACTTCCGATTTGATTTGGAGAGAAATAGGACTGACTAAAAAAGTAAAACCTGTAGTAGTTTCTATGGGGAATTACGCTGCCTCAGGAGGTTATTATATTGCTTGTAACGCCAATACTATTTTTGCCCAAAACAACACTATTACGGGTTCTATAGGTGTTTTTGGAATTTTACCCAACTTTAGTCAGTTGACAAAAAAAATAGGAATCAACATCGAGCAAGTTAAAACCCATAATAATGCGGCTCAATACAGTCCTTTTGTTCCAATGGAAGAAAAATTCAAAACTGTTACACTTGAAGGCATCGAACACATCTACAAAACCTTTGTGAGTCATGTTGCCGAAGGTCGAAAAATGAGTTTTGCTGCTGTTGACTCTATAGGACAAGGAAGAGTTTGGTCAGGTTCTGAGGCATTAAAAATTGGCCTTGTAGATAAAATTGGTGGATTAAATGCTGCCATTGCCGAAGCAGCCCGTTTATCAAAAATAGAAAACTACAGTACCAAAAACTACCCTGAATACGAAAAAGATCTTGATGATATTTTCTCTAAATTACCTTTTGCTGACTCTAAAGAAAATATTATAAAAGAAGAAATAGGTATCGACAATTACCAATTATTACAAGAAATTAAAAAGTTTCAATCTCGAAAAGGCATCCAAGCCATGATGCCATTTGAAATAAGCATCTATTAAAAACTCCTCCAAACCGTTTAAGTTATTCTTAAACGGTTTTTTTATAAAATTCTGCTAATTCAAAGCACTTGTAAACTTGTAAGATATTATGAAAATATTATAAGCCTTCTATAGCCTAAATCTAGTATTTTTGTAATAGAACACCCTAAAAACAGATTCTTTATAAAATCAAAATCCCATCGTCATGTTCAAAAAAATTATAATAATCACAGGAGCTTTCATCCTCTTACTTGCAGGATCTCTATTTGCCATTCCTTATTTTTTCAAGGATCAAATAAAAGCTAAAATTATAGATGCCATCAATCAAAAGGTAGATGCTAAAGTAAGTTTTGCTGATGCCGATTTGAGTTTGTTTAAAAACTTCCCAAATGCTAATGTTACCATTCAAAAATTAGCCATTATCAACAAAGCTCCTTTTGAAGGCGACACTTTGATCTCGTTAGGAGAATTGAATTTAAAAATGTCTATCAAAGAACTTTTTAAAGGAAATAACGAACCTATAAATATCGACGGAATCAATTCTAAAGATGGCTTAATCAATATTATTTTCAACAAAGATGGAATTGGAAATTATGATATTGCCATCAAAGACGATAAAGACAAAGAAGCTTCTAAGAGCAAACCATTGGCTTTGAACATTCAGAATTATAAAATAGAAAACTTTCAATTTAGATATTTTGATGAAAGGTCAAAAATAAAAATGCTAATCGACAGCTTAAATCACGAAGGAACGGGAGATTTTGCCGCTTCTAAACTGGATTTGGATACTCATTCAACAGCCAAAATTAGCTTAGATATGGACAAGGTCAATTACATGAAAAATGTAGCCTTGACACTGGATGCCGTTTTAGGAATTGATTTAGAGAAAAGCAAATACACTTTCAAAGAAAACAAGGCTTTAATCAATCAATTACCATTAGAATTTGACGGATTTATTCAATTAGTCGATGCTGGGCAGGAATATGATTTGAAATTTAAAACCCCTACTTCATCCTTTAAAAACTTCCTTGGTGTAATTCCTGAGGCTTATGCTGCCAGCTTAGACAATGTAAAAACCACTGGTGATTTTACTGTTGCTGGTTTTGCTAAAGGTTTGTATTCTGACACCACAGTACCTAAATTCAATATCGAAATTGCCTCTAACAATGCTTCTTTTCAATATCCTAATTTACCAAAATCGGTACAAAACATTGTCATAGACACTAAAATCATCAATGAAAACGGGGTTTTAAACGACACCTATGTTAACTTAGACAAGCTTTCTTTCCGCATTGATCAGGATGTTTTTAATGCTAAAGCCAATATTAAAAACGTGACTCAAAACGCTCTTGTTGATGCGATGCTAAAAGGAACAATCAACCTAGCAAATCTTTCTAAAGCCTACCCTATTAAACTAGACAAACCTTTAAGCGGAATTCTAAAAGCCGATGTGACTACTAAATTTGACATGCAATCGGTAGAAAAAAGTCAGTATCAAAACATCAATAATGCAGGTACTATGAGTTTGTCTGGATTTAAATATACGGATGAAAACGGCAAATCAATGAATATTAGTAAAGCCGAAGTAGTCTTTAATCCATCAAGAGTAATCTTAAAACAGTTTAACGCTTCTACAGGGAAAAGTGATTTGAGTGTTACAGGAATTCTAGAAAATTTCTATGGTTTTATCTTTAAGAATCAAAATCTAAAAGGAAACTTCAATCTGACTTCTAATCAACTAGCTGTTGATGATTTTATGACTACTGAAGACAAATCGAAATCAAAATCAGAAACAGAAACAAATACCAAGAAAAAAGCCGAAGCGATGAAAATCCCAGCTTTCTTAGACTGTACGCTTACCGCCAAAGCCAATACGGTGTTATATGATAATTTAACCTTGAAAAATGTTGGAGGTAAATTAATTGTAAAAGACCAAAAACTAACAATGGAAAACATTAAAAGTTCCATTTTTGGTGGTTCTATTGGATTGAACGGTGCAGTTTCTACAAAAGAAAAAACACCTACTTTCAATATGGATTTGGGTTTAAACCAAGTGGACATTGCACAATCTTTCACCCAATTAGATATGCTTAAAAAACTAGCGCCTATTGCCGGTATTGTCAATGGAAAAATCAACTCTACCATCAAATTAAACGGAAACCTGGATGCGACGGAGCTAACTCCCGATTTAAAAACCATCACAGGAGATTTATTAGGTCAATTTCTTTCTACCACCATCAATTCTAGCAATTCTACTTTGTTAACCGCTTTGACTTCGAATATTAAATTCTTAGACATGAGCAAGATTAATTTGAATGATTTAAAAGCAGCCATTACTTTCAAAGATGGGAAAGTAAATGTAAGACCTTTTGATATCAAATATAAAGACATCAAGGCAACCATAGGCGGAACACATGGTTTTGACCAAAGCATGAATTATAACATTAAATTTGATGTTCCCGCAAAATATTTAGGAACAGAAGCCAATGCGTTAATTTCGAAATTATCTGCTGTCGATGCTGCCAAATTAGAAAACATTCCTATTAGCGCAATGTTGACGGGTAGTTTTTCGAAACCTAAAATTTCAACCGATTTAAAAACGGCTGCAAGCAATCTAACGAATCAATTGATTCAACAACAAAAACAAAAATTAGTTAGCAAAGGAAATGCTGCCTTGACTGACATCATCAATAAAAACAAAAAGCCAGGAGATACCACTAAAACGGTCATTCCAGCAACAAAAGCCGAAGTCCAACAAAAAGCAAAAGAAGAGGTAAAAGCCAAAGCTTCTGATTTATTAAATGGATTTTTTAACAAAAAGAAAAAAGTAGCCGATACTACAAAAACAAATTAAATAACATCTTTTAGAAAACGAACAAGCCTTCTCAAAATTTTGAGAAGGCTTGTTTATTTAAATTATTTCATACAGCATATTGTAGATTTGCAATCATAAGTGTTCGAAAATTTATATGATTTATTTCATTGAGTGTAAAGCAACCCTGTTTCCTTCTGTGTCTATAAAATGTGCCATAAATCCATTCTCTCCAATTGAAGTTTTTGGCATTACAATTTTACCACCTGCAGATTCTATTTTTGATAGAGAAGTACTCAAATCTTCTCCACCATTTAGATAAACAACAGTCCCATTCATAGAAGGATTAAAACCATCTGACTGCATTATTCCACCACCAACTCCACCGCTTTGCATATCGGCAGGAAACATTCCATATTTTCCGTGAGGAAAAGGAATTTCAATTATTTCTGTGTCCAAAATAGTTTCGTAAAATTTTTTTGCTCTTGTGAAATCAGTTGCTGGGATTTCAAACCAATTGATTGCATTTGCCATTTTATTTTGTTTTAAAATTATGTTAGTTGTCAGTTTGAGTACGCTCTGAAAGCATTATCGTTAACTGATAAATATACGCAACTTCTTTAAAATAAAAAATATTTTAAAACAATGATTTTTAGATATTTATAGCTAAAAATGAAATTAAATAATCTTATAAACTTATTTTAAGACGAGACAGTTTGTTTGTCAGGAATGATAAAATTGCGGCAATAAAAGCTTAACTTAATGATATTGGCTGTAATACTAGGGCTAACAGTATTGTCGATAAACTAAAATAAGCGTTATAGGAGTTTTTTAGTTCGTATACAAAACTAAAAAGGTCAATTAGAGTAGTTTTTTAGTTCCTATAACTACCAAATTAGTTCGTCATAATCTCTTTTAGGTTCTTATAAAACACTAAAATAGTTCATTTGAGTCTTTTTTACGTTCGTATAGCGAACTAAAATAGTTCGTTAGGGGATGTTTTAGGTTCGATATGTCTTTTTTTAGCTTAAGAAAAAAACAAATTAATAAAAAGTTTTTAACTTATATTGACTGTAGGGACTACATCGCAATTATATTGTCCTACTGGGCGAATAACTAATCTACCGCTATGAAAGCATTCGCGAAAATGCCCAAATACAAAAACTAGAAATCTAGCTAGAAGCCTTCAGAGAAATGATTAGCAAATAGAAATTATTTGTAGGATATTTTTATATATTTGAAAAATGTATAAGCCTGGTAGTTTTCAGACTTATACACCCAAATTAAGATAGATAAGTCTGAAAACGTCAGACCTATATACAAGTTGTATGCTATTCTTGCATAACCATAAACCAAAACATTTAACTAACTAAAAATGGAAGATGAAATAACTATTAAATCAAGAACTTCATATTCATTAATTCATATCAAATCTTCATGCTTTTTTGCAAATCAAGCTTTCAAATTAGAATCTCGGAATAAAACTGAAAAATCAAGCTTTCAATACCAAGCATTTTGTACTAATTCAATTCTTTCGACAGTGGCTTTTTTAGAAGCAAATATTAATGAATTTTATTGTGATATAAATGATGGCTTAATTACCACAAAAAACGAAAAACTTAGTGCCAAAATTAAAAAAATGTGGGAACTAAATATTCCTAGAACAGCATCGTTTACAATTTTTCAAAAATATGAGATTGCTTTAGCACTATGCGAAAAAGCAGGAATGGAAAAAGGCAATTTATTATCTGCAAATATTATTAGTTTAATTAAAATTCGAAATTCATTAATTCATTTTGAGCCTGAATGGAATGATATATCATCTGAAGAAGCAATATCAAACGATAAGTTATTTAAACAATTAAAAAATAAATTTCCTTTAAATCCATTTACAGGCTCAGGAAATGCATTTTTCCCAGAGAGATGTATCGGTCATGGTTGTGCTGAATGGGCAATTAAAAATGCTCTAGATTATGTAGACAAATTTTATGAAAATATTGGAATTGAAACTGCTTATCATTATCAAAGAAACGAATTGAAAACAAGATAGAACAGCATACAACAGCCGTTTGGCGAGATTGGGGTTTTAGGCTGAATTTAAAGATAGTTTTGTATTTGGAAAATTTGTGCATAATGGAAAAATTACGCTTTTTTATTCCCCAACCTCGCCAAGCACCCGATCGCGCAGACTTTCCACAATCGTTAGCGCAGGTATTTACCTGTGCCCACAAAGATTATTCTCAAAACAAATCCAACAAAACCACATCTAAATCATTATCTAATTCAGCATAATTTCTTGCAGAACTAAAATAATAATCTTCTGGTAAACTAATAATTTTATCTTTTACAGGATTATTATGAATATAATCTAACTTTTGACGTATAAATTTATTGCTATAAATATGTTCTGCATGATAACCGTTTTGCCAAACTTTGTATTTCTGTTCGTTTTTTAAGTGCTTGCTTGCATTTTGAAAATAATCCAACATCCATTCACGCCTACTCTCTGGTTCGTCTTGAATTGTTTCTATGATTTTCTTAGATGTAAATCGCTTAAAATCTCGCATTATATCCGATAAAATAAAACCATTTGTTGCTTTGCATAACAAATGCAAATGACTTGACATTAAACAATAGGCATAAATTTCTAAACCTTTGTTTTCTTGGCAATACTTCAACGCATTGATAATTATATTCTTTTGATTCAATCTTGTAAAAATATCTATCCAGCCAACGGTTGTAATGGTAATAAAATAAGCCTCTTCGGTTGTTGTTGCTTTGTATTTTGTTGACATTTTTTATTTAAAAATAAACAAAAAAGTTGTAACCTTTTTATGATTACAACTTTCTTATACTGTGCTTGCTCCACTTTGTGGGCACAGGTGAATACCTGCGCTAACGATTGAGCATCGCACTGCTATTGGATCTGATATACAGACGGCTTATTTATAGTTTTAAACCTCAATACTTACCACATAACCTTCGGAACTACGGATATTAAAAACGGTTCCATCTTCAAATAAAAGATACTGCCCTTTTATACCGGTTAATTTCCCTTCGAAACTAGGGGTTTTGTCTAAGTTTAGACTTTTTACTTTTGCGGGATATTGTAGCACTGGATAGTCCATTTGGTACAAATCGGTTTTGTCTAAGATAAAATATTCACGTGCTTCGGCGGGAATTAAATCTTGTAGTTTCAATCGTTCGGAAACTAGATCTACCGCTTCGACATCATTAGTTAGCATTTTACGCCAATTGGTTTTATCCGCATAATGATCTTTTAAAGCCACCTCGGTAATTCCTGCCAAATAACGATTAGGAACTTCCACAACGGCAATGGCTTCATTAGCGCCCTGATCAATCCATCGCGTAGGCACTTGGGTTTTACGGGTAACACCCACTTTTATTTCGCTCGACAAGGCTAAATACACAATATGAGGCTGCAATTGCACCTTTTCTTCATAGACTAAATCGCGGTCTGCAATTCCTAAATGCGCCGTACTCAACTCGGGTTTCATAATCCAATCGCCCACAGCAGCACTGGAATAAAAACACTCATAACAAAAACCCTGGCGGTAAATTTTCTTTTTCTTTTTGCAATTCAAACATTGGTAACCCACAAAATTAATGGCAATATTTTTGTCTAACAGCTGGTTGACATTCAAAAAACTACTCTCAAAAACCAGGTAGTATTGAATTGGGTTTCCGTATTCGGTTTCCATTTTAGTAAGTACGCCTTCGTATTGCATTAAGATTGAATTTTTAAAGTTTGATGTTTCGTAAATTTTGCTATTTTTGGTAAAGTTATTATTCCTAAGGTAATTTTCATAACCCTATTTTTTAAAAATGCCAATACAGCTTATCAATTCATTTGCCTCCTGGGTTTTAAAACAAAGAATCCACCAAATTGAACTTTTCCTGAAATACCCAAATGAGGTTCAGGAAGAGTTACTTATGAATTTAATTTCCGCTGCCAGAAACACGGTATTGGGTCGAAAATACGATTATGCTTCGATTAATTCCTATGCTACTTTTGCGGAGAGAATCCCGATTTCGACTTATGAAGAATTACAACCTTTAATTGAAAGAACGCGTCAAGGAGAACAAAATGTTTTTTGGGAATCGCCTATCAAATGGTTTGCAAAATCAAGTGGTACAACCAATGCAAAAAGCAAATTTATTCCAGTAAGCAACGAAGCCTTGGAGGATTGCCACTACAAAGGCAGTAAGGATTTATTGTGTTTGTACCTAAGCAACAACGAAAACTCGGAACTTTTTACAGGCAAGAGTTTACGCTTGGGTGGAAGTTCTCAAATCTATGAAGACAACAACAGTTTCTTTGGCGATTTGTCGGCAATATTAATCGAAAACATGCCTATTTGGGCTGAATTCAGCAGTACACCTTCTAACAAGATTTCGTTAATGAGCGAATGGGAATCTAAAATGGCTGCCATTATCAACGAAACCAAAAGAGAAAATGTAACCAGTTTTGCGGGTGTTCCTTCTTGGATGCTGGTTTTAATGAATAAAATGCTCGAAGAAACAGGCAAAGGAAATTTATTCGAAATTTGGCCAAATCTAGAAGTGTATTTTCACGGTGGCGTGAGTTTTAATCCATATCGCGATCAATACCAAAACCTGCTTCCTAAAAAAGAATTTAAATATTACGAAATATACAATGCCTCCGAAGGCTTTTTTGCCATCCAGGACTTAAATAATTCCAGTGATTTATTGCTGATGCTAGATTATGGAATTTTCTACGAATTTATTCCGATGGATACTTTTGGAATGCCAAATCAAAAAACAATTCGCTTAGCCGATGTAGAATTGAATAAAAACTATGCGGTTGTCATTACTACAAATTCGGGTTTATTCCGTTATTTAGTGGGCGATACGGTGCGTTTTACTTCTCTAAATCCATTCCGAATTAGAGTTACTGGAAGAACCAAACATCATATTAATGTTTTTGGCGAAGAATTAATGGTCGAAAATACCGATCAAGCCCTTGCTAAAGCCTGTAGCCTAACAAACTCCGAAATTATTGATTATACCGTTGCGCCTATTTTTATGGATGCCAAAGAAAAAGGAGCTCACGAATGGATGATTGAATTCAAGAAAAAACCAGCTGATATGGCTGTTTTTCAAAAAGCATTGGATGAAACCTTGCAGACTCTAAATTCAGATTACGAAGCCAAACGCTACAACAACATGACTTTAAATCCTTTGGTAATCAATGTTGCCAGAGAACATTTATTCTATGATTGGCTAAAAGACAATAATAAATTAGGTGGCCAACATAAAATCCCGAGATTGTCTAACCAAAGAGATTACCTGGAACAGTTAAAAAATATGCAGCTGAAAATTGTTGTTTAATCAGCTGCATAGCATTCTATTCTTCCATGATTTTCTTCAAATTAGCTAAGTTTTTAGTCTGTGATTCTTTAATAAATTTAATCCCAATCAAAGACATTAGATTCATTGGATAATCAGAATGCCCGTAGAATTCATTGGTAACCTTAGTTTTATTTGCAGAAACAGCCTCCACAAAAGTTGCAGCCTTACTTTCTCCTTCCATCGGTCGTACAAAATGAAGATCAACATCTACTCTATCGTCAGTGATTTTAGTAATCTGTTGTGAACCTTCGCCCACATTGTCGTCTTTACTATTCCAAGCTGCTTTGAAACCCAGCGTTCCGTCCTCTCCTGTATAAGTCATTGCAATATTAGGATCTTCCATTACCCAAACGCTGTAGTTTTCTTGGTTTTTAATCAATTTCACATAATCAAAAACCACTTGTTTCGGTTGGTTTATTGTTTCAGAAACCGAAACCGTATAATCTTTTGGTACAAACAAAGCCACTATTAAAAGCAAGGCAATCAAAGCTAAAATTCCAAATACTAATCCTTTAATGATTTTCATATTTATTGTTTTTCGTTTTTATCAAAATTAATCATCCAGTTGATTCCAAATTTATCGGTAAACATCCCAAAATAAGCGCCCCAAAAAGTATCAGCCATTGGCATATAAGCATTTCCTCCAGCCGAAAGTCCGTTAAAAATTCTGTCAGCCTCTACAGTACTTTCTACATTGACAGAAATTGACATATTCCCACCAAAAACCACATCTCCACTAGCCGAATTACTATCGCTTCCCATTAAAACAGCACCTCCAATAGGCAGGGAAACATGCATTATTCTATTTCCTTCCTCTTCTGATAATTCAGGAGTATTATCGCCTGCTGGCATTTCATTAAACTTCCCGATATATGGAAATTCGCCGCCAAAAACTGATTTATAAAACAAAAAGGCAGCTTCGCAATTGCCATTAAAAATTAAATAAGGATTAATTGTTGTCATAATTCAAATTTTATAATTAATTAATTGATTCGTTCTATTCTTCCGAAAGTTGTTTTACTATTTCCAATGCCTTCATAAATGTGGCATTAAAATAATCAACCTATTTCTCAACAGTATCAATCTGGACTTCTAAAATAGTCATGCCTTATTTACTGTTAATTGATAGGTTTCCATATCCCTATATATTAAGACAATTTGCTAAAATCCATATACAACACCCCCCAACGATGACCATCTAAATCAGAAAAACCACAACCATACATCCAGCCTTGACTTAATGCTGGTTTCGAAAAAACTATTCCACCAGCTTCCTCAACTTTATGAGCAATTGAGTCAACGTCTTCCCAACTTTCAGCATCTATAGAAATTAACACTTCTGAACTTTGCTCTGTATCAGTAACCTTATTTTTTATAAATTCCTGAAACATAGTTTCCTCAAAAAGCATAATTACAAAATTATTATCCCCAACCACCATGCAAGTAGAATAATCCGTATCATGCTCTTCATTAAATGAAAAACCTAATTTAGAAAAAAACATTTTGGATTGCTTGATATCTTTTACTGGAAGATTAAGCCATATTTGTCTAGCCATCTTAATTGAATTTAGCTCAAATTATTCTCAACGTACCTCTTAAAACTATCTAATATAGCTTGCCAACCTTGATACTGTAATTCTTCTGAATTTAATGATTCTGGTTCAAAATATTCCCTGACTTCAAACCCATCTTCTAACTCTTCAAAAACTATGATAACTACCCTTCCATCTTCGATAGTATAAGCAATTAATTTTTTTTCTAAAATAGCTGAATAAGTTCCAACAAAATCAAAACTCATTGTTCCGTCTTTTGAAGCCATAGTAGATTTAAATCTACCTCCAACTTTCAAATCATTCTCTGCAAAAGGAGTGTGCCAATCTTCAGAAGCTATACTCCATTGGGTAATATGCTCTGGCAATGTCCATAAATTCCAAATCTTGTCTATGGAAGCTTGAATTTTTGTTTGAACTGTTATCATCTGTTTTTCAATTAAATATCTTTTATAAAAATACGATTTTAAATTTTAAAACCATAAAAAAAACCTTAGTTCAAAATAGAGCTAAGGTTTTATAAATGTTATTTTTTTGTTTTTATATTTCGTCCATCATATCAATATGTCGGTCATGGTAACCTAATAAATATAAAACACCATCAAGACCTAGACTCGAAATAGAAGTAGCAGCGCTTTCTTTAACTGTAGGTTTTGCATGAAAAGCAATTCCTAATCCTGCTAAATTAATCATTGGTAAATCATTCGCACCATCACCTACTGCAATAGTTTGGTTAATGTGAATTCCTTCTTTTTCGGCAATAGCTTTTAGATATTCGGCTTTCTTTTGACCATCAACAATTTCGCCAATATACTTCCCTGTCAGTTTACCGTCTTTGATTTCTAATTCATTGGCATGAACATAATCAATACCCAATTCTTTTTGCAAATAATTCCCAAAATAGGTAAATCCACCCGACAAAATAGCCGTTTTATAACCGTAATATTTCAAAGCTTTCATTAATCGATGTGCTCCTTTGGTTATTGGTAAATTGATCGCTACATTTTGCAACACATCTTCGCTCAAACCTTCTAGCAAAGCCATACGTTTTTTGAAGCTTTCGCTAAAATCAATCTCTCCATTCATTGCCGATTCGGTGATGGCTCTTACCTGCTCACCCACACCTGCTAATTCAGCCAATTCGTCAATTACTTCGGTTTGGATCAAAGTAGAATCCATATCAAAACAAACCAAACGTCGGTTTCTTCTATAAATAGTATCTTCCTGGAACGAAATATCAACGTCTAAAGTTCTGGAAATCTCCATAAAACTAGCCGTCATAACGGTCTTGTCTACAATTTCTCCAGAAACAGATAATTGTACACAAGAACGAGGATAGGTTTCTGTCTCTACAATAGAAGTTCTTCCTGTTAATCTTTTTATCGAATCAATATTTAAATTTTGATCTGACATTATTTTAGTTACTGCAGCCAGTTGAGAAGCAGCTAATGTTTCGCCTAAAATATTAATGATATAACGTTGTTTAGATTGAGCTTTTACCCAATGTTCATAATCGTCAATGGTAATCGGAATAAATTTTACTTTAATCCCCAATTCATAAGCTTTAAACAACAAATCTTTTAAAACTGGAGCCGAAGAAGAACCCGCTTCAATTTCGAATAATATCCCTAAAGAAAGGGTATCGTGAATATCAGCTTGTCCTATGTCTAAAACAATGGCATTATATGTTGCCAACACTGATGTTAAACCAGCAGTTACCCCTGGTTTGTCCTGACCAGAAACTTTTAATAAAATAATCTCTTTATCCTCGATTGCCATTTTTTATCTATATTGATTTTAGAAGCGACAAAAATCGACAATATATTGCGTATAAAAAAGCCCATTTTGTATTTTTTACAAAGAGATAATTTTAATGACTTTCAAACACACAAAAACCTGCTCAAACTAATGAACAGGTTTTAAATATTTTAAAGAATTTCGAATTTTTAAGAAGCAATCTCTAATCGCTTCAACAAGTTTTTATTCAAAGTTTCCTTTGCATAATCTACATCAATTTCTAATATTTTATCATCAGAACTTGGCAATTCGTACATCGCATCCGTTAAGATAGCCTCACAAAGTGAACGCAATCCACGAGCTCCTAATTTGTACTCTAAAGCTTTATCAACAATAAAATCTAAGGCTTCGTTAGTGATAGTAAATTCAACATCATCCATCAAAAACAACTTTTGATATTGCTTGATTAAAGCATTTTTAGGTTGCGTTAAAATAGAACGCAATGTGCTTCTATCCAAAGGATCCATGTGCGTTAACACTGGCAAACGACCTATGATTTCAGGAATCAAACCAAAATCTTTAATATCTTTCGGGATAATGTATTGCAATAAATTCTCTTTATCAATATTATCCTCATTTTTTGAAGTACTATAACCTACAGCCTGACGATTCAAACGTTTAGAAATAATTCTTTCTACTCCGTCAAAAGCACCACCAGCAATAAACAAGATATTTTGTGTATTTACCTCAACAAATTTTTGGTCTGGGTGTTTACGTCCTCCTTTTGGTGGTACGTTTACAACTGTTCCTTCTAATAATTTCAACAAAGCTTGTTGCACTCCTTCACCCGAAACGTCACGCGTAATAGATGGATTATCACTCTTACGAGCAATTTTATCTATTTCGTCAATAAATACAATTCCGCGCTCTGCTTTTGCCACGTCATAATCAGCGGCTTGCAAAAGACGTGTCAAAATAGTTTCAACATCTTCTCCTACATAACCAGCCTCAGTAAGAACTGTTGCATCAACAATAGCCAAAGGAACGTCTAACATTTTAGCAATAGTTTTTGCAACCAATGTTTTTCCAGTTCCTGTTTGTCCCACCATGATGATGTTACTTTTTTCAATCTCTACTTCATCGTCCAGTTGCTGTTGCATCAAACGTTTGTAGTGATTGTACACCGCCACCGACATTACTTTTTTAGTTTGGTCTTGTCCAATAACATATTGATCAAGGAACGCTCTAATTTCTTTTGGTTTTTGCAAAATCAAATCACCAACTAGTTTTGAACTTCCGCTAGATTTCAATTCTTCCAGAACAATTCCGTGAGCTTGTTCGATACATCTGTCGCAAATATGCGCATTAATTCCAGCAATCAACAAATTGGTTTCTGGCTTTTTTCTTCCACAAAACGAACACTCTAATACTTCTTTCGCCATCTCTTTTAGTTTTCAGTCGCAGTTTACAGTCACAGTCCTGAAAACTGAGACTGTGACTGCAAACTGATTTTTATCCTCTTATTAAAACCTCATCAATCATTCCGTATGCTTTTGCCTCTTCAGCAATCATCCAGTAATCACGTTCACTATCCTGATGTACTTTTTCGAAAGTCTGTCCTGAATGGTGCGAAATTATTTTATATAATTCGTCTTTCAGTTTCAACATTTCACGTAAGTTGATTTCCATATCAGTTGCAACCCCTTGTGCTCCTCCTGATGGTTGGTGAATCATTACTCTTGAATGTGGCAAAGCCGAACGTTTTCCTGCTGCACCAGCACATAACAATACTGCTCCCATAGAAGCTGCCATTCCTGTACAAATAGTTGCTACATCAGGTTTGATGTATTGCATAGTGTCATAAATTCCTAATCCTGCATAAACACTTCCTCCTGGAGAGTTCAAATAAATCTGAATATCTTTAGAAGCATCGGCACTTTCTAAGAACAATAACTGCGCTTGAACAATGTTTGCAATTTGGTCATCAATTCCTGTTCCAAGGAAAATAATTCTGTCCATCATTAATCTTGAGAAAACGTCTAATTGAGAAATGTTTAATTGACGTTCTTCAATAATATATGGAGTCATATTAGTAGGATTCATTGCCGATACGATTTTATCGTAATACATCGCATTTACTCCTTGGTGCTTTGTAGCAAACTTTTTAAATTCTTTACCGTAGTTCATATCTATTTGTTCTAAATTTAGGTTACATCTTGTTTTTTCATTGGTACAAAGGTCATACCTCTTTACAAATGGTGTCATTATGTCTTGTTTTTTTAGCCCAGACAGCAGCGAAAAGCTTTTTGAAGTCTCGTTTTTAAGTTTTTTTATTCTTGTAAAGCGACCAGAGGAAGCTCTTGCAAGAATTTTAAAAACTGAAACGAGAAGAAAAAACTTGTAGCGAATGGCTGGATTTTGCTCCTGAAACAATTTAAAACAAAAGAGCGCCAAAAAAACTTCTGACGCTCAAATATAACTATTTTTTTAACTTTTGGCTAATGCCTGCGGCTATTCGCTAAATTATTTATTCTCCGTAAGAAGCAGCGATAAACTCTTCGTAAGTCACTTCTTTAGTTGTTGGATTTGCTTTTTCTTTGAACAATTCCAATAATTTTTCAGCAACTACCTGATCAGAAAGTCTTTTTACTTCATCCTGGTTAGATAAAACTCTAGCTACAATTCCCTGAACTTCTTCGTCAGTTGGATTTGTTTGCCCGAATTGAGCCATTTGAACTCTGATATTTTTAGTTGTAAAAGCTTTTAAGTCTTCAAAAGTGATTTTGATATCATTTTGAGCCAATGCTTTTCCTTCAATAAGTTGGAAACGCAATCCTTTTTCAGAACGTGCATATTCTACTTCAGCTTCTTCTGGAGATAATTTTTTCTCACCTACAGTTTGCAACCATTTTTTAAGGAATTCAGATGGTAAATCGAATTTTGTGTTTTCGATTAAGAACTCAGTAACATCTCCTAATAATTTTTGATCTGCTTGTTGAGCAAATTGAGACTCAGCATCTTCTTTGATTTTTCCTTTCAAATCTTCTAAAGAAGCTACTTTTCCTTCTCCGAATAATTTGTCGAATAACTCTTGGTTTAATTCAGCTGGCTCAGAAACAGTAATTGCTTCGATAACAAAATCAACATCAATAGCAAGACCGTGAACGTTATCGTGACCTACTTTTAAGTAATCCATTAATTGGTGATCATCTTCAAATAAACCCTGAGTGTTTACAGTAACTACATCACCTACTTTTTTACCAATGAATTTATCAGCAGTAGCTTTGTCTTTGAAAATATCTAAAGAGATAGTTGTAGTATTTCCAATTCCTTCAGCTTCGTTAGTGAAAATTCCTTTGATATCTGAACCTGCTTCAACAGCTTCTTGTGGAATTGCAGTACCAAATTGTTTTTGGATACGTGCTACCTGACCGTCGATTAATTTATCGTCAGCAGTAACTATATATTTTACGATATCGTTTTTAGCATCTAAGTCTAATTCAAAACTTGGCACTAAACCAATTTCGAATTCGAATACTAATTCTTCATCAGCCCAAGCTGATTCTTCAATTTCTTTAGCAAGTGGAGTTCCAAGAAGATTTAATCTTTCAGAAGCAATAAAACGTTCCAAAGCTAAGTCAACAACTTTCTTAACTTCTTCTTTTTTAATTTCTCTACCGTATTGTTTTTCAACAAGATCTTTAGGCACAGCGCCTTTTCTAAATCCTTTTACTTGTGCCAAAGGCAGTTTTTCGTTGATTCTTTTTGCTACCTGACCTTTGTAATCCATATTAACAACTGTCATTACAATTGTCTCGTTTACAGCGTTTATTGCTACTCTTTTAATATCCATCTTCTTCTTTAATTTACGTAATAAAATTGGTCTGCAAAATTATAAAATTTTTACAAGTCCCACAAGCTTTTTAGTCCCGAACCTTCGGGATTGAATCTAAGGCAGTTATTTGTCGAAAAATTGACTTACAAAAATGATTTGGGCGTGCCCTCATCTCGTCAAAAAAAGACGAGATAAGGTCAGGCTGTTCGTTCCCGCTTTTATGATCTCGTTTTAAGAACGAGACCATAAAGAGCTCCACTGCCATCCTTCACGCTAAATATTAAAAACAAGAAGACTCCGTTAATTAAAACCACATCAGACAAAAAGCATTCTTACAATTTGTAAAAAATTATTTATACATTCGTAAGACAAATAACTAACTGACGTTTATCAGGCTTATAAAATATAATCAACAAATGAAAACAAATCAAAACTTAACCATTTTAATATTACTCTTCTTTTTTAATCTTGGATTTAGCCAAAGTAATAATGGAAAAATTCCTTTTTACGCACAACCTTATTATAATTCTGAACCATTAACTATTACAATTGGGAAATACAAAAAAGAGCTCTTGACTAATAATGTCAATGAATTAAAAAAAGTTGAACAAAAAATCAAAAAAAACATCAATGATACTGATATAGAAAGTCTTTACATCTTATCAATAAGACTATATGATTTAAAGCAAAAAGATGATGCTTTTTATTGGTTTCAGACAGCTAAATCAAGAGCTAGAATTTTTATAAATATGCTTGATAAAGAAAAAATTGGAGGTATCGGCTCTATTGCTTTTGAAACAAAACAATTTTTCAACTCTTGCAACCAACTTGTTGGTGTTTATATTAATGGCTACGGCTTTAATGACCTTGAAAAATGTATTGCCATTTATGAGAAAGTTCAAAGTGAAGTCAAAACCATTCAATCCTATAAAAATGTTTACCCCAACATTAACTTTATAGAAGATACAAATATTGAAAATGAAAAATTGAAAAAAGAAAAAGAATTACAAGAAGGCATAACATACGTTAAAGAAAATAAAGCAAAAATTATGCAACAAAGAAAAGATAACGGAATTCAAGATAAGTATTAAACAATTCTACAAATCGTTCTAATTTAGACTTAACATTAGTGCAGAATTAATTAAAACGACCTAAACCACTTACTAATGACAACAGCAATTTTAAACACCACTCCCGACTGTGAAATTGTGAGTTCGAGAGTAGTCCATTTTTCAAGAGGACTTGTTTTTCGTGCCTGGACTGAACCTGAGCATTTAAAAAAATGGTGGGGGCCAGCGGGCTTCACAAACACCTTCCATGAATTTGATTTCAGAGTGGGCGGAAAATGGAGTTTCATTATGCACGGCCCTGAAAAAGGACATTATCCTAATGAATGTGAGTTTATCAAAATTGACGAGCCTTCGCTTATAGCCTGGAAACGCCATTCTAAACCTCTTTTTCAGGTATTGGTAACATTCGAAGAAATAGCCGCCGATAAGACTAAAATTGTTTTCAAACAGCTTTTTGAAACAGCCAAAGAATGCAATAAATTAAAACCCTATGTTATCAACAAAAACGAAGAAAACTTTGACCGACTTGAAGAGGAGTTAAAGACGATGACTCTTTAAAAACAACATCATAACAACTTAAAAACCAGTAAAATAACCCTTTTGCAATCCCAACACAATATCATTAATTTGTAACTTTACAGTTGAATTCAAGGTATTAATCAAAAAATCATCTATTATGAAAACATTTAGAAGATTTTGTATTGTAGCTTTATCTGCTTTATCATTCCTTTCTTGTAATTCGGCTCCTGATGTTGGTGACGACTTTGGTGATGTTGGTTGTTTAGGATGTGGAGATTTTGAAATCAACACCATTGGTGAAGCTAATACTGAATTGACCAATCATCCATGGAAAATGATCAACATAAATATAAGCGGTTCTATTCCAGAATGGTATAACTACAATTTTGTTTTCAAACCAAACAACTCACTTGTAGCAACTTACAACAATATCACTTATACTGGCACATGGTCAATTACTGATGACAATCCTAACCAGAATTTAATAACTGATTTAAAATTAAACCTTGCTTTTTCCTCTTCAACCATTTTTAACAAAATGTCAAAAAAATGGACTTTTAACTCATCTATATTCGATTATAACAACGGAAATCAATTTGAATTTGTCTTTACTAATAACGGAACCATCGAAAGTAGTTTTAAGTTACTAGAAATTAAATAAAAAACTCACTCTCCTCAAGAATTATAATTCCAACTAAGGAGCAAAACCCGACAGGTTTTAAAAACCTGTCGGGTTTAATTATTTCAAAACGGCAACGAAATCACCAACAGCAATATCTCCTTGTTCTTTTGCAATAACATTTTGCCCAAACAACACTTTCTTGCCCACTTTCCTGTATTTTGATAAAGTGAACAATGGCTCTTTACCGGCAAACTTTCCTAATTCGGGATTTACAGTAGTTATAATACATCTTCCAGAGGGTTTGACTCCGTAAAAAGTAAGTGAGCCAATATTAAATTCTTTCCAAATTTCTTCTTCATAAGCTTCGCCTCCTATAAAAACAAAATTCGGACGGAAACGTTTTATCGAAATGGGATTGTCTAAACGCGAATTCAAATCATCCAAAGAAGCTTGTCCAATCATCAAAAAAGGAAAACCATCCGAAAACGAAGTAATATTATCGGCATTTACCGCATAATTAGGATCTACTTTTCGGTGACTTTCTTCAGGCATATAAACCAATCGAACGGCAAAACCCAATCGTTCGCTAAACCATTCATTAGCTTCTAAACTTAATTCTTCAGCTTCTAAATCATCTTCCCAAACAGTTACTGGAATCTTATTTTTTGGTTTCAAATTATCAGCAAGCAAACTAATTTTCAAAGCTTCCGATTCCTTTCCTTTATGCGTAATATTTAAAAAATCATTCTCAATTTGAGGTTGAAACAATGCCAATTGCGGATGCGTTCGTTGGCTAAGAAACAAGCCTTCCTGATCCACAAGCATCCATCGGCGGTCATTTTCTAAACCGCGTTCGGTTACTTTTGATTGTTCCAAAGGTATTCCTCCCAATGATTTTATCGGATAAATCCAGATTTCTGAAAGTTGTAGCATTTTAATTCTATTTTTTCTCAAAAATAATAAAATCAAACACAAGTGAGTTTAAAATTCCTGTAGTTAATAATTTAAGTTAACACCAAAGCCCACTCCCATATCACTATCGTAATGCGTTGTAATACCCATATTTTTGCCCACTATGTATTTCAATCCTGCCATATATTCTTTATCCGTATTGACCATAAATGCCATTCGTAAACGCTTAGAAACTGGAATATCTTCTCGCATTAATTGAAAACGAACATTTCCATCATGATATACTTCTGCCTGAGCAACAATCAATAATGGCAACGTATAATTGACTCCTAAACTAAACTGCAAACGCTTGTCTTTAGTATTCATTTGACCCAATAGATTTTTTTCCATTTCGCCATGTTCCAATTTCCTATATCGTGCATCAAAACCAATAAAAGGCATCAACCACTGATTTCTTCCAAAATATCTCCCAATATGAGTTTCTGATTCGTAACCATGATGATCCATATAACCCAATCTCCATTCGGTTCCAAAACTCCATCTGGTATTTTGCAACATAGCCTGCCCATCATTTCCATTAGAAGCAAAATCATTTTCAGCCATAAAATGCATGCTGTTACTTTCAGCTTGTAATTTTTTATAAGCTGCTTCTTTATTAGGTAAAAGTGGATTTTCTGGCGAATTTTCATAACTAAAAACCCTATTCATTCCTGCCATCATATGATACAAAATATGACAATGAAAAAACCAATCACCATCAGTATTCGCAGCAAATTCTATCACATCAGTTTCCATCGGCATGATGTCCAAAACGTTTTTTAAAGGCGCATAATCTCCTTGACCGTTTAGCGTCCTAAAATCATGACCATGTAAATGCATCGGATGGCGCATCATCGAATTGTTGTATAACGTAATTCGAATGTTTTCGCCTTTTTTAATTAAAATCTTATCTGATTCGGACAACACTTTATTATCCATACTCCACACATAACGATTCATATTCCCTGTCAATTCAAATCGCAATTCTCTAATCCCCCCTGCCCCCAAAGGGGGAGTTGGCAACGTAGTTTTAAATGGAGATTTTAACATTGCATAATTTAAGGTAATAATATTCGAATTTTTAACCGTCATGTTATGAGCTGAAAGATTCATTACCATTCTGCCAGACTTCATACCCATCTTTCCTTGATCCATTTCCGTGTCACTCATTTCCTCCCCTCCTTTGGAGGGGCTGGGGGAGGATTCTGGATACATTACTGAATTCATATCCATTTTTTGCATACTCATTTTCATCCCCATATCATCCATCGTCCCGTCCATATTCATCATTTGGTTCATCATTTTCATACCTTCAAAATAGTTTAACTTAGGCAAAGGATCTGCTTCTTTTTTAACGCCTTCGCCAATATAAACTGAAGTAGATTGGGTTCTATCTTCTGGTGTTGCTAAAAAAGCATAGGAAATATTTTTCTCTGGAATTCTTACAATTACATCATAAGTTTCGGAAACACCAATAATCAATCGATCTACCTCAACGGGTACAACATCATTTCCATCATTAGCTACCACAGTAATTTTTCCTCCTGCATAAGTCAACCAAAAATAAGAAGACGCTCCTGCATTAGCTATTCGCAAACGCACTTTATCTCCCGCTTTAAACTGCGACAGTTGACTTTCATTTTGGCCATTAATCAAAAATTTATCATAATACACATCCACTTACATCCATAGCCAACATTCGTTTCCATTCATTGGTCAATTTGGTTTTAAAATGACCTTGTTTTATGGCTTCGGTATAACTTTGTGTTGTCCCTTTTTTGATAGCAAACCAATCAGAAGCATTATGCAACATCCTGTGTACATTATCCGGATTGTAATTTGTCCATTCGCTCAAAACTATTGGTACTTGTGGAATATCATCAATCCCTTTTCTGAATGTGGGATCTTCTGTTTTTTTCTTTAAAATTAAGGCGCCATACATCCCTATTTGTTCCTGCATCCCAGAATGGCTATGATACCAATGGGTACCATTTTGAATAACAGGAAAAGTGTATTTATGTGTTGTTCCTGGGGCAATAGGCATCTGAGTTAAAAAAGGAACTCCATCTTCTTTATTGGGTACAAACACACCATGCCAATGCAAAGAGGTACTTACTTTTAATTTATTGTGAACATAAATTTCAGCGGTATCGCCTTCGGTAAAAGTTAAGGTTGGCATTGGAATTTGTCCGTTTACAGCTATGGCATGCTTGGGTTTATCCCCAATGGTAACTATAGAATCACGAACATATAAATCATAACGAACTTTTTTTGCAATCGTTTTTGGCGATGACTGCTGGGTTTGGGATACTTTATTTTTTATTGGATCAGGCGTCTTTTCTTCTTGCTTTTTTGGGGCTGCTATTTCTTTTTTGATTGCAGCAGCCTTTTTAGAAATTGGTGGTGCCGAAACTGTCTTTTTTACGACCTCTTTTTTTATTTTTTTTGTTTTCACCTTTATTAAATCCATTCCGCATTTTGGACAATCTCCAGGTTTATCTTCATGAATTTCAGGATGCATAACACAGGTATAATAGAAATCCTGAGTACTCTTTTTTTCTTGTGCATTCACAAAACCTGTAATAATCAAAAGACAAAGTAGGTATATTATTTTTATCATGATTTCTAGATTTTTAAAGTTCTTAATCGCAGCGCATTCGCAATTACCGAAACAGAACTAAAACTCATTGCCAAAGCGGCTATCATTGGCGAAAGCAAAATTCCAAAAACAGGATATAAAATTCCTGCCGCAATCGGGATTCCAAGTACATTATAAAAGAAAGCAAAAAACAAATTTTGTTTGATATTTTGCATCACGGAGTGACTTAGTGTTTTAGCTTTTACAATTCCTTGTAAATCTCCTTTTACCAAAGTTATTTGAGCACTTTCTATCGCTACATCCGTTCCTGTTCCCATTGCAATTCCAACATTAGCTTGCGCTAAAGCTGGAGCATCATTAATTCCATCACCCGCCATCGCTACAATTTTGCCTTCGGCTTGTAATTTCTTTATCATTTTCAATTTATCTTCTGGCAAACAATTCGCCACAAACGAAGTCAACTGCAATTCATCAGCAACGGCTTTGGCAGTATTTTCGTTATCACCGGTAAGCATCATCACTTCTACTCCCTGATTCATTAACTCTTTTATAGCTTCCTGACTCGTTTTCTTGATGGCATCTGTAATCGAAACATAACCTAAAAGCTGATTTCCAATAGCAATATAAGATACCGTTTTCCCTAGTTTTTGCTCGGAAATTATTTGGTTTTCCAAATCATTCTGAATTTCAACATCCGTTTGATCCATCAACTTCGTACTTCCCAATGCCACTTTTTTACCGTTTACGATTCCTACAACTCCTTTTCCTGCAATGGCTTCAAAATCTTTTGCTTCTAATAAATCGATTTTTTTTGCTTTAGCAAAATTTACTACGGCTTGCGCCAAAGGATGTTCGCTGTATTGATTGACCGAAGCAATCATTTGCAACAAATCATTTTCATTATTTGCAATCGAAAATACTTTTTCTACCGATGGTTTTCCTTCAGTAATTGTTCCTGTTTTATCAGTGATTAAAACATCAACCTTATTCATCTTTTCCAGAGCTTCGGCATTTTTTATCAAAATCCCTGATTGCGCCCCTTTGCCCACGCCCACCATTACCGACATAGGAGTTGCTAATCCCAATGCACAAGGACAAGCAATAATAAGCACTGCAATGGCATTGATAAATCCGTAAACTACGGCAGGTTCTGGACCTAATTTTGCCCAAACAACGAAAGTAATTATCGAAATCACAACTACTATTGGCACAAAATATTTGGCGATTCTATCGGCTAATTTTTGGATTGGCGCACGTGAACGACTGGCATCATTCACCATTTGTACAATTTGCGAAAGCAAGGTTTCCGAACCTATTTTCTCTGCCACCATCACAAAGGATTTATTGCCATTTATAGTTCCTGCAATAACGGCATCGCCTATTTTTTTATCTACTGGAATTGGTTCGCCCGAAATCATGGCTTCGTCAACTGTACTTTCACCTTCAGTAATTTTTCCATCTACCGGAATTTTATCTCCTGGTTTTACTCGGAGTAAATCGCCTTTTTTAATATCCTGAATTGAAATAAGCTGTTCTTTTCCGTTTACTAACAAATTAGCCTCTGTGGGAGCTAATTTCAACAATTCTTTTATAGCTCCACTGGTTCTACTGTGAGCCTTGGTTTCTAATAATTGTCCCAATAAAACCAAAGTTAAAATAACCGTAGTTGCTTCAAAATACAAATGCACAGTACCCATTGGAGTCTTGAAATCCTCAGGAAAAAGTTCAGGAAAGAACAATCCAAAAACACTAAATAAAAAAGCAACCCCGGAACCGATTCCGATTAAGGTAAACATATTCAAATTCCAAGTAATTATGGATTTCCAAGCGCGTTGAAAAAACATCAAAGCGGCATAAAAAACTACGGGAAGCGATAAGATAAACTGAACCCAATTCCATTTTGACATATCCATCACTTGCATCAGTGGATTATTTGGAATCATGTCCGACATGGCGATGATAAAAATTGGCAACGTAAAAAAGATAGCTATTTTCATCTTATGCCATAAATCCAAATAGCTTTTATTTTCATTCTCTTCCGAAGCTTCGATGGTTACCAAATCCATTCCGCAAACAGGGCAACTTCCTGGTTCATCATAGACTTTATCGCCTTCGCAAAACATGGGACAATAATATTTACCTGCGGCATTTGATGGCGGTGGCGGCGCAACAATGTCGATTGCTTTTAATTTTAAGTCATTGGGATTAAAAACTTTTATGCTATAATTCCCCACTGCCGAAAGTACTTCTTGAAATTGAGAAGTGGGAATGTGTTTTTGCATCGAAATTGTAGCTGTTGGCGGATTGAGACTGACCTCAGCCTCAATTCCTTCGATAGCATTCAGTGCTGATTCCACTTTAGTTCTGCAGGAATTGCAATGCATGCCACTAATTGTATAGGTATGTTTCATTTTATCGAGATTATAATTATCATTACAAATTTCGAAATAGAATCAATCTGCAGCATTACACAATTATGGAAAGGATTTGTATGATTTATAAATCGTCAATTTGCCCTCTGTTTCCGAAAACAAATTACTCAAGGGACTGTAATCTTACTTTAAATCCTCAGCGAAATATATGTCGTTGTTCTTTACTAAAAAAAACTTCTTAAAGTTCTGAAACCATAAGAAGCCTTTTATTTACAATGAACACAGCTAACTGATACTTGTATTAAACTACAAAAACAAATGGTTTGCTTTGCAACAAGTCATTTGTTATAAATTAATTTTTAGATTTTGTACTATTCTTTTGCTCTAACAATAGACAATGAGCGGCACATGCATGGAGTTTGTAGTTTTTATGTGTGCTACCCACATTATGACCTTTTGCGTCTAATATTTCGCATTTTTCTTCTTCTGTTTTACCTATATTAAGTACATTTTCACCTTTTAGATTGTAGTACGAACCATCCTTTTTAGCCATACCCAACTTATTTCCCTTAGAATCGATAACATTCCCTTTGCCATCAATAAAATATACTGTCTGACCTTTGCTGTTTTTTACAATATCCTCTTTGGTAATAAATCCTATTTTATTCCAACTGTGATCATAAATCTCACCCTTTTTATTGATATAAATTTTTTCAGAGTTGTTAGAATCTGATTTAGTTTGTGCATTGGCACTTAATGATATTATCATTAAAAAAATTGTTAGTAATGAAACCGCTTTTCTCAAAATCAATCTTTGTGTTTTCATAATAAATATATGTTTAATTGTCGTCAGTTCCGCTGTTGCCCACTCTTCAGTATCGCTGTTGCTCGATTTTATTTTCTCGACATTATAATTATTATTACAAATTTCCGAATAGAATCTAGCTAAAGCATTACACAATTATGGAAAGGATTTGCATGATTTATAATTCATCTATTTGTCTTCTTTTTTTGTCTTTCAATTGCTTAAACTGTGTGGGAGTAATTCCTGTTGTTTTTTTAAACTGATTACTCAAATGTGCAACACTACTATAATTAAGCTGAAAAGCAATCTGGCTTAGACTAAGTTCGTTATAAATCAGCAATTCTTTTACTCTTTCTATTTTTTGAGCAATAAAATAATGTTCGATGGTGATGCCTTCTGTTTCCGAAAACAAATTACTCAAGGCACTATAATCTTGCTTTAAATCTTCAGCTATATAAGTAGACAAATTAATTTTTAGTTTTTCATTTTGATAATAAACTAACTCAATAATCAAGTTTTTTATTCGTTCGATGGTCTTACTGACTTTGTCATCTAACAATTCGAAACCTAATAAATTCAGGTTTTTGGAAAGCAATTGTTTCTGGATTTCTTCTAAATCAGTCGCAATTTCTACCTCGCCTAATTTCATAGACAGCATAGGAATTTTCATTTCTTCCAAAATGGTTGTAACCGCCATTTCGCAGCGACTGCAAACCATATTTTTGATATAAATTTTCATTTGAATAATGGATTAATGAATGTTTCTAACAAAAAACCCTAGCTCAAAAAAAGAAGCTAGGATTTTATTTTTAGGAATTCACAAGAATAATTTAATACTAAAAGATTATTTAATTTCTTTTATCATACCGCCACATGTTAGCATTTCTGAACCATAATACGGATTCTTGATTTCTTTTATTTCGCTTATCCAATAGCCGCTTTTTCCTTGATTATACATTGGGCAATAATCCTGATATAATTTTTGAGCGCTCCCGAAAGTAGCAATCAAATTAGTAACATCCTTACTCAAAACCGCAAAATACATTCTTTGTTGGACTATTTTTCCATCATTTGAAACAATTAACCCTGCTTGCGCTTTTGCATCATCGGTACTATTCAAATACTTAGTCAACAATTCTTTTGCAATTTTATCGATTTTGGTTGCCGAAACTGCTTTCACAAAATCACTAGCTGCCGTTGCTGCCTCTTTGCTGTTGTCTTTTGCTAATGCATTTTTAATTTTTAAATAACTATTAACAATAGCTTCGGTTGAAACGGATGCTTTAACAGCAGCGCTAACTTCAGTAATCTCAACTTTAGTATCTCCTGCTTCAGCTGGTTTTACTGGTTCTAAATCCATTCCGCATTTTTTGCATTTATCTCCTGCTTTTCCTATTTCTTCTGGATGCATTGGGCATGAAAATTTTTCTTCGGTTTTTACTATTACTTCTGCTTTTTCATTTTGTTCTTCTTTGTTTTTTTGATTACAACTTAACATTACAAGTCCTAGTAACATCGAAGCAAGAATTATTTTTTTCATTTTTAAATTTTAAAATAGTTAGAATTCAAACCAAAATTAATTGGTTACATTAAAAAAAGTGTATTCTAATTTAAACAAAAAGCTATTGTTACCAATGCGGTTCATATCCGAATATATTTGATGTCTGTACCCAACATCTATTCGAGCCTGACTGTTTAAAATAAACTGAATCGAAGGTACAACATCTAGATAAGATTTCCCATTTTGGTTTAAGCGCTGTCCTAATAATTCTATCATTCCATTGATATTTGTTTGTTTAAAATTAGTGTATTTTTTAGGATACATTAATTGCCCAATCGAAAAAGTATAATTCATAGCGCTATTACTAAATGCCTCAGGAAAAATATTATCTTGATTATTAAGCGCTCTTTCATAACTTACCGAAGCACTTAAAGCGGTCTTATTTATCAATTTAGTAGCGACAGTACCCAATTCATAACCTGAATTCATGCACATTGTTTCTATATCTTCCTGATTAATAGTCGAATTATTAGTACTTATTCGCCCAAAAACCGCTAATCTAAAGTGACTATGCAGATCATCAACAGAGAAAACACGGTACTTAGCATACAAACTTCCTCCTTCAAAGTTTAAATTCCCTTCTTTAGTGCTTAAAAAAGCCGAAGTATGAATCATCAAATTTTTATTTACCCCCCACATCAATTCGGGCATATTGTGATAATTATATCCTCCCGTTTCTCTAAAGGAAAACAAACTCATATTTCTTATTCCTATTGAGCCTGTGGGCATATTACTCGCTGGCTCAGTCATTACAAACAATTCCTGTGCATTGATTTGAAATGACAATAGGCTCACTATGAAAATTACAAAATACCTCATCTAAATGGTTTTTACTAAATAGGTTTCATCTTGAGTATCAACTGGGTATTTAGCCAGCATTTTAGCCAATTGTTTGTATTCTTTTTTGGTTACAAAACCACTATTTAATACTTTCAATCGAATGCTTTCGTTAGCTGGATCTTTGGAATCTACAAGAATATAAGTTCCACTTGCATTTTTAAATCCGCTAGTGTTTTTCTGAATATTATCAACTTCCATAGTCAAAACCATCGACCCCACAAAAAAGCCCGATTTCTCAATATTCTTTCTTAAGGTTGTTGGCGTAATGGCAGTATTCTTTTTCAAAAAAACCATAAATGTATTGCTATTCAAATCAATCAAAACCTTTTCAACTTCGGGTAATGTTTTAAGCTGTTTATTTATAGCATTAGAACACATAGAACAGGTTAAACCCGTAGCTATTATTTCGGCTTTGGTTATTTGAGAATAAGAATTCATAATGCTAAATAACATTACAAAAACTATCAATTGTTTTTTAAAACTATCTATTTTCATTACTTTTAATTTTTGAAAATTATCAATTTACTACAGTCTTTATTCGAGTAAAAGCTTTTCTAAAGACTATAGTTTTATTGAATATTTACGAATTACTTTTTAGCTGGCTTTTTATTAGTATCCAATATATTTCTATCATATTGGCAACAAGCATGAAGATTATTGTATCCTTCGTCATTGGCAGCGAATTTTTCATTTTCATAACCAGCCATAGCAATTCTTTTTAGAATTTCATCCGAACTAGTTATAGACGAATCATAAGTCAGTTTTGCCATCTTAGTATTCACATCCCAATTTACGATGGCTACTTTTTTAAGATTTCCAGCGTTTTCAATGTTCCTTTTGCACATCTCACAGTTTCCTAAAATTTTTACGGTCTCTGTTTTTTTGTTTTTAATTTGAGCGGTAACACTCATTGTTGCTAGCAATACAACTACTGCCAACATTATTTTTTTTAATGATTTCATGATTTAAATGTTTTTTTTATGTGAAAGAGTTAATCAATAACAGCATAGTAACATTAGTTAAACTATTGCTCATTATTCAAAATTAACCGAAAAATTACTGATTGTAAAGCAAATTTGCTTTGAATTTGATATACCTATGGCTATCAAGAAAGAAATTTAGCCTATTTTAGGTATAAGCCAAAGAGAAGTGTATCCATCAGAAGGGAAAGACACAGAATTAGAAAAATTTTGTTTTTTATCTGAAAAGTTAAAAACTACATTCAGAATTTCATATTGAATTGAAGATGCAATTCCAATATTTACCGAAGAAACACTACACATAGACTCGCCACATTTTCCTGTGCAACCCTTGTTTTTTGTATGCTTCGAATTTGATTTTTTATTACAGCAATCCATTCCTTTTGTTTTGGAAGACATTTCCATTTTACAAGAATGATTGCCTGAACCTGATCCACATGCATAAGTTGCACCAGGCATCAAAAAGAAGCCCAGCAATACCAATACTATGATGTAGATTTTATTCATTTCTATATCTTTAGAATACAAAATTACTAAAAAATGCTCTGCCAGAAGCAAAGCATTTTATATTTATGATATTTTTATAGATTAATTCTTCCCAAGAATAGTATACATTAAAGATTGTGAAACCGATAATATAATACTGAACAACAAGGCTGTAAAGAAAGAATCTACACGAAAGCCCCCTACAATACTACTACACAAGATTATAATCAAACCATTGATGATTAACAAAAACAATCCTAGCGTAAAAAAAGTAATTGGTAAAGTAAACAATACTAAAATAGGCTTTACAAAAACATTTAATAATCCTAAAACAATAGCAACAAAAAGTGCAGTAGTAAAACTCTCCACATGTACTCCATGCATAAAATGAGAAATCAGCAGGACTAAAATAGCTGTGATTAGAACTCTAAAAATTAATTTCATATATGTAAATTTAACATTGCATCAAAAATACTACTATTTTAAATTACAGCAATTTGTTTGAAGGAAGAAATTACTAAACTTATTTAACAACTCCTTCTGAAGTCATAATAACACGTTTTAATGTTCCATCAGTATTATATTCTAATTTATCAATACAAACTGATCTGCTATAACTACTTCCGTTTGTTTGTATCGCTCCATTATGATAGATGAAATATGATTTACCTTTGAAATCCAATATAGCCTGGTGATTCGTATTAGAATTTCCTGCAATTTCATTTAAAATACCTTTGTACTCATAAGGTCCTTCTATTTTATCAGCCATGGCGTAAGCTATTTTTTCTGGAAAGCCACTAGCATAACTTAGATAATACTTATTGTTCTTTTTGTGAATCCACGGTGCTTCGGTAAACTGAAATCCTTCGAAATCAATTTTCTTAATTGCACCATCAATTTCAATCATATTTTCTTTTAGTTTCGCATAATAACAGACTCCATTTCCCCAAAACAACCAAGCTTGTCCATCATCATCAATAAAAACGGAAGGATCAATACAAGTCCAGGAATGTGTTGAAGCAAAACAATCTGCGTTAGTTAGCAACGGTTTTCCTATTGCGTCTTTATAAGGACCTTGCGGTTTATCAGCAACTGCTACTCCAATACCGGAACCATTCGTACTTATATACCAATAGTATTTTCCGTTTCTTTTAATAGTTTGACCTGCATAAGCATCATTTGTTTTATCCCATTTAAAATCTTCAATTTTAAGCGGAACAGGATATTCAGTCCAGTTTTTTAAATCAGTGGTAGAAAAAACCAGCCAGTCTTTCAATTTATAGCCTTTTTGCCCTCCTTCAAAATCATGTCCTGTAAATAACCACAAAGTATCTTTTTCGACAAAAGCAGCAGGATCAGCAGTGAATTTATGTTTGATTATTGGATTTCCTTCTGACTTAAAACGGTACAAACCCTCTTTTGAAGTCAATAAACTTTGAGGTACACCTCCCCATTTTTCATTTAAACGCTGTGCTTCTTCTTTTGTAATACCAATAACACTTCCGTGACGAGGGAAAAAATCTTTAGTAAATGATTCTGTCTTATTAGTAAAATGATATAAATCTTTGGAGCGTTGAAATTCATAACGCCCACTTGAATATAAATCATACATTAGGATATATTCGTCACTATTATTAAGCTTAAAAACCGAAGAACCTTCAACACCTGTTTTTTTATCAGCATAGAAATCTAAATACTCAAAACTTTCTTTCCAAGGGCCTTGTAATTTTTTACTTGTTGCCTGTTTAATTCCGTTTTTTATTTCTTTTCCATTTTCGTCTTTATTATTCCCTTTGTAAAACAAATGATAGGTACCGTCTTTATAAATAATATCCCCATCAATCGCTCCGTCTTTTGGGCTAAACATTAATTGAGGTTCTTTCTCAAAACCAGTAAAATCTTTATTGGCGTAAGCACAATAAAAATCAAGTTTTAAATTATCGTAATAACGAACAGTAAAATAGACCAAATATTTTTTGGCTTTGGTATCATAAAAGGTTTGTGGAGCCCAAACCCATTTTATCTTTTTGAATTTTACAGGATATAATTTTTCTAAATCAATAACGCTAGACTTCCAATCCAACAGATTATTAGATTTAAGCAAAGTAATTCCCGGATTATAATCCCATCCATTTTTTTTAGTGTGCATATCAGTTGCCACCATATAAAAACTATTTCCATCTGCCCCTCTAAGAATATGTGGATCACGAATACCACCCGTATTCGAAATGTCTTTTGAAGCAATTATTGGTTCATTATTATTTAAAGCTTTCCAGTTAACCGCATCATCACTTACCGCAAAACGCAATTGCTCTTGTTTTTCAGCAGCTCCTTTGCCTTCAAAATAAGCAAACAAGTAGCCTTCCATTTTTTTATTTTGGGCACTTAAACTTGTTACACACAAAATGCTGTACAATGCTATTTTAAATATCGACTTCATTTTTTTCTTTATTTTTTACTTTTTACTTATCGAATGAAAATTTCATATTCCAATGTTTTGCTAAACTAAGCGCTTCTTTCTTTGTCAGATGAATCACTGAACCGTGTTTCTGAACTGAAAAATTAGTACGTTTCATTACCCCTTCATCAAAATGCCCAAGATTAGTAAATGTTTTAAAATCGGTAGTTTCTGCAAATCCGAAATTATGTGGATTTACACTAAAAATATCGTACATCAAAACCCATTTATTTTCACCGATACGTTTAAATACATTTGGAGCTTCGCATGATTTCTTTTCAAAATCAATTTGATCTGGTTGATAAACATAACCACTATTTATTATATTAGAAAACGCCATTTTAATACCCCCTGGACTTTCTTGTGCTACATACATCATACAAAATCTTCCGTCAGGTAATTTTGTAATATCAGCATCTAAAATCTGCTTTGTACTATCAGGATATTCAAAAAGAATTTCGGGAGCAGTTTCAAGTGCAGTAAACGCATTATTCATATAAGCATAATATAATTTGGTACGTCCCTTCCCTTTACGCATGGTAAAGTAAATCATAATTTTATCTTTTACCTCATCATAGATCAATTCAGGAGCCCAAGCACAACCTACATTCAATTCAGGATATGCTTTATCTACATCTAGAATGGAATGAGACCAATGAATCAAATCTTTAGATTTCATCAAAACCAAAGCCTTATTATTCCCCCAGTCGTACAAATCTTGCGGACGCTCCCATTCTGTTTGACGATATCCTTTTTGTTTACCATAAATATGAAGATCAGTCATTGCCATATAGAAATAACCGTCGTTTCCTCTCATAATATAAGGATCGCGAATCCCTTTTTGCTGAGCAATGGTATCTCCAGCAATAACTGGTTTCCCTGCGTTAACATCAGTAAACGTATAACCATCATTACTTAATGCAAAATACAATCCATGCGTATCGTCCTTGAAATAAGTCATTAAATACGCATCCATTTTCTCTTTTGAAGAATGCATCTTTTTATTCCCTACCGAACTACAAGCAGATGCAAGAACAACTATCAAAAAAGCTAACAAAAACCCTTTTATATCAATTCCTTTTCTTAAATAGTTAATAATTGTATTCATCTTTTATTTTAGTTTTACTGTTTAAATTTTTTATTAAAAAAGTCATTTTTCAAAACACCGCAAACATAAGTGTTTTTTTTACATTTATCAAAATGAAACGTAAAAAAAACAGTAATCAAAAAATTACTGTTTCCTTTTTATAGATTTTTACATTTTTAAAAAGTAGCCTTATTTTAAAAACGAAATAACCATTTGATAAAACAAGGCTGGATTTTCAGCATGAAGCCAATGTCCAGCATTAGGAATAGTTTCTAGTTTCATTTGAGGAAAATGAACTTCTATATTTTCTACATCAGAATCTAAAATATAATCTGAACTACCGCCACGAATAAAAAGTGTTGGTTTTCCAAAAACCAATTCTGATGGTAAAGCCACACCTATTTCGCCAACTTTCTCATTAAAAACCGCAAGATTAAAACGGAAAGCCAATTGTCCTGGCTCTAGCCAATACAGGTTTTTTAACAAAAATTGTCTCGTCCCAAAATCGGTTATGTATTGCCCTAAAGTAGTTTCAACCTCAGCGCGGCTTGGTTTAACCGAAAAATCTACCGCATTCAATCCCGCTAATATCGTTTGATGATGTGGTGCATAATATTTAGGCCCAATATCGGCAACAATTAATTTCTCCACCATTTCAGGATATCGGGTTGCAAAAAACATTGCTATTTTCCCTCCCATTGAATGCCCTAAAATATTTACTGATTTTAAAGAATGTGCCTGACAATAGTCAAAAACATCCTGAACCATCAATTCATAACTAAACTCTTCTGATTGAAAACTTCTTCCATGATTGCGCATATCAATCATGTGCACCTGAAATCCTTCGCTAGCAAATTGCTGTCCTAAAGTTTTCCAATTGTCAGACATTCCAAGAAATCCATGTATGATTAAAAATGGTTTTCCTTCGCCTTCTATTTTTGAATAAATCCTCTCCCCAGCCCTCTCCAAAGGAGAGGGAGACGAAGCGCTTAACTCATTATTATTTGTACTCATTTATATGATTTATTATTTTGCGTGAGGGATAGCAGCGGAAATCCTTTTTTATTATGTAGCGATAGCGGAATAATGAGAAAGATTGCAGCGAATAGCCCGACCGCGCATTTTTCTTGCGCGGTCACGCCCTAATTATGTTATTTTAATTTTTGCAAGTACATATTAACCACATTATCCAAGCCTAGATACAGAGCTTCGGCAATTAGAGCGTGACCGATAGAAACCTCTAATAATCCTGGGATATTTTGCTTGAAAAACTCAATATTATCCAAACTTAAATCATGTCCTGCATTGATACCTAAACCTAAATCATTAGCTAAAACGGCCGACTCGATATAAGGTACAATTCCTTTTTCGTCTCCTAAACTATATTGATGTGCAAAAGCCTCAGTGTACAATTCAATTCTATCTGTTCCAGTTTTCTTAGCTCCTTCAATCATTTCTAATTTAGGATCAACAAATATTGAAGTTCTAATTCCGTTACGTTGGAATTCCTGAATCATCTCAGTCAAATAAGCCTGGTTTTTTATTGTATCCCAACCTGCAGAAGAAGTAATTGCTCCAATAGCATCAGGAACTAAAGTAACCTGGTCTGGTTTGCATTCCAAAACTAAATCAATAAAATTATGTTGTGGATTTCCTTCAATATTATATTCAGTATAAACAATTGATTTCAAGTCACGAGCATCTTGATAACGAACATGACGCTCATCAGGACGCGGATGGATGGTGATTCCCTGTCCTCCAAATTTTTGAATATCGCTGGCTACCTTTAATAAATCAGGCACATTTCCGCCACGGGCATTACGCAAAGTAGCTATTTTATTGATGTTTACACTTAACTTTGTCATTGGAACACTTTTTGATTACGAAAAACTATATTTTGGTTACAAAAATACAAAGTAAAAGCTAGGCGTTTTTGCCTTTTTTTGATTATTTTGCATAAAAATTGAGACCTTAAACAAAATGGAAATTATAAACTACATCACCAACGATTTCAAACCTATTGACAGCCAAGAAACTATTGCCGCTGTAAAGGACTTTTTGGTTGATTTTGAATTTTCTCATTTCCCTATTGTTGAAGATGGAATTTACATTGGTAGCATTTCGGCTGAAGATGTTGAAACTTTTGAGGAAGAAAAAAAAGTACTCGATTATAGATATGCTCTCGAAACTTTTTTCATTAGAACCAATGCTTTATGGCTAGAAGTCTTAGAAGTTTTTGCCAAAAATCATTCTAATTTAATTCCGGTTTTAGACGAAAATAATAAATATGTCGGCTATTATGAAATAGAAGATATCATTAACTTTTTTCACCAAACTCCTTTTATAAAAGAACAAGGAAGCATTATTAAGGTAAAAAAAGGCATCTTAGACTATTCGATGAGTCAAATCACCCAAATTGTAGAGAGCAACAATGGAAAACTTTTGGGATTGTTCATTTCAGAAGCAGATATTGATACTGTTGAAGTAACCATCAAAATTAGTTTGGGGGCCATCAATGAAATTATCCAAACTTTTAGAAGATACGATTATGAGATTATCTCCGAACACCACGAAGACGCTTATATAACCAACTTAAAAGAACGTTCAGACTATTTAGACAAATATCTTAACATGTAATTCCAAATGAAAATAGCCATTTACGGTCAATATTATCAAAATAGTACAGAACCTATCATAAAAGACATCTTTGTATTCTTTAATAAAAACAACATAGAAATTGTTATTGAATCCAAATTCTTAGCTCTTATCCAAGAGAAAAAAATCATCGAAAAGGAATACAAAACTTTTTGCTCACATACTGAATTAGACAGCAGTTTTGACATGCTTCTAAGCATTGGTGGAGACGGAACTATTTTAAGAGCCGCAGCCTTAGTTAGAGATTCTGGAATTCCAATTCTGGGAATTAACGCAGGCAGACTCGGTTTTCTAGCCACAGTACCAAAAGAAAACATCGATAAATTTTTGCAACTTGTAATCGACAAAAAATACAGTCTTTCAAAAAGAACCCTTTTAAGCTTGACTTCTACACCTGAAAACGAAGCTCTAAAGGACATTAACTTTGCAATGAACGAAGTTTCGGTTAGTAGAAAAGACACCACCTCGATGATAACTATTGAAACTTATCTAAACGGAGAAATCTTAAACTCCTATTGGGCTGATGGTCTTATTATTTCAACTCCTACAGGTTCTACAGGATATTCCTTAAGCTGCGGTGGCCCAATATTAACTCCTGATGTAAAAAGTTTAGTAATAACCCCTATTGCCCCGCATAATCTTAATGCCAGACCACTTGTGATTCCTGATGAAACAGAAATCATGTTGAAAGTTTCAGGTAGAGAAGAAAACTATTTGGTTTCATTAGATTCTAGAATTACTTCGGTAGGAAATGAATCGGTTTTAACGATAAAGAAAACCCCTTTTGAAATTAATATGGTCGAAATACCTAACGAAACTTTCTTAAAAACCTTAAGAAGCAAATTGCTTTGGGGAGAAGACAAGAGAAATTAATTTTTTTTAACCTCCTATTTTATACAATACAATCAAGCTTTCACGTTTTAGTATAACAAAACGAGTTCCTGTTAAAGTAAATCACTATTTTTCTTAAAAAAAAGTACATTTATTTTAACGGGCATTGATTCGTATTGATAATTATTATATTTGCAGGCAATTTTCTATGAAAATGAAAAATTTTTTAGGCGTAATAGTAGGTTTATTTCTAAGCGTGAGTGCACAGGCACAAATACACGAAATAGGGATTTTTATTGGTGGAAGCAACTACGTAGGCGACGTGGGTAAAACTACCTATATTGCTCCTAATGAGCCTGCTTTTGGTATTTTATACAAATGGAATAAAAGCCCAAGGCACTCATGGAGAATATCCTATTCTCAGTCTACAATTACTGCTGACGACCTCGATTCGGAGGAAGCTAGCAGAAGTCTAAGAGGCTATCATTTTGAAAATAGCATAAAAGAACTATCTTTAGACCTTGAATTCAACTTTTTTGACTTCAATCTTCATACTTTAGACCGTAAAATGACGCCTTATGTGGCCTCTGGAATAAGTCTTTTCAGATATGATGATTTGTATGTCGAAGCAGGAGAAACGAAGGAAAGGAACAGAAGAAATTCTATTGCGATTCCAATGATTGTGGGAGTAAAAACTAATATTTCAAGAAGTCTTATTCTAGCAGCTGAAGTTGGAGCTCGTTATACCTTTACTGACAATCTTGACGGTAGTAACCCTAAAGATGGAAGTTTAGCAACATTGCGGTTTGGAAATATAAATAATAATGACTGGTACGTCTTCTCAGGGTTAACATTAACGTACACCTTTGGAGAAAAGCCCTGTTATTGTGCTGAATAAAAAAATGAGTTTACTAGATACTATAAATAAAAATAATCTCCCAAAACACCTTGCCATTATTATGGACGGGAATGGTCGTTGGGCAAAACAACAAGGTCTATTAAGAACAATAGGTCACGAAAACGGTACAAAATCAGTAAAAATTACAATTGAAAACTGCGTTAAATTAGGCATAGAAAACCTCACTCTATATGCCTTTTCGACCGAAAACTGGAACCGACCTAAACTGGAAGTAGACACTTTAATGAAAATATTAACGAGGTCTTTAAAAAAAGAATTAGTCACTTTTCAGGAAAACAACATAAAACTCAATACTATAGGAAACCTTGATATGATGCCAAAATCGGCTCAGAAGAAACTCCTAGAGGTAATGGAACAAACTAAAAACAACTCTAGAATGACCCTAACACTAGCCCTCAGCTATGGTTCTAGAGAAGAAATAGTTAACGCAGTGAAGAAGATTTCTGATAAAGTTAAAAATAATATAATTTCAATCGACTCTATTGACGATTCAATTATAAATGAGCATCTTTACACGCAAAATTTACCCGACGTAGATTTATTAATTAGAACAAGTGGAGAACACAGAATAAGCAATTTCTTACTATGGCAAATTGCTTATGCTGAATTATTTTTTTCTGAGGTTATGTGGCCTGATTTCAGAGAAGAGCACCTCTATGAGGCACTCATGAGTTATCAAAAAAGAGAACGTAGATTTGGAAAAACAAGTGAACAAATTAAATAATTATTTAGTGTTGAATAAAAGTATCAAGGCATTAGTTTCCCTAGTATTATTGGGAAGTTTTTCACAAATTAAGGCACAAGAAAGAGTCCCATTCGACCAAGGAAAAAAATACATCTTAGCTAAGGTTGAATTGACTAACAAAATCAGTTTTAACGACCAGACTGTAGTAACCTTTGCAGGACTACAAAAAGGACAAGAAATCACTGTACCTGGTGAAGAAATTAGTGCAGCTATCAAAAAACTAGGTAAACTAGGACTTTTTGACGAAATTGCTTTTTATATCAACCGAGTTGAAAACGATAGCATTTATCTTGATTTAGACATCAAAGAATTACCAAAATTAAACAATGTTAAATTTGTTGGAGTTAAGAAAAGTAAAACAGAAGCGCTTATTAAAGACAACAGTTTAACAAAAGGTAAAGTAGTAAACGAAAACTTAATTACTACCACTAAAAACTACATAGAAAACAAATACAAAAAAGATGGTTACTTTAATACCAAAGTAAACATTAATACTGTAAAAGATACCACCGCTATCAACCAAGTGAACATGGTTGTAAGCGTAGATAAAGGTGATAAAATAAAAATTAGCAGTATTGACTTCGTAGGCAACACCAAATTCTCAGACAAGAATTTGCGTAAAGCCATGAAAGACACTAAACAAAAGAACCCTATTCGATTGTTAAAAGCGTCTAAATTTGTTAAAGACAAATACAAAACCGATTTAGAAAAAGTAGTTGAAGCTTATAAAGAAAAAGGATATAGAGATGCTCGAATTGTTTCGGACACTGTAGCTTACAACAAAGAAAAAAATACCTTAGCGATAAAAGTAAATGTTGAAGAAGGAAATAAATATTACTTTGGAAACATCAAATTTTTAGGAAACACAGTATATCCTGACCAATATTTAAACAGAATGTTAGGTGTTAAAAAAGGAGAAACTTACAATGGTGTTTTACTTGAAAAAAGAATCGCTGACAAATCAAAACCTGACGGAGAAGATATTACCAATTTATACCAAAACAATGGTTACCTATTCTCAAGCATTAACGCTGTGGAAGTAAAAACAGCTAATGACACTATTGATTTCGAGATAAGAGTTACCGAAGGACCTTTGGCATACTTTAACCACATTACTGTAGTAGGAAATGACAAAACGAATGACCGTGTTATCTATAGAGAGTTAAGAACAAAACCTGGAGAAAAATACAACAAGGAAGAATTGATAAGAACAGTTCGTGAAATTGGACAATTAGGTTATTTTGACCCAGAAGCTATTGATCCTAAATTTAAAAATGTAGATGGAGCTGCTGGAACAGTAGATATTGAATACCATTTAGCAGAAAAAGGGTCTAGCCAAATCGAACTTCAAGGAGGTTATGGTGGTGGTGGTTTCATTGGTACCTTAGGACTTTCATTCAATAACTTCTCGGCGAGAAACATTGCTAACAAATCAGCTTACAAACCACTTCCAATGGGAGATGGACAGAAAGTATCATTGCGTTTACAAGGAAGTACTTATTTCCAAACTTATAGTGTTTCGTTTTCTGAGCCTTGGTTTGGACAAAAAAAACCAGTACAATTTAGTTCTTCTATTTCATACAGTAAACAATTCTTAAATAACTATGTAACTTACAAAGTAGATAAAACTAAGAGTTTTAACATCTTAACTGTATCGGTAGGACTTGCTAAAAGGTTAACAGTTCCTGATGATTTCTTTGTTTTATCACAATCTATCAGTTACCAACATTATGATTTGAATAATTATAATACAGGATTATTTACCTTTGGAGATGGAGCTTCAAGAAACTTTGCTTATACTGTAGGACTTTCTAGAAGTAACAAAGGGGTAAATCCAATTTTCCCAACTTATGGTTCTGAATTTAGTATTTCGGCTAAAGTTACGCCTCCTTATTCATTGTTCAACAAAATTGATTACGCTACTTTAGGAGATAAGGAAGCATATAAATATAAGTACACAGGAACAACTTCTTATCAAGATTCGAAAGGAAATGTAGTAAAAGAAGGTGACTATCTAAAGACATTACCTACAACCACTAATCCTACACCGGAAAAAGCTTCAACATATCAGGAAGCGGCAGCAGATCCTTCTAAAGTCGACCAAAAGAAATTCAATTGGTTAGAATATTATAAAATTAAATTCAAAGCTGATTGGTATACCAAAGTTTATGGTAAATTTGTTTTAAGAACATTAACTGAATTTGGATTCCTTGGCGCTTATAATCAAGATAGAGGTTTAGTTCCATTTGAAAGATTTTATGTAGGTGGAGACGGAATGGCAAACTACTCAATGGATGGTAGAGAAACGATTCAGTTGAGAGGTTATCCTAACAACTCTTTGACACCAATTAATGCCGCAGGACAACAAATTGGAGCTACAGTGTACAATAAATTCTCAATGGAATTACGTTATCCTATAACATTGAAAGCTGCAGCATCAATTTATGCATTGGCCTTTTTAGAAGCAGGTAACTCATTTGAAAATTTCAAGGTTTACAATCCGTTTGACATCAAACGTTCGGCGGGAGTTGGTTTGAGAGTATTTATGCCAGCATTTGGATTGCTAGGAATTGATTTCGGACATGGATTTGATGCCTTGCCAGGATCAAACACACCAAATGGATGGGAAACTCATTTCATTATTGGACAACAGTTCTAAAAAAAATTGGTCTCTAATTTTCTAATACTTTAAGTTATGAGAAAACATTTTTTATTTCTATTTTTAGCCGCGATTGCTACAAATAGCCTTCATTCACAAACTCGAGGAAACAGAGTTGGTTTTATTGACATGGAATACATTTTACAAAATGTAGCCAGTTACAATGAATCAAACACGCTTCTGGAGCAAAAGGCAGAGAATTGGAAACAGGAAATAGAAGCAAAAAAATTAGACATTAATAAAGTTAAAGATGCTCTTACAGCCGAGAAGCCTCTTTTAACAAAATCATTAATTGAAGAGAGAGAAACAGAAATCACATTTCTCGAAAACGAATTATTAGATTTACAACAAAAGCGATTTGGACCAAATGGCTTATTAATGAGTCAAAAGGCATTATTAGTAAAACCAGTACAAGATCAAGTTTTTACAGCAGTTCAAGATATTGCCGAAGCAAAAAAATACGATTTTATCTTTGACAAATCATCTGATTTAACGTTACTTTTTGCTGACAAACGATTTGATATTAGCGATCAGGTATTAAGAGTTATCAATCGTGCTGAAAAGAGAGAACAGCTAAGCAAAAAAGAATTAGCTTTAGAACAAGCGAAAGAAAACAAAGAAGATGCAACAGATAGTAATCCAGCTCTTGCCGAAAGACAAAAAGTCTTAGACGAAAGAAAAGCAACTAGAGATAAAATATTAGCCGATAGAAAACTAGCTCAAGAACAAAAGAAAAAAGAATACGAAGAAAGAAGACAACAAATTCAAGCTGACAGAACCGCTAAAAAAAATGGCACGGTTTCTGAAACAGCTAAAACAGAAACTCAAAAGATTGCAACTGGAGATACTAAATCAGAAGCCGAATTAGCAAGAGAAAAAGCAATAGAAGCTAAAACAAAGGCTGCCGAAGACAGAAAGAAATTAATTGAGGATCGCAAAAAAGAATTAGAAGAAAGAAAACAACAAATATTAAACGATAGGGCTGCTAAAAAAACAGTTCCTGTATCAGAAACAACTAAGAAAACAGAAAGTACTAGTGCTTCTGCTAAAACCGGAGTTCAAAAAGTTGCAACTGAAGATACTAAATCAGAGGCTGAATTAGCCAAAGAAAAAGTAGCTGAGGCTAGAACAAAAGCTGCCGAAGACAGAAAAAAACTGATTGAAGATCGTAGAAAAACATTAGAAGAAAGAAAATTAAAAATCATTCAACAAAGAGATTCGATTAAAAACGCAAAAGAAGAAAAACTTAAACAATAAATTAATTACTTAATATTTTAAAACCAATGAAACAAATTAAAACTTTATTAATTGCCGCTCTATTCGTTTTTGGAGCACAAACAATCAATGCACAAGCAAAGACTGCCCACGTAGATGTAAGTGATATTATGGCAAAAATGCCAGCTATGCTAAGTGCTCAAAGCCAATTAGAAAAATTAAGTGGTACATATGACACAGATTACAAAAAAATGATAGAAGAATACCAAACTAAATTAAAAAAATACGAAGGTGAATCTACTACTGTAACTGAGGCTGTAAACACTGAACGTTCTAAAGAAGTTCAAGAAATGCAAAAAAGAATTCAAGACTTTAGAGATAACGCTCAAAAAGAATTACAACAAAAAGAATCAGATATTGTAAAACCATTAATGGAAAAAGTAAGAGCTTCAATCCAAAAAGTTGGAAAAGCTAAAGGTTTCCAATATGTTTTAGACGGTTCTACTCTTTTATTAGCTGATGGTCCAAACATTACTGCTGACGTTAAAAAAGACTTAGGATTTTAATATAAGCCTAAAATTATAAAACCGCTCTTCTTTCTACACAAAGAATCGAGCGGTTTTTTTATGCCTAATTTTTAGGAAAATTAATTCATAGCTCTTAAATTTGTTTCAATGGACAACAAGCAACCCATAGGTGTTTTTGACTCTGGTATAGGAGGAACTTCAATTTGGAAGGAGATTCATAATCTCTTGCCAAATGAAAAAACCATTTATTTAGCCGATAGTAAAAATGCTCCTTATGGCGAAAAATCGAAAGAAGAAATCATTCGATTAAGTATGAAAAACACTGATTTACTACTTAAGATGAATTGTAAATTGATTGTAGTTGCTTGTAACACGGCTACAACAAATGCTATAAGAGAATTGAGAGCCAGTTATGATATTCCGTTCATAGGAATTGAACCAGCAATAAAACCGGCAGCTATCAATTCGAAAACACAGGTCATAGGCATTCTAGCCACAAAAGGAACCTTAAATAGCGAGTTGTTTAACAAAACCACCGAAATATTCCAGCATACAAAAATCATCGAACAAATAGGTTATGGATTAGTCGAATTAATCGAAAACGGTCAAATTGAATCTCCCGAAATGACACAACTACTCCACTCTTATCTCAATCCGATGATAGATGCCAATATTGATTTTCTTGTACTGGGCTGTAGTCATTATCCGTATCTCATCCCTCAAATAAGAGCTATTATCCCCAATCATATTCGGATAATCGATTCTGGTTTGGCCGTGGCAAGACAAACGCAAAATTTATTAAAAAAAATCGGTTTTAATAGCGATAACAACAACGAGCCCATTTTTTATACCAATACCTGTCCTAAAGTTTTAGAAACTATTCTAGGCAATGGGTATACTGTACAAGAAAAAGATTTTTAGATTAATCGTATTTTCTTTTTACGAACCAAATACCATCTAAAGATAAATTAATCGAAATCTTATGGTAATTCTCCTTTATCAAACCATTGCTAATCCTTCCTTTTTGACCATAAGAGTACGAAATATTAAGCGCTGAAAAGGTGTTTTCGATAGGTAAAGAAACTCCAAAAGAAATAGCCTTATTGGTGATTCTTTTATTGTCTATTTCCAGAAAACCACTATCGTAATTGATTCCTGTTGAAAACTGAACACGATCAAAATAACTCCTCAAATTTTTATCTTTTCGATACGAAAAACCCATTTTAAATTTATCCTGATTCAGGTAACTACCATACATATCGGCCTGCTTGGTATTTTCCCAAAAAGCCTTTTCGTAATCCATGGTTAGGTTTAATTTGTTCTTAAACTTTTTGCTAAAACCAACAGCAAATTCAAATGGCAGGTAATAATCATCCACATCTGACTTCTCGCTAGATTCTATAGTATTCGAAGATTCTAAATTAGCATTATAAGTAACTACCGATTGTACCTTAGTGACATTAATCTTAGAAGGCGATTTTAAATTGGCTCCAATAGTTAAAGTAGAATCTACTTTAAATTGAGTTCCTAAATTAAGTCGTGCACCATTATAATTCGATACCTTATCAATCGTAGTAGCAGAATTAGCAATGATATAATCTCGGGTATCCTTCGTATTTCCAAAAAGAATAGAAGTAGACAAACCCAATGAGAGTTTTTTACCAATTCGATATCCATACGAAAAATCAAAATTATTTAAACCTCCCGTTCCCGTAGCACTCAAAGTATATTCCTCGTTACTATCCTGAATAGGCAATTTATAATTAGAAATCTTATATCCAGCACTAGAATATGGAGTTAAAGAGAGACTAAATGCTGATTTAGGACTTAACGGAAAAGCAAAAGCAATATGCGAAAACTGTACATTATTGCGACTTTCTTTCTTTGACGCATCTTGATAAGAGGTTTGAATTGCCTTTCCTCCTACATCAAACAAAAAATGATTTTGATACATAAATCCCAAAGAAGCTGGATTTAAATTATTGATAAATCGATCCGAAGGTAAAGCCACTCCCGAAGAACCTATGCCTGAAATAGAACCAAAATCAGAATCATATAAACTCCCTAAACCATAAATAGAATACGGAGAACTGGATAGACTTTGAGAAAAAGAGCTAAAAGAAAGCAGAATCAAAAAGAATACTATTGCGATTTTATTTTTCATCTAATAAGAGATATAATATATTTTCAATTGAATTTTGTTTCCTGTATTTTTCTGGTTACCCAAAACCAAACGATCAACCGCTTTTGAAATACTTGGAATAGTTAAAATTAAAGCCGTTTTAGAATCGGATTTTTTTACCATTTCATTTTGCATGAAAGTACCTAATGGAATGCTGTAGCCAATGTTTTCATCAAACTCATCAGTATCCTTGTTTAAAACCGCATAAATAGCTGTACCCGAAGCCGAATTCAGGGTTCCACCTATTCTATTTAATTGATCAGCAACATACACATTCAAGGAATCAGCCAATGGATAACTTTTAGAATAGGTATTATTTACAGGTCGAATTAAAAGTTGAGCATCAACAATAGTTCCTTTTTCGGTAATGTATTTAAGCTGTTTTATATTAGGAAAATCAATCCTACAGGCCAAACCTGTTCCTGATTGAATATAGGAACTATTCTGAGTTAGATTACTCGATAGCCTTTCCGTAGTTCCAGGCAAATCTTTTAGTACAGTTCCCGTTCGATCTAAAGTAATTCGATTGTATTGTTTAGAAACATCACCTATAGTAAACTCTTTTAAATAAGAAGTTTCGGTATCGCTTACGTTTTTCGAATAATACATTTGAAGTACACTCGATACTCTATATCCCATAACACAAGCCGTACTAGCGGAAGTAGATCGAATAACCAAGCCTTTAAAATATTCTATAAACTCATCTTCAGTAGTAATCTCCCGTTTTTTTAACTTTTGAAAAAGTGCATCTCCAAAACTCGCATCCATTTTTACAAAAATAGAATCTTTGCTATTTGGTTTAGGCTTAAATGAAGTCATCCCTAAACTTAAAGGATCATAATTAAATGTCGAATTATTATACAAATTTGCATCATCTTCAGAATTAGATTTAACCTTTTGTAACAAACGATGAATACTTATTGACTGAACTTTAGTAGTATCTCCATAATAATACTTATCAGGAATTAAAACCATTCTAATAGAATCAAAAACATAATTAGCTCCTTCAGTATCTGAACTACTTGTAGGTAAACCATAACTAGAGGACGAAAGTTGGAAATAACTATCTGAATTTACTTTTCCAAAAATAGGATCATCATAATTCCCTAAGAGAATTCGGCTTTTGCCAGAAGTAACCAATGAATCAAAATTTATAGTAGAAACTTCAACAGTGGCAGTATCGATTAATATTACTTTATTATTGACAGATAAATTATCTGAACCCACTACAAATTCTCCCGCATCTACATCAGAGTTACACGAAGTAAGCAGAACTCCAAAAAACAATACTATAAACAATCTATACATAAAAAATTTTTGAACAAATATAGCAGAGCACTATCTACAAAGCCTAACAACATATACAAGCACAGATTTTACATCTATAAAAAGGGCTTTTTAGTCTACATAATCATTCAATGGATTGATAACCCATTCGACCCAATAAAAAAGCAATTTGTCTATGAAAACAGGGCATCTATATATCTTCTTTTTTTAAAATAGATAATGAGTATACTTTTGGAGCAATAAAAAAATAAATGAAATTAAAATATTTTACAACTCTCGTTTTTATGTTTTCAATCCTTAAAATAACTGCTCAAAGTGGCTATTCATTAGAATTGAATGTAAAAACCGTTCCTACAGAAGAAATAACAAAGAATGAAACGGGAATAGGATTTTCGTTTTATAAGAATATCGATTCTAAAAATAAAATAACAAACAATCTTAGCTATAAAAATGTTGGTTTCAATTACAACCTAGATAATTATTACTCAGCAAGCAATAGTGATAACTACAACCGCATAGAAAACAACTTTGGACTTATACATCAAATGAATTCAAAAATAGATTTGGATTTAGAATTTAGAACAGTGGCTGCTTTTGAAAATAGTTTAGGCTTTTCGGATGTGAGTCTCCTTGGAGGAGCAGGAATAAAATATTCGTTTAACGAAAACAATACTATCCATCTAGGTGTGAAAAGAATGACATTGTTTGGAAAAGCAGAAGTACTCCCTACAATGGCTTTTTACAGCAAATTAAATGCAAATACTGCTATTGAATTAGGTTTCCCCTATTCGAGTATTAATTACTCTAATAATGAACGAAATGCTTTTAAACTAACAAATACTTTCGATGGCGAATATTATAAACTTGACCAAGTAAAAGCCATCAGTACTAATCTAAGCGCTACAAAAATGAGTTTCTCTCAAATGACTACCGCATTAGAATATGAAAGAAACATTGACCATAATTGGTACATGAATTTTCAGGGAGGATATCAATTCAACAAGAAATATACATTAACAAACGATAGAGGAACAACAAAATTTAATTTCGACGCTAATGATGGATACCTCTTTAGCATTGGCATAAAATACAAACAGTAATAAATAAACTAAATTATGACTATTTTAAAAGGAAGAACGTTAATTACCATGCTATTAATGGGATTAGTATTTGTGGGTTGCAGCAATGATGACGAGGTAGAATTGCTAGGCAACTGGATTAAAAAATCTTCATTTGACGGCCCTGCAAGATCAAGTGCAACAAGTTTCGTAATTGGTTCTTATGCTTATGTAGCTACGGGATATACTGGAGATGAATATTTAAAAGATCTTTGGGCATATAATTCTGACGGAGATTATTGGGAACAAAAAGCTGATTTTACAGGAGTAGCTAGAAGTTCGGCTTCTGGATTTGAATTAGACGGAAATGGATACATTGGTCTGGGATATGATGGAACAAACAAGCTAAAAGATTTCTACCAATACAATCCAAACAATAATACCTGGACACAAAAAGCCGATTTTACTGGAACGGCACGTTATTCGGCAGTAGGATTTCAAGCAGGTGGAAAAGCTTATTTTGGAACTGGATATGATGGAAATTATCTAAAAGATTTTTATCAATATGATGCTGGTTCTAACTCTTGGACTCAAGTAAACGGTTTTAGCGGAAACAAAAGAAGAAATGCCGCTGTCTTTGTTATTGATGACAAAGTTTATTTAGGAACTGGTGTTAATAATGGATCTTACCAAGTTGATTTTTGGATGTTTGATCCAAGCACGGATACCTGGACAAAAAAACGTGATATTGACCAAGATACTACTGATGACGAATCATACAACGACGATTATGTAATTGTACGTTCTAATGCTTCAGGATTTGCTATGAATGGTTTAGGATACATTGCCTGTGGAGAAAGCTCAAAAACTATTTGGGAATACAATCCTGCAACTGATGTGTGGGCTGAAAAAACAGCTCTAGAAGGTTCAGGAAGAACGGACGCTATTGGCTTTTCAATCAACGAAAGAGGTTTTATATTGCTAGGTAGATCAGGCTCTTCTTACTATGATGACGCATGGGAATTTAAACCAAAAGACGAACAAAACGATGATGACAACTAATACAACTACTAAATTCTTCTGGACTAAAATCCAGAAGAATTTTTTATTCAGCAATACAAAAAAACTTGTATTACTAACATTCTTAGTATTACTATTTTCTTGTAACAGCAAGCAAGTATTAAAACTAGAATCTATAAAAACACCAACTGGCTGGGGGTATCTTATTAAAAACAATGATAAAATCATCATAAAACAATCCATAATCCCCGTAATTTCAGATCAAAAATCTTTTCAAAACGAAGAAGAAGCACTAAAAGTAGGTAACTTAGTTTTGCAAAAATTGAAAGAGCAAAAATCGCCTACAATTACAAAAAAAGATTTAATTTTATTATCAATTAAAACCTAGATGAACTTAGAGGGCATTACAAATAACAATTCAAACAAAATACTGATACACAGTATCATTTGGTGCTTTTTAATAATTGCCTCCTTATTGCCATTTTACCAAAATTTCACCAGCATTGATGCCGAATTTTATGTACAATGGTCCAGCGGGATTATAATTTTTTATGCTAATTATTTTTATTTTGTTCCGAATTTGCTTTTGCAAAAAAAATACACCGCTTATTTAGGGATTATAATTACTATTGTTGTCTTTTTTAGCTGTCTTAAAATATTTTATTTCACTCCTGATTTTCATAAATTTCCACATCAAAAACTATATGATGCCGCAGGAAAAGAATTCATTCCTGAGAAACATTTTATAAAAAAGCCACCCACTTTTTTCAAATTTTTCCCATCGTTGTTTTATCTATTTATTATCACGATAAGCACCGTAATCAAAACCTTATCCGAATTTTACGTAAACCAACAAAACAAATTGATTTCGGAAACACGCAAAACAACAACGGAATTAAACTATTTAAGGAAACAGACTAATCCGCATTTTTTATTCAATGCCTTAAACAGCATTTATTCATTAGCCTATAAAAAATCAGATCTTGTTCCCGATGCCATTGTAACCCTATCAGAAATGATGCGCTACATGCTCTATGAAACAGATAACAAAGCGGTATCTTTAGAGAAAGAGATCAATTACATTAAGAACTATATTGATTTACAAAAATTACGATTAAACAATATTGAAAATATCTTTATAAACATTCACGGCGACACTAGAAACAAATCTATTGAGCCCTTACTTTTAATATCGTTTATAGAAAATGCTTTTAAATACGGAACCGATTATAAAGGAACTACCTTTGTAAAGATCAAAATTACTATAGAAGATGATATTTTAAATTTTTGGATTGAGAATAAAATTGAAAATCAAATAAAAGATCCTAACAACTCGGGAATAGGCTTAACAAATATTAAAAACCGACTGAATATTCTGTACCCAAATGCACATCAACTAAAAATTGAACAAACAGATAACAAATATAATGTACTTTTGATTTTAAAGCTTGAACCATTGGAAAACTAAACAAAGATGAAGTGTGTAATTATAGATGACGAACCTTTAGCGGTTGATTTAATCAAAGAATTTGTTAGCAAAGTAGAAAGTCTTGAACTTGTCAATACCTTCAACAACGCTATCGATGCCATAGCTATGATTAATACTTCTAATGTAGATTTGATTTTTCTGGACATCGAAATGCCGCATTTTTCGGGTATTGATTTCCTGAATGCCATCGACAAAAAACCATTAATTATTTTCACTACAGCCTATTCTGATTATGCTGTGGAAGGATTTAATCTTGGCGCAGTAGATTATTTAGTAAAGCCAATTCCGTTTAATCGCTTCCTGAAATCGGTGATGCGTGCCCAACAAACATTCAATTCTCAGAATCCAGTACCAACAGTTGCTACTCCAAAAATAGTTGCTCCAGAAATCGAACCTGATTTTATGTTTGTGCGTTCAGAATATGAGAATGTAAAAATTAATTTTTCGGATATTTTATTTATCGAAGGATTGAAGGATTATGTCAAAATATACACAACCGACAATAAATTTACGCTAACCTTAATCAGCTTGATTAAACTGGAAAACTTGCTTTCGTCTAAAGGTTTTGCCCGAATTCACCGTTCTTATATCATCAATATAAAATACGTCAAATCCATCCAAAAAAATAAGGTATTAATTGCTGACAAACGAATTCCTATTAGCGAAAGCTACAAAACGGCTTTCTTTGAGAAGATTAATTTATAAACTATTCTTCTTCTTTAAACCAACTGGAATACATTAGATAATTTTCTGCAATACGTTCAATTTCACCAGAAAAACTAGATTGATTTAAGTCTTTTACTTTTTTAGCAGGAACACCAGCCCAAATAGATCCCGAAGTAATTACGGTATTTTGAGTAACCACCGCACCTGCAGCAACAATTGAGTTGCTTTCAACAGTACAATTATCCATCACAATAGCGCCCATCCCTATTAAAACATTGTCCTGAATCACACAACCATGAACGATGGCATTATGTCCAATAGAAACATTATTTCCTATAATCGTTGGGTATTTTTTATAAGTACAATGAATTACAGCACCGTCTTGAATATTGACTTTGTTACCAATTTTTATATAATTTACATCGCCTCTAATCACGGCATTAAACCATACACTACAAGAAGCTCCGAAACTTACATCACCAACAATTGTCGCGTTTTCGGCTACATAGCAATCCTCAGGAATATTCGGTGATTTTCCGTTAACAGCTTTTATTAACATGAGATATTTTTTTTAGTTGATGGCAGGACAATTACATTCGTATTTCTCACGTTTGCAAAACAAATCGATTCCTAAAGTAATTTGGTGGAATCCTCCAGTATCAAACTTCACTGGTCCTGTAACATGCGAATAAGTATAAGCAAACATGAACTTATCATAATTCACCCCAAGAATAGGTGTGAAATATTGTAAATTTTGTTTACCTACTCCGCTTCCATCATTATATTGGGCACCATCAAAACTTCTTCTGTATGACAAACCAGCCCATACTTTTCCGAAATCCATGTTTTTATAGGCCTTTAAATTAACATCAATATATTTCTCTTTTGTACCGTCATAATATTGAAATAACACTGAAGGTTCCCATAGAACCCCATATTTATCCCCAAAAACATAACCCGTACTTAAAATAAACTTTCTTAGATTATCTGTTTCAGCTTGAGTGTAAAGATCTCTTCTAGTTTCTAATACCCCTTGAACAGTAGCATGAGCATAAAAATCTAAAAAGTTATAAGACATTCCAATATCAAGATTGAAATAAGAATCCTTTTGGATTTGTCCAAATACTATAGGATCAAAACCAGTAAAAGTCGACTCGTCCAATTGATTCTGAATTAAACCTCCACTAATACCAAAAGACAACTGATTTAAATCAATCTCATCTCTAGAAAACATCAAATGATAGGCATAAGTAAACTTCACTCCTTTTTGAGAATGGTAACCATTTTTATCACTAAAAAGTATAATTCCGGCACCTGCTTTTTCGCCCACTCTACCGTTAAAACTCAAAGTTTGAAGCGAAGGGCCATCTTCTTGACCAAACCATTGTTTACGAGCTGTTAATCTAATTTTAGCACAATTAGAAGCACCCGCCATCGATGGATGAAGTAAATAATAATTATCAGAAAGATAATCTGAATAAACGGGAATTCCTTCCTGAGAATAGGAATACAACCCAATAAAAAAGCAAATTATAAAATATTTTAAGTTAGTGTACATTTAAAAATTTATTAGTCGAAATAAGTAAAAAAGCCAGAAATCAAGCTCAAAAACTAAAGTTAAGTTAATTTCTTTATTAATAAATCAAATATAGTTATTCATAGAAAATAACTTTACTAAATTTGTAAAAATTTACAAAAAATCATGACAAAAATATCCATTAAAGAAACACAAAACCCAACTATATTAAAGTTTGAATTTGAGGAATTTATAACCCGAAACGAAAGCTTTGAATTCAAAAATATAGACGAAGCTAAATCTTCTCCATTGGCACAACAATTATTTTATTTGCCATTTGTGAAAACCGTTTATATTTCTGGGAATTTTATTGCTATCGAAAAATTTAGTATTGTAGAATGGGGCGATGTTAAAGATGCTGTTGCTGAACAAATTGAAAAATTTGTAGACAATGGTGGAACCATCATCACTATTGATGAAAACAAACCTAAAAAGCAACCTATTACGGTTTACGGAGAAACAACTCCTAATCCTTCGGCATTAAAATTTGTAGTGAGTAGAATGCTAACAAAAAATGCGGTTGAATACAAAAACATCGACCAAACAGCTTCTTCTCCATTGGCAAAAGAATTGTTCAAATTTCCTTATGTAAAAGAAATTTTCATTGATGAAAACTATATTTCTGTAACTAAATACGAAGTAAACAACTGGGACGAAATAACTCTTGAACTAAGGTCTTTCATCAAAGAATATATTGAAAATGGAGGAATTGTTCTTGACGACAGCGTAGTAACTAATGCTGAAAAACAAGAGCAAATTAAAACAGAAGAATTTGATAAACTAGATGTTACTTCGCAACAAATCATTAACATCTTAGAAGAATATGTAAAACCTGCCGTTGCTGCCGATGGTGGAAATATTGCTTTTGAATCTTATGACGAAGAAAGCAAAGTTGTAAAAGTAGTTCTTCAAGGTGCTTGTAGTGGCTGTCCTTCTTCGACTTTTACTTTAAAATCAGGAATCGAAAACATGTTAAAAAGCATGCTAAACGACGACAGAATTCAGGTTGAAGCTATAAACGCTTAAAACATTATAATCATTTTAGATTTATCAATTCGAGCGCAGTCGAGAACCTAATTTGAATACCAACAATCTCGACTCCACTCGATGTGACATACGATAAAAAAAGCGTTTCAATCGAAACGCTTTTTTTATCTTCTATTAATAAGAATTTATTGTTTTTTTGAAGTTGTTATCATAAAATCTTTCAGGTAGTAAGGTTCAAAATAAGCAACGTCAACGGTATCGTTTTTCAAAAACTTTTCATAACTCAAAGCACTCATTTCGTTAGCCGAAGGATATTTTACATTCTCCAAGAAAACAAAATTAGCCTTGCTTAAAACCGTCTGGCATTTCTCAGCACAGTCACCCACAAAATATAAGGTTTCATCAAATTCCTGAAAAGAATCTTCTGTGATAACCTCGGCAAGAACGGCTCTTTTTAATTCCAAATCAGTCGAAAAAATAGCACTATATACTTCCATTCTTCTCGCATCCAGCATTGGCACTACAAGACCTGACTCTACCTTAGCCTGTGCAGCTAACGCTTTCAAAGTATCAACCGCAATTAATGGAATTCCTAAAGCAAAACACAATCCTTTTGCAGCCGAAACTCCTATTCTCAAGCCTGTATAAGAACCTGGTCCTTGACTTACCGCAATAGCAACTAAATCCTTGTATGCAATTCCAGCCTCTTTTAAACTTTCCTCAATAAAGACATGCAAACGCTCCGCATGCGAAAAATTTTCTTCGGCAATTTCATTACAAACCAAAGTTTTGCCGTCTTTAGCAATGGAAACCGAACAGCTTTTTGTTGCTGTTTCTATGTTAAGTATATAATTCAATGTGGTATTTCTTTTTGCAAAGGTCTAAAAAATTAATCTAATAACAGCTAACTACTTATTTCTTATTTTTCTCAGATTTTAAACTGACCTTATCCCCTGAATTCAGTTCTTTACTCACAATGGTATAAGGCCCCGTAATCACTTCTTCACCTTTTTTAACACCGCTTAGAATCTCAATATTAGTATCGTCTTGAATTCCTGTTTTTACAATCTTAATCTTAGCTTTGTCTCCAACTTTTATAAATAAGCATTCCAATTTTTTATCGCTTTTAGGAGCTTCTTGCTTTTCTTCTTTTGGATCTGGGATTTTTTTATCAGAAACAGCAACAGCGGCAGTATCCGATTTTACAACCACAGCACTAATTGGCACCGCCAAAACATTTCTCTTTGTTTTAGTAATGATATCAACCGTAGCAGTCATTCCAGGTCTAAATGGCGAATAAGTCACAGCTTTTCCAACCAGTAAATCTTCGTATGATTCTTTTAAAATTCGAACCTTAACTTTAAAATTAGTCACCTGATCAGCTGTCAAAGTAGAACTAGCCGAATTAGAAATACTCGTTACCACTCCTTTGAATTGCTTTTTCAAATAAGCATCTACTTCAACATTAGCTAAATCGCCTACTTTAATTTTCACAATATCATTTTCGTTGACATCAACTTCAACTTCCATATTATTCAAATTGGCAACTCTCAAAAGCTCGGTTCCAGTCATTTGTTGAGTACCCAAAACTCTTTCGCCTAATTCTACATTTAGCATCGAAATAGTTCCATCAGCAGGAGCATAAATAATAGTTCGACCTAAATTATCTTTAGCCTCATTAACCGATGCCGATGCACTCTGAACATTATAATAAGCTGATTGTTTTGTTGCTTTGGCTACATCAAAAGAAGAAACTGCTTTATCCCAATCTGATTTAGAAATAATTCCTTTTTCGAATAAGATTTTATTTCGATCATAACTAGATTTTGCTTCCTTATATTGGGCTTCACTTTGCGTCAATCCCGCTTTAGAACCTGACAATCCTGCAACAGTTCTGTTCAAACTAGACAAATACAAATCAGGATTTATCTTTACCAACAAATCTCCTTTTTTAACTACTTGTCCTTCTTTTACAGGCAAACCAATAATTTCTCCCGAAACCATCGAAGCAATTTTAACCTCAATTTCGGGTTGGATTTTCCCTGTTGCCGATACTGTTTCAACAATTGTCATTGGAACAATCTTAGCAATTTCTATCTCTTTAACATCGTCTTTATTTCCAAAAACCCCTTTCTTACCTAAAATTATCAAAGCAGCTACTACTATTACAAAAACAGCGGAAAGGATATAAATATTTCTTTTTGACATAATTGAATTAATTTTTTATGATGGGAATTCCAAAATAGAATTCTAATATTTTAGTTTTAAAAATATAATCGAATTTGGTTCTTAACACTTCTGATTGCGCCGCCGAAAACAAAGTTTGCGATTGACTCAAATCAAACGAATTCATTAAACCAACTTCAAATTTTTCTTTCGCATAATTGTATGATTCTGATCTGGCATCCAAAGCCTGAATTGCCGATTCGTAAGCTTTCAGTGCTCCTTTAGCATCAGTAAAAGCTGTATACACATTGCGTTGTAAATCTAATTCTTGCTTTTCTAAAGCTAACTTAGATTTTTCGAAATTCACTTTGCTTCGTTCTACATTATTGCGAACAGCAAAACCGTTAAAAACTGGTACACTCAATTGAACCCCGAATGATTGTCCTTTGTTATTACTAAATTGATCCCAAAATGGCAATGGGTTTCCTAATATAGGAGAAAAATTATTTTGTAAAACATTTTGATTTGTTCCTTCCACAAAGCCAACTACAGATGTAGGATTTGACATATTAGGTTGAGCACCTACAACCCTATCAGTATAAGCAACTCTAGAACTAAAACTATAAAAACCTCTCAAAGTGGGTTGGTAAGCACCTTTGGCAATGGCTACATTTTTTTGAGCTATATCCAGATTAGTCTGAGCGATTTTTAACTCTACACGTTCTTGCTTTGCCTTGTCATAAACAGTTGATGGCGTTTGAGACAAAATAGATTGATCCATTTGAAATTCATTAGCATCAGCAATATCAAAATTATCAAAACCATCTAATTGTAAAAGTTGCGCCAAACTTAATTTGGAAATCAACAAAGCATTTTCGGCATTGATTATTTTTTGATTATCGGCAGCAATCGTGGCTTTGACATCTAATAAATCGCCTTTAGGCAAATTTCCTGCTTTAACTAATTCCTGTGTTCGGTTCAATTGTTTATTATCAATGGCCAATTGATCGTTTTGAACCTTTAAATTTTCTTTGTTAAAAAGCACTTGCAAATAAGCATTGGCAACATTAAGTGCAATATCTTCCTTCATTTTTTGCAGTTGGTATTTAGCAGCAACAACAGAAAGATTGGCTCTTCTTAACGTATTCAAATTCTGCAAACCCTTGTAAATATCAATTCCAACATTGGCTCCAGCCGAAGTAAACTGTGTAGTTTGATTTTTTAAAAGTCCAGTAGTAATATCTTGGTTTAAACCAATATTCCAAGAATGGGAAGCCGAAGCCGACACTGTTGGCAAGAAACTACCAAAAGCGGCTTTCTTATCAATCCCAGCTGTTTGCGAATCTAACTCTGATTGTCTGATGGAAATATTATGATCTAAAGCATATTTTACACATTCTTCCAAAGACCATTGACGAGATTGTGCATTCGAATAAAAACAAATTACTGCAAAGAGCAGTAAACTAAAATATTTTTTTTGACTCATATTTATCCGAACTAAATGAAGTAAAGTTACTACACAAAAATAAGTGTTTCTTATTAAGAATGACTATAACTTTCAAAAACATTTTAAAATCAAACAACTAAAACAAGTAAAAAATTTAAGGCATTCTTTTTCAACAAGAATTCAATGCTTTTTCTAAATTTACAAGCTCAAATCAACTACATGAAAAAAATTATCTTTTCTCTCCTTTTCACAAGTCTACTCTTCATTATAGGATGTACCAGTACTAATAAAATCGCCACATTAAAACCTGAACCAGACGACGCTAGTCCTATTGTTTACAACAACGTTCCTTCATTTATCAACTTACCAATTAGTATCAAACTAAAAGATATTGAGAACAAAACAAACAGTGCATTAACTGGATTGATTTATGAAGACAACAACATTGAGGAAGATGATATTGAGATGAAAATTTGGAAACTTGCTCCTATTACTATTAAAAATAGCAGTAATGGAATTTCTGAAAAAATCACAACAATACTACCGTTAAAAGCTACTATAAAATACAGAATTGGTACTAAAACAATGGGCGTTTCACTGTACAATACCAAAGAATTTAATCTGAATGGAATTGTAACCTTAAACAGTACTGTAAGCCTAAACAACTGGAAACTTAAAACTCAAACTGAATTGAGTTCGCTAGACTGGAACGAAAGCCCAACAATGACTGTTTTTGGTAAAAATATGCCTGTAACGTATTTGATCAACCCTTCTATTAAATTGTTTAAATCTAAAATAGAAAAGAAAATTGATGAGGCTATCGAAAAATCAATGGACTTCAAACCGAATGTTCTTGCGGCTTTAGAGAAAATCTGCACTCCTTTTCAAATGAATCAAGCTTATGAAAGCTGGCTTCGAATTGTCCCTTCAGAGATTTATTCAACCGCTGCGCATTTAAAAAATGAATCGTTTTTATTGCAAATGGGTATCAAATGCAACATGGAAACCATCATTGGACAAACACCCGAATCCAAATTTGATGCAAATAAAATCACATTAAAACCCGTAAATAGTATTCCAAATCAAATTACAGCCAATATTGTAGCTGTTTCTAGCTATCAGGATGCTTCTAGAATAATAAAGAAAAATTTCGCAGGTGATGAATTCAGTTCCGGCACCAAAAAAGTAAAGGTTGAGGATGTAAACATTTGGCACAAAAGCGGGAAAATGGTTATTGCTTTAGACCTAAGTGGCTCTTTAAACGGCACCATTTATCTAGCTGGATTTCCAAAATACAATGCCGATAAAAAAGAAATTTATTTTGACGAATTAGATTATGCCTTAGACACTAAAAACAAATTGATGCGCACAGCAAACTGGCTTGCGCAAGGTTTAATTTTAAGAAAGATTCAGGCAAACTGCCGTTATTCTATCAAGCCTAATCTTGAAGAAGGAAAGAAAACCATGTTAAATTACCTAAACAATTATTCGCCTATGGCTGGAGTTTTTGTAAATGGCAAGATGGAGGATATCCAATTTCAAAAGATAGAACTAAGTCAAAACGCTATTGTAGCTTTTGTAAAAGTAAACGGAGAAATCAACATTACCGTTGACGGTTTCAAATAATACCAATTATATTTATTAATTAGCCCTAAATTATCCGGTATAATGCCGTTATAGTATGAAAGTAGTCCAATTTTTATTGGACTATATTGAATACATAAACGGTATAAAATCTATTTGGTTTTATTTTTCTTCATTCTATAAATAAAATAACCAATTACAGCTACTAACAAATAAGGAATCACCATCAGATAGACAATTCCGTCATTAACTGCTTTTGCTTTTTCTACATTAGCATCACCACCTAAGGCAGCTCTACACATAGCGCATTGGGCATACGACGAAATTCCAAAAAACAAGAAACAAATCCCAAAAAGAGCAGTCTTGAATTTAGAATTTAGAATCTGGAATTTGATATTTGTTGCTTTTTTAAACATAATAAGGAGAAATCATTAAATACACAATTACACCAGTAACAGCAACGTACAACCAAATAGGAAAGGTGATTTTAGCAATCTTTTTATGCTTATCAAATACCTGAGCCAAAGCGCGTACATAGGTTATTAAAACCAACGGAATAATCACAATCGAAAGAATGATGTGTGTTACCAAAATAAAATAATACACATATTTTATAATTCCTTCTCCTCCAAATTTTGTAAAATCGGAAGTCATGTGATAAGCCACATACATCCCTAAAAAAGCAACAGAACAGCCTATAGCCGTTTTCATTAGATTTTCATGCAATTGTCTGTTCCCTTTTTTTATTGCTAATACAGCCATAACTAAAAGAACCGCAGTAATTCCATTTATAGTTGCATAAATAGGCGGTAAAAAAGAAAGGGGTTGAACATCAAATCCCAATTTTCTTAAATTCACACCAAAAAGTAGCGCTACCACCAACGGAATTGTCACTGACAACACCACAATCCATTTATTATATTTTGTTTCTAAACTTTGCTTTTCCATTATTTATTCGGCTAATAAAACACTTATATCTTGTTGAATATCTCTAACTCCTGCTTTTTCTAATCCATCATAATACAAAATTGGATTACCAAATTCGTCTTTTCTACAACGGATATTTCCATTTTTATCAATCAAAGCAAACATACCTGAATGTTCAAATCCACCATTTACCTTACTGTTTTCTCCCGCATAAAGATTAAAACCCTTGTTAGCCAAATCAAATATGGTTTGTCTGTCTCCAGTTAAAAAATTCCAATTTGACGATTTCACTCCTATCAATTCAGCATGTGCTTTTAAAACTTCAGCAGTATCGTGGTTTGGATCTATTGTAATGGATACAATTCCAAAATTAGGATTACCAAAGAATTTCTTCTCTAGCACTAACATGCTTTGATTCATTTTTGGACAAATAGAAGGACAAGTAGTAAAAAAGAATTCAAGAACATAGACTTTACCTTTATAACTCGCATTATTTATCTTTTGATTGTCCTGATTAGTCAAATCAAATTTTGGCGCTGGACCAATTTTCACTAAAGCCTCCTCTGAATTAGTACTAGAAGACACCTTATCTAAACGATCAGCCTTTACCACATCACCGTTTTGAATGCGACTAATAATTTTTGGTACTGCATAAATCCCAAAAATTAAGATAACAAATGAAATCCCTATATATGATTTATTTTTCAACATAAAATGGCGAATTATAATTGTTTTGTAGCGTTGTGATTTTTCTTAAGAGCTGCTCTATATTCATAAAGAATAACCTTAAAATCATCTAACATCTCATTACTCAATTCTGAAGGATGAAAAGTATTATAACCTTCTTTGTATTCTTTTTGATCTTTTCTACCTCTTAGATTTCTTTCTTTATCTACAATATAAACATTAGCTGTTCCTGCATTAGCATCTAATTTACCTACTAACTTTAATTGCTTATAATAATTTTGAATTTCTTCGGGAGTTGTAAAAACAAAATGCCATTGAGAAACATCTGTAAAATCATCAAAAGCATCCATAATGTTTTTAATGTCCTTTTCAGTTCCCAATGGACAAACCATTACAAACTGTAAATCTTCAAAAGTATGGTAACGTTGGTAGATTTTTTCATTTAGATTAAAAAGATTCCCCCTGTTCTTTAAAATTTCAGCACCAGAGAATCCAAGGATAGTAATTTTATTATCTAAACTAACCTTTTCACCATTTAAAGATTCCCATTTTCCTAAATCAGCCACTTTAGGCGTAATTACTGGAAGTTTAGTAAAACTATTAACACCTGAAGCAAAGAAAAGATAAGCAACTATAGGCAAAACAAAGAGTACAAAAAGAACAATATTTTTTTTCATCAGACGAAAAGTAATTTGAAATGCAAAAATAAAAAAAGGCACGCAATGCGTGCCCTTTTTTTGAATTAATATAGTGTTAAAAATTCCATTTAATGGTTGAATCTTTAAAAACCCCATAAATATAATGCCCTTCAGTCAACAGAATGAAAAGTAAGTATAAGACAAGAAAAACAACTGGTAAAACCACAGACCATCTAAGGCTTGATTCTTCTCCTTCCATGTGCATGAAAGCCCATACAATATAATATGCTTTAAACAATGTTAATGCGTAAAATATCCAGTTTAGTAAACTCAAACCAAGAAAATAAACATGATGTACAGCATCTGGTTTGTAAATACCTAAAATAACCTCTATAATTGTAACTACTGATAAAATCCCGAATACTTTCCAGATTCTAGCTGTGTTTGATACATATACGTGTGACATAATTAATACTTTTAAAAATTAAACTAGATAGAAAACTGTAAATACGAATACCCACACTAAATCAACAAAGTGCCAGTATAATCCAACTTTCTCCACCATTTCATAACTTTTTCTTTTCTCGTAAGTTCCAACCAATACATTAAAGAAAATAACGATATTGATGATAACTCCAGAGAAAACGTGAAAACCGTGGAAACCTGTGATAAAGAAGAAGAAATCAGCAAATAATTTGCTACCATATTCATTTCTCTCTAAGTTAGCTCCTTCAACTACTACAGCTCCTTGACCTAATCTTAACTCAGACTCAGCTCTAGAAAGAATAGTTTTTTGTTTATCTTTTATAACCTCAGTTCTAATCAACAAATCAGGATGAGCTTTAAAACCAGCTTGAACTTCAGCTACTGAATACTCAGATCTTGAAGATTCTTCCATAAACCAAGTTGCATGGCTTCTAGATAACTGTGTTCTTTCTTCTGGTAAAGTTGCTGCAAAATCAGCAAGCGCAACACGCTTTCCGTCTTTATCAACAAACTGTAACAAACTACCACCTTTAGTTTCAATAGCTCCGTACTCTCCTTTAATGAAGTTTTTCCACTCCCAAGCTTGAGAACCAACGAAAATCAAACCACCAATAATAGTTAAAAACATATAAACAATAACTTTATCCTTTTTCATTTGATGACCTGCATCAACAGCCAATACCATTGTTACAGATGAAAAGATCAAAATAAAAGTCATAAATGCCACATAATACATTGGAGCAGCAACTCCATGTAAAAATGGGAAGTGAGTAAACACTTCATCAGCCAAAGGCCAAGTTTCAATAAATTTAAATCTAGAAAAACCGTAAGCTGCTAAAAATCCAGAGAACGTTAAGGCATCTGATACGATAAAAAACCACATCATCATTTTACCATAACTTGCTCCCATAGGCTCATTGCCGCCTCCCCAAGTTTTTTCACTATTTGCAGTAGTAACTGTCGCTTCCATAAAAGTTATTCGTTAAAAAGTTTCCAAATTTACGTTTTTTTCTTATTTAAAGAAATATAAAAATACAAATAAATAAACCCACAATAAATCTAGAAAGTGCCAATACATCGCACCTAGTTCTATTCCAAGAGTTTGACTCGAATTGTACTTTTGTTTATAATGATTATAAATTATAATTAAAAGTGATATTAAGCCTCCAGCCAAGTGCAACAAGTGCATCAAAGCCACTATATACAAAAATGTAGTAGTAATTGAGCTCTCAGGTCCTGTAAAATAATAACCACTTTCTACAATTTGACCAAAGCCTACAAATTGTAAAATCACAAAAGAAATCCCTAAAACCAAAGTAGCTAAAAGCAACATTGTAGTTTTACTTTGATTGTCTTTTTGAATTGCTTTTTTAGCCAAATGAAAAGTAACACTACACCCAATTATAACAAGAGTGCTAATATAAAAAGCCGATGGCAACTCAAAATCCTTCAACCAATCTACTCTGGATTTACTTACCACAAAAGCACTTGTTAATCCTGCAAACATCATAGTCATACTGACCATCGCAAACAACAATATCAATTTATATGATCTTGCTGTTCTTGCTTTATGTTCATCTACTGTCATTGTAACTCCCATAACTATCTTAAAAATTTATCAATTATATAAACCAATTGTAATAATGAAATATAAGAAACACTTACTAACATTAAAGTTCTAGCCGCTTTGGCTGTTCTAAGTTTATAAAGCTGTACCGCATAATAAAGCATCCAAAGTCCCAATAAAAACACAGCTACCGCAGCAACTGGAGAAATAAACAATTTACCAGTATATCCAATTGATGGCAAAAGCGAAGCAATTATCAACCAAACGGTATACAAAATAACCTGCAAAGCCGTTCCTTTATCTTTCTTTCCTGTAGGCAACATAAAAAAACCTGCCTTTTCATAATCTTCATACAAAAACCATCCGATTGCCCAAAAATGAGGAAATTGCCAAAAAAACTGAACTAAAAACAAAGTTCCTGCCTCAATACCAAAATCGCCTGTTGCAGCAACCCAGCCTAACATAAAAGGAATCGCTCCTGGAAAAGCTCCCACAAAAACAGATAAAGAAGTAACTGTTTTTAGCGGAGTATAAACACTGGTGTATAAGAATATCGAAATAGCCCCAAACATAGCTGTTTTAGGGTTAATCATGTACAATAAAGCAAGACCTACAGCAGTAAGCAAACTAGCCACAACCAATGCAGTAGTTGGCGTCATTCTTCCTGAAGGTACTGGACGATTTTTAGTTCGATCCATCAAAGCATCTAAATCTCTTTCGATAACCTGATTATAAGCATTTGAAGCTCCCACCATACAATAACCACCAATGCATAGCATCAATAAAACCGACCATTGAAAAGGTTGTGAATCATTAAAACCTAAAAGATAACCAGCTATAGAAGAAAACAAAACACTAATAGCCAATCCTGCTTTTGTGATTTCTTTAAAATCTAAAAAAATTGATTTTATGGAAAAAGTATTTGCTATAGTGTTCAATGCCGATTTTGTTAGGTTTTTTTTAAACTGGCGCAAAGGTACAAATAAGATGTAGAATTCATAATTAAGAGTTTAGTATTTTTAAAACTAAGCCCTTTTTACATAAACTTTAACAATCCGAGACCTTCCTAGCTGATTAATAATCAAAATACCAGTTAAAAATATCCGATCTGACCCCTATTGAAAACCAATTCGTACTTTCTTTAAAAACAGTAGTGGTATTTTCCATTGGATTAAAATCTCTATAAATATAACTCGCAAAAAGTTTCAAATTAGTAGATGGATTAATCAAATAACCGCCTTGAATATCAGCCATGAAATATTTGGTTTTATTTCCCTGACCTACTTCTACTCCACTATTCAAAGCTCTTTTTTCATCATAATCCTTGTAAATATTACTACCATAATTCAAATCATTAGTAGTGGTATCAAAATCAAAACCTCTTATAGCCGTAGTCAATTTCACATCGGCAAAAAACCGATCTTTATGATAACGTGCAATAGCTATAAATTCACCAAAATTACTTCCCCATTGATGCCCTATGCTTTGATTATTATGAGCGTAATTCGTAATTGGATCAGAATGTGAATACACATAAGGCCTAACGCGATTGTACTCTAATTGCAATAATAAATTTGGCACATTAAAAGCATTATAATATTTAGCTCCTAATTGATAACCGTATTTATTTTTCCAACTATTATCTCTTTTTTTAATATCTCCTAACGAGAATTCATCTAAGAGAAACTGTCCGTAAAAGTTAATTTGATTATCCCATTTGTACTTAAAAGTCAATCCCAGAAGTGCATTTCCTGATTTTGAAGACGAACCAAACTCTACCGAACGATAAAAAATAATTGGATTTACAAAACTCGCATCAAAACCTCTGTCATTTGTATTGGTCCAAACCACCGATTCAAAGAAACCTAAATTCAAGCGATTAGAAACATTCCAACTCAAATAATGATTCGCCATAAATTTTGTAGCGTAGGTTTTCTCTAGAGTCACAGCAGGACGTACATCCTTTAGCCACATATAAGTATTGGTATATTTTATTTTCCAAAACTTAGTATTCAACTTAAAATAAGGATACGGACTAGCACCATCACTTTCTAACAAAGAACGATAACCATCCCCTATAAAATTCCTTCCATAACCCAATTGCAAATCCAAAAACTTACTAGGTGCAAAAGTCAAATTGGCTTCCGCCAAAGGAAAATCGTAGGCATCTGTTTTAAAATCTTTTGCAATACCAATACCTGGAACAATTGCTGGATTTCCTCCTGAAGGTTTTATTGACTCAGCATAACGATTGTAATAATCCGCAAAACGCCCCTGACTTTCAAAAATAGTAGTCGTAAAATTAAGCTTATCACCTAAACCTCCTCTAAAATTAATTGCTCGAGTATTAACAAAAGTGTTCGTCGAATTAGCTCCAGATGCTTTTCCTACTTGCAAATCCAAAACAGGATTTAAAGTAAACCAATAATCCTCGCCCTTAATCTCTACTGTATTTTCATTCCATAATTTTCTAGTCCACCATCCAGCAGTTTTCTTTTTTAACTTCTCATTTTCTTGTTTAAAGTTGTAATATTTACCAACTTCGGCATAAGTATAAGGCTTAGAAGCGGTGTGATTATTACTTCCCACCTGATTTATTGAAGCATCAAATTGGGCATAATAACTATGCGAAAAAGGAATATTTAAATGGCTTTCAAATTCTGGATTATTGTATTTCCTATAAACGATATTATCTAATTCGGTAAGCTGTTGTGTAGTATTTCTAAGAATATCCGCCTTTGCTAAATTTTCAGCAGCTAATGTAGCGGCACTTTTCAACGGAATTGCAATAGTGATATTATATCTCGAATACTCTGGTCTCCCATTATAAGTTGAAGGCGTAATTTTTGGGAATTTTGCAAAAACACGTTTGGTTTCCACAATCAATTTTTCATCAACGGCATTAACGTAGATCACTTTAAAAACACCATTGGCATCTACTTCAAAAAGCACTTTTACATTTCCGTTAAAATTATTTTTTACCAAATCTTCAGGAACAACAAAATTTTGAAAAATAAAATCCTGCACTTCATTATAAAAACAACTTTCTAATGCTTGAACTTCTAAATTTTTACAACTTGGAAAAACGGGAAATCGTTGCGCATTAAGCACGTTTCCTGAATTCAAACTGTTATCCTGAGAATAACTCAAAATCGAAAAGAATCCCAAAAACAAAATTAACAAGCTTTTTTTCATATCTGTTTTAATCATTATTTAATACCCTTCTTGATTAATTCCTCCATCCGCAATTACTTTTGCCGATGAAGTTCCAATGCGTTTTACGCCTAGTTTAATCATCTCTACTGCCTCTTCATACGTTCGAACTCCACCAGCAGCTTTTACTGAAAGTGGCGACGCATTTTCAATCATCATAATCACCGAAGAAATTGTGGCTCCATTAGGTTCATTATTCATTGTTTGATAAAAACCTGTGGAAGATTTCACAAAAACATTCTCGTAATCTGCTTCTTTAAAATTAGCCATTACGACATTTTTTATCAAAGTGGATAATTGAATAATTTGTTTCTCATTCAAAGCAGCGACTTCAATAATCCACTTAATTATTTTATTGTTATCCAATGCTAATTGAGTTCCTCTTAGAATTTCTTCTTTGAGCAATTGACTTTCGCCATTTTTAAAAGCTTCATAATTGCATACAAAATCCAATTCGTCAGCTCCATCAGCAATCGTCTGATTAGCTTCACGTAACTTTTCTTCAATACTCGATTTGCCTTCTGGAAAATCAATCACGGTTCCTATTTGCACATTCGACATTGATTCAGCAATTATTCTTTTTGCCAAAGAAACCATTTCTGGACGAATCATAACCAATTTAAAACGCTCTGCTATTGCTTCCTTTACAAAAGCCACAACCACCGCTTGATTTTGATTTTCATCAAGAGCCGCTTGAGGAGCAGTTTTTAAATAAGTAGAATCTAAATACGGTCTAATATCCATTCATTATTGCTTTTAAAAATGTACTTGCCTCACAAAAATACATTAACTTCCTAATAAAAAATCCCGCCGAAGCAGGATTTCTATTTATTTTTAGATTTTACTAAAAAAACCTCTTTTATCTAAAAAAGTGAGCACTAAAATTGCTAACAAAGCACCACTACTATTTGCCAAAACATCTAATACATCTCCATTTCTGGTAACAGTAAAATAAGTCTGAAACAACTCTATTGTAATCCCAAACGACAGGGACATAAAAAAAACAATCCCTAGAAGTTTGCTTGGTTTTTGGTCTTTAAAATAAAATTCAAGAACTAAAAACCACAATATACTAAAAACAAAATGGAAGACAAAGTGAACGCATTTGTCAATATAAGGAATAGTTACACTGGGTAGATCACTTGCACGTATTAAACATAAATACAAAATAAAACCTGTCCAAAATAAAGCTGCCCCTAAAGAAATTTTCTTAAGCACCAATAAGATTTTTGTATCCTTCATCAGTCAATAAAGTTTCATATTCAGCTAAATCAGAAACCTTAATCTTAATCATCCATCCAGCTCCATAAGGATCTGAGTTTACTAATTCAGGAGCATCTTCCAAACCAGCATTGAATTCGATAATTTCTCCAGTCAAAGGAAGAAACAAATCAGAAACTGTTTTTACTGCTTCAACAGTTCCAAAAACCTCATCTTTTTCTAATGTTTGATCTAGAGTTTCTACTTCAACATAAACGATATCACCTAATTCTTTTTGAGCAAAATGTGTGATTCCTACTGTTGCAATATCTCCTTCTAGGCTAACCCATTCGTGATCTTTAGTATATTTTAAATTTGCTGGTATACTCATAATAATAGTAATTGATATGTGATAATTATTTTTTTGGCAAATGTAACAATCTTCAAATTAAATCTTATCGAGATTCTGGAAATTAATTCCCAAAATTATATCGAAGCGTAAATCCTGATCGAATATTAGTTATTGGGAAAGAAGTCGATATAACCGCTTTAGAAAATGAATGATCATAATAGAAAATAGCCGTTAGATTTTTACTAAACGAATAATCAGCAGTTAATTTCAAAGACCATAAATTTTGCCCACCTGCCAATTGATTGTTGTTATAATCTAAATAACGCACAATAGTTTGATTGTTTCTATATGACAAATCGGCTTTTAGGTTAATATCTCCTTTTATAATTCCAGTAGGATTATCAGCCAGTCTTGAAGAGAAAATCACATTCTTAAAACGATAACCTAAACCTACTATATATTCAATCCCTTTTACTTCGGTCAATAAATTATTATCAAAACTCATCGATAAAGCACGGTCTTTTTTAATTTCCGTAAGTACTTTTAATGAATTTTGCAACTCGAAATCCATTCGAACCAGCGGACTAAACTGCTCCACTAAATTCACATTAGACATGATGGTTTTATTGTAAAAATTACCACTATCATCTGTTCCTGATGGATTATTATCATAATCAAAATTTGAACGATACTGATTAATAGTATAAGAAGCTCTATAACTATGTTGCAAAGAGAATCGTTTGAAATTCTTTTTGAACAAACCATAACGCATCAATCCATTATACTTTATAGACCAGTTAGGAATAGGGAAACTTCTAAAAACACCTGTAGAAACTTTTCCAGCATCAGCTCCTGTATAAGCAGCAAAAAATGCTGGCAACAATACTGCCTGATTATTTTTCCCATAACCTTTTGGAAAACCATCAGCATCTAAATTCGCTGGATTCAGAATATCTATTCCTCTTTGTGTTGCTAATCGATTTGCAACTACAAGTCTGTTAGTTCTAAAATCATCAAAAGCAGCCGAAGAAAACTCATCACTTTGAGAGAAAGCCGTTTTAATTAACACCGTAGAAATAGAAAACATTCCGTAATTATAAGGTGAACGCGAATTATAAGTTCCGTCAGCAGACACATCATATTGCTCTGAATAATTTTCAGAATGCGAACGATCCATAGTCAGATCAATTTTTAAATCAGGAAACAAATCTACATTGGCAGTAGCCTTAAGCACCTTATTACTTACCTGTGTATAGTTTTGACTAAATTCCTGATAATTGGTCAACCAACCATTTTTAGCGGCTTCATATCTTACATCGTCCTGACTACCAAAAATAAATCCTAACGATGGTCTTGATGAGCCTAAGAACCCAATACTTGGCGTATATCCAGGTAAAAATGTACCGCTATTTTCGGTATAATTAATTTGGATGTTTTTCACACTGGTTAAAACCCCCATCAATCCATTTATAACTACATTATCCTGTGCCTGTGGTCTAACTGGAGCACTCGTAATCTTTTGTCCAGGTTTAGGAGCCACCGAAGGAGCTTTTCTAACTGCTGCTTTTGACTTTGTTAAACCTAAATATTTGTACAACATATCCATGTTAAAACTCGCATTCAAATTATTGGTGCGCGCATTTTGAACCGTGTTTCCTAAATTATAATTTGTATTATCTACTACAATTTCAGACAAGGCATTTGCTGATTTTTGCCAACTATAATCTCCCGTATAAGAATAACTCGCTTTTACAAAACTAAACAGCGGAATCTTGTTAATTGGAATATCATAATTCAAAACAATTTGTTGAGTATGATGATTTGGATCACCAATATCCCAATAGCTGTCCCAAATAGTGAAACTATCTATGGGCTGATCGTTTTGATCTAAATAATTTTTAACCAAGTTGTTTGTTGAAGCAGCATAACTAAATTTCAATGATTTGGTCAAATTATAATTGAAACCATAATTATAATTAAAACCAAAATTTCTTCGGTACAACGGATCCAATTCAAGACCTGGGACATTATCCACCTGTCTAAACTGTTGGCGGTTGTATTGTCTATTAATGTTAGTATTAAAAGTAATATTAGAAGGCAAATAATTAAAATTAAAATCGCTCAACATCTTCCAATAACTACTTTTCTTCATGAATTTCGTTTTCTTGAAAGGCTCCAATGGTTTATTATCAAAAGTATAAGCATAATCAACTGAGGTACTCGCTTGCTGATCTGAATAATCTTCAATTTCATAATCATGACGTTCTACTTTATTGAACGATTGTGAGAAAGTGAAATTCTCCGGATCATAAACATGTGGCTTTTGCTCTGCTCCTCTTTGTTTTCTTACTCCAATAAAATTAATACTGGTGCGCTTAGTATAATCTATTGCTCTATTTTTTAAATTAGCTCTTACATCGGCATCATCAGTTTCACTTAAAAGCTGTTTTAATTTAATATCCTGATTAAACGGATCGTATTCTGGTTTAATAGTCTCTTCCCCTACACTGTAGTTAAAAGGCAAATTAATTCCCCATTTATTAGGCAACAACTTTCCTAAATTAAGATTTGTCACAATATTATATTGCTGAATATCTTCTCGACTTCTTTCGTTTGGACCTTGTTCGATAGTACCAAAACCTACAGTACTCATTTTACCCGTTGCAGAAACGGTAGCAAAATCAGCAAAATTAGTATCTATATTTAATACTGCTGCCATACCACCATGATTGTCCATGTCCGAAAGACGAAGCTCATTGAACCAAACTTCTCCTTTGATCTTTTGATGTATTTCATTGCTCTTAACCCCCATCATCATTGTACGCACCAATCCAAAATTAGGATTTCCTTTGATCCCCAATCTTAATTTACTATCACCATCACGTTCAGCTGGATCACCTGGAATACTTGTATCATCATCTGGATAATAAACTCCATCTAAAGGCAGTGTACTGGCATCAATGCTCATAGCCTTAATCTTTAATTTAGTTAATAAAGACAAAGACAAATCGATATTATTGGCTTCAGGCCAAACTTCATCAGCGGTATATTTACAATTAGCATCTGTAACTTTTGTTACTTTCAATGGTTTTTCTATTTGATAGAAATTTTGAGTGAAATCATTTCCAAAACGAATAAATCCTTTCATCTGATCGTCTTGTAATTCCACTTCGCCTTTTAGAGACTCGGCATGGAAAAACATTTTCAATTTCTTAAACTGACGCATGTCAACACTTACATTTTTGAAAACGGCTCTAGAATCTTCAATCTCTAAACCTTCTCCAGCAACTCTTAATGATAATGATTGCTCATTTTGATTAATCAAAGTATTGTTGTTATATAACTGCTCTCTTTGTACTCCTGGAGGCGTAATATAATTTACAGGACATCTTTCGTTATTTTCCTGAATATTTACCGCTGTAACATCTAATTCGGTATTATCATCAGCTACATTAGTATCGTTGAAATCAAGAGTATTAGTATATCTCCTCCAATCGCCACGAACTAAATCCAAAGCACCAAAACGCACTGTTAATTCATTATCAAAACCGGTCATAAACATTCGCATAAAACGAATGGATCTAAAATCAGAAATATTTCCAATAGTATTTTGAGGTTGTGAAACTGGAATTTTAAACTGAATCCATCTAGCATCAGTAACTTCCCCATTCGGTAAAGTAACTGAGGTCTGTCTAGTATCAGTTACGTAGTTTTGACCTACACTCATATTTGGTTTCATATCAATGCTGTATTCATAATAAGCATTAATAGTATTCATCGTGTTGTCTCTATTAATATCCTCCACATCTGGAACAGTCGAAGCTCCGCGATTAGGATCATTAATGTCAACCGCTGAATTTCCCTGAACTCCATTATAATTTTTATAACGCTCTTTTACGCCTCCCGAAGTATTAAGATAATAGGTATAATCATCGGCTGCTGGATCAGGTGCAGCAGCAAAATTATTATATACTCCTGCCTCAGCATTATTAGACAAACCGTCCAAACCTATATCTTGATTTTTTCTGTTATTGGTATCGGCATCAAAAGCGTATATCAGGGATTGCGAAGCTGGAACATCTCCCCATATTGGTCTAGGATTTACTAAAATCTGATCTGGACCAAGTCCATTTTCATATTGTTTTCGCCCATCTTTCAGAATATCTTCTGAAATTTCCCCTAAGTTGAAATAGATTTTCCCCGTATTTGTTGCCTCCGATTTTCCATTACCTACATAAGGATCTTGCACCCAAAACTGGATATATTCTACATTTCCTTGTTCGAAATTAGTAGAACTCAACGAGCGCATAATACCACCAAAATTATTTTTTGGATTCAAATTAAAACTCGAATTATTATTATAGGGACCTCTTTCAGATGGAAAATAAGTCAAGTCTAAAGTATTAATTACCTGAGTTTGCCCTTGTGCAATATCTGTCAATGGATACAACTCTTCGCTATAAATTCTCCTAGTTGAGTTTAACGAAATGTCATCATTAGATATTCCAGATGGTTTTTGAACATAAAAAACAGGATCAATAGTGTACCAAGCCAGTTTAGCTCTTTTAAAACCATAACTTAAGTCATTAGCTTTAGCATTAAAATTATAAGTACTATTGGTATTTTCTTCTGGCGTTGAGGCAAGACTCCAGGCGTAAGCCGAACGCATATCGATGGTAGACTGCGAACCTTCAAAATCATCTACATAAAGTGTCGATTCACCTTGAAATTGATCTGCTTTTGGAGTGTCTGGCTTTAAAAATGCTATTTCTCCTCTTACTGATAAATTCGATGGAACATCAGTATCAATATTAGGAAGCATGTTCACCAAACGGGTAAAAAACGGAACCGCGGTTGAGAAATTAGTATTAAACCCAAAAATGGTATTGTTTACCGATTCCTGACCATAGCTCGATTTTTGAGTAAATGGCTTTTCGGTCATTTTCAAAAAGGTTCCTCCCAAAGTAAAATTATCAGAGAACTTATGCTCCACATTTACTCCCATAAATCTACGGGTTTGTTGACCAAAAATAGAATTGTTCTCTAGAGAAACATTAATTGGCGTATTCGAAGCCTGTAGCGAAGGATCTAAAATTTGAACTCTTCCCAGCTGATAATTCACGCTATAATCTATTCCTTCAACTAAAACTCTACCTCCAGCCGTAACTACAACCGAACCTTGAGGCACATTAAAAGCTCCAATTGGAATTCCATCTCCAGCCGAAGATTTGTATTTTCCTCTTAATAAAAACTTGTTCTTATCACTATCTTGCAATGCTCCAGCCTGAGTATTGCGATACATACTCCTAAAAACATATTTCTTTTGATTGTCATTATAATTATTAATATCACCACCATAATCTCCTCCACCTAACTTATTAAACAATAATTCACCAAAAGGCTCTTTAGTGGTAAAAATGATGCGCCCATTTTGAGTATCCATCGTTAAACCTGAAACAAAATCAAAGAAACCATCACCACCTATTTGACGATCATTATTGTAATTTAATTTATCTAAATTAAACACATTCAACAATGGAGTTTCCTGTACTTTTTCATCTGGAGAAGGAGTTACTGGAAAAGGAGTTCCTGTAACAGGAGAAATATAATTTAAAGGAGACGGATCAGTATAAAGAATATTGAATCTAAAATCCTCCTGTTTGATTTGATAAGCACCTGGAATTTGATAAACATTCTTCATCATCAAATTCCAAACTGGATTTCTAACATTTGTCAAGTTACTTTTTAGCATTTTCAAAACCAAACTCTGAGTAACTACAGCCTGAGTTGACTGTGGTGTTCCTGTAACAAGAGTCGCATCAACACCATCATTTCCAAATTCCCCTACTTGATACACCTTGTCTCCAATGGTATACTCATAGGCTACAGCTAAAATCTCATCGTTACTTAATCTTTGTTGTAGCGAAATATAACCCAATTGTGGATGGTAAGTAAACTCATTTGTCGTTAATTTTCGAGCGTTTTCAAGTTTCGAATAATCTTGTCCTTCGCTAACTATAGGAGTAAACCCAGAATTTGCTGTGGCAATTTCGCGAATATTTGAATTTAAATAACCACCACCCGCAGTAATTAATCCAGGATTGTATTTATTATTTTTATTATCCGAAGGATCATCTCCAATTCCTTGATCAGTAAAAAAATCGGATGGAGGATTATTCAAAACTACTACTTCATTATCTGGCAATCCTGTTAATTTTCCTTCCCCCAAATCCTGAAGCGCAATAACATTTCTAAGATTATTAGAAGTGGTATTCAAACGGGTTTGCTTATTGGTAACCCAAACTTCTATACGAGTAATTTGCACCCTGCTATCTATAAAAGGATAGTTTTTTAATGCTGTATCATATCTATTTCTAAAATACTGTGATAGAAAAAAGTGTCTGTCATTATCGTAATCTAAGGCAAAAACATCAAAATCCTGAATGGTTCCTCCACCCTGTGAAACAACAGTTTTGGTCTGCGATTTCTGTTCAGAATAAACAGCTGTAACACTCGTTTTTCCAAATTGTAATTTTGCCTTAACACCAAATAAACTCTGCGCTCCTCTAATTAAAGAACTATTTAAAGGCATACTTACATTTCCAACTTCAATTTTCTGAACAATATCATCTTCTGTTGGAGTGTATTCTAACTTAATTAAATTCTGAAATGCAAAAGTAGATTGGGTGTCGTAATTAGCATTAACATTCAGTCTAGTTCCTACTTTCCCTAGCAAACTCATGCTAATTCTTTGGTCAAAATCAAAAGCAAGATTGGATCTATTTCTTGGAGAAAAAGAAGGGTTATCTTGTTTTGTAAAACGAGCTCCCATATCCATTTCAACCGAACCTGTTGGTTTTACATCAATAGTATTACTTCCAAAGATAGATTCAAACAATCCTGATTTCACATAATATCTAGGCAGCAAATCCTTTTTAGCTTCCTCACTACCTTGTTTTTTACCATCAATAGCATCTGATTTTTTCTTGAAATATTCCTTCATAGATTCTTTCAAGACTAAGTTTTCATATTCTTTGGGCGTCAAAATAAGAGGATACTTAATTGAAAATCCATTAACAGAACTGCTATAAATATATCTGTCTGTTTTTGGATCATAGGTATATGCCGAAAGGATACTTTTAGGGTCTTTAATTTGAACTTTCCCTAACGAATATCCTGTTTTTGTTGTATCCTGAACGGGGCCATTTCCTTGAGCCTGTGATACAAAACCGCATAATAAAACTGCCAAAACAATACAAATCTTATGCATACAATTGGTTTTTGCTGTGCTTTATAAACTTTTTAAGGCTTGTTTAATAATTGATTCTACAGATGCGTCTGGATCCTCTTTTACAATCTTTTCAATTACCTTTTCAGAAGCTTTTCTAACAAATCCTAAAACTTCTAAAGCAGATAACGCTTCATCTTTATTAGTATTGCTTTGCGACATAGAAACTTCGTCTAAATCGTACAATTTTAATATCTTATCTTTAAGATCTAAAATTACTCGCTGTGCCGTTTTACTCCCTATTCCCTTAATAGACTGAATAGTACCAACATCCCCAGATGCAATAGCATTAGTAATTTGTTTCGGATCTAAAGATGACAACATTGTCCTTGCAATTCCTGCTCCAATTCCTGAAACCGAAATCAGTAATTTGAAAATCTCTCTTTCTGATTTCTCTACAAAACCAAACAAGGTATGTGCATCTTCTTTTATCTGAAGGTAAGTAAAAATTTTTATAAAATCAGAATTAGGAAGTAAGCTGTAAGTATGCAATGATATATTAACATCATAACCCACTCCACCACAGTCAATAACGAGTTGTGTTGGTGACTTTTCAACTAACTTTCCTTGTAAATGTGCAATCATCTAGTATTTCTTTGTAAAAAGGTTTTATTTTAAATTGTTTTTTCTAATCTCTTTTTCTTGAGCATCAATAACTGTAATTGCAGTTTTATCTTATATACAAAGATAGAAGTCTTAACTTAAAAAGTTAACATTTTCATAATTCTTTTATAAAAAACTAACAGTTAAGCACATAAAAAAAGCCGCAAAAAATTGCGGCTTGAAAATATCCTTAATAATTAAAATCTAAAACTAAGATTGAGTCCCATTGATATAAGAATCTAACAACTGAATTGTTTCTTTCTGCTTTTCAATAATTGATTTTACCACATCCCCAATAGACACAAGTCCAATAACTTTATTATCATGAACAACTGGTAAATGTCGAATTCTTCTTGAAATCATCAATTCCATACAAAAATCCAAATCATCAGTAGGCATAACTGTAATTACATTACTCACCATTATTTCCTGCACCAAAGTACTCTTTGAAGATTTACCCTTAAGTACAATTTTTCGAGCATAATCCCTCTCAGATAAAATACCTTTTAATTGGCCTTCTTCAATAACTAATATTGCACCAATATTTTTCTCCCCCATCACCTTAATAGCGTCATAAACGCTAATTGTCGAAATAATTGAATATACATTATCTCCTTTCGTGCTTAATATTTGATTTACAGTCATATTGATAATTTTTTAAGAAGCATAAATATAAAAAAAAATAACATACGACCCCTAAGTTTTTTCACAAAAAGCACTAAAAATAAATCTTTATCGAATCCTTAATTTATCAATTATTTCAGATATTGTTGAATATTCATTCCTTTAGGTAATTCCCCCACATTTTGAAGTTTCAATACCGCTAATTTTTGAGCAATTGTAATTGTTTCTTCTAAATTTTTATTCAATAACTGTGCATATAAAAAACCCGTCCAAAAAGCATCTCCAGCTCCAGTGGCATCTTTTATTTCAATGACTAGCAAGGCTTTTTGATACACTATCCCATAATCAACATTGGACAACACTACACCATCTTTGCCTTTAGTCAAACAGATTATTGAGGCTCCCAACTCATGAAAATAATTAAAAATAAATTCTTCTGTTTTTACTTCTGCAAAAAGTCGGTAGCAATCATCCTCACTTAATTTCACTAGAGGATTGGTTGACAAATACTCTTTCAAAACTAATTTTGCTTCCTCTCGATTTGTCCAAATTTTTTCAGAAAAATTAATATCAATACTCGTTTGTAAGCCTAACTTTTTTGCTCTTTTTGCACTTTCTAATATAGTAGTTCTTGCTGGATTCTTACTTAACGCAAAACAAGTGGTATGAAATATTTTAGCACTTTCTAGTAATTCATCAGAAACTTGACTTGGAATAATTTGACAATCAGCCTCTCTATAAGCAATAAAATCAGGAGTACTTGTAGACTTAGACACAAAAATAACAGATGTAGGCTCTGTTTCAGATTTCCTTATTTGTGATGTATCTACACCATTTCCTTTTAGCTTTCTAACAATATACTCTCCTAAGCCATCTTCCCCACAAGTGGCTACTAAAACAGACTTTAAACCTAACCTAGCAGCATTAACAGCTACATTTGTTGGTGAGCCACCTAGAAAGCGGTGAAAATCTTTGGTTCTATTTATTGAAGCATTCATCTCATGACCTATAAAGTCAATAAGCACTTCTCCTATGCATATTATATCTATTGATTTTTCCATTTTAAACTAAAAACTTGAAATTAGCATGTATACTTTGATGCAACATGATTGTTGCTGCTCCACTCCATGCGCAATAAGGCACTCCATTAGTCGCTTTGGTTTTGGTATTAAAATTTTCGTAAAAACTAAAATCCTCAATAGCATTGGCACTATTTAAAGAAGCTAAAAGCTTTAAAGATTCTGCCTTTTCATTTTTTGCAACCAGAGCTAATCCGTAAAACCCATTAACCATTGGCCAACTTCCACCATTATGGAACTCATTAGGATAATTTCTGAATTCATATTTACAGTTGTTCTTTAATAGATTCCAGTCAATATCAGTTTCTTCTACTGGAGGCCAAAAAGCGGGTAATAACTGTAAAGGTCTTTGCTGTTTTAATTCCAAAGAATATTTCAAAATAGACTTTTGAAAATCATCAGACCCTATATTTAAAAATAAAGCTAACGAATTAGCAAAAGCATCAAATTGGGTTTTATATCCAGCTGGCGAAAAAGAACAAGGCATATAATTTTGAATATTAGCTTCCTTATAGGCTCTTTCATGGTATTTCTCACCAATAGTATTGGGCATAAAATTCACTTCGATTTGTTTTGTTATTTCCTGAATTTTAGTCGTAATAAATGCATCCTTCACAAAATAATTATAGCTCCTTAATGCCCATACTCTTAGTAATTGATCATATAAAACGTAACCATCAGTAATATATTCGTCTGCCCAATTCCCTGATAAAGGAACATACAATAGCCCTTTGTTATTAAACTCCCAAGCTTCTAAAAGCTGTAAACATTTTTGAATATTAATCTCATATTTTTCAAGAAAACTAGATTCTTTTTTATAGTAAGCATATTGACAAACACCAATAATAAACCAAGTAACCGCATCCACTCTACCTGCTAACCCACCATAACTCACCTCTATCTCAGTTCCATTTGTCATCACATTAGACGGAATTGTTCCGTTATGATGCTGATTATTTGCTAATGTTACTAATGTCTTTCTAAAGGTTTCAATCAAATCTTCGTCTCCAGATGCTAGTGCTGCTAATCCACAGATTACACCGTCACGCGCCCAAACTCTTTTATAATTAGATATATTTTGAGCACTCGCAAGAAACCCTTGACTTGAAGACGATTTCTGGAGTAGTTCAATTGCTTTCGTGTAATTTATATCATTCATTAATTGTTTGTTTTTTTGTAGTTATAAATAATGTGCAAATAGCACTAATAATCAATAAAACCCCAGCAAAAGTAATTGCATTTCGAGAATCATTATGTAGAAAATTCTTTAAGATATATCCAAAAGATATGTTTTGAATAATCATAGGTATTACAATCATCGTGTTAATAATACCCATATAAACTCCATATCTTTCTTTTGGAATTTCAGCAACGACCATTAAGTAAGGAATACCCATCATACTCGCCCAACCAATTCCAAAACCAGTTATAGCAAAAAACAAAAGTGTTTTATCGTGTAAATGTGGAAATATCAAAAACCCAATTGCAGCTAATAACAAACAAAAGGTATGTACCGCTTTAGGACTAAATCGCCTAGCAAATCCAACTAATGCAAAGGCAGTTAAAAAAGTAACTATATTGTACCATCCATTGACTAAACCTGTCCAGCTAACTGCCTGTTCATAAGCCTCGGGATTACTTTTGGGAGTTGCGTTCCAAACCGACAAAGCAATACTTTTGGATGAATTTTGCCAATAGCAAAACAAGGCATACCATTGAAAAAGATAAACTAATGCTAATTGCCACATAACTTTAGGCATATTACCAATCGCAGAAAAAATGTCGATGAGTGGATCCAAAACCCCACTTTTATTAGACCTTATATGTTCTAATTCTTCAGCTGAAGGTGGTATTTCTGAAGTAGTTTTCATACTCCATAAAACTGAACCTATAGAGCAAACTGCACCTAAAAAGAAGGAAGCATATACCCATGTAGGTAAAGACCCTGTTTTACCAATAAAAATCATTGGAAAAATAAATAAGGAGACATTTGCTAGTGTTTGTCCTAAACCTGTAAAAAAACTTTGCATCTGAAACCCCATAGGCAATTGTTCTTCGTTCAGTTTATCTGCTATAAAGGCTCTATAAGGCTCCATTGCAGTATTATTTCCTGCATCTAAAATCCAGAGCAAACCTGTAGCCATCCATAATGAACTACTAAATGGAAACAATAACAAAGCAACACTACATAATACAGCACCTATAAAAAAATAGGGTTTTCGCCTTCCCCATCGAGGGTGCCAAGTCTTATCACTTAATACACCTATAAGTGGTTGAATTAATAATCCTGTAACAGGACCTGCAAGATTTAGCAAAGGAATTTGATCGGGACTAGCTCCTAAAAAATCATAAATAGGATTTACGGCACTCTGTTGTAAGCCAAAGCTATATTGGATGCCAAAAAAACCAACATTCATGCTTAATATTTGCCAAAAACTTAGTTTAATTTTAGTTGCCATTTTCTATTTTAGAATAAGGATCTTAAAAGTGTCAAAATGTTTTTGAAATCTTAATTTTATCTCCTAAATTACTGACCTTCTTTTCTAAAGAGACTATTTTTTCTGTCTAAATTTATACAAAAACAGAAAAACTAATAAAGAGGATGAAAAACCACCCTCTTTTATTAATATCATTATTTGTAAAGTAAATCAAGTCCTATTTTAGAAGAATTAATAACCTGGGTTTTGAAATAAATTAGGATTTGCAGCTAATTTTGCCAATGGAATAGGAAAAATCAAAACATGTCTATCTGTTACAGTAGAACGTCCTTGAACAGGATTATTAAATGTACCAAATCTAATTTGGTCCTGTCTTCTATGTCCTTCCCAATACAACTCTCTACCTCTCTCATCTAATATATTTATTAAAGTTAAACTCAATAAATTACTGGCACCACGTTTTTGTCTAAGTGTGTTAACAATTATTAATGCTTCGGCTGTTGAATTTCCTTTTCGAAACAAGGCTTCGGCTTTCATTAACATTACATCTGCAAGACGCAAGAAAACAAAATCATTACTTGGGCGCTTAAGATTTCCATAATCAGGCAAATATTTCACAACCCTCATACCCTTCTCTTCTGTTGAATTTGTCAAAGAAAAATCTTGAGAAAATACAAGTTGTCCTGGAGAATCTCTTTTAAGTATTGGAAGCCCATTTTGATCAACTTGTGGTCCTTCTAATATCCCCGCTTTTAATCCATGTTGATCTGTAAAGCCTGGTACAGATTTTGAACGGCGGGTATCTTGAGCCTCAAATTTGTTATACAAATCGGTTAAAGTTACAAAACCATTATAACCACTAGGAGTTTGATTATAATGCAGTGTAACAAAAGATAATTGAAAAATATCACCTCCTTCTGTATTAGTATTTTTTGCTGTAAAAATCAACTCATTAGAAATTTCACCATTTGATGGAGAAAAATTTTCAAAATAATTGTTTTGTAGAGTTCTACCTACCATGGCAGCATCTGCATAATCAATAACCTTTTGCATATCTGCAGAAGTAAAAGTATAAGGTCCCGCTTGAGGCTTACCATCTGCATCAGTAGCTTTGTAAACTGCACGATTCAAATACATTTTTGCCAAAAGTGCATTTCCTGCATTTTTGTTAGCAATGTAAGCAGTTGAAGCAGTTCCAGAAGGTAAATTAGCTAATTGCGCTTCAAGAATCCCTATAGAATAATCAATTGCTTCAGTTCTTTTGAAGGTTAAAGAAGGAAGATTATTAACAGATTCTCCAGGGACGCGCATAGCAACTTGTCCAAAAATATCTGTAATATAAAAAGTATACAAAGATTGTAAAAAAACTGCTTGTGCTTTTTGTTCTGCTGTAATTCCTTCAAAACTCTGTGCGTCTATTGCAAAAGCCAAACCTTTATATAATTGTTCCCATGCTCCTAGAATTCTAATATTATCAGGAGTCCAAGTATGAAGGTGTAAAGCTCTCCAAGTACCATTATCATCCCAGTCACTACCTCTTGTTGGCCCAGCCATTTCATCAGAGGGATGCTCCTGAAGTACATATTGATTATCGAAATTTTCAAAAGATCTTAATTGCTGATAAGCAGATATTAATGCTTGATTAGCACCTAAAATATTATCAGAAGCTTCTTTAGTGATAGAGTCATTTAACTCCTCTTTCAAGGAACAAGAGATAAGTGTTAACAAAACTCCAGCTAATATAATTATGTTTTTTTTCATGATCGTAAAAAATTATAAGTTAACATTTAAACCAAAAGCAAAAGATCTTGATTTAGGATATGTAGCATAATCCATACCTAAAGATGGTATACCATTAAATTGTTTATTTGAGTTCACCTCAGGATCTAGACCATTATATGGCGTGATAACAAATATGTTAGAAGCTGTAAAATATACTCTTAATGATTTTATCCAGGGTGCTAAACTTTGGTCACCCTTAAAAGTATATCCTATTTGGGCATTAGACAATCTAAAGTAGTCCCCTGATTTTAAGAATCTCGTTGAAGCTGCATTTGAGTTTCCAGAAGTGGCTTCGCCATTGTTTACAACATAAGCAGGAACATTATTACCTGTAGTCAATAAGCTTCGAACAAATAAAGCATTTTCTGTATTGTTATAAATTTTTTGTCCATAAGCTCCATATCCACTAGCTACAAAATCCCAGTTTTTATAACGCAATGAGGTATTTAAACCAACATTAAATTTAGGATTAGCTGAACCTGAAAAAGTTCTATCTGCTTCTGTAATTTGACCATCATTGTTTAAATCTTTATAAGTAGATATTCCGTTTGAGTCAAAACCGGTAAATTGCAACAAATTGAAAGTATAAGGACTTTGACCATCAAAATGACCTTGAGCAATTGTACCAGATAAACCTTGACCAGAAACTGTACCCGTTGTGATACCTGTTGGGTAGCCATCTTCAATCAAACCAGTAATTTTTCCTTTATTAAAAGCAATGTTTCCGCCTAGATCCCATGAAAAATCAGCATTGTCAATAATTTTATAGTTTAAAGCAATCTCTACCCCTTGAGAAATGATTTGTGCATTTGGTAAGTTAGCCCATTTTGTAGAATATAAACTTGGATCAGCTACAGGGACTTGCAACAAAGGATCAGAAGTAACTTTTTTGTAATAATCTAAAGATCCCGTTAGCTTACTGTCGAACAATCCAAAATCTATACCTGCACTATATTGGGCTGTCTGTTCCCATTTTAAATCTGGGTTACCAATGTTAGAAATTGTTGGAACACCTTCTACAGGTTTAACTAATGTGCTAGCTGCTCCAGCAGGAAACTCCTGATTACCAGTAATACCCCAACCTACTCTTAATTTAAGATCACTGAATGCTTTTGGAACAAAAGATTCTTCTATGATTTTCCAAGCTACAGATAGAGCAGGGAAAGTACCATATTTATTACTAGATCCAAATTTACTAGATCCATCTCTTCTTAAAACTGCAGAGAAAATATATTTATCCGAATAAGTCAATATTGCTCTACCAAAATAAGATTGTAATTTATTACTTGGATCAAAAAAAGCAGTTTGTGCATATGTACCCGATATTGCAAAATTAGTAGCTGAAGTTATATTTTTTAAATAATAATTTTGATCTGTGTATTGACCAAAACCAGTACCTATAAAAGAATTTCCTTGATTTGAAAATTTTTGAAATGAGTAACCTCCAATAGCATTCAATTTTAATTTATTTGTAATATCAGTAGAGTAATTTAGCGTTTGTTCTACTAAATAATTAGATCTTTCAACATAGGATTTAACTGCAATACCTCCATTTGAAGTTGCTGGATCAATTCCTAATAATTTAGACATGGCAACATTTCTATTTGAACTAGAATAATCTACACCTACACCAACTTTATAATCCAAACCTTTAGCCAATTTATAAGTAGCTGATACGTTTCCTAAAATCCTGGCAGTATTGGTATAATCAGTATATCTATCTAATAAATCCATTGGATTTCTTTGACTGTTGCTTATTTTTACATAAGACCCATCAGGATTAAAAAACGGTCTTGTAGGATTCCATTTAACAGCTGATACAAATAAATCACCTTCAGCTCCAACATTGTCAGATAATGAAGTTGCTTGGTCATGAATAAATGAAGTTTGAATATTTCCTTCAAATTTCAATTTATTATCAAACATGCTATGAGTTATACTAGCACCTAAGTTGTATTTGGTTACTCCTGTGTTTTTCACAATACCTTCTTGGTCAGTATAACCCATTGAATAACGGTATGTTCCATTATCTCCACCGCCACTATAAGATAAATCAATCTGTTTTGTAATTGCTGTTCTTAATATAGCATCAAAAGCATTTACACTTGAACCAAAATCAGCAGATCCACCATTTGCAGCGTTAAATGCTTTGGCATCTAGTAAATTATAATCCTTAGCTATTGTTGCAGTTGTATAAGAACTATTTAAAACGAGTTGTCCAGCTCCTTTACTACCTTTTTTAGTTGTAATGATAATTACACCATTTGCACCTCTAGAACCATATATAGCAGTCGCAGAGGCATCTTTTAAAATGTCCATACTTGCAATATCAGAAGGATTGATGAAGTTTAAAGGGTTTCTAGCAGTTTGAGCACCAACACCTACATCAGTAGTTCCTGAGCTAACATTTCCTCCACCAATAGGCACACCGTCAACAACATATAGTGGTTCTCCACCTGAACGAATAGATGATGTTCCCCTAATTTTTACAGTATTTGACCCTCCTGGTTCTCCACTGGCTTGTGTCACCTGAACCCCCGCAGATTTTCCTTGAAGTAATTGTTCTGGCGAAGTTGTAACTCCTTTATTGAAATCGGCAGCTTTAACCGATTCTACAGCACCTGTAGCATCTTTTTTCTTAACTGTTCCATATCCAATTACGACAACTTCTTTTAGTTCAGCTGAATCTCCTTGTAATACAACATTTATTTCCTTCTTTCCAGCAACATTTATTTCCTGAGATTTGAGACCAATGTAACTAAAAATCAATACTGTAGTAGCATCAACATTTGGGATGGTATATTTACCATTTAGGTCAGTTTGATACCCCTTGTCTGTACCTTTTACTAAAATAGAGACTCCTGGAAGAGGCCCTCCTGAATCGGATACTGTACCTGACACATTTTGTGAATAGGTGAATCCTGTACATAGTATGGCTAGAAACACCATCAAGCCTTTAAGTAGACTATTTTTCATACGTAATAATTAATTAGGTTAATAATTTTTTGATTAGTAAACCAAACTTAATTGATTGTTTATGAAAATTTTAAGAAATCAAAATCGAAAACGTTATCGATTTATCGAAAACGTTTTCGATTTTTAAATTATATTAAACAAATAAGTGATATTAATGTATGAATCATAAATATATCGACAAAAAATTATTGATTACAATAAAATAGTATAAAATAAACACTAATAAGACTGTGTTTTACTTTGATAATGTTTAATACTATGAAAAATCAAAATGAAGTTATCCAAGTTTTTATTTGTGAATTTATTTTGCAGTAAAATTCTTTATTTACTGGATTATTTGTATTTCGTATCTTTTAGAATTTTGGGCAATCCTACTTTTATTGGCAAAGGCCTACGTTTTGTAGTTATTCCTAATTTGATAATTAATCATGGTAAACCAAAATAATTTCTTTTGAATTTGCCAATAAGTCGATTTGTCGGCCTTGTTTGAAATCGGTTTTACAGAATTACCCTTGGATTTCAGAAGTAATCAAAAATCGAAAACGTTTTCGGTAAATCGAAAACGTTTTCGATTTAAAATTACTTATTTACTACAATACACATTGTAAATTTATATTATCAACAAATAAAATACTGATTTGATATGAATTTACAAACAACTCAATAGTACTTAAAACATATAGCTCATTATTAGGAACTAAAAAAACCTAAATTCGGGACAAAACTTCGAATTAGCAAATTACATTTTCACAAAAACTATATAACTAAACCAATACAAATGAACTTAAAATTTACCACCAAAACCTTAGTTGCGCTCTTACTTATTATGAATTGTTTAGCCAATGAAACAACTGTAGCACAAGAAAATTCAAATGCTAAAAAATGGTGGAAAGAAGCAGTTGTATATCAAATATATCCACGAAGTTTTAAGGATACAGATGGTGATGGAGTTGGTGACTTAAAAGGTATTATTTCTAAATTGGATTACATCAAAAGTTTAGGAGTTGATGTCGTTTGGTTAAACCCAATCTATGGTTCTCCTAATGCTGATAATGGATATGATATTTCAGATTATCAGTCAATAATGAAAGAGTTTGGTACTATGGAAGATTTTAATGCTCTCCTTAAAGGAATGCACCAAAGAGGACTCAAGTTAGTTATGGATTTAGTTGTAAATCACACTTCAGACGAGCATAAATGGTTTGAAGAAAGTCGTAAATCACGTGACAACAAATACAGAGATTATTACCACTGGTGGCCAGCTGAAAAAGGCAAACCTGCTTTTCGTCCTGGGGCGTTTGAAGCAGATGGAAGTGGATGGAGATATGACAAAACAACCAATTCCTATTATTTACACTATTTCAGTTATAAGCAACCAGATTTGAATTGGGAAAACCCAAAAGTACGTCAGGAAATTTATACCATGATGCGTTGGTGGTTGGATAAAGGGATTGATGGATTTCGAATGGATGTGATTCCTTTTATCTCAAAGGACACTACTTTTCCTGTAATTACACAAGCAGATTTAGACAAAAATTATGAAGGTCGTTGGGATGTTTTTATGGGTGAAGGGCCATATCTTCATGATTATCTTCAAGAAATGAATAGAGAGGTTTTAAGTAAATATGACTGCATGTCTCTGGCTGAGGGAGCAGGTATGCTAAAATCCACTGCTTTAAAATTTGTCGATCCAGATAGACACGAATTAAATATGGGATATCATTTTGACGGAACAAACCTTGGCTACATCTCTGGATATTTCAAAAAAATGAATCCAAATTGGAGTTTAATAGAATTTAAAAAAATCTATTCTGATTGGGATGCCGTTTATACTGATAAAGGGTGGGGTACCATTTATCTGGGTAACCATGATCAGCCAAGAATGACTTCCCGATGGGGAAATGATTCGCCTGAATTTAGGGCACTATCTTCTAAAATGCTCACTACGTTCTTATTATCTATGAGAGGAACTCCATATTATTATAATGGAGATGAAATAGGGATGGTTAATGCAAAATTCGACAAAATAGAAGATTATAGAGATATTGAAACCATTGCTGAATATGAAAAGGTAAAAATAGCTGGAGGTGATTTAAAACAATTCATAGAAGACCAAAAAACAGGCGGAGCTAGAGATAACGGAAGAACTCCATTTCAATGGAATAACTCAAAAAATGCTGGGTTTTCAACTGTTGAACCTTGGTTAAAAGTCAATGATAACTATCCATCATTAAATGCCCAAGCACAAGAAAAGGATTCAAATTCTGTTCTGAATTATTTCAAAAAGATGGTACAGTTACGAAAAAGCAATCCAACATTAATATATGGAAAATATACCTTACTAGATAAAGATAATCCAAATGTATATACTTATTTAAGAGAAATGGACGGAAATAAATTGCTGATAATGCTTAATTTCTCTAATAAAACAGTAAATATTGATACTATATTTAATACTGCTGGCGCTAAAGTTTTAATAGATAATTATAGCTCTACATCATTAGACAATACATTAAAACCTTATGAAGCAGTTGTTTTAGAACTGAAATAATGAGCTAGAAAACATTTTGTATATAACATCTAATGTAAAAAAAATTAAAAATCTAAACTACCAAAAAAAGATACTATGAAAAAGAATTATTCCATAATCTATTTTGCTGCCTTGCTAATGTTTTCAGGCAAAAATATAAATGCACAAACTCAAAATCATTCTACAGATAAAAAATGGTGGAAAGAGGCTGTTATATATCAAATTTACCCTAGAAGTTTCAAGGATAGTAACGGGGATGGTGTTGGTGATTTAAAAGGAATTATCTCTAAACTAGACTATTTAAAAAGTTTAGGCATCAATGCGATTTGGTTAAATCCGATATATGAATCCCCAAATGATGATAATGGTTACGACATTAGTAATTATCGCGAAATCATGAAAGATTTTGGGACTATGGAAGACTTTGATAAGCTGTTGAAAGGCATGCACGAACGCGGTATTAAACTGATAATGGATTTAGTGGTGAATCATAGCAGTGATGAACACGAATGGTTTAAACAAGCAAGCAGTTCAAGAGATAATCCCTATAGAGATTATTACCACTGGTGGCCAGCAGAAAAAGGGAAACCGCCTTACAGATGGAGCTTTTTTGATGTTAATAGTGAAGCCTGGAAATATGATAAAACAACAGATTCTTATTATTTACATTATTTCTCAAGAAAGCAACCTGACTTGAATTGGGAAAATCCAAAACTTAGACAAGAAGTTTATGATATCATGCGTTTTTGGCTAGACAAAGGTATCGATGGTTTCCGTATGGATGCATTTCAATATGTATCAAAAGACACTACTTGGCCAATCTTGCCAAAAGGATACGAGAAAGAAATTAATAAATATTATGGCGAAGGACCTCATTTACATGATTATATTCAAGAAATGAATCGCGAGGTTTTAAGTAAGTATCCAAATGCGATGACAGTTGCTGAAGGTGCTGGAAGCTCACCTGAAGATGCAATGAAATTTGTGGATCCTGACCGTAAAGAATTGAATATAGCCTATCATTTTGAAAGTGTTGGAATCGGTAAACATATTAAAGATTTTGGTTTAGTAAAATACAAACAGATATTTTCTAAATATGATGAAGTTTTTAAAGATAAAGGATGGTTATCTATTTTTATTGCCAATCATGACCAACCAAGGATGGTAAGTCATTTTGGTAATGATACTCCAAAATTTAGAGCTTTATCCTCTAAAATGCTTTCCACTTTTGTAATGTCCATGCGTGGAACTACTTTTTATTATTATGGTGATGAAATTGGAATGAAAAACATTCGATTTAATTCAATCGATGATTATAATGATGTGGATACTAGAAATAAATATGAGGGTTTAAAAGAGAAAGGTGGAGATTTAAAAACCTTTTTAGATGACCAAAAAGAAACCTCCAGAGAAAATGGACGTACTCCAATGCAATGGGATGCTAAAAAAAATGGAGGATTTACAGCTGCGAAACCTTGGTTAAAAGTTAATCCTGATCATGTAACGATTAATGTTGAGGCACAGGAAAAAGATCCAAATTCGATATTGAACTATTTTAGAAAATTGGTCCAACTAAGAAAGGATGAGCCAACACTCGTTTATGGAAAATATACTTTATTAGACAAGGAAAACCCAGCTGTTTTTGCCTATCTAAGAGAACTAAACGGAAAAAAAATATTGGTTTTATTAAATTTTACCGAAAAAAATGCTACTTATAATTTAAATTTCAAACTAGCTAAACATAAAATTTTACTAGGCAATTACCCTGACAGTAAAAAAATCAAAATCGGTATATTACAACCCTATGAAGCTCAAATCTTAGAAATACAATAACCCTATTTTAAGAGTCTATCTTAAAATAAAACTTTAAGCTGAACCATTAATTGAGTACAGATTTACTATTAATCAATTGTAAATCTGCACTCAATTAATGGTTTTTTTTTAGATTTTAATTTAAAAAAGCAAAAAGACATTCAAATCTTTCTACAAACAACAATTTCTACTTAATTATTCTTATGTTTAATACATATCTTAAGATTAAAATCAATATTATTGTATTAGTTTTATAAAGCAAATCAAAATTGGCACTTAAAAGTGTATTTAATAAAACTGTTTCCGAAAATATTTTATCCAAAAAAGGAATTCAATTTATGAAAGACATTACTCTTAAAGAAATTGCAAACAAATTAGGGATTTCAATTACAACAGTTTCAAAAGCTTTAAAAAACTACCCTGATGTTAGTAAAAAAACAAAAAAAGCAGTAATAGAACTTGCCCACAATTTGCACTATACCCCAAATAGTTTTGCTGTTAATTTAAGAACAAAAGAATCAAAAACAATTGGATTAATTATTCCTGAAGTGGTTCATCACTTTTTTTCAAATGTAATTAACGCCATTATTGATGAGGCTGAAAAGAATGGATATCTAGTCATAATATTACAATCGAATGAATCAATAGAATTAGAAAGAAAACAAGTAGAATTACTCATAAATAAAAGAGTGGATGGAATCCTAATTTCTCTTTCTAATGAATCCAATAATGACAAACATATTCAGGAAATAATAAACAGAAATATTCCTTTTGTAATGTTTGATAAAATTTCAAAACTCAGTAAATGTTCTAAAGTCATAATAGATGACCAAAAAGCTGCATTTGATGCTGTTCAACATTTAATAGACAATGGCTGTAGAAAAATTGCTCATATAAGAGGACCTTTGAATCCTCAAAATTCAATTGACCGATTTATTGGATACAAAAAAGCACTAGAAAAGAACAATATAACTTTTGATTCGAAATTAGTCTATAGCTGTGAACATGTAACTTTTCAAGAAGGCTACGATTTTGCAAAACAAATCATTGACGAACATTCTGATATAGATGGAATATTTACTATTACTGATCTTGTAGCTGTGGGAGTATTATCCTATCTGAATGACCATGGGATAAAAATCCCCGAAAAAGTTGCAGTAATTGGATTCAGTAACTGGTTTATGTCGCAAGTAGTAACACCAAAATTAAGTACAGTAGATCAACCAAGCCATGAAATGGGACTTAAAGCATTTAACCTTTTACTAGAAGAAATTAATTATCATAAAGAAGACAAAAAAATCGAGCCCAAAACTATCGTTTTAGAAACGAGTATCATTGCGAGAGAATCTTCAAACAAAAACAAACTCCTCCTCTAAAAAACTAAAATACTACTTCAAAAAATCAACATTACGTTGTAATCCAAGGAATTTTGTTCTTTTTACAGGCGAATCTTTAAAGACTATTCTAAAAGTTTCTTCGGTCATTTCTTCCCAATCTCTTTTAGTCAACGAAAGCAAATCAGGATTAGGATTAAATAATGGTTCATTATGACTTTTAGAAAATCGATTCCACGGACAAACATCTTGACAAGTATCACAACCAAATACCCAATCATCAAAATGACCTTTCATTTCGTTAGGAATATTCTCTTTAAGTTCAATTGTAAAATAAGAAATACACTTACTTCCATCAACTATGTAAGGAGCAACAATAGCTTGCGTAGGACAAGCATCAATACAAGCGGTACAACTTCCGCAATGATTGGTCGTAGGATAATCATATTCTAAATCCAAATCAATAATCAATTCGGCGATAAAATAAAACGAACCAACTTTTTGTGTCAACAAATTACTATTCTTACCTATCCAGCCCAAACCACTTTTAGCCGCCCATGCCTTATCAAGAACTGGAGCAGAATCGACAAAAACACGACCTGAAACTTCCCCAATAGATTCTTGTATAGAAAACAGTAATTCCTTTAATTTCTCTTTGATTACAAAATGATAATCTTTACCATAAGCATATTTTGAAATTTTATACGAATCGGAAATTTGCTCTTTTTCTGGATAATAATTCAGCAAAAGCGACACCACACTTTTAGCATCATCAACAAGTAAAGTAGGATTTAGCCTTTTGTCAAAATTATTCTCCATATAAGCCATTTGACCATTATGGTTTTTGTTTAGCCAATTTTCTAATCTTGGCGCTTCCTCTTCTAAAAAACCAGCCTTAGATATACCACAAGACAAAAATCCGAGGCGTTTGGCTTCGGATTTTATAAATTGAGAATATGTAGCTTTTAAGTCGATGTTATTTAAATTTTAAAGAAATCTAAAACAGACCTCCTTGAATATTAGCCTTAATTTTACCCAAATGTTTATAAGCTTTATCAGTTACTTCACGACCACGAGGAGTACGCATGATAAAACCTTCTTGAATCAAAAAAGGTTCATAAACCTCTTCTATCGTTTCACTACTTTCGGAAACAGCGGTTGCCAAAGTACTTAATCCTACAGGACCACCTTTGAATTTATCAATAATCGTATTCAGAATTTTATTATCCATTTCGTCCAATCCATGCGCATCAACATTCAGCGCTTTTAAGGCGTATTTAGAAATTTCAATATCAATAGTACCATTTCCTTTTATTTGTGCAAAATCGCGAACTCTTCTCAACAAAGCATTGGCAATCCTAGGAGTTCCTCGGCTTCTACCTGCAATTTCAATAGCAGCTTCCATAGAAATTGGCATTTTTAAAATAGAAGCACTACGTTGTACAATTGTAGTCAACAATTCAACTGTATAATATTGTAGTCTTGACGAGATTCCAAAACGAGCACGCATAGGAGCTGTTAAAAGCCCCGAACGTGTGGTGGCACCAATTAAGGTAAACGGATTCAAATTAATCTGTACCGTTCTAGCATTGGGCCCTGACTCAATCATGATATCAATCTTGAAATCCTCCATTGCCGAATACAAATATTCTTCAACAATTGGACTCAAACGATGAATCTCATCAATAAACAAAACGTCTCTTTCTTCAAGATTGGTCAACAAACCTGCTAAATCTCCCGGTTTATCTAACACAGGCCCTGAAGTGATTTTGATTCCTACTTCTAATTCATTAGCTAAAATATTAGCCAAAGTTGTTTTTCCAAGTCCTGGAGGACCATGAAACAAAGTATGATCTAAGGCTTCATTTCTCTGATTGGCAGCAGCGACAAATACTTTTAGATTTTCTAAAACCTGATCTTGTCCAGCAAAATCGTCAAAACTAAGAGGTCTTAATCGTTTTTCAAGATCAAGTTCTTCGTGGTTGTATCCTTTGTTTGTAGGGTCTAAATTTTCATTCATGTAACAAAGATAGAGAAAAGAGATGGTCAATTAAAAATAATAGCTGCTTCAAAAAAATATGGAATAAAAAAAACCTCTGCAAAAGCAGAGGTTTATATTTTTAGTGGTGTAAAACTGATTCACCTGGTTTCATTGGAACCGTTTGAGGAACAAAATCCTCTTCGTGTTCTGGGTTACTGTAATCGTAAGCCCAACGGTGTACTTCAGGAATTTCACCTGGCCAGTTTCCGTGCATATGCTCAACTGGAGTAGTCCACTCTAATGTTGTAGATCTCCATGGATTTTGAACCGCTTTCTTACCGTAGAAAATACTACTAAAGAAGTTGTATAAGAATACCAATTGGAAAACTCCACCAACTAATGCAAAAGTTGTAATCAATACGTTTACGTTTTGCAAGTCGTCAAATAATGGGAAGTTAGTATTTGTATAGTAACGTCTTGGTAAACCAGCTAATCCAATAAAGTGCATTGGGAAGAAAACTCCATAAGCACAAACTGCTGTAATCCAAAAGTGAACGTAACCTAAATTTTTATTTAACATTCTTCCGAACATTTTAGGGAACCAGTGGTAGATACCAGCAAACATTCCATAAAGTGCAGAGATACCCATTACTAAGTGAAAGTGAGCAATTACAAAGTAAGTATCGTGAACGTTAATATCTAATGTACTATCTCCTAAGATGATTCCAGTTAAACCTCCAGTGATGAAAGTAGAAACCATTCCGATAGAGAATAACATAGCAGGATTCAATTGTAAGTTACCTTTCCATAAAGTTGTAATCCAATTAAACGCTTTTACAGCAGATGGAATTGCAATCAATAAAGTAGTAAATGTAAATACTGATCCTAAGAAAGGATTCATACCTGAAATAAACATATGGTGCCCCCAAACAATTGTAGATAAAAATGCAATTGCAAGAATTGACATAATCATCGCTCTGTAACCAAAGATTGGTTTACGAGAGTTTGTAGCCATAATTTCAGATACAAGACCCATTGCAGGTAAGATTACAATATATACCTCAGGGTGTCCTAAGAACCAAAATAAATGCTCAAACAAAACTGGAGATCCACCTTGGTAATGTAAAACTTCACCAGCAATATAAATATCAGATAAGAAGAATGATGTACCAAAACTTCTATCGAAAATTAATAACAAAGCTGCAGATAACAATACTGGGAAAGAGATAACTCCAATAACAGCAGTAACAAAGAACGTCCAAATTGTAAGAGGAAGTCTAGTCATAGACATACCTTTAGTTCGCAAGTTGATTACAGTAACAATATAATTTAAAGATCCCATTAAAGAAGATGCAATAAATATAGCCATAGATACTAACCAAAGTGTCATACCAGTACCTGATCCAGGAATTGCTTGTGGCAATGCACTTAAAGGTGGATAAATTGTCCAACCTGCAGAAGCAGGACCTGATTCAACGAATAATGAACTTAACATAATTACGGCTGATAAGAAAAACAACCAATAAGAAATCATGTTCATAAATCCTGAAGCCATATCTCTAGCTCCAATTTGAAGCGGAATAAGTAAGTTACTAAAAGTACCACTTAGTCCAGCTGTCAATACAAAGAATACCATGATAGTTCCGTGTATTGTAACCAAGGCAAGATAAACATCATTAGCCATAACACCATCAGGAGCAAATTTATCACCTAATAAAACATTGAATATTTTAAAAGATTCTTCTGGCCATGCTAATTGCATTCTAAAAAGCAAAGACATACTGATACCAATAACCCCCATAATAATACCAGTAATAAGGTATTGTTTAGCGATCATTTTGTGATCAATACTAAAAATGTATTTAGTAATGAATGTGTCTTTATGGTGGTGTTCGTGTTCGTGATCGTGAGCGTGATCGTGACCTTCTGCTGACATATATTATACTTTAAATTTTCTTAATAAATTATTTTACAGCAACTTCTTTAGTAGCCGCTACTGTATCTTTCCCTTTAGCTTCACCTTCAGCACCTTCTTCAGCAGGTTTTTCTAATGATGCTTTTACTTCTTTAACTAAGGTAGTTTTATCTGCTAACCATTTTTTGTAATCTTCTGGTGTATCAACAACAATCTTCATTTGCATGTTGTAGTGAGAAGCACCACAAATTTTATTACAAAGCAACAAATAATCGAAAGTATAAGGATCTAAACCAGGTTGACCTTTAGCAACTAAATCAACACTTTTCTTAGCTCTTAATTCGTTAATATGAGCAACTTTCTCAATCATATAAGGCAACTCTCTGTATTCAGATGTTGTATATATTGGAGTAAAAGCAAACTCAGTAACCATACCAGGAACACAGTTCATTTGAGCTCTAAAGTGAGGCATATAAGCTGAGTGCAATACATCCTGAGAACGTAATTTGAAATGTATTTTTTTACCTTTTGGTATGTGTAATTCAGAAACTACAATATCATCTTGTGCATTTTTATCTGACAAATCAACACCTAAAGTATTTACACCTTCAATGTATCTAACATTAGCTTTTCCTAATACGTTATCTTCACCTGCAAGTCTAGCTGTCCATTTAAACTGTTGAGCATACAATTCAATTACAATCGTATCTTCATCCTCATCAATAAACATAATATTAGTCCAAGCATATAATCCATAAAGAATTAAACCTGCCAATGTTACAGCTGGGATTATACTCCATAATGCTTCTAATTTATTATTATCAGCAAAGTATAAGGCTTTTTGACCTTCTTTACCTTTGTATCTAAAAGCAAAGAAATACAATAAAAGCTGAGTAATTGCCTGAACGACAAAAATTAAAACCCAAGTCATATTCATTAAATAATCTACTTGAGCTCCATGAGCCGAAGCAGGAGTATGTAGAGGCATATCACCCCATGCAAACAAACCATATATTGTAAAAATATAAAGGAATGCTAAAAACCCAAACATCAAATATCCTTGAATATTATTATCCTTATCATTAGCTACTTGAGAGCTATCTGAAGAAGTACCCACTTGAGTAAGGTCGAATATTTTAGTCAATTGCCATAAAGCAACAGCTAATAAAACTAAAACTATAATTACCAACAAACTTGTCATCTGTTTATCTCTTTAAAAATTAATAATGAAAATGTTTACTTTCTTCGATATAAGGATTTCTTTTTGCTAATAAAGGAGATTTAGTTAAAGCTGTGAATACAGTGAAAATAAATAATCCAAGGAAGAAAAGAACTGAAGAGATTTCAGGAATACCAATAAACCATTGGTCACCAACAGTACCAGGCATTATCATGTTAAAGAAATCTATATAGTGACCTGCCAAAATAACAATACCAGCCATAACGATTACCCATGTAATTCTCTTGAAATCGGTATTTAAAAGAATCAATAAAGGAAAAACGAAATTTAAAACAACAGCTCCAAAGAATGGAAGATTGTATAAGTTAATTCTAGTTATGAAATAAGTAATCTCTTCAGGAATATCTGCATACCAAATCAACATGAATTGAGAGAACCATAAGTAAGTCCAGAAAATACTGATACCAAACATGTATTTGGCTAAATCATGGATATGACTTGTATTTACATATTCTAAGAAACCTCTTGATTTTAAATAAACAGTTACCATTGCAATCATAGTAATACCACTTACAAAGAAACTTGCAAATACATACCATCCAAACAATGTAGAGAACCAGTGTGGATCAACTGACATAATCCAATCCCAAGACATGATAGACTCAGAAACGATAAAGAATACTAAAAAACCAGCTGATAATTTGAAATTCTTTTTATATAAAATATTATCATTAGCTTCATCTTGAGCCAAACAGTTTTTTCTTGAATAATGACGGTATAAATTCCATCCTGTTAAGAAAATAGCAGCTCTAACAATCCAAAATGGGAAATTTAAATAACCTGCTTTATCAGCAATTAATTCATCATGTGCTACTACTTCAGGATCTAACCAAATAAACAAATGGTTAAAGTGAAGTCCACATAAAATTAAGAAAATAAAGAAAATAACAGAACCATAAGGAAGGTAAGCTGTAATTCCTTGCATAACTCTAAACAAAACTGGAGACCAACCTGCTTGCGCAACTTGTTGGATAGCATAAAATGCTAAAGTACCCATTGAAAGAAGCATGAAGAAAATACAAGCTACATATAAAGCAGCCCATGGTTTGTTTTGTAATTGGTGTAAAACATGAGTTAAATGTTCTTCATGTTCTGCAGCTTCTTTTACCTCATTTGCCTCTGCATGCTTACCAGCAACTGCAGGAGCTTCTTCGGTAGATTTAGCTTCTTCATGATGTGCTTCACCATGACCACCGTGATTTTCAGCAGCTAGAATGTTCTCAACTTCATGAATATCTTTAGGTGCATTAAAAAAACCATAACCTATTCCTAATATACCAACGGCCATTAAGATGAAAGAAAAAGTTTTTAATTTACTTGAAAATGTATACATATCTAATACGATCAGTTTGTTCAACAATTATAATTGGCTTTTAAGTTTAAGCACGTAGTCAGCAATCATCCAACGTTCGTGTTTACTTAATTGATTTGCATGAGAACCCATTGCATTTAAACCATACGTCTCAACGTGAAAAATACTTCCTTCAGTGATATCTCTATCTTTATAACTAGGAACTCCAAGAAATTTTTCTCTCTCAACTAATTTTCCTTTACCATTACCAGCTGCACCATGACAACTAATACAGTAAATTTCGAAAAGTTCTTTTCCTTTACCAGAATTTCTATCTAATGAATCCAATGGCGATTTCAAATTAGCTTTAGCCAATTCATATCCAGCTGTAGAATTTTCGTATTCATAAGGTTCAAAACCTCTATTAATAGTTCCTTCTGCTGGTAATTGACCTTCTTTACCATTAGCAAAAGCTTTAGACTCTGAATAAGTTTCATAGCCTACTGACTCATACATATTTGGAAAATACTGATAATTTGGCGCTTTATCATTATGACATGAAGCTACTAAAATTGTTATGCCTAACAATAGTGTTATTTTATATACCCTTTTCATATCTAAATTAATTCTTTTCTATTACTTTAACTTCTACAGCACCTGTACTTTGGAAAAAAGAAACTAACTCTTCTTCATTGTTATTTACAGCAACTTCCATTAAGAAATGATCATCTGTAGTTCTAACATCTGGATTTTCAGCTTCTTTAAAAGGCCATAATCTACTTCTCATGTAGAAGGTAATAACCATTAAGTGGGCTGCAAAGAATACAGTCATCTCAAACATGATAGGCACAAAGGCTGGCATATTTTGAATGTAACTAAAACTTGGTTTACCACCAATATCTTGAGGCCAATCATGAATCATAATATAACTCATCATGAAAGTTGCAAAAGAGATACCAACGCATCCATACAAAAAGGCACAAATTGCTAATCTTGATGGTGCAATTCCCATAGCTTTATCCAAACCGTGTACTGGGAATGGAGTAAAAACTTCTTCAATATGATGATGTGCTGCTCTGGTTTTCTTAACCGCATTCATCAATACATCATCGTCATTATAAATGGCGTATATTACTTTATTACTCATGGTGTGAATCTTTATTTGCTTCTCTTTCTCTTATATAATTATCTCCCGTTGCTTTTAAAATTGTCTTAACCTCTGCCTGAGCAATTACAGGGAAAGTTCTTGAATACAATAAAAACAATACAAAGAAGAAACCTATTGTTCCAATGAAAATTCCAATATCAACAAATGTTGGAGAGAACATTGTCCAAGAAGACGGTAAATAATCTCTATGTAAAGAAGTTACGATAATTACGAATCTTTCAAACCACATTCCTATGTTTACAACGATAGAAATAATGAAAGAAAACATAATACTAGTTCTTAATTTTTTAAACCACATGAACTGTGGAGAAAATACATTACAAGTCATCATCGACCAGTAAGCCCACCAGTAAGGTCCTGTTGCTCTGTTCAAGAAAGCATATTGCTCATATTCTACTCCAGAATACCAAGCAATAAACAACTCAGTGATATAAGCCACACCTACGATAGATCCCGTAATCATGATGATAATGTTCATCAACTCGATGTGTTGTAAAGTAATATAAGCTTCTAAGTTAGATACTTTTCTCATGATGATAAGCAAGGTATTTACCATTGCAAATCCTGAAAATACCGCTCCAGCAACGAAGTAAGGAGGGAAAATTGTTGTATGCCATCCTGGAATTACCGAAGTAGCAAAGTCCATCGATACAATCGTGTGTACAGAAAGTACAAGAGGAGTCGCTAAACCAGCAAGTACCAAAGATACTTCTTCAAAACGTTGCCAATCTTTTACTCTACCACTCCATCCAAAACTTAAGATAGAATATACTCTTTTGTTAAAAGGAGTAATCGCTCTATCTCTAAGCATAGCAAAGTCAGGAAGTAAACCAGTCCACCAGAAAACTAATGATACTGATAAGTAAGTCGAGATTGCAAATACGTCCCAAAGTAATGGTGAGTTAAAGTTAACCCATAATGATCCAAACTGATTCGGTATAGGCAATACCCAGAAAGCTAACCAAGGACGTCCCATGTGAATGATTGGGAACAAACCAGCTTGTATAACTGAGAAAATCGTCATTGCTTCTGCTGAACGGTTAATTGCCATTCTCCATCTTTGACGGAATAACAAAAGTACTGCAGAAATTAAGGTTCCAGCGTGTCCAATACCTACCCACCAAACGAAGTTAGTGATATCCCAAGCCCAACCAACTGTTTTATTTAATCCCCATGTTCCAATACCTGTAGATACAGTGTAAACGATACACCCTATTCCCCAAAGAAAGGCTGTTAAAGCGATTGTAAATACAATCCACCAATGTTTATTAGCCAAACCTTCGACAGGCGCTGCCACATCTACTGTTACATCGTGATAAGTCTTATCACCTATAACTAAAGGCTTTCTAATACTAGAGTCGTATATATGAGACATATTCCTTTATATTGATTTTAAATTTATTTCTTAAGTATTTCTAACTTTAACGTGATAAATCACATTTGGTTTTGTTCCCACATGCTCTAACAAGTGATACATTCTATCATCTTCAGCTAATTTAGAAACTTTACTTTCTTTATCATTAACATCTCCAAAGATCATTGCACCAGAAGTACAAGCGTTCGAACAAGCTGTTTGGAATTCTCCATCAACAACAGGACGCCCTTCTCTTTTTGCATTTAATTTAGTAGCCTGAGTCATTTGGATACACATAGAACATTTCTCCATAACTCCACGTGAACGAACGTTAACATCTGGATTCAATACCATACGTCCTAAATCATCATTCATATGATAATCAAATTCGCTGTTTTTGTTATATAAGAACCAGTTGAAACGACGTACTTTATAAGGACAGTTGTTTGCACAGTAACGAGTACCAACACATCTGTTATAAGCCATATGATTTTGACCTTCACGACCGTGAGAAGTTGCAGCAACAGGACAAACAGTTTCACAAGGTGCGTGATTACAGTGTTGACACATTACTGGTTGGAAAGAAACTTGCGGATTCTCTCCAGGTTTTTCCATTTCATTAAATGTCGATAATGAACTAGATAAACCAGCTATGTTTTCTTTTCTTTCGTTATCACCTTCAAAAGTACTTTCAGAAGAATAGTATCTATCAATACGCAACCAGTGCATATCACGGCTTCTTCTAACTTCAGTTTTACCTACTACAGGCACGTTGTTTTCAGCATGACAAGCAATCACACAAGCACCACAACCTGTACAAGCATTTAAATCGATAGAAAGATTAAAGTGGTGACCTACTGAGCGATCAAAAGATTCCCATAAATCAACAGTTGTAGATTCAACCTCTTGGTGATCCAAAGATACTTTTGGTGTTTCATTCCAAATTTTAGAATCTTTAGTATTGAAGATCTCTAAAGAAGTTTCTTTAATAATATCTCCTCTACCCATCAAAGTTTTTTGACCTTGAACACAAGCAAACTCATGTTCTCCATCAGCTTTAACTAATTCAACTGCTTGAACATCGTTAAAACCTTTATATAAAGCGTAAGCATTTAAACCTACTTGCATTTCTTCTTTCAAAGCTGCTTTACGACCATATCCTAAAGCTAAACCTACAGTTCCAACAGCTTGACCTGGTTGAACAATAACAGGAACATTTTCCAATTTAATTCCGTCAGCAGTTGTAATAGTAGCATAACTACCATTCAAACCTCCATTAGCAACAATTTCATTAGATAAACCTAATTTTTTTGAATCAGCACTAGAAACAGTAACATAGTTATCCCAAGAAACTCTTGTAATTGGATCTGGAAACTCTTGCAACCATGGGTTATTAGCCTGTTGACCATCTCCTAAACCAGTTTTAGTATACAATACTAATTCTAATCCACTTGCAGCTTTTGATTTAGCCAATGCAGATGCAGCAGCAGAATAATCAGCAGAACCAGCAGCAGACAAAGCAGCAGGTGCTCCAACAAATAAACCATCATGTAAAACTTTGTTCCAAGTAGAACCTGCAATAAATGATGCTGAATATGCTTTTAAATAATCATAGTAAGTTCCAGTCAAACCGTTGATAGACATCAAAACATCTTGAAATTGTTTTGTATCAAACAATGGACGAATCGTTGGTTGAGTTAAACTATAAGTTCCTTTAGTTAAAACTAAATCTCCCCAAGACTCTAAATAATGAGGAACTGGAGCAGCAATAGTTGTAATAGCAGCAGTTTCATCTTCTTTTAAAGATAAAGCAACCGAAGTTTTTACCTTTTTAAGACCTTCAACAAATGAAGCTGAATCAGCCAAAGTATAAACTGGGTTAACCCCACTCATAATTAATGTATGAACGCTACCTGCTTTCATTTCACCAACTAACTGAGCTACTTTTGCATCAGAACCTTTTCTTATTTGTCTAACTCCAACTGTAGTAGCAGCTTCGCTAGCTAAAACTTGGTTGATTGCTAAAACTAATAATTGAGCGTTTTTATCTTGAATACCTGAAACTAAAAGTCCTTTAGAACCAGCAGCTTTCAATTGTTGAGCCGCTTTAGTAACTTCAGCTTTAAACTCAGGTGCCAAGTTTACAGCAACAGCAGAACCTGTTACCACATTATATATATGTACTAATACTTGTTTTTGATTAGCAACCGACATCGGTAAACGCTTATCAGCTGCAGCACCAGACAAAGTCATATTAGCTTCTAATTGGAAATGACGAGACATTTTTCCGTTTTTCGGAATTCTTCCTTGTGCATATCCTGCATCATAACCACCACCTTGCCAATCGCCAAGGAAGTCAGCTCCTACTGAAACAATAAGAGATGCTTTTGAGAAATCATAATCTATTAAAGCTCTTTCTCCATATACAGTTTCAAAAGCATCTAAAGCCTCTGAAGAAGAAACAGCATCATAAATTACGTGTTTTGCATTTGGATTAACAGCAATAAAATCAGCAATTAATTTTTCTGTAGAAGGACTCGCTAAAGTATTCGTTAAGAAAACCACTTGCCCTCCTTTAGCTTTCGCCTCAGCAATACTTGATTTAATTTTCGAATTTACCACAGACCAAGAAGAATCTTTTGCATCAACTTTTGGCGCTTTCAAACGCATACTATCATACAATGACAATATTGAGGCATGAATTCTAGCATTTGCAGCAAATTTAGCTCCCGCAATAGTATTATTATCTATTTTAATAGGGCGGCCTTCACGTGTTTTTACAAGTAGATTTGCAAAATCAAAACCATCAAAAATAGAAGTCGCATAATAATCAGCTACTCCAGGAATGATTTGCTCCGGTTGTAATACATAAGGAATCGTTTTGTTCACAGGTCCTTCACATGCGGCAAGTGTAGCTGCAGCAGTACTAAACCCAACGTACTTTAGAAAATCACGTCTTGAAGTTGAAGATGACATCGCATCAGCATTTCCTAAAAATTCATCCGTAGGAATCTCTTCAACAAACTCGTTATTTCTAAGCGCCTCAACAATAGAACCATTTTCTAGTTCCTCAACACTTTTCCAGTATTTTTTGTTTGATGACATTGTATATATATATTAAAATCTTAATAATTTGATTAATAGTGGCATTTTCCACATTCTAAACCTCCCATTTGTGCTTCAGTCAATTTATCCACACCGTATTTCTTAGAAAGTTGTTCATGTATCTTAGTGTAATACCCATTTCCTTCCATTTTAACATCGGTTTTTCTGTGGCAGTTAATACACCAACCCATAGTTAATGGAGCAAATTGTTTTTGAATTTCATAAGTTTCAACAGGACCATGACAAGTTTGACACTCAATACCTGCAACAGTTACGTGTTGAGAGTGATTGAAATAAACAAAATCAGGTAGATTATGAATACGAACCCATTTAACAGGTTGAGTTTTCCCAGTATAAGACTGCTTAGTTCTATCCCAACCAACAGCATCATATAATTTTTGGATTTGCGCATCATAGAATGCTTTGCTATACTCAGGAGTAGCTGTAGACTCAGCAACCTCTGAAATGTTTTTATGACAGTTCATACAAACATTTAAAGATGGAATACCAGCAGTTTTACCTACTCTAGAAGCAGAGTGACAGTATTTACAGTTAATCTCATTATCACCTGCGTGAATTCTGTGAGAGTAATGAATTGGCTGAATTGGTTGATAATTTTGATCAATACCAACTTGCATTAAGAAACCATAAACAAAATACCCACTAGCTAACAACAAGAAGATACTAGAAACCAATACTAAAAATTGATTTTTAACAAAAGCTTTCCAGATTGGAGTACGTTCAGGCTTAGCAGCAACTTCAATTCCATTAGCCTTAGCAATCTTACTCAAAACATTATTCACCATGAACAACATCCCAACCAATATCACTAAAACTAAAGCAAGAACTCCTAAAATTATAGCATTAGAACTTCCTCCTTGATCAGCAGCAGCACCAGCAGCTTGAGCACCTGGCAATGCAGCAGCAGGTTCCGCTTTTGGTTCTGACGTATATGCAATAATATTATCAATATCTCCTTCAGATAACTGAGGAAAAGCAGTCATTACCGATTTATTATTTTCTTCAAATAATTTCACAGCTGCAGCATCTCCTGATTTAATTACATCAGAGCTATTATGAACCCACTTATAGATCCAAGCCATCTCATGTCTTTCAGAAACAGCTCTAAGAGCAGGACCTGTTGACTTAGCATCAAGCTTATGACACGCAGCACAATTAGAATTAAAAAGCGCTTTACCTTTTACTGGATCACCACCCGCTTGTGTAGTAGCTGCTGGAGCCTCGGTTGCAGCTGCAGGAGCAGCATCTTGCGCAAAAGAAGAGAAGGAAAAAGTTAGCATCAATGCTAAACTTAAAAACATTTTCCTTGAGTACGAATTATGGTTACCCACCTTTTTCATAAAGTATAATGATTATCTACTAAAAATTGGCACAATATTTTATATAACAATTTCATATAAAAACGTCCCTTTATTTTAAACTGCGACAAAAATACGACTTAAGAACTATTCTCAAAACCCTAAAACAAGTGAAAACTTAATTTATATAGATTCTAAATAAATTTTTTATTTCGCTATCAATCAATAAATATTAATTTTACCTAAAAATCTTCACGTTATGAGAATTTTAACTATTCGAAACAGCCTATTTTGCCTTAGCCTTTTAGCATTTAGCACTCTTAAATCAACTGCTCAGGAGTCAAAAATTAACATTCAGCAGAATCCCAAATTTGAACAACTACTAAGCGAAAAAAGAAAAATTAACAGCTCAATAGCTGTAAATGAGCGATATAAAATTCAAGTTTATAGCGGCACTAGTGAGAAAGCAAAAAGCACTTTAAACGACTGCAAACAAAATTTTTCTGATCTTGATGGAACTATTGTATTCAACACGCCTAATTACAAAGTTTGGATTGGTAATTTTAAAAGCCGAATAGAAGCTGAACGAAATTTAATCGAAATTAGAAAAGCATACCAAAATGCTTATTTGATAAAACCTAAAAAATAAAACTTTAACAGTTTTAAAAACAATATTCAGAAAAGTCAAACAAAAACAGGCCATCACGCCTGTTTTTTTATTTTGTATTGTTAATAGTTAGGAAACCGAATACAATTCTACACTTACGCTTGAGTAAATCCGAGCGGTCGTGATTACTTGTTCTCTATATGTTCCCAATGAAGATCCTCGCGCAAGCTGAGAGCGGCTTACTAATAAAAAATTTAAATATTTTTTTCTAAAAATGTAGCAACTCTACAAAACGACAAAAGCCACTCCGTTATGGAATGGCTTTATTGATTCTCTTTATGGGTACAGATTACAAATCTGCGCTATCGGGATAACTGGGTTTATCTATTAATTTCGATAAATTCAGTTTTATATTGTGGTGTATATAAAATGTATTTTGAATTTAAATTACCAACTGTAGGAAGCATAATAATTGTCTTTAAATAGTTGAATTTATTTAATTCATCTAGTTTTTCAAAAGTCAACAGTTTATCAAATTCCTCTAGTGTTATTTTAGGTTCATTTTTAAAAACATCATAAAAAAAATCAGGAATTCCAGAAGAAGGAAAATTAAAAAAATTCTCCTTGTTTACAAAGGCACTATCGTTTTTCTTTAAATCATTAAATTCTGAATCTGAATAAGGCTTAGTTAACTTTCCATCTGCCGTTAAATTAACAATACGAATACTTTCAAGTGGGCCTGATAATTTTCTAATTATAAAAAAATTATTAAAATAATCTAATAATTTATACCTTGATTTACCAAGTTTAAATTCACTTCCTATTTGATCTAAACTTATCTCTATTTTATCATAATCGGTCAAAAATTCCATTTCGTATTTCACACTCCCTTTAAAATTTATAGATTCAACTTTATGCATAGTGTCTTTAACAAACATTCTAGTGTAAATAATTTTTTTAGAACTATAATCTTTAGTGACGTAACTTAATTTTAAGGGATTATTGAATTCATCAACTAAATCACTGGATATATTTTTAATTTCTATTTGGTTATGATACAATCCCCGAAATGTTTGATCATTTAAATCTTCAAAAAAGTCGGGCAAATTAACCGTAAGTTTTAAATCAGAAAAACCAGAAGTATTAGAATTTTTTATAATTTCTAATTTTAATGATTTATTTATGAAATCTAAATAGTCTTTAATTTTATTTTCATCAATAGTCTTAAAAAAATAATCAGTTTCATTGAAATCTAATTTATGAAATACATAATCCTTTTTTTTTAATGTTTCTGAATAATGCAAATAAGCACGTTTCGCATCTGCTTTTCTATCTTCCTCCGATTTATTTTGGGCTTTCAAATAATTAGAAAAAACGGAAAATATAATTAAAAGTGATAATTTAATTTTCATTATATATTTTTTATTTGTACTTAATCGCTATTGCATAACTCTTATTTTTCCTTCAAATATATCAAAAAATAGTTTTGATTGTAGAAATATTGATTAAAGCAGATTTCCCTAGCCCTGACAGCAGTGAAAAGTCTTTGCAGGTTGAAAACTTCTTTTTTCTGGTGCTGGTAGAGCGACCAACGGAAGCTCCTGACAGCACCTAGAAAAAGAGTTTGAAACCAAGAAGCTTGTAACGAATGGCGGGATTGGCTTCTTATCAATTTAAAAAAAATCTTAAATGCAAAAAATCCCGACGAATCGGGATTTTTTATAAAAATATATTTGAAATACTATTTCAATTTTTTCTTGATAGCTACTTCATGGTAAGCCTCAATAACATCTCTTTCTTCAATGTCATTAAATCCTTTCACCTGGATACCACAATCGTAACCTTTAGCAACTTCTCTTACATCGTCTTTGAAACGTTTCAAAGCGATCAATTCTCCTTCATGGATCACTACACCATCTCTAATGATTCTGATTTTACCATTTCTAGTAATTTTACCATCCATAACCATACATCCAGCAATAGTTCCCACTTTAGAGATTTTGAATAACTCTCTAATTTCAGCAGTACCTAATACTTCTTCTTTCATCTCAGGAGCAAGCATTCCTTCCATCGCATCTTTCAAGTCATCAATTGCCGCATAGATAATTGAGTAGTAACGGATATCGATTTCTTCTTTATCAGCCAACTGTCTTGCATTTCCAGCAGGACGAACGTTAAATCCAATAATGATAGCATCAGAAGCAGAAGCCAACATAACGTCAGTTTCAGTAATTGCTCCAACACCTTTATGAATAATATTAATTTGAATTTCTTCGGTAGATAATTTAGAGAACGAATCAGATAATGCTTCAACAGAACCATCCACGTCTCCTTTAAGGATTACGTTCAATTCTTTAAATTGACCTAATGCAATTCTTCGTCCAATTTCATCAAGAGTAATATGACGTTGTGTACGTACTGATTGCTCACGCATTAATTGAGAACGCTTAGCAGCAATTTGTTTTGCTTCTTTTTCGTCTTCAAATACATTGAATTTATCACCAGCAGTAGCCGCTCCATCCAAACCTAAAATAGATACTGGCGTAGAAGGACCTGCAACAGTAACGATATTTCCACGTTCATCATGCATTGCTTTAATCTTACCATGATGCTTACCTGCTAATAGGTAATCTCCAATTTTTAATGTACCGTGTTGTACTAATATAGTAGAAACATATCCTTTTCCTTTATCTAAGAAAGCTTCCACCACTGTACCTTGAGCTGCTTTATTTGGATTTGCTTTTAAATCTAAAATCTCAGCTTCTAACAATACTTTTTCTAACAAATCTTTTACACCTGTTCCTACTTTTGCAGAAATATCATGAGATTGAATTTTTCCTCCCCAATCTTCTACAAGTAGATTCATTCCAGCTAAACGCTCTTTAATTTTCTCCACATTAGCATTTGGCTTATCAATTTTATTAATTGCAAATATAATTGGCACCCCAGCTGCTTGTGCGTGAGAAATTGCTTCTTTCGTTTGTGGCATGATGTCATCATCAGCAGCAACTACAATAATAGCAATATCGGTAACTTGAGCTCCACGTGCACGCATCGCGGTAAACGCCTCGTGACCTGGTGTATCTAAGAAAGCAATTTTTTGACCGTTATCTAAAGTTACTCCATAAGCACCAATGTGTTGTGTAATTCCTCCAGACTCACCAGCGATAACATTTTCTTTACGAATATAATCCAGTAAAGATGTTTTACCGTGGTCAACGTGACCCATAACAGTAACAATAGGTGCTCTAGTTACTAAGTCTTCTTCTCTATCTGCAATTACCTCGATAGCTTCTTCGATATCTACAGTAATAAACTCAACATCATAACCAAATTCATCAGCAACAATAGTTAATGTTTCAGCATCCAAACGTTGGTTCATGGTAACCATGATTCCTAAAGACATACAAGTTCCAATCACTTTAGTAATTGGCACATCCATCATGATAGCGATTTCACCTACAGTTACGAACTCAGTTACTTTAAGAATTTTACTTTCTTCATCTAAAGCTCTTTGCTCATCATCTGATTTCTGACGGTGTGTATCTCTCTTGTCTCTTCTATATTTAGCAGCCTTAGATTTTCCTCCTTTTTTACCTTGAAGTTTTTCTAAAGTCTCTCTAATTTGATTTTTAACTTCCTCTTCTGTTGGCTCAACTTTAGCAACAATAGCAGGACGATTTCCTTTTACAAATCCAGGTCTAGCACCTCTATTTGCATTAAATCCACCACCACCAGTATTAGGTGTAATCTTATTAGGATTTGGAGTTCCAGGAGCTCTAGGTGTAGTTGGCGTATTAGGCGCTCCTGGCTTAGGAGCAATTCTCTTACGCTTATTTTTATTTGCATTAGCTCCCGCAGCTCCAGGCGCACCTGGTTTATTAGGAGTAATTTTAGGATCTTCTTTTTTCTTTTTAGGCTTATTGAATTGTGATAAATCAATAGTCTGTCCAGTTAATTTAGCTCCAGAAAGTTTTTGATACTGAGTAGCGATTGCTTCTTCAGCAGGCGCTTCATCAGTTTTAGCAGGCTCAGCAGCCTTAACTTCTTCTTTAGCTTGAGGTACAGCAGCAGCAGCTGGTTTTTCCTCTTTTTTAACTTCTTTTTTAGGAGCTTCTTTTTCAACAACAGGCTTAACTTCGGCAGCAACAATAGGTTTTTCTTCTTTTTTGTCTGATTCGATTTTCTCTGGAGAGCTAGTTTTAGCAGCTGGTTTTTCGGCTACAACTTCAGGTTTAGGAGAAACTGGTTTTTCTTCAACCGCAGCAGGAGCTGGAGGAGTAGAAGGTTTTGCAGGATTTAAATCAATTTTTCCAACTTGAACAGGTCCTGAAATTACAGCTCTCGCTTTAATAACTTCCTGTTGTTGTCTTTGTAATTCTTCGTCTTGCTTACGTTTATCTTCAACTTCTTTATCACGTTCAATACGTAAAGCTTCTTTCTCTTTTTTCTTCTCTTCGCTTACTTCTTTTGAAGCCTCTTTTTTCCCTCTGTCACCCGCAAACTGACCGCACAAGACATTGTATACATCATCAGAAATTTTTGTGTTTGGATTTGACTCTATCGCAATCCCCTTATCCTTAAGATAATCCACAGCTCTTTCCAAAGAAATATTCAATTCCCTTAAAACTTTGTTTATTCTTATTACTCTCTCTTCAGACATATAACCTTTTTATTATTACCTATTTCGTTGTGTTGTTAGAAGCATAGAACTAACTATCGAACTCTTCTTTCAATATTTTTATTACATCTAGAATTGTTTCCTCTTCTAAATCTGTTCTTCTTACTAAATCTTCTACGTCATGTTTTAGAATACTTTTTGCAGTATCTAAACCAATTTTAGCGAATTCTTCTATAATCCAATCTTCAATTTCATCTGAAAACTCTGTTAATTCAACATCATCTTCATCAGCAGTAGCACCAGCAACATCTCCTTCTCTAATAACATCAAGCTCATAACCAGTTAATAAACCAGCTAACTTAATATTGTGTCCACCTCTACCAATAGCTTTTGAAACTTCTTCTAATTTCAAGAACACCTCAGCTCTTTTAGCATCTTCATTAATTTTAATCGAAGAAACCTTTGCTGGACTCAATGCTCTTGTAATAAACAATTGAACATTACTTGTGTAATTAATAACATCAATGTTTTCATTCCCTAACTCACGAACAATTCCGTGAATACGAGAACCTTTCATCCCCACACAAGCTCCTACTGGATCAATTCTATCATCATAAGAATCTACAGCTACTTTTGCTTTTTCACCTGGAATTCTCACTACTTTTTTAATCATTATTAAACCGTCAAAAACCTCTGGAATTTCTTGTTCAAATAATTTCTCTAAAAACTTCTCAGAAGTTCTAGACATAATAATTTGAGGTTTATTTCCTTTTAATTCAACGCTTTCTATAATTCCACGCACATTATCTCCTTTACGGAAAAAGTCAGATGGAATTTGTTTTTCTTTTGGCAAAACAATTTCATTTCCTTCATCATCCACAAGAATAACAACTCTTGGTCTTACATGGTGTACTTCAGCGGTGTAAATATCGCCTATTAAATCTTTAAATTGCTTATAAAGATTTGTATTATCGTGTTCGTGTATTTTAGAAATCAAATTTTGGCGTAAAGCTAAAATAGCTCTTCTTCCTAAATCAATTAATTTTACCTCTTCAGAAACCTCTTCTCCAATTTCGAAATCAGGTTCAATTTTCCTAGCCTCTGTCAATGTAATTTCCAAGTGATCTAAATCCAAATCATCATCTGCAACAATAACTCTTCTTTGCCAGATCTCCATATCACCTTTATCTGGATTGATAATAATATCAAAATTATCATCCGATCCGAATTTTTTCTTCAATGCATTTCTGAATACATCTTCTAAAATTGCCATAAGCGTTACACGATCAATAAGTTTATCATCTTTAAACTCTGAGAATGAATCGATTAATGCTAAATTTTCCATGCGAATTCTTTAATTAAAATGTTACTGTAACAACTGCCTCTTTGATTTCTGTATAAGGTATTTGTTGTTCTTTCTGTACTGTTTCTTTTCCTTTTCCTACTTTTTTAGGCTCTCTTGCTTCCCAAGACAAAATTATGAAATCTTCATTAGCATCAACTAACTCCGCTTCAATTTTTTCAGCATTTGTGGTTACTATCAAGGTTCTACCAATATTTTTTTTGTACTGACGAACTAATTTTAATGGAGACCCCACACCTACCGAAGCCACTTCTAAAGAAAAATCTTGCTCTTCTCTATCTAAATTGCCTTCTATTGCACGACTAACATCAATACAATCTTGTAAAACCACTCCGTTATCATCATCCAAATTGATAATTACTTTAAACGCATCCGTAATAGTCAAATCTATTAAAAAAAGTGTTGGTCTCTCTTCAAGAGCCTCCATCAACAAGGTATTTACTTTCTCTTTAAATGTCATATTTTTTATAAAAAGAGGGGACATTTAGTCCCCTCATTATCTAGATTTTAATAAATAACGGCACAAATATAGTGTTTTTTTTATAAACCAAAAATAATTGATTGCTGTAAAATTATTCCGTATCTTTATTACTACAATAAAATACAATTTCTAACCCCTTCCCAAAGCCAAACACCATGAAAAGCATTCTAGTTCCTACCGATTTTTCTAAGCAAGCTGAAAACGCTCTAAAAGTAGCAGCCCAAATTGCACGCAAAAACAATTATGAAATTCACCTCTTGCACATGCTAGAAATCCCTAGCCAAATGAATGATGCCATCTCTGGAGGAGCTGCAATACCCGAAATCATGCTGTTTTTACAAAAAGCAAAGGAAACTTTACGATTTGTTAAAGAAAAAAGCTACCTCAAAGACTTAATCGTCATAGAATCTATCAAACTCGAAAAAGCCTCATCTGGCGTTCTTTCTTACTGCAAAGAAGAAAATATCGATTTAATAGTCATGGGGTCCAATGGAGTCTCCGGAATCGAAGAAATAATCATAGGCTCAAACACTGAAAAAGTAGTTCGCTTATCACCTGTACCTGTTATGATAATCAAAGAAGAAATAGCTTCGTTCAACCCAAGCAACATTGTTTTTGCTTCCGATTTTTCAGAAGAAATCAAAGCTCCATTCAAAAAAATTCTAGATTTTGTTAATCTTTTTGACACCAAACTCAACCTAGTAACAATTTGCACTCCAAACAGCTTTAAAACCACAGCTGACACTAAAAAAGCAATGAACAAATTTATCAATGAATTTGAAATTAAAAACTTCTCAACCCATATTTACAACGATGTAAACATAGAGAAAGGCATTCTTCATTTTTCTAAAGAAATCAACGCCGATTTAATTAGCCTCTGCACCCACGGAAGAACTGGACTTTCACATTTTTTCACTGGAAGCATTAGCGAAGACTTAGCCAATCACGCATCAAAACCAGTTGTTGTTTTCAAGATATAAAAATCAAAAAATTTATTGCATAAAAAAAGCCTCTCAAATGAGAGGCTTTTTATGTTGGCCTACAAGGACTCGAACCTTGAAAGACTGCACCAAAAACAGTTGTGTTACCATTACACCATAGGCCAGCAGTGCGTTATTGCGAGTGCAAATTTACAAGCTTTTTCAGTTTACGCAAACTTTTTTTGGTTTTTTTTCGAAAAAAAATCAAATCCGAACAAACCACTCTCATAAACAAGGAGTTAAAAACCAAAATTGTTTTGTAGAAAATTTTGTTAATGCCTATATCCTTAAATAAAAAAACATTTTCTTTGTAACTCGAAAAAATTAACTAAATTTTACTACATGAATCAGGAGTCTTTCAATTTCAAAAAGTGGAATACTATCATAGGATGGCTTGCTTTTGGAATCGCATTAATAACCTATTCTCTTACCGTTGAGCCTACTATGAGCTTTTGGGATTGTGGAGAATATATTGCCACAGCAGCAAAACTAGAAGTAGGTCATCCTCCCGGAGCTCCTTTATTCCAAATGATTGGTGCTTTTTTCGCCATGTTTGCTACTAATGCACAACATGTTGCCTTAATGGTTAATATGACTTCGGTTTTCTCAAGTGCCTTTACTATACTTTTTATGTTTTGGTCTTCAACGATGATTTTGAGAAAAATAATCTCTAATTCTGAAGAAATCAACAAAAGCAATGATATTGTAATTTTAGGAAGTTCATTTGTAGGCGCTTTAGCTTACACATTTTCGGACAGTTTCTGGTTTAACGCCGTAGAAGCCGAAGTTTATGCTATGGCATCTTTACTTATTGCTTTGCTTTTTTGGCTAGGATTACGTTGGGAACAAGACATGAATACCCCAAGAGGAAACAGATGGTTATTAGTCATTTCATTAGTAATCGGTCTTTCATTTGGAGTACACTTTATGGCTTTATTAGCCATTCCTGCAATAGGATTCTTGTACTATTTTAAAAACTATAAAACAGTAACAATTAAAAACTTCATCATTGCTAATGTGGTGGTAGTCTCTATTTTATTGTTTATTTTCAAATTACTACTTCCTTTAACCATGGCATTTTTTGCCAAAGCAGAGGTTTTTACTGTAAATAGCCTTGGAATGCCATTTAATTCGGGAACTATTTTAGTAACTCTAGTCCTAATAGCATCTTTCTATTTTGGATTAAAATACACTAAAAGCAAAGGTCTCGTAACCTACAACACCCTAATTCTTTGCATTCTATTTATTTTAATTGGTTTCTCAACCTGGTTAATGCTACCTATTAGAGCCAACTCAAATGTTATTATTAACGAAAACAAACCATCGGATGCTCGTGAGGTTTTAGCTTATTATAACAGAGAGCAATACGGAAGCAATCCTTTGTTTTACGGACCTCAATACACTGAAACTTTTGCAGGCTTAGACAAAGACACTCCTTATCTTGACAAAGCACCTAACTACGAAAGAGATTACAAAACAGGAAAATATGTCATTGTAAACAACTATAAAAACGCTGAACAAAATAGTGACAATACTCAAAAAACATTCTTACCAAGAATGTGGAGTTCTGAACACATTGAGAATTACATCAATTTTTCCAATCCTCCTCAATTCAGCATCAACCCTGATTATCCTTACGAAAATGATTTAGCAAAATACGGAGTAGATGCTAGTAAACTTTCTGAAGAAGATTACAACAGAGCCATTGCTCAATTGAAAAACGAAGTAGAAAAAACAGTCTCAGAATTCAGAAAAGCCTACGCTCAAAAACAAATTGACAACGAAGGCTATGTTAAATTCTTAAAAAGCTATGGCGATTATTTAATAATTGAAAAACCTACTACAGTTGACAATTTCAGTTTCATGGTCGAATATCAATTTGGTTACATGTACTGGAGATACCTTATGTGGAATTTCGTAGGTCGTCAAAGTGACAATCAAGGAAGATATGACAATCAAGACGGAAACTGGCTTAGCGGAATTAAATTTATTGACGACGTTCACTTAGGTCCTCAAGACAACTTACCTACTGACGCTTTAATGAATAAAGGACGTAATGTTTATTTCTTTATCCCTTTCATTCTAGGACTTATTGGATTAATGTATCATGCTGGCAAAGACTTAAAAAGCTTTTATGTATTACTAGCATTATTCCTTTTCACTGGAATTGCGTTAAAAATATACTTGAACGAAAGACCTTTTGAACCTCGAGAAAGAGATTACGCCTTAGTAGGTTCATTCTATGTATTTGCTATTTGGATAGGATTGGGAGTTTATTCATTATACGAAAGTGCCAAGAAATATTTATCACCAAAAATTGCTGGACCAGTAATTGTAGCGGCTTCTTTATTAACAGCTCCAGTTATTATGGCTTCGCAAAACTGGGATGACCACGATCGTTCAGGTAAATACACTGCCTTGGCTATGGCAAAAGCTTATCTGAATTCTTGTGATAAAGATGCTATATTATTTACCATTGGTGATAATGACACCTTCCCATTATGGTATGCACAGGAAATTGAAAGCATTAGAACCGATGTAAAAATCGTCAACACTAGTCTTTTTATGACCGATTGGTACATAGACCAAATGAAAACTAAGACTTACGAATCAGATCCATTGCCAATATCATTCACACACGATCAATATGTGGGTGACAAACTGGATTATGTAGTAAGCATTCCAAAGATAAAAAGCCGATGGGATGTAAAAGGATTTATGGCTTTTGTCAAGCATCCTAAATCAACTGTGGAGATGCAAAATGGACAAACGCTTCATTTCTATCCAACAAACCAAATTAGAATTCCTGTTGACAAAAATATTATTATCAAAAACAAAATCGTTTCTGAGAAGTATTACGATTCTATTGTTCCATACATTGACATTGACATCAAAGGAAGCGCTATCTACAAAAACCGATTGATGATGCTGGATCTTGTTGCTAATAACAACTGGAAAAGACCTATTTATTTCAGCGGTGGTGCATTTGACGACGAAGAATACTTATGGATGAAAGACTACCTACAATTAGACGGTATGGTTTACAAATTGGTTCCTGTAAAAACAAGTATCCCTAAAGACGGAAATCCAATGGAAATGGGACAAATTGATGCCGACAAAATGTACAATATCGTAATGAAATGGGATTGGGGCAATAGCAATGGTAACATCTATCAGGACCCAGAAACCCGTCGTGAGAGTATTACTTATAGAACGAATCTTTCTCGATTAATGGACCAACTTATCAAAGAAGGCAAAATAGATAAAGCTAAAAAAGTAATTAATTTAGCTATGGAAAAATTACCAGTAGATAAATTTGGTTATTATTCATTACTAGAACCTTTTACAAGCGGTTATTATCAAGTAGGCGAAACAGCTAAAGCGCATCAACTTCTTGACAAACTAATAGGTAAGTACAAAGAAAATCTAAATTACTATAGCAAAATGAGTGCTGGTGACCAATCGGATATCGCGATAGATATTGTTACCGATATTGAGCGCTACAGAGCTTTATTGCAAGTAATCAAGAAAAATAACGACCTTGCTTTCTTCCAAAAACACCGAGCTACTTTCAATACTTACACTGAAATATTTCAACGTTTTGGACGCGATAAAGAATAAAAAATAATCGATTTTATAAAAAAAATGTAGCAATCTCAATTCAAAAAGATTGCTACATTTTTTTTATCTTTAAGTAAAATTCCAACTCACATGAAAGCCTACTGGGTTAAAACGCACATCATCATTAAAAAAATATTTTCAAATTATGTTTGGGACATTCCAAACAAAGAAAAGAAAATCTACCTTACTTTTGATGATGGACCAACACCTGAAATCACCACTTGGGTTTTGGACCAATTAACGCAATACAATGCCAAAGCTACTTTCTTTTGCATTGGCAAAAACATTGTAGCCCATCCCGATATCTTTACACAAATTGAGAAAAAAGGACACAGCATAGGCAATCACACTAACAATCACTTCAATGGATGGAAAAGTACTACTGAAGAATATTTAGAAAACATTGAAAAATGTGAAGTCGTTATTTCAAATCTAAAATCCGACATCTCAAATCTAAAATCTAAAATCTTCCGACCTCCGTATGGAAAAATAAAAAGAGTCCAAGCTAAAGAACTCAGACAACAAGGCTATAAAATAATTATGTGGGATGTTCTTAGTGCTGATTTTGACCAAACCATCACTAAAGAAAAATGCTTAGATAACGTGCTATCCAACACCAAATCGGGGAGTATAATTGTTTTTCACGATAGTCTAAAAGCCTTCAAAAAGCTAGAATACGTGTTACCTAAAGTGCTCAACTATTTAAAAGAAAATCACTTTTCGTTTGAAGCAATAAAAGACTAAGAAGCTATCAGGTCTTGGACAATTGTAATCAATGAATTAGCATCTAATTCCCCCGATTGTCTCCAAACCATTTGACCGTCTTTATAAACCATCAAAGTTGGCAAGCCTTTAATTCTTAGCGCTTCGGCAAGTTCTTGATTTTTATCAACATCAATTTTTATCACCTTAGCTTTATCACCTAAAGCCGCAGCAACATCTCTAATCACATCGTGCATAGAAACAGAAGATTCATTCCAATCTGTGTAGAAATCAATTAATACAGGCACTTGTGCACTTATAAGTTCTCCAAATTTTGACATAAAACCAACGAATTAATTTTTTAAAATCTTAGAAACATCGTTTCTTATATACAAATGTAGCATTTTTACCGAATTATGCTAATTTCTCTCCTTTTTTTAGTTCGATAACTGTAATTTCAGGCATAATTCCTACCCTTCCTGGGTAAGCATGAAAGCCAAAGCCTCTATTTACATAGACATAACGCCCTAAATGCTCATACAAACCTGCCCATTGCGCATAAACATATTGCGCCAAACTCCATTTAAAATAACCCGGAATTTCAATCCCAAACTGCATTCCATGTGTATGCCCTGATAAGGTTAAATTGAAATTTTTATCGTGATTTTTAATCTCATAATCCCAATGACTTGGATCATGACTCATCAAAATCTTAAAGTCTTTTTCGTCTAATGCTTCCGAAGCCTTATTCAAATCGCCTGCTTTCTTGAAGTTATGTCCCCAGTTTTCAACTCCAACTAAGGCAATTCGGTCATCTCCTTTTTCAATAAAAGTATGTTCGTTCAGCATCAACTGAAAACCTATCTGCCCGTACAAATCTTTAATTTCCTTAAAATTTTCAGCTTTCTTAGCCTCATTAGGCCAAGTCACATATTCGCCATAATCGTGATTCCCCAAAACCGAAAACTTACCGTATTCGTGTTTTTTAATTCGGTTAAAAGTTTCAATCCAAGGATGCATTTCTTTGGCGTGTGTATTGACAATATCACCCGTAAACAAAATCATATCCGAATTTTGCTCGTTAACCAAATCAATAGCATAATTTATCTTCTCAGGATTATCAAAACTCCCCGAATGCACATCCGAAATTTGAGTAATCGTAAAACCATCAAAGGCATCAGGCAAATCAGGAAAAAAGATCTGCTGCTTGATTACCTTATAATTGTATTTCCCAATAGTAACACCGTATAACAACGACAAAAACGGAATTGCAGCCAAACCTAAACCCAGCTGACTAACAAACTTTCGCCTAGAGTTCAGGAAACCTTCGTTATCGTTTTCTACAAAATAATTGATAGCTCCCGCGGCAACTCTAAAAATATCTTCGCCTAATAAAACAATAGTCAAAACAATTTTAGGAATATAAACTAACAACATCAAACCCATGGTAAACATAGTTTGCTTGGTTTGCCCCACCGAACGGTCAAAACTAAAAAAAGAATAGACTATATAAATTAAAATGGCCAGACTCAGCACTCCATAAGCACTCAAAAACCATCTGTCTTTGACAATCGTTCTAAAAGCCTGAAAAGCATAGAGTTCAATCACCAAAAGAAACACCACAAAAAAAAGTAACCTAAAACCCATTTTATATTTTTTTATATAATGCCGTTGCATATTTCATTTAGTTCAATTTTTATTGGACTAATTTGAAATATGCAGCGGTATCAATACATTTTACACAAAATAACAACATCTACCGCTTATTTAAGAATATCTTAATTAAACTTTAACTAGATAGCCTTTAAATTTTTAGCAGCAGAAACCACAAACACTGCAACAACTCCCCTCCTGCTCTCTGCTATATCTTTTTATTTTGTCATACTGAGCCTGCCGAAGTACAAAATAAAAAGGATGCCGCTTCGATCAGGGCTAGATATTACGTCTTATTTCATAATTACATTTGTAAGAATATTTTAATATATTTGAAAACAAATAACTTTGCGGTCATTGAATAAAAAACACGAAATTGAAAATAATAACTTGGAATTGTAACGGAGCATTTAGAAAAAAATTTGAATATATTTCAGCCTTAAATGCTGACATATATATTATCCAAGAATGTGAAAACCCAATCGAATCTAAAGACAAAAAATATCAGGAATGGTCTAAAAATTACATTTGGATTGGAGACAACAAAAACAAAGGACTTGCCGTTTTTGCAAAACCAGAGATCAGGTTAGAAAAATTAGAGTGGACAAATCAATTCAAAGACCATTTAGTAAAGCACTTTTTACCTTGTAAAATAAATGGGGATTTTAATTTACTAGCAATTTGGACACATAGAAACGATTCTCCAAATTTTGGATACATTGGTCAATTATGGAAATATTTACAAATCAATAAAGACAAATTAAACAAGTCAATAATTGCAGGAGATTTTAACAGTAGTATGATTTGGGATCAATGGGACAGATGGTGGAATCATTCTGATGTAGTAATTGAATTAAAAGAACTTGGTATTGAAAGTTTTTATCACAAATTTACAAATGAACTTCAAGGCAAAGAAACCAAACCTACTTTATATTTTCAACGAAAACTAATAAGACCTTATCATATTGATTATATTTTTGGCTCTCAAAAATTCACAGACAGAATAACAAACATCGAAATTGGCGAATTTGACAATTGGATAGGAATTAGTGACCACATGCCAATTATCTGTGAAATAGAATATTGACAATCAAAATATCAACCAAGCATCACGATTGTACACACAAAGAATTTCTCAAAAGCTGCTCCGCAAAGTTTCCAACTTTGAGGAGGCGAACATCAGTCTTTGACTGATATAAAAGAATCCCTCCTGCGTCGGGATAACAAGTTTGACGAAATAAAAATATCAAATATTTTTTTAAAAAAAATTAGCCGTACCTTTGAATAAATCATTGTAGTTATGAATGTTACTGCCAAAAAAAATGAATTGATAAAATGGTTATCCTCTATTGAGGACAAAACTATTATTGACCAAATTGACAGTTTTAGAAAACAACAAAGCTCTTTTGATTTTGATAAAGAATTAAACGCCGCCATTACAACTGACGAACTAAAAAAACGCACTTCTGATTTTTTAAAGTCATTGGAATGGAAGAAATAAAAATCTTCTATAAAGCTGAAGTTGAAAACTATATAAATGAACTAATTTACATTCTTTACAAAGAAAACTACTTTAGTTATCTTGAAAATGCAATTGAATACAAAGACCGAATAATTGATTTTATTGAGCAGAACATTGCGTCTTTCCCTTCAAAAACAACTCCCTTAGCTCTTTATCATTTAGGTTCAAAATACATTTTCTACAAAAGCAACCAACGTACAACTTGGTATATTTTTTTTGAAAAGAAAGAAAATCAATATCTGATTACTTTTATCACAAACAATCATACTGAAATAGCTAAGTTTTTGTAGCGTTACTATTTTTAATCTGATTTACAATCCGTTACAAGAGTCGCGTTTGTATACACGAAAAATTTCAAAACTAGGTAGATTTAAAAATATTAAATAAAACAAGATGAAAGAATTTATGCTTTACATACGCAATGCTGGAGATTCTAAAGCAATTTTGACTGCCGAACAACATTTTGAATTTATCAAAAAATATGAAGTCTATATTAATAAACTTAAAAGTGAAAACAAACTAATTGCTGCCCAACCAATTGTTAGAGAAGGCTTCCTAATCTCAAAAACAAATCAAGGCTGGTCAACTGCTGCAATTGACCCAACCAAAGAAACACAAGTTGGATATTACCACATTCTAGCGCAAGACATTGACGAGGCAATGGCAATAGCAAAATACAATCCAGAATTTGAATATGTACCGTCAGCAACTATTGAGGTTAGACCAATAAAAGTGAAAGAAGAAAAAACGAATTTTGTTTACCCCAACAGCAGCAAACAATAGAAGTGCAACACACATTTCTATTTCATTTTTCGTTTGCCGTTGGGCATAATTATCAAAAACTTATTACGTCCAACGGATTAAGAAACAAATCAACTCAGTTTTTCTTTATTTGGAAAATGCAATAAAAAAGTAGTTCCTTCATTAATTTTTGAAGAGACTTCAATTTTTATTTGATGAAAAGAAGCAACACTGCCAACAATTGCCAAACCTAATCCATGTCCTTCTTCAGTTGCATTAATACGGCTAAATCGATCAAATATTCGCCCAATCTGACTCTCATCCATCCCTATTCCAGTATCAGCAATAGACAAAAAATAAGCGGAATCAACATAACCATCACTCACCATAATGCTTCCTTTGGACGTATTGTATTTTATAGCATTTACTATCAAATTATACAACAGAATATGCATTAGGGTTTTATTCCCAATACATTCAAAATGATGCTGAAGTTCTAATTTTACAGCTATATTTTTCTCCTCTATTCGATCTTTAAGATCTTCAATCAAATCAAAGAGCAATTGGTATAAATCAATCGTTTCATTAGATTCGTATTGATTGTTATCAATTTTCGAAATGAGTAATAAATTATTAATTATTTTTTTAAGCATGTCTAAAGTCCGCAATGAGCTAACTATTTTATCCATTGCATTATCATCTAAGGATTCATTTTGAAGTAAATTCTCAAATTTATTTTTCAATAACGCAATAGGTGTTAAAAGCTCATGAGAAACGTTGGCAATAAACTGCTTCTCTTTCTTAAAAAGATCACTGATTCTATCCATCATTTGATTTAAAACGATATCTAACTCACGAAAATCAGAAGAAGTCGAATTAATTGGGGTATGGTCAAAAAGATCGGGTTCATTAACGTGCCTAATTTTAGTATCGATAATTTTATAAAAAGGTTTTAATAAATAGTCGATAAAAAAAGCATCTAAAGCAAATACTACTGCCGAAGCAAAAAATAGAACGATAAAAACAAAAATCCGAATAATAAAAGTTAGCTCCTTAATTTCGCTGAGATTATTACCAATTTCAAGTTCGTAAGGCGTTTTCTCGTATAAAAATTGATATTTCAAAATTCTATAATCATCGCGCTCTCCTTCAATAATTCGGGGTTCATCTACAAAAACAGTTTTGTCTTTATGAAAATGAACTGGCAATCTTGACAATTGGAGAAACTCACTATGCAAAGTAGAAAAACTAGCATAAGTCTCTGTGGTATCATTTCGAAGAATAAAATCATTAATTTCTTCTTTATCTAAATGCTCTAAGAATTTCTGTTTCTTTTCAACTAAACTTTTATTAATATTCCTGTAAACCACTTTTTGAACCAAAACTGGCAATACCAACCAAAAAACCAGGATTACTAATAATCGGGTTATCAGATTAAAAATGATTAATTGACTTTTAATTTTCATAGCTTATGAATTGATACGATAACCTACATTTCGAACTGTTTCAAACCAAGTAATCGAAACAAATTTTTCTATTTTTTTTCGCAGATTACGCACATGAACATCTATAAAATTAGAATCGGAATTTAACTCTAAAATATCTCCCCAAATATGTTCTGTCAATTGCAAACGGGTAATAACTCTGTCCTTATTAAGAACTAAATATTGAAAAATATCAAATTCTTTTTTGGTTAAACTAATAGCATTTCCTTGATAACTCACCTTATAATCCTGAAGCTGAAGTACTAAACCATGTATTTCTAATTCATTTAAAACAAAGCCGTGCAAACGTCTAATAACCGCAAACAACCTAGCATTGAGCTCTGTTAAAGCAAAAGGTTTTGTCATATAATCATCAGCACCTAAATGCAATCCATTTATTCTATCGTCTAATTCTCCTCTTGCGGTGATTACAATAACAGCAATCCTTGATTTTGCCTTTCTAATTGCTTTTAAAATCTCAAATCCATCTCCATCAGGCAATCCTAAATCTAATAACATCACATCATAATCGGCAGCTGCGACCTCATCCAGTGCTTGTTCACAATTATTTGCAATGGTACATATATACCTGTTTCTGCTTAAAAAATCACGAACCTCATGAGCTAGCTCCTTATTGTCTTCCACTATTAGAATATTCATACCTCTATTTATTATAATTTAAATGTACTAAATATTGAAAAATATTTTTCAATATTTTTCAAATCTATCAAAACAATAAAGCTGATAAATTTCTTTACCAGCTTTGTTGTTTTGAATCAATAGAAATACCTTTTATTTTGCTTTTGGAGCCGCGTTCATTTTAGCTTCTTTACGCTCTGCTCTAGTTTTATGTGTGTGTTTGTGTTTTTTAGTCACAGTTACTTCGGTAGCTGCTGCTGTTTTTGATTTCACAGGCGCTGCTGTTACTAAAACTGATGTCCCTAATAAAACTACGAATAATAATGCTATTTTTTTCATGACGTTATTTTTTTAAAAGGTGTTGTTTTATTTTTTTACTTCAGGTTTTGCAGCTTCTACTTTTACTACCTCTTTTTTAGCTTTTTTGTGTTTGTGTACTGCTGGTTTTGCCATTGACACCTCTTTTACTGGAGTAGTTGCAGGTTTTGCTTGAATTGGTGCTGCTGTTGCGAAAACTGTGGTTCCTAATACAGCTACTAATGCTAATGCTAAATTTTTCATGATTTTTATTTTTTATAAGTTGCTATTTATTTTTTTACTTCAGGTTTTGCAGCTTCTACTTTTGCTGCCTCTTTTTTAGCTTTTTTGTGTTTGTGTACTGCTGGTTTTGCCATTGACACCTC